>NZ_NQLA01000046.1 GCF_002252705.1 Vulcanococcus limneticus LL
TGGCGCTGTTCTGTGCCCGGCCCCAGGGCCGCATCGACGACGCCGTCAGCCAGGGGCTCAGCATCCTGGCCGGGCTGGCGCTGGGGGGCTCGATGGGGAGCGATCGGGGTCGGGGGGAGCCGTGAGTCTCATCAGCTTGGTATTGCCGCAGAATGGGGATCCACCAAACCAATCCTTGGGACTTTTCTTGGGACAACTGAGCTGAGAGCTAGTCGTGGACAGGGAATCTCGGAATTGACACTCGGCTTTTAACCGATTGGTCCTGAGTTCGAATCTCAGGCGACCCATTTTTTGAAACACCTTGAACTGCAGGGGCTTCCCTGGTTTCGCAAGCGTGTTTAGGTTTCTGAAGGGTTGGTCCCGCCGGGAGGATTGGGTCCGGAGAGAGCCGACGAAGACCGCAGTTCTGCCATGTCCTCGGCATACCTGCCAGGGACTGCCAAGAGCGCAGGCTGTCTCATGGGCCCGTCTCATGTGGCATTGCGGGCGTTGATACCGGGAACCCTCCTGCCCATCGCCAGGGCTTCCGGCAGAAGCGGGAGGTGGTGTTGCTGCTGCGGCGCGCCAGCGGGTGTGGGTTGGGCTGTTGTGAAGAGAGTGTCAGCGGGGCAGGCGTTCGCAGGCCGCCCCGTCGCCGTCGCCATCGAGGTAGCTGTGGCCCTCACGCAGTAGTTGCTGGGCGAGGGCGTAAGAGCCGATCTCGCGGCAGCGGTAGCGACCGCCGCCGGCTGGGGTGGTGGTGCCTGCGGATTGGTCCGGGGTCGCCATGGCCGATGGGACCGGATTCCTGCCAGTGGGATTCAGGCCACTGGATCCAGAGGCTCCTGCACCAGGTTGTTGCCTGGCGCTTTTTCCCCGCCGGAAGTCCCACGGCCGGGTGATGCCGCCGGACACCTGCCAGATGCCATAGCGCCGGCGGGAAGCCCGATACTCCGCATCGAGATACTCGCGGGCGTTGCAGCCGGCCAGGACCTGGCGATAGGCAAAGGCCTGTCCGTCCTCCACCAGGGCCAGGTTGAGATTCACCCCGCCGATCACCTCGGCCACGGTGCGCCCATAGCGGTCGGTGCTCTGGGGGATCAGCCGCACGCTGCTGCCGATTTGCAGACGGATCTGGAGGTAATGGCGTGCCTGGGCTCCATAGGGGGCCTGGGCCATCTCCGGGGCGTCGATGCAGGCCAGCCGCACCGTCACCAGCCGGCCGGCCTGGCGGACGCGGATCGTGTCGCCATCACCGATCGACACCACCGTGGCCGCGCCGCCCAGGGGCTGGGCTGCTGATGGCACCGGGCTGCTCACCACCAGCAGGGCCGTGAGCAGCAGGGGCAGGGATGGCCTTGGCACTCCTGGAGTCTGACCTGAGGCCTCTGCTATGCAGTTTCTGCATCAATCTGCCGCAGCTGGCAGTAGCGGTCAGGCTGGAGATTGCTGCAGCCTGCAGGTGGTCTGGTCTGTCCTGGCGGTGGCGCTGCCGCCCAGTCTTTCGCTGGTTGGGAATGCCCTGCCCGAGCAGCCGGTCCGATCTCTTCCTCAGACCGCGAGCTGTCCCTATGGCTTCTATCGCTCCGGTGAGCGTTGATCACCGGATCCCCCAAATCCCCTGACCGCATCGCACCCCATGGGTTTCCGCTTCCGCCGCTCCGCCCGCCTGGGCCCCCTACGCTTCAACTTTGCCAAGGGTGGCCTGAGTTCCATCTCGGTCGGTGGCCGCGGGGCATCGTTCAACATCCCGGTCACCCGAGGCGGCGGTGCCCGCACCACCCTGGGGCTGCCGGGCACGGGTCTGAGCTGGAGTGTTGATCACGGTTCCGCCGCTCAGGCTCCAGCGGCTGCCCGCCAACCGGGTCTGGGCCCGGCGGCGGGACTGCCCAACAGCCGCCGTCTGCGCGCCGGCCAGCTGTCTGCCCTCAAGCAGGACCTGTTTGCCCTGCTCCAGCGGCAGCTTTTCTCGACCGGATCCGCCGGGCAGCAGCTGTGGGAGCTGGGCCTGGTGAGCCGTCTGCTGGCCGATGGCTCCCTCGGGGCGCGCGCGACCGGCCTGCTGGCGGTGATCGAAACGCCGGAGGCCCTGGAGGGCTACCTGCTGCGGGCCCAGGGCCAGGACGACGCCAAACGCCGCGCCCAGCGCTGCATTGAGGCGGTGCAGGAAGCCTCACGCCTGGCGGCGGCGCGGGGCTGGTTGGACTGACAGACGAAACCCCCGAGGTTGGCCCCGGGGGTCGTGATGTCATCACGCTGGAGCGTGGGATGGGCTTGTGAAGCGGCTGGCGTTGGCACCTGGGGCCGAGCAATCCAGGTGTGGGGCAGCTGGTTCTCCGGAAGGCACCTGAGGCGGTGCGGATGGAGTGTCGACGGTTCAGACGAACATTCGGTGTCTGAACTGACGACCCGCCCACGGATGGGTGAAGACTGTTGGAGCAGGGGCCTGCGGTCAGCGTTGCTTCTAAGCGTGCTGAGGTGGGGTGTCAGCCATCGATGGCTCCTCCCTGGGTTGATGGACTCAGATTCGCTCCGCCAGCAGCTCCGCACAATCGGCCATTACACGCATTGCCCTGGGCTGCAGAGGGGGAGCAGCGTGGATCGTTTGGGCTGCTTCTCCTCACGCCAAAGGCGGTGGCGGCAGATGCCACTGGGGTGCACAGGCCCGCCAGCCCTCCTGCCGCTTCTGGCGCCAGAGCGCGATCGCCTGCTCGCGGGTGAGTTCCTTGTGGTTCTTGAGTAGCGGTACGGGCTGATCCGGCAGCAGCTCGCCGCTGGTCACCTCCAGCCGCTGGGTCCAGCGGTCCCAGAGGGTGGGCCGAAAGTGCAGCACATGGCGGCCGTCGCTGAGCCAGCCCTCCCTGGGGGACAGCGGCGGCCGCTTACTCGCCCCAGCGCTCTGGCCCCTGGTGCTCGTGCCCATGGCACTGGTCATGCCCCTTCCGGCGCCCAGCCCTTCCGGCGCACCATCTCATCGGTCCAGCCCGGGCAGCGGCGGGTGAGGTGCTCGCCGTGGGCGATCAGGCCGCGGTGCAGCTGGCAGGGGACGAGCATGGGATACGGCAGACCTCACCGACCGCCAACCACTCCGACACGTGATGCTCGCTGTCTGCTGACCCAGGTGAGATAGGCGCTTAAGTCGTGCTACTGGGCGGTAGCTTGCGCACTCTGCTGCGGAGCTTGGCGGTTATGCAGAGCCTGTTGCTGGATCTGGTCACGATCTTCGCCTTGTCGGTCACCGCTGCGGTGGTGTGCCATCGCCTGCGGCTGCCCTCGGCGATCGGGCTGCTACTGGCCGGGGTGATCGCCGGACCCCATGCGCTGCAGTTGGTACGCAATGCCCACGAGATCGAGTTGCTGGCCGAGATCGGGGTGGTGCTGCTGCTGTTTGTGATTGGACTGGAGATTTCGATTGCTGATCTGGAGCGACTGAAGCGCTTCTTCGCGATCGGCGGTACGGTCCAGCTCTTCGGCACTGCGGCCGTTGTCACCCTGCTGCTGCCTCTCACGGGCCTGGTGCCGCAGCAGAGCGTCTATCTCGGTTTCGTGGTGGCGCTTTCGAGCACGGCAATCGTGCTGCGGCTTCTGCAGGACCGAGGCGAACTGGAAACCCCGCATGGCCGCTCGATTCTCTCGATCCTGATCTATCAGGACATCGGCGTGGTGCCGGTCATGCTCACCGCACCGCTGCTGGCGGGGATGGCGGGACTGGCTAGCAAGGGCGGCGGCGGCGGCGGCCTGGCCGATCTGGGCGCACTGCTATTCAAGGTGCTTCTGGTGGCGGCCTTCTGCTACAGCGCCTACCGCTGGATCGTGCCCTGGGTGCTGGAGTGCATCACCCGCACCCGCAGTTCCGAGGCTTTTCTCCTGGGGGTGTTCATGCTCTGTGTGGGCATTGCTGTGCTCACCCAGACGCTCGGCCTTTCACTGGCGCTTGGGGCCTTTCTTGCGGGCTTCATCCTTTCGGAATCCGACTATTCCCATCAGGCGGTTGCGGTGATGCTGCCGTTCCGCGATGTGCTGATGAGCCTGTTCTTCATTTCGATCGGCATGCTTCTCGATTTGAAGGTCCTGGCTGGCAATCTCGGTCCGATGCTGCTGCTCACGGCCGTCGTGCTGCTGATCAAGCCGCTGATCGCCGCCTCCGCCTCTCTGGCTGTGGGACTGCCCTTGCGCCAGGCCGTTCTCTCCGGCATGGCCCTGGCCCAGGTGGGTGAGTTTTCGCTGGTCGCCACCAAGGCGGGTGTCAGCGCCGGCCTGCTCTCGCAGGAGGTGTTTCAGAGCGTGCTGGTGGTGGCCGTTCTGAGCATGCTGGCCACACCGCTGTTGATCCAGGCCGCCCCGAAGCTGGCGGAGCAGCTGGCCTCCACGCCGCTCGGCCGCTGGAGCGACCGCCGCACTCGGCAGGGGCTCGCGGGCACGGCGCCGCAGGAGGCCCCCAGCGTGCTGATCGTGGGTTTCGGTGTGACCGGCCGCAACCTGGCCGCCAGCTGCCGGCGCTGTGAGGTGCCCTATGCCGTGGTTGAGCTCAATAGCGCCCTCGTGCGGAATGCCCGCAGCGAAGGCCTGCCGATCTACTACGGCGACGCCAGCCAGCCGGCCATTCTCGAGCTGGTGCGGGCCCATCAGGCCCGGGCGATCGTGGTGGTGATCGATGATCCCGGCGCTGCTCGGCGCATCGTGGAGCTCGCCCGACGCCTTGCACCGGGTGCTTTCATCCTGGTCCGCACGCGCTACCTGCGGGAGGTGGAGCCCCTCACCCAGCTGGGGGCCGATGAGGTGATCGCCGATGAGCTGGAGGTGTCGATCGAGGTCTTCTCCCGCGTACTGGCCCGGATGCTGGTGCCACGTGAGCGGATCAAGGAGTTGATCGGCGATGTGCGCGGCGACTGGCGACGGATGGCTCGCAGCCTGGCGCCGGAGGCGACCAGGGTGCATGACCTGAGGGTGGTGTTGCCTGATCTCGTGACCCACAGCATCCCCCTACGCGAGGACAACCCCTGGGTGGGTCAGACCATCGCCTCCAGTCGCCTGCGCGATGACCATGGGGTGATGGTGCTGGCCGTGCAGCGCTCCGGGGCGACCCTGGCCAATCCCCGTGGCGATGTGAAGCTGCAGGCGGGGGATGTGTTGTTTATCATCAGCCCGGTGCAGTGGGATCCAGTTCTGAGCTGACAAGCGGCGATCGACACATCAGGATCGGGGCTGCCTGCGCCAGCAGCACGACGAGGCTCTGTGCCGCTCGTTCCGTCATGAAGGGCCGTCACCGCTGGTAACGAGGGATGTTGATCCCGCTGCCGCTCTTGCTGTCTCCAGCCGCCGGATCCATCGTGATGCCAACGGGATTCGGAGGCTCCGCTGATGGACGACACCCCCCCTGAGCACCAGCCAGGAGTGCGCTGACGATCCGGCCCCTGCTCCAACGTTCAGAACAAGATGTGACGTTCCAGGCGTGTCGCTGGTCTGTCTGAACAGCCCTGTCGCCGTCCTCTGCACCGCCTCAGGTGCCCCGGACCCAATGGAACGTCCCCCTAGACACCTGGCCCCAGGTGCCAGCGCCAGCGGCTCTGCCCACAACTGAAAACACCTGATCCGAACACGATCAACCGACCGCACAGCTGCGCCCGACCCCCTTGGGACGGCACCACGGCTGAGCAGACAAGCGCCTGGGGTCAACGCTCCGGGCTTTGTTGTGGGGGTGGGCTATGCCATGAAGAAGGGCCCCCTGTGCTGAGGGCCCTTGCACCAGTTGCGGGAGCTGTTGGTGAACCCCCGGTCGGGTGTCTACCTATGGACTAACCCATCTGATCCGGGGTGTCAGTAGGGCAAACCGCCGCTCCCACTTCGCCCCACCCACGGCTCTCCTCTCCACTGCGGCTCGCAGACCCGCCAGCCCTCCTGCCGCTTCTGGCCCCGGAGCACGATTGCCTGCCCTCAGCTGAGTTCCTTGCGGCTGATGGGCAGGGTGTCTTCCATCACGGCGCTCGAGGCCCACACGGCCATGAGGACCCAGCAGGTCCTCAACCAACCCGCCGTGCAGTCAGGCCTCAAGGACATCCTGCTCAACTACGCCGGACTAATGGAGGCTCTCAGGCAGCGGGCGGCAGAGCAGGCCTGAAGTGAAGACATGAATACGGCCTATCCAATGGCGCTAAATTACTTGCATGCAGTCGTCAGGTAAGATGACGTTGGAGTTGAGACTCAGCAGCTAGATCCACCCAAGGAGCCAGCCCCCGATGGCAGTCCTGCGAGCTCCTGCCTCATAACAGCACCCATCCTGTAGTTCGCCATCAATTGGTTTGCATTGATGAATCATGGGCAGCAGGCAATTCCGCCATGCGAAGCCATCAGCGCCTCTCCAGCTACACATGGTTCTACTAAGATGTAGGAGGGTAGATCATGTCCAAATCCAACACTCGCCTTGGCTGGACAGTTGTCTGCGAATTCGCCGCGTAGTTGACGTGTAGGCTTGATCAATCCCAGCCATGCTGGCTTGACAGAAAAGATCACTACCAGTCACCGGCCGCTAAAGGGCATGGCCCTGGCATTTGCCCTTGGCTGTGGACTCATGGCCGTAATCGCCTGGTTCCCTAGGCGTCTCTGGAGCTACTGGACCTTCGAGGCGGCTTCTGGGGCTGGCAGCACTGGCTATGTCGTCCTCCAGGAGGGGCTGGCTCTTCAGGGGATTCGTCGTAATATCTCGGGCCTCACTTACAGCGCGGCCACCAATACGCTGTTCGCGGTACTGAATGGACCAAGGCGGGTGGTGGAGATCGGTCCCTGTGGCCGAGTCCTCAGAATCCTGCCGACCACCTTTGGGGACGATCTTGAGGCGATCAGCCACGTCTCCGGCGATCTGTTTGTGATTGCCAGTGAAAAGGGAAATGTCATCTGGGGTACGCGCCTGAATTCGACCACCCAGCAGGTCAAGCCGCTCTCCTCCCACACTCTTGCCATCTCGTTCAACCGCAGCAAGAACGAGGGAATCGAGGGCCTGTCCTGGGATCATCGCGGCAATCGGCTGTTCTTGGCCAATGAAAAGAACCCACTGCAGATCGTAGAGGTGAGTGGGTTTGATCGTCTGATGCTTGCGCAGCCAACCAGCTTGTCATTTTCGATCTGGAACCCCAGCCAATCCCTGGCTGATCTGGCGGGTGATGTGTCTTCGATTTCCTTTAATGAGAGCTGGAATGCCATGGCATTCCTCAGCGATGAATCTCGGCGTGTCTACCGATTTGACGACAAAGATCATCCTTCGTTGCTGCTGCGCCTACAGCGTGGTCATCATGGGCTTGAGTCGGATGTCGCTCAACCTGAAGGCCTGGCGTTTGGGCCGGATGACAGCATTTATGTTGTTGCTGAGCCGAATCGCTTCTACCGTTTTGCTCCCAGCAAGCCAGGAATTGACCGCGCGCACGTTTGTGCCAAACCTTAGATCCATCGATCCGTCGCGATGATCCAAAGCCCATGCTCTGGGCCGCGCGGGGGGCGGGTCTGGGCCCACTCCGGGGGCACCTCAGGTGGGTTGGTGGAGTGTGAATCAGCTCAGACCGTCTGGTCCGGAACGGTTCCCTTGTGGATGGGCACTGGCCTTGATCCTTCGAAGAGCCTGCCGACCGCTGCCATGGGGTGTCCCCGCGCACGGACAGAATCCCCGAGGGGGGTGATGGTGGCCGATTGGTTGCTGGAGAGGTTGTCGCCCATGGCCTATGCCGATCCCTCCCATCTGTTCTTCTCACCAGACGACTGGGGCGAAATCTTCTTCCGCATCGGCCTGGCGGTTCTGGCGGGCGGTGCCGTGGGCATCAACCGTGATCGGGTCAAGCGCCCCGCTGGTCTGCGCACCTACATGACCGTGAGCGTGGGCTCGGCCTTCTTCGTGATGCTGATCCTCCAGGCCGGGGTGGACTTCAACGCCACCAACGCCCTCAGCCGTACCGTGCAGGGCATCACCACCGGGGTGGGCTTCATTGGCGCCGGGCTGATCTTTCAACAGCAGAGCGAGCACAGCAGTGCTCCGATCAAGGGCCTCACCTCGGCGGCGGCCCTGTGGCTCACGGCCAGCCTGGGCACGGCGGCCGGCTGCGGGCTCTGCCGATTGTCAAGGCGGGGGGTGATTCCTCCGCGCTGCCCTGAGGCCTGATCACTGGCGCCGGCAGAAGCGGAACACCAACGCCTGCTTCGGCCCGCCAGGGGTGTGGTGAGGTTCCCACTCGTGGCCAGCAATCGCAACTGAGCCCCCTTCTTTGGAGGAGAGTGGCGGCCGTTTGCTGGCGCCTGCGGTCTGGCTCGTGGCGCTGGTCATGACCCTTCCGGCGCCCAGCCCCGCTGGCGCACCTGGTCGTCGGTCCAGCCGGGGCAGCGGCGCGTGAGGTGCTCGCCATGGGCGATCAGGCCGCGGTGCAGTTGGCAGGTGAGCAGCGGGATGCAGCTGGCGCCGGCATGGTGGCGAAACCAATGGCAGGTCATGCAGACCTGGCGGCTGCGGCTCTGTGCGAGAACGGCCTGATCGAGGTAGGGCCAGTCGTCGACGCAGGGCTCGGCGGAGAGGGGAAGCGGAAGGACCACGGCGACACCGAGATGCGTACACCTGTACTAGCAGGGAGGTGCCCCGTTGTCACCCCGGTGGGTCGCTGTCGCCTTCTGGGAGGGCGGGGCCCATACCATTGGGATCGGGAATCAGGCTCCAGCTGAGCAGTGGCAGAAGCTCGCAAGTCCGTTGAAGAGCACTATGCCCAGGCCAAACGGGGGAACTGGGACCTTGTCCTTGGCGTCTGGCAGTCAGACCAACGCTTTGCAGGCGGGTGCAGTCGCTACCAGAACCCCTTCTCGGGGTGGACCTTTCTGCACCAGGCGGCCCGCTCGGGCCAGGAAGCAGCCTGTCGCCAATTGATTCGTCTTGGTGCTTCCTTGGGAACACGCACCTATGCGAATGAAACGGCAGCAGATATTGCGGCCAGGCAGCATCACCACCACCTGGTGAGCCTGCTGAAGCACGCCGATCTGGGTGAGGAGCGAGAGTCGCTCTGGAGCCCTCCGAGGGATCCTGCCTTGCAGCCAAGCAGCAACCTCTGGGATGAAGCACAGGAGCGACGGGCAACCCAGGCTATGCGCGTCGTCTATGGCGGCGTTGTGATCACGATTCCGGCCGGCTCGCGCTACTACGTCGATTCCTTTGAGCGTGTCTTAATCGGCTTTCACGGCACCTACGACCCACCATCCGACATGGGCTGACGATCCATGGTCTGATTGCCGCCTGGCGCTGCCGATGTCGTCCACGAGTTCGGCGGTGCTGGTGCAGGTGGTGAGAGGCATGGGCAGGTCTTTGGCGCTGTGCCCGCCCTCAGGGACTGCCACGCAGGTCAGTCACGCAGGTCAACACCCCGTCAGAGCCGCTTAGCCAGAGCACTCGTTTCGGGTTGTCAGCTCTCCTCCCAGCGGAATCCTTGATCGTCCCATGAGCTTGGATCTTCAAGGGGTTCGAGATGGGTCAGAACATGGGTTCGAGTCAGAGTGGCCGCAATCTCTTTCTCAATTTGCTCGCATAGGTCATGGCCGGCCTGTACGGTCCAACGACCTGGAACCAGGACATGGAGGGAAACGAATCGCCGTGAACCGGCCACACGCGTCCTCAGGGCATGAAAGCGGATGTCCTCCGTTTCGTAGGAAGCAAGCACTTGCTCCAGCACGCGATGGTCGTCGTCTGATAGTGAACGATCAAGCAGGCCTGATGCGGTCTCATGGAAGAGCCTCCAGCCAGTGATGATGATATTCAGTGCCACGGCGATCGCGATCAACGGATCGAGGATCGTCAGCCCTGTCACCTTCACAAGCCCAATGCCCAGAACGACGCCGAATGAAGTCCAGACGTCTGTGAGCAGATGATGGGCATCGGCCCGCAGGGTGATCGAGTGAAAGCGCTTGGCAGCTCTCAGAAGCACCCATGCCACCAGACCATTCAGCGCCGTTGCCAGCAGGGAGATGGCAAGACCGATACCCAGTTGTTCAAGAGGCTGGGGCTGCTGCAGCCGCCCGACGGCGGCGAAGATAATGGCGAGGGCCGCCGCGACGATCAGTACACTTTCAAGGCCGCTTGAGAAGTACTCAGCCTTGAAATGGCCGTAGTGATGGTTGCGATCGGCTGGTTTGGCGGCGAGGGTGAGTGCCCAGAAGGCACCGATCGCGGCCACAAGATTCACCCCTGATTCCATCGCGTCGGACATCAGGCCCACCGATCCCGTGAGCCGCCAGGCCCATGTCTTCAGCAGGATGGTTGCCACTGCCGCTGCCACCGAGAGCAGCATGTAGGAACGGGGGGAAGCAAGCAGCATGGGGGTGCGAGGCAGGCAGGCCCCGGGCTCAGGACTTCTGCTGGCCAACAACCTAGGGGGCAATCATTGTCTCCATGCCCTCTGGGTCCGGCCTGGTTGCTGCTTACGGCCCAGAGCTGGCTCGATCTGATCGCACGGGCCGATGCCGCCATGGAGGGCCGCCAGGTGACAGGGCCGCGACCAGGTGCAGGCGATTGGGGGCGTGGGAAACGGGGCGTGGCGAGGTGAGCCCAGATCCCCTGATGATGGTGGCGTCCCCACCATGCCCACGCCCCGGTGCTGCGCTTGCTCCGCCCCCTGCTGCTCCTGTCGGTGCTGACTGGCGTAGCCCAGGCCGCTCCCTTCAGCTACGACCCTGTGTCGTTCGCCGGCTTCGCCAACCAGACGTTCAAGAAGAAGGGCGAGCCGATCTTCGTGCGCAACCTGGGCACCTGCCTGCGGGAGGGCAAGGACCGCACCGGTTTTCGCTGCCTCAGCGGTGAGCTGCTTGAGGACGTGCCGCAGAAGCAGGGTCGCAACTTCTGCAAGCTCGATGCCATCTGGTACGTGCCCTTCAGCAGAACTGTTCAACATCGAACCGCCAGCTGTCAGTTCAAGGGCGACCAGCAGCGGATGATCGAGGGCGGCAAGCTGCTGCTGCGCAAGGGGCTGGAGCAGCTGGAGAACAACGGCCAGTAGGCGAGATGGGGTTGGGGCGTAGGCCTTGGTCCCCCAGGTTGGGGTTCCCCCGAATTCAGGACTTGACCACCTGGAGCACCCTGGCCGGGTGACCATAGGAAGCAGCGACAGTGCAGCGCAGCTGGCTCTGCAGTTCCAGCCGATCTGTGGCGCGCCACCAGTGGAAGCGGTGCACTTCATTGCCCTGCCAGAGGAATCCCTCGGCGCAGCCCAGCTGGTGGTTCCAGCGCCAGTCCACCAGGGCGACCAGTCCGTTGCCGCAGCGCCGTAGGGCGCGCTCCAGGTCCCGCAACACAGGGGCAGGGCGCAGGCGATCGCAGCATTGGCCGACCAGGGGCGGCGCAACGGGCTGATCGAGCACCCAGGCGATGGTGTGCTGCAGAGCCCGTGCCAAGGCCGGGGGAGCGAGTCGTTGCGGCATCCAGTGCGTCGTGGCTGGTGAAGTCACCTCACCATGCAGAACGGACAGCCCTGATGAAAACACCGGCGTCACAATGTGTAGGGTGAACGATGTAGTACGCCATAGGCGGTATGGCGGTTGTTGTTGTTTCGTTTCAGCGGAGTGCCATGGTCTGACGCACCGGCCCATCGCGATCCGATCGAAAGCGGATGACCGCCTGGTCACCCAGGCGGATCAACCCCGCCAGCACCTGTTCCAGGGCCTGTCGGCTGAGCGGTGCCCCACGGCCCATGCCCTCACGGCTGCTCACCAGGACCCCCACCTTGCCTGGGTGGCTGAGCTCCAGCAGCACCTGCACGCTCAGGCCGCTGGAGCCTGTGTTCAGGACCAGTGTGGCGTTGCGGGCATCCAGCCAGCTCAGGGTGCCCCCCAGCTCGAGGGCCAGGTCTTGGAGGCCAGCGCGCAGCGCCTGATCACCTGGCATACCAGCAAGATGCGCTTCCAATCGGGCCACACGTCACAGACCGAGGACGCGTGATTCTGCCGGAGTGGGCCTCAGTTTGGCGCGGCAAAGATCGATGGCCACGGAGCAAGATCCGACGGGTATGCCCTGTCTGGGGTAGGAGCTGGATGGAATCAATCTGGGCTCAAGGGCCACGATCCTGCACCCCAGCTCCGCAAACGACAGCGTGGCCGTGCCCGGTCCACAGCCCACGTCCAGCAGGGTGGATGAAGCCGTCAAGCCGGCCCGGCTACCAGTGACTGCGCTGCTCCACCCCAGGCTGGCCCAGCAGCCATGCCGCCGCCGCCCAGATCGGGCATGGGATCGATTGCGTCCATTGCGGTGACCAAGGCCAGCTCGCGCCTTCGGGCGCGCGGCTCCCTCGGGCCCACCTGGAGTGGTGGGTTGGGGCCTGGCCGGTTCGGCGGGGTCCTGGATGGCCTCGGACCGGTGCGGTAACCCTCCCCTGGGAGCCTTGACTCTCCACTCGACTGGAG
The DNA here is from genome assembly GCF_002252705.1 of Vulcanococcus limneticus LL. Taxonomy (GTDB): domain Bacteria; phylum Cyanobacteriota; class Cyanobacteriia; order PCC-6307; family Cyanobiaceae; genus Vulcanococcus; species Vulcanococcus limneticus. The sequence goes on from NZ_NQLA01000046.1 coordinate 12,388, forward strand.
AGTGCATGGTTGGGTTGTGGGCGGGGCTGAGGCCCCTCCCGCGATCCACAAGACCATCCCCAACCAGGAGAATCACCATGGCTTGCACCTGTTCCACCCCCCTCACCCAGCCCGCCCCCTGCCCCTGTGGTTGCGGCTGCTCCAGCAGCTGTTCGTGCTCAAACGGTGGTGTCTGCGACTGCGGTTGCAGCTGCGCCGCCGAGCGCACCGGCACGAACGGCTGAGGCTGGTTCCACTACAACAAAGGGCCGCAGATGCGGCCCCTTCTCTGTTGACGTCAACCGGCCGAATCCGGGCTGCAGAACTGCTCCACCCTTTGCCGCAGCGACCACGCGGTGTACGGAAACAGGCACGTCTGAGCCACACCAGAGCCTGGGATGCGACGTATCTTGAGGTTGAGGGGGGAGCCGGTAGCCAACCCGGGCCCCGCCCTCCACAAGAGTCCGGCCAGGGATCACCCGAGCCGGTGCGGAACGCGGAGGACCGCCCAACAGGCGAGGCAACAAACGTGACCTTGGTGGCGCAGCCCGAACGCCATCCCGTAGCAGCAGACAGCCAGACGCCACAACGGATTCCCGCGTGTAGATCCCCGGGCTGCATAACCCGGGCCGGGATCACAGCCGAGAAGGTCAAGCCTTGAGCATCGCTTCTCACAGACGTGATCCTTTTCCTTCCCTGCCAGGCCCCAGACAGGCGATGCGTGAACCCCAGACACCCGACCCGATCCAGCTCCCCACGCCGAGGCTGTGATCCGCGACCGGTGCTAAGGCGCCCCCCACGGGGCGCCTTCCCATGGGGGATGCAGAACACCGCAGCAGCGCGGTGGGCGAGACAATCGCCGTGCTGCTGCACCCCATCCCTGGCTCCGCCCTCCACGCCACCGCAGATCCGGCCCTACGAGCCGGCCGACTGGCCGGCGGTGTGGGCCCTGCTGGAGCCGGTGTTCCGCGCCGGTGAAACCTTTCCCCACGACCCCTCCATCCCCGAAGCAGAGGCCCGGCTGTCCTGGGTGGAGCAGAGCCAGGCGGTGATGGTGGCCGTGGACGCCGGCGGGACCGTGGTGGGCAGCTACTACCTCAGGCCCAACTCCCTCTGCCTCGGCGCCCACGTGGCCAATGCGGGCTACGTGGTGGCCGCGCACTGCCGCCGCCAGCGGATCGGCAGCCGGCTGTGTCAGCACTCCCTGCAGGCGGCCCGGCGGCTCGGCTTTCGGGCGATGCAGTTCAACCTGGTGGTGAGCACCAACACCGCCGGCATCCACTGCTGGCAGCAGAACGGCTTCCAGATCGTCGGCACCCTGCCCGGGGCGTTCCGCCACAGGCAGCTGGGCTATGTCGATGCCCTGGTGATGGTGCAGCGGCTGGTGGAGGGGCAGGAGCGATGAGGGTGGTGCCGCTGCGGCTGCAACCCGGAGAGGATCTGCGCCTGGCGCTGCAGGCCTGGATGGGGCAGCAGCACGAGCAGGCCGGCTGCGTCATCAGCGCCGTCGGCAGTCTGTCGGTGGCCCAGCTGCGCTTCGCGGGGGCGGCCGAGGCGACAACGATCCGCGGCGACCTGGAGATCCTCAGCCTGGCCGGCACGCTCTCGCCCGATGGCGCCCACCTGCACACCGCTCTGGCTGACTCCAGCGGAGCGGTGGTCGGCGGTCACCTCGGCGTTGGCTCGCTGGTGCGCACCACCGCCGAGCTGGTCCTGGGCCTGCTCCCGGAGTGGCAGTTTCGGCGCCAGCTGGATCCCACCACCGGCTACGCCGAGCTGCAGATCCGGCCGAGTGCCGCCAGGCCGGGCGGGGGACGCGATCCTCAGGTCCCAGGCCCGTGACCCGTTCCCCTCACTCGCCGAGGGCAGCCGCCACGGCGCGCTGGAACACCGTCTCCTCCGGGCTGATGCCCGTCCAGCGCTCGAAGATCTGCATCGCCAGCTGCACCAGCATCTCCACCCCATCCACGATCCGGCAGCCCCGCTCTCGCGCTGTGGCCAGAAAGGGCGTGATCCTGGGGTTGGTGATCACATCCACCACCGCGCAGCTCGGATCCACCGTCTCCCAGCGCACCGGCACGGCTTCCAGCTCGGGCGCACAGCCCAGGTGGGTGGCATTCATCAGCAACGTGGTGCCTTCCGGCACCTCCACCTCCGGCTGCCACGCCTGCCAGCTGCAGGGCACGCCACTGGCCCGTTGCACCAGTTCCGCCACCTCCCGCCCCTGGGCCTCGCGGCGGGTCACCAGGGTGATCTGGGCGGCACCGGCCCAGGCGAGTTCCACCGCCATCGCCCGACCGGCTCCACCGGCCCCGAGCATCACCACCCGCTGGCCGCGCAGCGGCACCACCTTCTCGATCGCCTTGACGACCCCCTTGCCGTCGTTGTTGTGGCCGATCAGGCGACCCTGCTCGATCGTGATGTAGTTGGCGGCCCCGATGGCGCGCACATCGTCATCGACCGCATCGAGCAGGGGCATCACCGCCACCTTGTAGGGCACGGTGACGCACATGCCGCTGTAGCCGAGCGGCACCAGGGCGGCGACCGCCTTGGCCAGGTCGGCCTCGGTGGCGATGTCGTTCTTCCAGAACTGCCAGGGCAGGTTGTAGTGGGCAAACACCGCATCGAACATCCGATCGATCGGGTTCTCGGCCACCGGATGGCCCAGCATCCCGGTCATCTGCTTCTGGGGAGGGATCACGGGAATCGCTGGCGGCTTCTCCCAGCTTGGCCAGGCTGGCCAGCACGGGCCAGGCGCCACTGCAGGGTTCAGGCCACAAGCTCTGGCTGCGGCCGGGGCTCTCCTGGTGCCCGCAGCAGGTTCAGCAGACCAGGGGTAAGCCAGGGATCGACCGGCTCACACGTCGGCGAGGTCGCGGTGGTCGCCACGGCCAGCGGTGCCATGGATCCACTGAATCGCTGCCAAACGGGCCAAGCCACAACACCGGTGGGACCAGGGTGGAATGGTCAGTTCAGCGCCCTGATCAACAGCCGCTATTCGTCCGAGTGGTCAGGGGGCGAGCCTCTCGATGATCCAAGCGGCTGTCCCGATTCCGACCTGGCCTGAAGGCCCTGCGTTGCGTCGGTAACGGAAGCGATCGTGCAGGCGGTGTTCGCCCCCCTGCCAGAACTCGAATTCCTCCGGCTCCACCCTGTAGCCGCCCCAGCCCCCCGGCAGGGGCACCTCACCATCGGCGAAGCGCTGCTTGATGTGCTGCCACTGCATCTCCAGGATCTTGCGGGAGCTGATCACGCTGCTCTGCTGCGACACCCAGGCCCCCAGGCGACTGCCAACCGGCCGCGACACGAAATAGGCCAGGGACTCGGCCGTGGAGATGCGGGTCGCCCGGCCGAGAATCCCCACCTGGCGCTCGAGGCCGTACCAGGGAAACAACAGACTCACCTGGCCGGTGGCCTCGATTTCGCTGGCCTTGCGGCTGCCGTAGCTGGTGAAGAAGACAAAGCCCCGTTGATCAAAGGCCTTGAGCAGCACGGTGCGGCTGCTGGGGCGACGCCCATCGCTGGTGGAGAGCACCATGGCGTTGGGCTCAAGCAGCTCGGCGCTGCGGGCCTGCTCAAACCAGTGACGGAACTGCTCCACCGGGTCGTCGTGGAGGTCCGTGCGGCGCAGGCCTTTGAGGCTGTAACTCCGGCGCAGCTGGGAAAGGTCGTAGGTGGCCACGGTCAGTTGCCGACGCTGCCATCCTCGCCAGCCCTGGGCTTGCGGCCAAGCACCCGCACCACGGCACTGTTCCCGCGGTGGTCAGGTTCTCGCCGAGGGTCACGCTGGCCAGATGGAGGTCTGCGGCATCGCTGCTCTGCAACCAGGCGAGCACGGCGCCACGGGGGCGTGGCCGCGCGGCGGCACCAAAGCCTCGATGCGGGCCCTTGTGGCCCTAGCAAATCACGCTTCTGCGGACCGATCCAGGCTGGAGATCAGCCATCACGAACTCCCCATGCTGCGCATCCACGGCGACCGCCCCAGTCTCCTGGCTGTGCTCACCGCCCATGGGGCGGAGCAGCAGCTGCAGATCCGGAAGCCGCTGCGGCCGGCGCCAAGGACGCTGAAACCCCCCATCCCAGCCGGACCCGTTTGAGCGGGGAGAACGCCGAAGTCCTCGGTGATGATGCAGAGCATGCTTGGTCCGCCTCGCTCGACGGCAGGACATCCTCTGGATGGGCATCTTCTTTCAAGACCCGCTCTTTGAGCGGTTTGCAGTCCGCGCCCTGTCGCACGCGCTCTATGGGGGAGCTGATTTCGGCGAGTGCTTCGTCACGGCTGCGCAGATCACGCCCGCGAATCCGGACAGTTGGTATCGGGCCTGGACCGCCACCGCCGATCGCGTGTTTCAGATCGCCGAATCGTGTGATGCGGCCGGCCGCTCGGTGAGCGCCCGCGAGGCCTACCTGCGGGCCAGCAATTACTACCGCACGTCCTATCTGCCGCTCTTCGGTGCGCCTGTGGAGGCCCGGCTGGTGGAGGCCTTCGATCGGGAGGCCGAGGCGTTCGCCCGAGCAGCCGTGCGCATGTCACCGGCCGTGGAGGCCGTGGAGATCCCCTACGAGGGCACGAGCCTGCCCGGCTACTTCCATCGTGCCGATGACACGGGCCAACCGCGCCCCACGCTGATCGCCACCAACGGCTACGACGCCACCGTGCACGAGGCGCACTTTGCCCATGCCGTGGCCGCCGTGCGCCGCGGCTACCACTGCCTCAGCTTCGACGGCCCCGGCCAGGGCCGACCCCTGATCCACCAGGGCCTGGTGTTCCGCCCCGACTGGGAGGCCGTGGTGCGTCCGGTTGTCGACTACGCGCTCACCCGCCCGGAGGTGGACCCACAGCGGATCGCGCTGATCGGCTGGAGTTTCGGCGGCTATCTGGCGCCCCGCGCAGCCAGCGGTGAGCACCGCCTTGCTGCCTGCATCGCCGATCCCGGCCAGTGGGATCTGCTCGAGGCGCTGCGGGCGAACCTGCCGCTCCCCCCTGCCGTGCGCGAACGGCTGCCCGAGATCGCCCCCGCCGATCTGGAAGCCCTGCGGGGCCAGATCCGCTCCAATCCATCCCTGAACTGGACCTTTCAGCGGGCCCTCTGGGTGCATGGCCTCGATTCCCTCGCCGATTACTTCCGGATCGCCGGCGACTACAGCCTCAGGGAGCGCGCGGAACAGATCCGCTGCCCCACGCTGGTGACCTGGGCGGAAGGCGATCCGATCGCACGCTTCGCGGAGCAGCTGCATGCCGCGCTGCAATGTCCCCGGACGCTCGTGCGCTTCACCGCTGCCGAGGGGGCCGGCGGCCATTGTGAGGAGACGGCGCGCTCGCTGTTTCATCAGCGTGCCTACGACTGGCTGGACGGCGTGTTCGCCAGCCCTCCGCACTGATCCGTGCATGGCTGGTGAGCACGCGTGGAGTGGCGTTCAGAGGCCCTCGCAGTGCTGCACCGCCTTGAGATCGATCAACTTGCCAGGACCGTCCTGGCCTGTCAGGTTGCTGGCCTGCCTCAGGGCTACCTGGGCATCGATGCACTGGTTGTAGCGGTGCGCCTTGACGGCTCCAGGAATTTGCAGCAGGGCAATGGCCAACAGGCTGATGGTGCTGAGGGCCGCCAGAACCGGGTAGGCATGGGCCCGCACCATCTCTCGGGCCGTGAGCTGTTGCTCGCTGTGATCGCTCATCGGCATCCATCACCTTCTCCCAGGATGCCTTGAGGTCGACCGCATCGATCCAACGGAAGCGGGGCCTGATCGTCTCGTCGTGGGGCACCACGATCACGCTGGTGCCGAGGCGTGTCGCCTCCCTGGTGCTGTCGTGCCACAGTGCCCTCCTGTGGATCCTGCGCAGTCAGCAGAGCCAGCCGACTGCGCGCTTCTGGGGCGATCATCGCTGCAGGCAGCACTCCACTTCCGCCCTCCGCACCAAGCGCGGCTTTCGCTTGTTGCTGAAGAGCACCAGTCCGTCCCTGATCCGGTCTGTAGTCCGCTCTCCCAGCACCGGCAGTCCGAGCCCCAGCTGATCGAGCAGCGCCGTGGCCTGGGACGGGCCTCTCTGTGACCTGCGGAACCTGGCGACGGCTCTACGGATCCGCGATCCTGCAGCTACCGGTGGGTTGTGCCGATGAGCTGGCCAGAGCTGGAGCGCCTGGTGGCCGATGCTGAGACCAGTCCCGCGCTGCGGCGTGCCCTGCGCCTTTGCCGGACCCGTGGGGAGTTGATCCTGACGGCCCGGCGGCTGGGCTATCGCCTCTCGCGGCTGGATCTGCAGCGGGCCCAGGCGGAGGACCTGCTGGAGGAGCAGGTGACGGCTTCTGCCGGTTGAGGAACGCGCTGGTCTGCAGGCCTGGATTGGGCTGGGATGAAACCCCAGAGGGCTCAGACGGTTTGCTCAAAGACGTAGCTGTCCATGGTGATCACGTGGTCGCTGATGCCGCGATGGATCGCCCGGGCCCGGGCCCCTTCCCCGGCTGCACCGATGGCGGTGAACAGCGGCAGCAGGTGCTCGTCGCGGGGGTGCGCCCGCTCGGCATCGGGCTGGCGGTCGCGGTAGTGCAGCAGTGCTTCCACCTGCCCACTGCTCAGCTGCACGTCGACCCAGTCGGAGAAGCGCTGGGCGTAGCTGGTGTCGACGGCAGCGCCGCGGCTGGCCTGCTGCCAGTCGCGCAGGTTGTGGGTGACGTTGCCGGAGGCCACAATCAGCCAGCCCTGCTCCGCCAGCGGTGCCAGCGCCTGGCCGACGCGGTGGGCGTGCTCCGGTCCGCCGTGGTGCTGGATCGAGAGCGGCACCACGGGCACATCCGCCGCGGGGAACAGATAGCGCAACGGCACCCAGGCCCCATGGTCCAGCCCGCGCTCAGGGTCAGTGTTCACCGGCAGGCCCGCGGACTGGAGAGCCTCCACCACCTGCCGCGCCCCCTGGGGGCTGCCGCTGGCTGGGTACTGGATGGCGTAGAGGGCCGGATCAAAGCCCCCGAAGTCGTGGATGGTGTCCAGCTGGCTGGCCGTGCTCACCGTCGCCACATCCGTCTCCCAGTGGGGACTGATCACCAGCACCGCCTGGGGCCGCTGCAGGGTCGTGGCGAGCTCGGCCAGCGCCGCCCCTGCGGCACCGGGCTGCAGGGCAAACAGTGGTGAGCCGTGGGCCACGAACACCACCGAGGCTGAGGTGGTCACACCGCTCCTTGCACCTGAGGCCAGTCTGGGGGCCAGAACGGGGCGCAGCAGATCGGCTGGGACACAGCGGGAACGGTGCGATCGATGGTCGCGGTTGTGCCATTGGTTGCCCGCCGCTGTCGCTTTCGTCGATCGCTGATCGGGCCAGTCAGATCAGGCTGGTGGGCAGCACTTTCAGCCACCGCCATGCTCCGCATCCACGGCAACCGCGACAGCCTGCTGGCAGCCCTGGCCGCCCACTGGGCCGACCAGCAGCTGCAGATCCCGACGCCGCTCAAGCCTGGGGTGCAGCCGATCCGCCGCCGGCCTCGGCCGTTGCGCTGACCTGGCAGGAATCGAGCGGCCGGGCCTCAGCTCGCCCGGATCAACTGCTGGTGCAGGGCGGCTGGGCCTGTTGCAGGAGGCCATGACCGTCAGCGGGGACTGGGACAGCGCTGCAGGGCCCATTGGCAGGCGCGACAGCGGTTAGTTCCTCTCTGAAGGGCCTGTCAGTGCCCCGAGGATGCTGGCTACGGCTGTACAGGTCCACGATCCTGCTGGAACCGGTGGATTGCGCCGATGAGCTGGCCTGAACTGGTGCGCCTGGTGGCTGACGCCGAGGCCGATCCCGCCCTGCGGCGTGCCCTGCGCCAGTGCCGCACCCCCGGGCAGCTGCTCCTGATGGCCCGCGGCTGGGCTACTGCATCTCCCGCCTGGATCTGCTGTCGGCCCAGGCTGAGGACCTGCTGGAGGAGCGGGTACTGGAGGCTTCCGCAGGTCGGTGAGGTTGCCTGCTGGCTATGGCTGACGCGGTGATGCCATCGGCCTCAACCGGGGATAGAAACCGCGATTCAATGCAATTTCTGCATAGCTCTGGTTTTTCGCAGGAGATAGCCGGTGCACTGGGCGGATCGGCCATAGGTTGAAGGCCAGATCGCTTGCAGGGGCTCGCCTTCTTGGCTCCCAGAACAGCAGAACGGGTGCCAAGATCAGCCCAGGATTTCCCGTTGGACCACTTGGCGACTGCGGCCGGGGCAGCCCCGAAGTACTGCCTGAGCTTCACCGCCGCCAGTCTCCGGCCTGAACTGGCGACCGTGATCGCCGGCATCTATCTCGAGCAAGGCGACTGGGGGCGCACGAAGGCCGTGGTGCTGGGATCCAACGCTCTGCAGGCCCGATCGGCCAGCTCGGCCAAGCGGCTGGAATCGGAGTTGCGCCAGAGGCTGCAGCGGCTGACCACCCCCCAGCTCGAGCTCCTGGCGAAGGGCACCCGCGACGAGCGCACCGCCATGGCCTGGCTGGCGGTCCTGAAGCGCATCCAGATCGCAGCCGACGTGACCCAAGAGGTGCTGACCGGAAAGCTCAGCAGCCGTGACCCCGTGCTGCGCCGTTCGGACATGGCGGCCTTCTATGAGGCCACCGAGCGCGACCATCCCGAGCTTGGGGCCTTGGCGCCCTCGTCGCAGCAGAAGGTGCGATCGGCCTTGCTGCAGATGCTCCGGGAAGCCGGGTTACTGGCCGGTAAGGCGGGCAAGGGCGGCACGCTCGGCACCGTGCAACGCCCACTGGTGTCACCTCAGGTGCAGGAGCTGTTGGAGGACGACGATCCCGCCCTCCTGGAGGGTTTCCTGCTTAGCCCCGCTGCACGGCCGGCCAAGGCTGGCAAGACCAAGGCCCCAGCGAAAGCCAGCGCAAAGCCAGCGCCGAAGCCCGCAGCCAACACTGCGGTGAAAGCTGCTCCCAAGCCTGCGGCCAAGAAGACAAGCGCTGCCCGGAGGAAGACGGCATGAGCAGCAGCGTGACCGGCCTCGACAAGCGCCTGCAGGAGATCCTCACGCGCCCGGACTTTCTGGAGATGCGAGGCGTGGCCAAGGAGGTGCCGATCTTCATCCAGACCTACAGCCCAGCCGATGAAGACCCGCTGCGGGTGGTGGTCAAAGGGGCTGAACAGTTCCTTCGCAAGCAGGGCCTGCGGGTGAAGCACGTGGATCTGTTCGAGCTGGTACTTCAGCTGCTGGAGGCCAAGGATCTCGACGACAGGAATTATTTGGAGGTGGTTCTCCAAGACGAAGCGACGTGGAGCAAGAGCGACCTGTTGGGCACCCTCAAGAACGTGGCGGAGCCCACCTCTGCCCTGGTGCCCAAGCTGATGGAAGCACTGGGGGATGACGCTCAGATCAGCCTGATCACCGGCTCGGGTCGGGTGTATCCCTTCCTGCGCACCCACACGATCATCGAAGCACTGCAACCGGCGATGGTGCGCCACCCGGTGGTGATCTTCTTCCCCGGCGAGTACTCCCAGGACGCCGACGGCGGCTCCTACCTGCGCCTGTTTGGCACCAGCACCGCCAGCAAGATCGAAAACCCGCATTACCGCGCTACCAACCTCGACTACTTCGACATCAAGAGCTCACTTGATTACCCATAAGGCTCCGCGACCCTGAGATCCCTTTCGGTGCAAGGCATACAGCAACAGACTGCATTGGCGATCCGTTCGGTCATCGCCGC
>NZ_NQLA01000005.1 GCF_002252705.1 Vulcanococcus limneticus LL
TTCTTTTTGCCTTGTTTGCCTTCTGGCTGCAGATTCTGAGCAGCCAGCTTGTAGCTCTGAGGCGCAACAAACTGCCATCAAGCGTTGAGACAGCTGCGGCTTGATAATCACTCAGCAAGGCACCTGACTGCCAGAATCTGTATTGGCGGCAGCGGCTCCGACTTTCTCAGGAGGCCCCACGTAGGCATGCTGGCAGCCTTCTGAACTCAGGCGACGCAGAAGGTCTGCTGGCGGCTCCGAGCTCGCATGCAGCTGAATCCCCGGACCATGGCTGAGGGCGATCGGCCTGGAGTTGAACATCACAACCCTGTTGCCTGCACAGGGCCAGAGATCAAAGCCGGTCACCTGATCGTAGGTGTGGCGTCGCGTGATCAGAACATCCACGCTGGCCGTGAACTCGGCATAGCCGCAATCATCGCCCCGCAGGACAGTCGCGTTGGCTTCCACGAGTCAGTCGATCGCGCCGCTCTCGGGGCGATGAAGCCATCCAGGCTGGCCTGCGCTCCACCGCCTGGAGAAAGGCTCTGCTGTCAGCAGGCGAGCGTCAGTGGTGAACTGGCTTCGACGCGGCGGCGGCGGCAACCAACTGGCGATACCGAGGGGTGAGTCTTGGAATGACAGAGTCACCACGCGGAAGCTGTTCATGCTTCTACGCCAGACGGGGCTCATCGCAGGCCCACCCTCGGGATTGACGAAGAGCGCCTGCCGATAGAGAAGCCCCTCATCAGCCTGTTGCTCCACGCGTTTGCCGGCCAGAACAACCTGAATCAATGGGACCATGAACGCATGGATCAATGAGCAACGCCATCGAGTTCGTCGGGGAGCACAACAAATCACCAGTAGCACATTGGTGGACAGCCTTTGGGCTTCGATTCGCCTTATCCTCACTGCCGCAATGGCACCTGGCGAAAGAGAACCCCGCCGCTGGAATAAACGCCGGAACACACAAAGCCATTACCCGAATAAAACGGGAAGCAAAAGCGACTTACCACCCAAGAAAGATGCGCGAGACGGCGTCGGCCGGACTGACTATCGGAAAACTTCTGTTCCGCCAATACCACCCATCGCACCCTGCCGACAACCTCTATGCTCAGAACAATTGGTTCCGGCAGACTGCGTGCGCGGGCCATAGATTAGCCACGCCTCAAGCCGCGAGAACCGAATACTTGACTCTCGAAAAGCCGGTGAAGGCAGAGGTGGATGCATCAATGCAACCTATGTGGCCAGCAATCACCAGCTCAAGAACCGGAGTTACTCAACGACAAACGCAGGCTTGATCTGGGTTAGGCAGCGGCTATCGGGCGTTTGCTCAGGGTTCGCCAAAAAGTCAGCAGCGATTTTAGTCACACATGCTTCTGCAGCCACGCCCCGTGGCGCAAACAACGCCCCATGCCCGACACCAGGAAAGGTGTAAACATAGGAGGTTTTCATGCTCCTAGCCACGGCTTCACCGTAGGGCTAGGGCGTTACCGGATCGTAAGAGCCGTTCAACACCAGGAGGGGAATTTCCGGATTACCGGAGACAAAGGGCGGCTTCAGCTCGACCTGGAGAACGTCACAAGCTTTCTTCACCGCTTCTGCTTCGCGGATGCCCAAGGGGACCAACTGTGGATAGGGTGGCGGCAGCACTTGGTCAGGCGAAACACGAATTGATTTCGCCCGAGCACAGAGAACAGTGTGATACATCTCCCTCGCCCCCCTAGGTTCCAGATCTGAAAGTGATGCTGCAATCCAAGCAAAGTCACCCTGGCTCGCGGCATGGATGAACTTGGGCAGGGAACTACCACGGGCGGTTTCACCTGAGTAGGGCCGAGCTAGATAAGACTCGATGCCAATGACAAAGGCATTGCCATCGAGCTGGGCAGTGAATGTCCTTTTACTGGAGGGAATGGTCAGGGTCAGAGGCAGGGGTTTCTGGTTGAGTTGATCGACGATCTTCAGAAATCTCTGTTCCAGCTTGGGATAGGTCGAGCTGCATTCTTGATCCTGTGCGCAGGCATGAAACACATTCCTCAGGGCATAGCTAATCGTATGACCAGCCGCCAGGTTAAAATCAACATCTGGCCTGACCACTCCATCCAGGATCACGCTGCGGAGTTTAGATTTGTGCTTGTCTGCCTGGACAATGACATACTGCCCCAGCAACGTGCCATAGGAAACGCCGTAATAGTTAAAGCGTGAGTAGCCCATCGCTTCGGCTACAGCATAGATATCTGCCGCATTCTCGCGAGTATTGAAGGCACTGGGATTAACGCCTTGAGCTTTAAGGCGATCATTGCACCCTTTGATCCAGCCCGAATCGGTGTAGTCTCTTTGCCCCTTGGCCACAGCAATATTGTGAGCGTTCAGCTCTGGACAGGATAAGAAAGGCCTGGAATACCGTGTTCCCCGCTCTTCTACGAAGATCAAGTCGCGGCTCTTTAGCAAAGCCGGGAGCTCGGGATACTTTGGCAAGGCTCCATCGGCGATGTCGCCGATAGTTGAGTCGCCAGGGCCACCCTGTTCGACAAACAATGGATCGGCAGCCGGGGCATTGCCAGTGCTACGGGTACGCACAACAGCAAGCTGGATGGTACGCCCCTCGGGTTTATCGTGCTGTTCGGGGACGGTGACGTATCCACAATCTGACTTGGCAGCAATGGAGGCAGGCACGTCAAAGGTTTTGCAGTCAACGCTTTTCCATGCCACACCAAACTTGGCCCGGCTGGAAACAATATGATTGACAGAGCAACTGCCGATTGCAACAACAGCAGAGGCAAGAAGAGTGAACTGGCAACACCGAGTCAGGGTCGACGGCTCTTGAGGCTTTATCTTTGATCGGGATTCAGAACGGTAGCTTTTCATCAGCCGCCAAGGATTACATGGATTCTAGCAAGGACTTAGTCGACTGGCTTTGGCAGGGTTTACCAAAGGCTGCCTATACGGTGAACCCAGTGAATTGACCAGATGCCTGTCGATTCCTGTCCATGTTTTCCGTCAAAGCCATAAAGACGAGCCTCACATCCAGCGATTCTCCTAGAATTGGCCTTCTTCCTTGGAACAGCAACAACATAGACCTATCTTCACACCATCAATGGCAGCCGAAGTGCACCCGCTTCAAGCACACTGCTGGCCCATACAGGTAGCGGCCTTACGGCGCGGTTCACGACGATCTTCCGGATCGAAGTAGATGGTGGTCCGTCTCGATTAATCCGTCACTCAGTAGTTGCGCTTTGGCGTCAAGACGGTGCCACCTCCGGAAGCCTCTTCAATCTAGAGCTTCAGATCAGAAGCGCGCATTAACTCTTGGACATCAATGATACTTCATAGACCCGTCTTCTACGTCTGGATGCTAGGCCACCAGCCTGTCAGCCATGGCGCGCCGCTTCGATCACGGCAATATCAATCTTTCCCATTGTCATCATCGCGTCGAACGCACGCTTGGCGACAGCAGGATCGCCATCGCCTATCGCTTCAGTGAGAGCCCGCGGCGTGATCTGCCACGACACTCCCCATTTGTCCTTGCACCAGCCGCAGGAGCCCGCTTCGCCGCCATTGCCGACGATCGCGTTCCAGTAACGGTCTGTTTCTGCTTGGTCGTCGGTAGCCACCTGAAAGGAGAAGGCTTCGCTGTGCTTAAACGCAGGTCCTCCATTAAGCCCAAGACAGGGAATGCCCATCACAGTGAAAAGCACGGTCAACACATCACCTTCTTTGCCCGACGGGAAGTCTCCCGGCGCACGGTGCACTGCATCGAGGGAAGAGCCCGGAAAGGTAGCGGCGTAAAATCCTGCTGCGTCTTCTGCATCTCCGTCATACCAGAGGCAAATCATGTTCTTCGCAACCGTTGCCATAGTGCTTCTCCAATGAGATCGAAAGATTCAGCCATTGACCGTAGCGTGGGTATGCGTGAGCGTTGACGGCCTCACTTGCCATCGGCTGGTTCCGCGACCCTTCTCAGCAGTCCCATCCTCGGCGACATCTGCAGCTGGAGTAGTTGCTTCTGAGTGCTGAAGAACAAGGATTGGCCTGCAATTGGCCTCGGGTGGCTCGCTGGAATGAGAGCTTCTTCTCCAAACCCGTGAACAGCCTGTGCCTACCGCCATACGGGCCCAGTGTGGAATCGCCCAAGCCACCCTCATGGCCAGCCGCGATAGCGCACAAACAACTGCAGCATCGACCACGACCCCAGCGTCACCTTGAGGGCCATCAGCACGTTCAACGGCGGGATCCAGCCGCCACTGCCCGTCGTGCCGAATGTTCCCTCCGGCAGGGGGAGCCCCAGCAGGCTCAGCAGGGCGATGGCGATGAAGGCCAGCACCGCCGTCTTTTCCAGCAGCGGCACACGCCAGCGATGATGCAGCGCTTCGCTCTGCCGGCCCCGGCCGCTGAGCAGCCCCAGCCCCAGGGCCGTGCCCCCGGCCACCCCCGCCGCGAAGCCGCCCCCTGGCGACATGTGACCCCGCAGGGCCAGCTCCACCGCCACCAGGGTCGCCAGGGTGGCCCCCAGGCGGCAGAGTTCGATCGCCACCGGGTCGTCCAGGTCCCGGATCGGGCCCTGGACCCGCTCGCCCCGCAGCATCCAGCCCACCCCGAGCGAGGCCAGGGTGAACACCACCACCTCACCGATGGTGTCGAACAGGCGGACGTGCAGGATCACCCCCGACACCGTGTTAGGCACCCCGGCCTCGGCCGCCAGCTGGCTTACCAGGGCGGCGTTGTCTGAAGCTGCCGGCAGCGCACCCGCCAGCGGCGGCAGCAGCGGTGCCAGGCACAGCAGCGCCGCCGCCACCAGCACCAGGGCCCTCATCGCCGCTCCTCCAGCCACAGCGTGCCGCCCAGGCGCTGCCAGTCCTCAGCTCCCTCCAGGGCCAGCAGGCGCTGGCCGAGATGGTGGGTGCGCAGCCGCAGGCACCCGCCTGGCTCCAGCAGGCCATGGAGCTCCGCCGGCCAGGGTTCGCCGCCGGGCTCCAGCGGCACCAGCTCCAGCCGCAGCTGGGCCTGCTCCAGCCAGCGGCGCAGGACGGCCTCCAACTCCGCCTCCGTCCCCGTCTCCGCTTCCGTCCCCGCCGGCACCCCCAGGCGCAGCACCATCGACGCATGCAGCGCCACCGCGTAGAAGGCGGTGGCCAGCAGGGTTCCCACCAGCGCCTCGGTGAGCGCCACATCCGCGGCCCCCAGCAGCGCATACACCAGGGCCGCCACCACGCCGAGCATGCCGCGCAGCACCAGGGCCGTGGCGGGCCGGGCCTGACCCACGCACAGCAGCGCCGTGACCGGCAGCAGGGCCATGACCGGCAGCAGCAGGGTCAGCTCATCCATGGGGATCCGGGGGCCTCTCCAGGGGAGCCGCTGACGCCTCGGGCCGCCGGGCCCCGTGGGCGCTGGACGCCAGCACGGCGCTGAGCAGCGTGTTCCACACCAGCAACGACCCCAGCGCCAGCACCAGCAGGGGCCATTCCGGCGGACGCCGCAGCAGCAGCCCCACCACGATCAGCGCCGAACCCAGCCCGTCCGCCACCGACAGCCCATGCAGCTGGCGCAGGACGCTCGCGCGCCCCAACAGGGGCCAGCTGCCCCACAGCCAGAAGGCCACCCCCAGCGCCATCACGACGGTGCTGCCCCAGCTGCCGAGCGCGATCATGCCCCCCCCCTGCCGCAGCAGCTGGCCCAGCAGCAGCAGGCCGGCGTTGCCCACCGCCAGCACCAGCACCCCCACCATCCCCAGCATCGGATCGTCCCGCAGCACCGACACCACCAGCATCAGCACCGCGGCCTTGGTGGACAGGCTGGCCAGGGCCGCCAGCCGCTGCCAGATCGGGCCGGGCCGGCACACCCCCGCCACCGGCAGCAGCAGGGCCGCCGTCATCGCCACCACCAGCAGGGTCAGGGCCATCAGCGCCACCGCCAGGCCCCCCACCTCCGCCACCCCGGCCATGGCGAAGCTGTGGCGCTCCTGATAGATCAGGGCGGCACCGATCAGATAGAGCAGCATCACGGTGTTGCTGACCAGCCCGTAGCGCAAGGCCAGCCAGATCGCACCCTCACCCCGGCCCTGGGCCAGCAGCAGCACCGCGATCCCCACCGCCTCCAGGGCCACATAGATCGAGATCAGATCCACGGCCACCACGGCGGTGTTCAGGCTCCCCTGCAGCACCAGCAGCAGCAAGAGGGCCGGTTCCGATCCCGGGCGCCGCCATCCCTGGAGCACCGCCGCCGCCACCACCAGGCCGTTGAGCAGCAGGAACGGCGCGGCCAGGTCGTCCAGGCGCAGCGCCACCCCCAGGGGCCCCAGCAGCTGCAGCGGGCCCGCCAGCCAGCCCTGCTGGGCGGCTGCCGCCATGGCGGCCGTGGCCGCCGAGCTGAGCAGCAGCAGCGGCCGGGCCAGCGGGGGCTTCAGGGCGGCCAGGAAGGCGGCCAGGAACGGGGCCACCAGCCAGGTGATCACCAGGCCTGTCATGGCCGCGGCGCCGGCGGATCGGCCGCGAGGGCGTCCAGGCTCTCCACGTCGAGGCTGGGGTCAAGGCGGGCGAGGCGGGTGGTGGCCACCAGCAGCAGCGCCTGCACCGAGAAGCCGATCACGATCGCGGTGAGGATCACGGCCTGGGGGATGGGGTCAGCCCAGCGCTGGGCCGGGTCCGCCAGCAGAGAGCCCGGCGGCAGGATCGGCGTGCGCAGGCCACCCCGGGCCGCCACCAGCACGAACAGGGCGATCACCCCGGTGCCCATCACGTCCATACCGAGCAACTTCATCCAGAGGTTGCGATGGCGCAGCAGAGCCACCAGGCCGATCAGCACCGTGGCCAGCACCAGGGCCTCCAGCACGGCATACGGATGCATCGCGCTGGGCTGCGAGGGTCACCCCATGATGGCCCGAACTGGTCATTCCGCTGAGATCGGCGGTGAGCTGGTGCCGCTGGCTACAGCACGCCCTGCTCGATCTCATCCAGGTAGAGAAAGTGTGGGGCCTTCACGCCTGCCCGGGTACGGATCTCCACCAACTCCGGCGATTCGAAGAAGCGGCGGGCCCCATCCAGCGACGACCACTGCGAGAAGTGGACGATGCTATTTGCATCTGTGTCGTGGCGAAAAAGCTGGTAGCTGATTTCGCCGGCCTGCTTGCGGATGTCCGCAGCCTGATCGAAAATAAGCTTCCATGCCGGATAGGATTCAACCTCGTGGAGGATTAGAACGTAGGGCATGGAGCACTCGGTTCAGGGCGAGCTGATCATGCCATAGGCAGATCCGTCTTTGCGCGTGAATTCCCACAGTCCGTTCACGAAAAGTGCCTGGAGATCGTCATCCGGATACACCGCGGAATCCCCCGGGCTACGGTCTCCCACTTCAAGCACAACCACGTCCTCCTGTGAGCGATTGATCAGATGGTGGGCGCTGCTGGCGCCGGCCTTGAATCCGGCGCACATGCCAGGCGAAAGTTGTGCTTCCCCTTGGTCGGTCACAAGAACGGGATGGCCGGCCAGGATGTAGATGAACTCATCTTGTGTCGAATGGGCATGCCTCAGCGACGAGATCGATCCCGGCTCCAGCGTTGTGAGGTTGACACCGAAATTTGCGAGGCCAAACACCTCGCCGAGGGTCCGCTTTGTCCGGCCGGCCATGCGGGAGGCAAAGGGTTCTGGATAGCTCGATGGCTTGGTGCGTGGGGCCACCTCTGCCGCCACAACGGCCGTTGGCACGGGCCGATGACCCACCCCTTCGCCTGGATCCTGCGAACGGTCCGGCTCGGCTGGATGGCCAGCGAGCTTCGTCAATGCTTCGGTCTTGAGGTCCGGGATGATGGGCATCCCCACCCCAGCCAAGCGGGGGTAATCGGCGATAATGCCAGTTCTTTGATGGCCTCGCCGGCCATAGAAGTCCATCAGCTCGGTCCTTGCTGTCAGCACGCAGATCGTGAACCGCTCGGAGCCCAAGGTTGTGCGCGCGTAGCGCTCGGCATGATCGAGCAACCGCGTGCCCATTCCCTTGCCTTGATGGCGAGGAGTCACCGCGAGGAGTCCGATCGAGCTCGCGCTGTCGCGCCGCTCGATCAACACGCAGGCGACGATCTCCTGGCCCTCAAGGCCCAGCAGGATCACGGCATCTTGCCGGGTCAGGATGGCGGCCACCTGGCTGGCACTGATACGGCTGCCCGCCACGAACTCCGCTTCGTGGGTCCAGCCAGCCGAGCCAGCTTCGGGCCGATAGGCAGCGTTGACGAGTTGGGCAATCGCCTCCGCATCGGAGGGCGTAGCGGCAACGACGTTGACAGGGCCCATGGCGGATCTAGCCGTTGAATGTGGTCAGGAGAGGCTGCTCGGGCGCCACCTCCAGAATGAACGCATCGATGTCGTCGAAGGCCGCCTTGCAGGCGGGCCGCTTGGCGAGGCGGGCGAGGTAACGGCGAAAGACGCTGGCCCTGCAGAGGCCATAGCGCCGCGCCCAGAGCACGTTATGGCCCATGATGCAGTCGGCGGCAGTGAACGCTTCTCCACAGATGTAGGGAGCTGATTCCAGGCGCTGGCAAAGCTGGGGTTCAATCTCCGTGGCAAATTTGCTTCGGTATCGCGTCACCGTGCGGGGATCGCGCTCCTGGATCGCCAGCATGTGCTCGTGGATTCGGATCTGCCAGAGCAGCATGTCCATGGTGGTGCCGCCAAACTGAAGCATCTGCAGGTAATCGGCGCGGCCCCTTGAAGCCTGAACCGGTGGTGCCAGGTGCGCTTCGCCATAGGCGTCGGCAAGGAAGGCCACGATGGCGGTGCTTTCGAGCATCTGCTGTGCGCTGCCATCGGACCAGAAGATCTCCAGGATGGGCACGCTGACGCTGTGGTTGGGATTCATGCGCAGGAACCGCGGGCTGAACAGTGCCCCTGCGTAGACATCGACGATCTCGATCGCGAATCGGCTGCCAACGACTTCGTGGAGCATCCACTTGACCCGCGCACTTCTGGAGGCGGGGAAGTGGTAAAGCTTCAGGGACTCAATGGACATAGCGGCTGACCGGAGGCCCCTATCTCACTTGCATTCTGCAAGTGAGACTAGCTGGTTTGCTTGCGCCATGCAAGTCAGGCCGGCGCCGCCGCGGCCCTGTTCCGCCCCCTGAGCCCCATGGCCCCCACGCCTCGCTCCCCCTGCCCCGTGGCCTGCACCCTCGATCTGATCGGCGATCGCTGGACCCTGCTGGTGATCCGCGACATGCTCTTCTTCGGCAAGAGTCGCTTCGAGGAGTTCCTGGCCTCCCCCGAGGGGATCTCCACCAACATCCTCACCAGCCGCCTGCGCCAGCTTGAGGAGCTGGGGCTTGTTGAGCGCCATCCCTACGGCAACCATCCGCGCCGGATGGCCTACAGCCTCACCGAGCAGGGCCGCAGCCTGCGCCCCGTCCTGCGGGTGCTCGCCCTCTGGGGCCTCCGCCACATCGCCGGCACCCGACCCGCAGCACAATGACCCCCCAGCCGCCCGTGGCCGTGTCGCTAGCCATCGCCCTGCTCACCGTGTCGGATCGGCGCAGCGCCGACCCAGCAAGCGGCGATCCCTCCGGGGATGCCCTGCTCGAACGGCTCACGGCGGCGGGCCATCGCCTCGCGGCCCGCGCCATCGTGCCCGACAATCGCTACGCCATCCGCGCCGTGGTGAGCCAGTGGATCGCCGAACCCACCGTGCAGGTGGTGCTCAGCACCGGCGGCACCGGCCTCACCGGCCGCGATGGCACCCCCGAGGCCGTGGCGCCCCTGCTCGACAAGACGATCGAGGGCTTCGGTGAGCTGTTCCGGGTGCTCTCCTTCGAGACGATCGGCACCAGCACCCTGCAGAGCCGCTGTCTGGCCGGCGTGGCCAACGGCACCGTGATCTTCGTGCTGCCGGGTTCCCTCGATGCCGTCTCCACCGCCTGGGACCGGCTGATCCGCGCCCAGCTCGACGCCACCACCCGCCCCTGCAACCTGGTGCAGCTGCTGCCGCGGCTCACCGAGTCGAGCGAGCGGCCCGCTGCGCCATGACGACGAGCCTGGGCTGGCGCCGGCTTGCGGTGCTGCTGCGGCGCCAGCGCCGCCGCGGCCGGGCCTATCAGCCGCGCTTCCGGGCCCGCCAGGTGGGAGTCACCTGGCTTGGGGCCCTGGCGGCCATCGGCCTGCTGAGCCTGCTCAGCGCCTGGAGCGGCAAGCTGCTGATCGCGGCGCCCCTGGGCGCCTCCAGCGTGCTGCTGTTCGGCTACCCCGCCAGCCCCCTGGCCCAGCCCCGCAACATCGTGCTGGGCAACACCATCGGCGCCTTGCTGGCGGTGGCGGCGGTGGGGCTGGGGGGCCGCGGACCGCTGGTGATCGCCCTGGTGGTAGGGCTCACGATCCTGCTGGGTCAGCTCCTGCGCTGTCTGCATCCGCCCGCCGGTGGCCTGGCCTTTCTGGGGGTGTTCCTCGGGGCGAAGCTGCCCTTTGTGGTGTTTCCGGTGCTCAGCGGCTCGCTGCTGCTGGTGCTGCTGGCCTGGGCCTTCAGCCGCTGGGTGCGGGGCGCCCTGCCCTACCCCCACCACTGGCTGTAGGAAGGAACGGGCGTTCCAGGAGGTGGTGAACGAGCTGGCGTTGCCCAGCGGCACGTTCGCAGCCTGCTCCTGGGTGACGGCCTGGTGCTGCGGGTCGACGATGCTTGTCCGCGCTGCGTGGTCACGACCCTGGCCCAGGGCGGCCTGCCCCAGGACCTTGAGCTCCTGCGGGCCACGGGCCGCCACAACCAGGTGGTGGCGGGAATCCGGCTCACCCCCCCAGGTAGGCCATCTCAGCGTGGGGCTGTGGTCGGGTGGAGGTTGGACTGGCCCCGTACGCCAGGGCGGTGCTGCGCTCCTCGCTGTAGCGGTCGGCGCGCTGACGCCACAGGGCGGCTAGGACGTTGCTCAAGCCCGCGGCGTCGGGGCCCGCCGGGCCGCCGCGCAGGACAGGCTTGAGGTCCGTGCCACTGGAGGCAAACAGGCAGGTGTAGGCCATGCCGTCGGCGGTGACGCGCAGCCGGTTGCAGTCGCCGCAGAAGGGGGCGCTGATCGAGGCCACCACCGCCAGATGGCTGCCGCCTGGACCGTTCCCCTGGTCCGCGGCGCCGCCACCATCGCGGTAGCGCCAGCGGCTGGCGGTGCCGTGGCTGGGGCGGCCCAGGGGTTCGAGGGGCCAGCGCGCGCCGATGCGCCGCACCATCTCGGCCGCCGGCAGCACCTGCTCCGGGCTCCAGCCGTTGCGGCTACCCACGTCCATGAACTCGATCAGGCGCAACTCCAGCCCGCGCTCCCGGGCCAGGGCCGCCAGGGGAAGCAGCTGGTCGTCGTTGCGGCCGCGGGCGATCACGCTGTTGAGCTTGAGCTGGCCGGAGCTCGGATCGAAGCCGGCGGCACGGGCGTGCTCGATGGCCGCCAGCACCCTGGCCAGGAGCGCGTCGCCCTGGCCGGGTGCCGCTGCCGACGCCCCAAACCCCGCCATCCGCGCCACGCTGGCCCCGTCGGCCCCGTCCAGGCTGAGGGTGATCCGGTCCAGGCCGGCGGCACGCAGGGCATGGGCCCGCTCGGCGCTGAGCAGGCTGCCGTTGCTGGTGAGGGCAATCTCCCGCAGCCCGCCAGCGTCCCGCAGGGGCCGCAGTGCCGCGATCAGCTCCTCCAGCCGGGGATGGAGCAGCGGCTCGCCGCCGGTCAGTCGCAGGCTGTGGACCCCCAGCCCCACCGCGGCCGTCACCAGCGCAACCCGCTCGCCGGTGCTGAGCAGCCCCGGGGGATCCCGGTCGTCCGGCAGGCAGTAGGGGCAGGCCAGGTTGCAGCGCGCCGTGAGCGAGAGGCGCAGCACCCCCGGGGGGCGGCCGTGGCGATCCAGGAGGGGGGCGGCCATCGGCGGAGGCTAGGCAGTGGGTCGTGGCCGCTGTCGATCCAGCCGCTGTCGATCCGGCAGCGGCTGATCTGCCGGACCGCCATTGGCGGGGGCCACCTCCAGACCCGCAGAACCCATCAGATCCGCCAGATCCGCCGGGTGGTTGGCGTTGCGCAGTGGCCCGGCGGGCAGGCCCACCGCTGTGTGATCCACGGCGACCAGCCAGCGCTGGAGGCTGCGCCCCCCGGCGGCCGTGAAGGCCGCCAGCGACCGGCGATGCCGCCCATCGGCGGGGTAGAGGCCCAGCAGCGGCTGCAGGCGGCTGCCGTCGTGGGCGGTGTGGATGCGGGCGGGATCGGCGCTTGCGGCCGCCCGCAGATCCGCGAGGGTGGCGATGTCCAGCCAGGGCATGTCCACCGGACAGAGCAGCAGCCGCTCGCTGGGGTATCGCTGCATCAGCCGCGCCAGGGCCAGCAGTGGCCCCTGCCAGGGCTCCGGCTCCTGCACGATCTCCAGCGCCGGCTCCACCGGTTGAGCGGCGCTGCCTGAGCGCACACCCCCGGAACCCCGGTCCGCCCAGGCCTGGGCGAGGGCGCCGTGGCTCCGGTGGCGGCTCATCAGGGTCACGGGTGCCCCCAGCTCCGCCAGCAGCGCCAGGCTGCGCTCGAGCCAGGTGTCTCCGCTGGGATGGGGCAGCAGGGCCTTGTCGCGCCCCATGCGCCGACTCTCCCCGCCGCTCAGCAGGCAGCAGCGAAGCGGCAGGGTCAGAGGTGCCTCCCGGTGGGGGCTGATCCTGGCGAGCGGGGTGCGCGGCGTTCGTAACAACCGACACCGCTGCGGCCCCGACGCCTTGATCGAATGCTGCCCCGCGCCGCCTCAGCTTGAGTCCGACTCCCCTCCAGAGTGCCCGCAGCCAGTGCCCCTACTGCGGCGTGGGCTGCGGCCTGGAGCTGCGGCCTCCGGCCCCCCAGGGAGAGGTTGCCGGCGAGGAGGACGACGAGACTCCGAGTGGCCCGGGCCAGGGCGCCACCAGGGCTCCGGACAGCGACGATCTGCCCTGGACCAGCCGCGGCGATCGGCTGCATCCCTCCTCCCTGGGTCAGGTGTGCGTCAAGGGCGCCACCGTGGGCGAAACCCTCGCCCCCAACCGCCTCAGCCAACCCCTCTACCGCGCCAGCCGCGATGAGCCCTTCGCGCCGATCGGCTGGGAGCAGGCCTTCGCGCTGCTGGTGGAGCGCATCCAGGCCGAACTGGCCACCCGTGGTCCCGGCGCCCTGGCGATGTATGGCTCCGGCCAGTTCCTCACGGAGGACTACTACCTGGCCCAGAAGTTGTTCAAGGGGGCCCTGGGCAGCAACAACTTCGATGCCAACTCGCGGCTCTGCATGAGCTCGGCGGTGGCGGGCTATGCCCGCAGCCTCGGCTCCGATGGCCCTCCCTGCTGCTACGACGACCTCGACCTCGCCGATACGGTGCTGCTGATCGGCACCAACACCGCCGAGTGCCATCCGGTGCTGTTCCAGCGGCTGCTGAAGCGCAAGCGCAAGCAGAAGACCACGCCCCGGCTGATCGTGGTGGATCCCCGCGCCACCGCCACCAGCGACGCCGCCGACCTGCACCTGGCGATCCGTCCCGGCACCGACCTGGCCCTGCTGCACGGCATCTCCCATCTGCTGCTCGCCCAGGGAAATCTGGACCGCGCCTTCATCGCGCAGGCCACCGAGGGGTTTGATGCCTTTGCCGAGCTGGTGCGGGCCTGGACGCCGGAGCGGGTGAGCCGTCTTTGCGGGATTGGCGAAGCTGACCTGCGGACGGCGGCGACGGCCTGTGGTGCCAGCAACACCCTGCTGAGTCTCTGGTCGATGGGGGTGAACCAGAGCGTGGAGGGCACCGCCACCGTGGGCGGCATCATCAACCTGCACCTGCTCACCGGCCAGATCGGCAAGCCCGGTGCCGGGCCCTTCTCGCTCACGGGCCAGCCCAACGCCATGGGCGGGCGCGAGGCCGGCGGGCTGGCCCAGCTGCTGCCGGGCTACCGCACCGTGGCCGATGCCGAACACCGGGCCGAGCTGGAGCATCACTGGGGCTTTGCCCCCGGCTCGATCGCCCCCGAGCCGGGCCTGGCGGTGTGGCAGCAGATCGAGGCGATGGAGCGGGGCGAGCTGGGCCTGTGGTGGGTGGCGGCCACCAATCCGCTGGTGAGCATGCCATCGCTGGATCGGGTGCGGGCCGCCGCCCTCAACTGCCCGCTGGTGGTGCTGAGTGAGGCCTATGCCGGCACCGAGACCGCCGCCGTGGCCCACCTGCTGCTGCCCGCGGCCCAGTGGAGCGAGAAGCAGGGGGTGATGACCAACTCCGAGCGACGCGTGACCCTCTGCACGGCCTTTCGCGAGCCGCCGGGCGAGGCACGGGCCGACTGGGCCGTCTTCGCCGAGCTGGGACGGCGCCTGGGCTTCGCCGAGGCGTTCAACTACGGCTCCAGCGCCGAGGTGTATGCCGAGTTCGCGGCGATCACCGCCGGCCGCCTCTGCGACCACTCGGGCCTCAGCCACGCCCTGCTGGCGGAACACGGCCCCCAGCAGTGGCCCTTCCCTACCGGCACCGCCCCCGGCGACGGACAGGCCCGCCTCTACACCGACGCGCGCTTCCCCACCTCCACGGGCCGCGCTCACCTGGTTGCCGATGCGCCCCTGGGCCTCGCCGAACCCCCTTGCGACGCCTACCCCCTGGTACTGACCGTGGGCCGCTACCTGGGCCACTGGCACACCATGACCCGCACCGCCCACGTGGCGCGGATCGCCAAGGCCCACCCGGAAGCCCTGTTGGAGGTCCATCCCGGTGACGCCCAGCGCCATGGGCTGGTGGATGGCGCCGTGGCCCGGATCCGCTCGCGCCGCGGCGCCGTGACCGCCAAGGTGCAGATCACCGAGCGCATCCGCCCCGGCACGGTGTTCCTGCCGATGCACTGGGGAGGCTCCCAGGCCAACGCCTGTGAGGCCAACCGGCTGATGCACGAGCTGGGCTGCCCGCTCTCCAAACAGCCCGAACTCAAGGCTGCGGCCGTGTGCCTGGAACCCGCCGGGGCCTGATCAGGCCTGCACCAGCTCCGGGGCCAGCCGCAGGCCCCCCTGGGCGTTGGTATCGCCGGCAACCAGGCCCGCCTGGCGCCATTTCGACAGCTGGCGCGTCACCGTGACGCGCGTGTGGCCGACCAGCTCGGCCAGGCGCTGGTGGCTGAGGTGCAGGGGCAGCTCATACCAGTCGCCGCAGCGACGGCCCAGCCGCTCCACCAGCAGCTGCAGCAGGGCCGCCAGGCGCTGCTCGGCTTCCCCCAGATGGCGGATCAGCAGCAGGGCCACTGTCCAGTCGTGCAGGGAGGTGGCTCCCTCGGGGGGCAGGAGGCCGGCCCCCTCCTCCAGGTGCACGGGGGTGAGGGCCTCCAGGTGGAAGCGGCTGCGGCGCAGCAGGTCGAGGGGCAGCTGATCGCCCGCCTGCAGGAAGCCGAGGGTGATCGACTCACTCTCGAGTGCCTCCACATCCGGGCCGGAGACGGCCACCCGCAGCAGGCCCTGGGCCACGCTGAGGCAGTGGCTGAGTTCCATGCTGTTGCGCTCCAGGCTGGCGGCATCGAGCAGCACCGTGTGGCCGGGGGCGATGCGCAGCGCGGCCGGCGCCGGCACGACCTTCGCCGTGGCCCCTGACTCAATCGTCATCGTGGGCATAGCGGCGGAACAGGAAGTCGAGGGCGTGGTTGCGCAGCTGGCCGTAGCGGGGATCCCGCTGAATGGTCTCGTAGCTGCGGGGGCGATCGAAGGGCACCTCGAGGATCTCGCCGATCGTTGCCGAGGGTCCGTTGGTCATCATCACGATCCGGTCGGCGAGGAACAGAGCCTCGTCGATGTCGTGGGTGATCATCAGCACCGTGGGGCGCTGCTCCTGCCAGATGGCGAGCAGTTCCTCCTGCAGCTCCTCCTTGGTGATCGCATCGAGGGCACCGAAGGGCTCATCCAGCACCAGCACGGCCGGGTTCACCGCCAGGGCCCGGGCGATCGCCACCCGCTGGCGCATGCCGCCCGAGATCTGGGCCGGTTTCTGGTGGCGGGCGTCGAGCAGGTGCACCATCTCCAGGTGGTGCTCCACCACCTGGGCCCGTGCCCCTGGGCTCAGCTCCGGCCTGGCGGCCTTCACCGCCAGCTCCACGTTCTGCTGCACCGTCTTCCAGGGCAGCAGGGAGTAGTTCTGGAACACCACCATCCGGTCGGGGCCGGGCCGCTCGATCGGTGCGCCCCGCAGGCTCACCCGGCCGCTGCTGGGGGTGAGGAACCCCGACACCATGTTGAGCAGGGTGCTCTTGCCACAGCCGGAGTGGCCGATCACGCAGAGGAATTCCCCCTGCCGCACCTGCAGATTGATGTCGCGCAGGGCCTCGAAGGGGCCGCGGCGGGTCTGGAACACCTGGCCGACACCGTCGAAGCTGAGGAAGGCCTCCGGGGTGGCGCTGGTCGCGGTTGCGGTGGCCGAGGGAACGGCTCCCGCCTGGGAGGCGCTGGGAGTGCCGGTGTCAAGCATGGCGGGCATCGCGGCTGGCGGCGAGGGGTCGGGGGCTGGCGGCCGGTGGCAGGGTCACCGGTTCCACCGTGGGGGTGGCGCTGCAGGGGAGGCCGTCGAGGTAGCGCAGAGGTGCGTCCTGGTCGAAGCGACGGCCATCGGCCAGGGCAAAGGGCTGGCGCTCCGGCCAGAGGCAGGGCAGACCGGCCTGGGCCATCGCGGCCTCATAGAGGTCACCGCGGTAGGTCTGGCTCAGCAGCTCCAGCCGGTTGCTGGGGAAGGGGCACCAGCCCCAGCGACTGAACTGGCTCAGCATCCAGGCCCCTTCCGCCTGGTCGGGCACCTGGGCCCGATCGGCGTGGTAGCGGTTCAGCAGCAGCCGATCGCTCGACTGCTCACCGGTGCCGAAGTCAAACTGGCGCTGCAGGGCCAGGGCGGAGCTGGGGCCGAGCCACTGGGGGTCGCTGAGCAGGCCGATCAGGTAGGGGCGCTGGCCGCCGTCGTCACAGATCGGACCGGCCTGCAGCAGGCCGGCGCAGAGGTCGAGCAGGGCCTGCCGATGGCTCTCAGCCCAGGCCTCATGGCAGGTCAGCACCTTCTCCGGATGGGCGGGCCAGATGTCGCGGTCCGTGGCGACGACGTAGGCAAGCCCGTCCTCGACTGCCCTGGCCACCCGGTAGCGGCCGGCAATGAACCCGTCGATCTCCCCCGCCCGCAGCGCGGCCTGCATCGCCATCGGCGAGAGGGTGCGCAGCTGCAGGTCCCGGTCGGGATCGAGACCGCCGTTCGCGAGCCAGTGGCGGAGCAGCAGCTCCTGCATGTTGCCCCGCTGGGCGATCGCGAGCCGCAGGGGCGAGGTCCCGGCCCGCTGCCGCTGCGCCAGGGCAGCGAGGTCGGTCAGGCCCTGGCTCAGGAAGCGCTGCGAGAGGCACACCGCGTTGCCGTTGCGGGTCACCGTCATCGGCGTGATCGCCGGCCAGGGGGCCTGGCCGTGCAGGCCGAGGCTGAGGGCCAGGGGGGCGGTGGCCGAGGTGATCGCCGCCTCCAGCTCGCCCGCCATCAGCTTCTCCTCCAGCTGCTGCCAGCGGGTGAAGGGCACCGGCAGCACCCGCAGCCGCTCGCGGTCGAAGAGCTGGCGCTCCAGCGCCACCGCCAGGGGGGCGCTGTCCAGGCCGGGCAGGTAGCCAATGCGGACAGTGGTGAGGGCAGCGGTTTTCGTTGCGCTGGCGCGGCCGCTGCGCGGGGCACCTGGCTGCAGCGTGCTCTGGCCCAGGCTCTGCTTGCGCTGGCGCAGGCGACGCTGCTGCTGCAGGAAGCCGATCAGCTCGCTGCGCAGCTGGTAGTAGTCGGGGTGCTCCATCACCTCCAGCCGCTGGCGCGGTCGGGGCAGCGGCACCTCCAGGATCTGGCCGATGCGGGCCTCCGGCCCGTTGGTCAGCATCACCACCCGGTCCGAGAGCAGCAGGGCCTCGTCCACGTCGTGGGTCACCATCACGGTGGTAATGCCGCTGGCCTGGCAGAGCTGCATCAGCTGCTGCTGCATGTTGCCGCGGGTCAGGGCGTCGAGGGCGCCGAAGGGCTCATCGAGCAGCAGCAGGCGCGGCTGGATCGCCAGGGCGCGGGCAATGGCGACCCTCTGCTTCATGCCGCCGGAGAGTTCAGCGGGGTGCTTGTCGGCCGCGGCGGCCAGGCCCACCAGCTTCAGCTGCTCATCCACCCGCTCGCGCTGCTGCTCTGGGGTGAGGTCGGTGAGCACGTTGCGCACCGCCAGCGCGATGTTCTGGCGGACGGTCTGCCAGGGCAGGAGCGAATAGTTCTGGAACACCACCATCCGGTCGGGGCCGGGGCTTGTGACCTCGCGGCCGTCCAGAAGGATCCCGCCCTCGCTGGCGCGGGTCAGGCCCGCCAGCAGGTTGAGCAGGGTGCTCTTGCCGCAGCCGGAGTGGCCGATCAGCGATACGAACTCACCCTCGGCGATGTCCAGGTCGATGTCGCGCAGGGCGATGTAGGCGCCGCCGCCGGCCAAAGGGAAGCTCTGGGTGACTGCGTCGACGGTAATCAGGCCCGGCATCTCAGCGGCCTCCTGCGGCGACGCGATCACCCACCAGGCCCACCAGCCGGTCCAGGGCCAGGCCCACCAGACCCACCACCAGGATCGCCAGGATGATCTGGCTGGTGCTGCTATCGCCACCGGCGTTGTAGGCGTCCCAGATGAAGAAGCCGATACCG
Source organism: Vulcanococcus limneticus LL (assembly GCF_002252705.1). Taxonomy (GTDB): domain Bacteria; phylum Cyanobacteriota; class Cyanobacteriia; order PCC-6307; family Cyanobiaceae; genus Vulcanococcus; species Vulcanococcus limneticus. The sequence goes on from NZ_NQLA01000005.1 coordinate 18,594, forward strand.
CCATCGGCCTTGAGCATTTCGGCGGCCACGATCGCCAGCCAGGCCAGACCCACGGAGATGCGCAGGCCCGTGAACACGTAGGGCGCCGTGGCCGGCAAGAGGATGTCGCGCACGTAGCTACGCTTGCGCAGCCGCAGCACGCGGGCCACGTTGGTGTAGTCCTGTGGAATTTCGCGGATACCCACGGCGGTGTTGATCACGATCGGCCACACCGCCGTGATGAAGATCACGAAGATTGCGGCGGAATCGGCCTGCTGCAGCAGCAGCAGCGAGATCGGTAGCCAGGCCAGGGGGGGCACGGTGCGCAGCACCTGGATCAGCGGGTCGAAGCCGCGCCGCAGGAAGGCATTGAGGCCGATCGCCATGCCGGCGGCGATGCCAATCACCGCCGCCAGGGTGTAGCCGATGGCCACCCGTTGCAGGGAGATCAGGATCTGCAGCCCGATGCCCTTGGAGGTGCCGCCGTCGTCATAGAAGGGCTTGCTGATGTAGGGATCCCAGGTCTGGCGGATCACCTGGATCGGGCCGGGAAAGCCATCGGCATTGCCGAGGCACAGCAGTTGCCACACCAGCAGGGTCAGGCCGATGCAGACCACCGGGGCCTTCAGTTGATTGACCAGGGGTGAGCTGAGCCAGGTAGCCCGCGGTCGCCGCAGGCTGCGGGGGGAGGCGAGGGCGGTGGTCATTGGGGGCGGAGCTGGTGGGTAAGGAGGGGGTCTGGAGCCGCTGGCTTGCTGGCTCAGCGTGAGTGTGAGACGGGACCGGGGGATTGCAGACTGGCAATCCCCCGGCGTGCATCACGGCTCAGAGGCTCACTTGAGGGCCTTGATCTTGAGGCTGTCGAGGTAGGCCTTCGGGTTGGCGGGGTTGAACTTCACGCCGTCGAAGAAGGTCTCCACGCCGCGGGAATCGCTGCTGGGGATCTCCTTGTATCCATTGGCCTTGGCGGCAGCGCGCCACAGGTCGGAGCGGTTCACCTGGTTCACCAGGGCCTTGATGTTGGTGCCCTTGGGCAGGTAGCCCCAGCGGATGTCCTCGGTCACGAACCAGGTGTCGTGGCTCTTGTAGGGGAAGGAGGCGTTGTTAGCGAAGAACAGCATCTTGTAGGGCGAGTTCTTCACGTTGCGGCCGTCGCCGTAGTCCACGTTGCCCTGCAGGCGGGGCAGCAGATCCTCCACGGTGGCCTTCACATACTTGTCCTGGGCCAGGATCGTGGCCAGTTCCTTGGTGTTGGAGGGGTTGTCGGCCCACTTCTGGGCCTGCTGCACGGCCTTGAGCAGTCGCAGGGTGGCATTGGGGTTCTTCTTCACCCAGTCGGCGCGCATCGAGAAGGCCTTCTCAGGGTGCTGCTTCCAGAGCTCACCGGTCTGGGCCACGGTGTAGCCCAGTTTCTTGTTGACCAGGCGCTCGTTCCAGGGCTCACCCACGCAGAACACATCCATCGTGCCCGACTGCATGTTGGCCACCATCTGCGGCGGCGGGATCACCACCAGGTCGGCATCCTTGTTGGGATCCACGCCATTGGCGGCCAGCCAGTAGCGCATCCAGAGGTCGTGGGTGCCGCCGGGGAAGGTGACGGCAGCCTTGAACTTGTCGCCCGTGCTGTTTTTCTTGGCAACCACCTTCTTGAGGCCGCTTGCTTTGATCTGCAGCTTGGCGTCCAGGAAGTTCTTGGATGCCGAGATTCCCTGACCCTGGGTATTCAGTCGCGCCAGGATCGCCATCGGCACGGGTTTCTTGCTTTTGCTGATCGCCCCGGTGGTGAGCAGGTAGGGCATCGGCGAGAGGATGTGGGCGCCGTCGATGCCGCCGCGGCTGCCGCCCAGCTCCAGGTTGTCGCGGGTGACGGCCCAGGAGGTCTGTTTCTTGAGCTCCACGCCGGTCATCCCCTCCTTGGCGAAGAAGCCCTTCTCCTTGGCGATGATCAGGGGAGCGGCGTCGGTGAGGGCGATGAAGCCCAGATCCACCGAGGTGGTCTCCGGCTTGCCGGGGGCCGTCTGGGCCTGGGCCGGTGCCAGGCTGATGCTGCCCGCCAGCTGCAGCGTCAGGCCGGCCACAGTGGCGAGACCGGTGAACAGAACCTGGCGGCGGGAAAGGCGGCGGGAAGGATTGACCATGGAGGGGGATAGCTGTGGAGCGCAGAACAGATCAGGCCGATGCACCACGGCATCAACCAACGGATAGGGAGCGGGTCGTTCTCTGGAAGCCCGGGCTAGAAACCCATCACCGCGGGACGTAACGCACCCGGGCGGTGAAACGCGTCGTTGGCGCACAGGCTGACCAACGGCATTAAGAACACCACGTCGCTCGCCCTTGCAAGCGTCACATTGGCTACCGATTCGCGGATGGTGCGGATTTGCCGATGGCGCCCACCCCAGGCATTTGTGCCCAGAGCTACCAAAGCCGAAGCAGGATCGTGCCGGGGGTCATGGGCGGAGCCTCTCCAGGGCCGCCAGGCCGGCTCGGGCCGCCAGCAGCGCATCGGCCTGGGCCAGGGCAGCGGGCAGTGACTCCAGCTGCCCTGCGCACCAGAGGTAGGCCCCCACGTTCCAGCGGAGCGCCGGAGCCAGCGGGCCCTCGCCGGCCAGGGCGGCCAGGGCCTCGTCCTGCCACTGCTCCAGGTTGCTCCAGGCCACCTCGTCCGCGTCGATGCCGTGCTCGCGGGGATGCAGCAGGATCCGAGCCGGCGCGCCATCCCGCAACCGGGCCGTGATCGCGGCGCGGGTGGTGGGCAGGTCCGTCGAGCCCTCCAGGCCCTTCACGGTGAGCACGTCCCGTTCGCCGGCGGCCTGCAGCGCCTCCCAGGCCCGGCTCTCGGTGGGGGGGTGCACGAAGCCGCTCACCAGCAGGTGATCGCCCCGGTGGGGCGTCCAGAGCAGCTCCAGGCTGGCCACCGGCGGACGCTTGCCGATGTCCTCGCGGATCCGAACCAGCCTCTCGGCGGCCGGGAAGTGGTCAGGCTGGTGGGTGAGCGCCAGCCCGTGCTGATCCAGCCGCTCCTGCACCGCCGCAAGCGCCAGGCCGCGCCACTCCACCCCCAGGGCGGCGAACAGTTCGGCGAGGGTCACGCCGTATTTCACCGGCATGGGGGCACCGCCGTGCAGCACCACCGGCTGGCCTGCCGCCGCCAGCACCAGGGCCACGAGCGGCAGCAGCGGCGCCGTGCGGCTGCGGCCGTCGTAGGGCACGCCGAAGCACAGGGGCCTGCGGCCCGGGGTGTGCAGACGGGGGCCCTGCTCCCGGTAGGTGTCGAGCATGCCGGTCAGCTCAATCGGCGTGGGCCGGCGGATCCGGTGGGCGATCAGGAAGGCACCGAGCTGGCTGTCGCTGGCCACGCCACTCAGCATGAGGTCCATCGCCTCGCGGGCTTCGGCCCGGTCCAGCCCCGTGCTGGTGTGCTCGCCGCTGCCCACCTTGCCGAGCAGGTCGCGGAAGCGCGCCCGCTCCGGGCCGAGCTCGCCGCGGCGCTCCTGGCGGCGGCGCGTGTCGCGCCCCTCGGCACGCAGGGCCGCGCTGTCGATGGCGGTGTCGATGGCGGTGTCGGTGCCGCTGCCAGGTGTCGTGCCGGTGCGGGTCATCGGTAGCGGTTGTGACACGGGGGCCTGGGTGCCGCCGCCACATTGTCATTCCCGCATGCTGGCCGGTCTGTCCAATGGCGTCTGCTGCTCCTGAGGCCGAATCGCCGCTGGCCGCGGCTCCAGGGCCAGTGACTGCCATACCGGGGGCCTCCGGCACCGAGAAGCTCAGCAAGGTCGAGCAGGCCAAGGCCGCCTTCTGCGGGCTCGAGCTGGAACCCCGCCTGGCGGAGCTTGGCGCTCAGGGTTGGGAGGCCCTCGATGAGGCCACCCTCACCATCCACCTCAAGTGGCTGGGCATCTTCTTCCGGCCCGTGACCCCCGGGCGCTTCATGCTGCGGCTGCGGCTACCCAACGGCGTGATCCAGGCCGATCAGCTCGCCGTGCTCGCCGATGCGGTGGATCGCTGCGGGGCCGAGGGCAGCGCCGACATCACCACCCGCCAGAACCTTCAGCTGCGGGGCCTGCTGCTCGAAGACATGGCTCCCCTGGTGGAGGCGATGGCGGCGGTGGGTCTCACCAGCCGCCAGTCGGGCCACGACAACCCCCGCAACATCACCGGCAACCCCCTGGCCGGCATCGACCCCGAGGAGCTGGTGGACACCCGGCCGCTGGTGGAGGCGATCCAGGCGCGGCTGCTGGGACCGGGCGGGCCACGCAACCTGCCGCGCAAGTTCAACGTGGCGGTGGGCGGCGCCCCCGACAGCTTCCTGCTGCACAACGACCTCGCCTTCCTGCCGGCCGAGCGCGACGGCGAACTGGGCTTCACGGTGCTGGTGGGGGGCTTCTTCTCGGCCCAGCGCAACGCCCTGGCGATCCCGCTGGGCCTGTGGCTGCGCGGTGCCCAGCTGCCCGATTTCAGCCTGGCGGTGCTGCGTCACTTCGAACGACACGGCAACCGCGCGGCCCGCAACAGGAGCCGCTTGCTCTATCTGATTGACGAGCTGGGCCTGGATGCCTACCGCGCCGAGCTGTTAGCAAGCTTCGCCGCGGTGCTGGCCGAGGGCGCGGGGGCTGGCACCGGGGAGGCCCATGGCCTGGCCGGTGCCGACGGCTCGCCGGAGAGCGCCCGCCTCGCCACCACGTTGGCGCTCTCCCACGATGGCTCCCACCTGGTCAACCAGGCGCCCCGCTCCGGGCTGGGGGTCAACGCCCAGGCCCAGCCGGGGCTGCATTGGCTCGGCCTGCATGTGCCGATGGGTCGCCTCGACGCCGACACGATGCTGGAACTGGCCCGCCTGGCCCGCCACTATGGCTGCGGCGAGCTGCGCTTCACCGAGGCCCAGAACGTGCTGCTCGTGGGCATCCCCACCGAGCACCTGGACGCTCTGCTGGCCGAACCACTGCTCCAGCGCCTGCGGCCCGAGCCCGGTCCGCTGCAGGCCGAGGCGGTGAGCTGCACCGGCAGCCGCTACTGCAGCTTCGCCCTGATCCCCACCAAGACCACCGCCCAGACCGTGGTGGAGGAGCTGGAGCGGCGCCTGGAGTTACCCCACCCCCTGCGTAGCCACTGGACCGGCTGCCCCAATGCCTGCGGCCAGCCCTACATGGGTGAGATCGGGCTGATGGGGGCCAAGGCCCGCCACGAGGGCCAGATGGTCGAGGCCGCCAAGATTTTCCTGGGGGGCTCGCTGGGGTCAGAGCCGGCGCTCGCCGAATTGCACGGCAAGCCCATACCCCTCACCCAGCTACCCGACGTGCTCGAGGAACTGCTGGTGGAACGCTTCGGTGCCCGCCGCCGGCCTGGAACCTGAGGCCGCTGCGCCGGCCGGGCCACCAGCCCGCGCCCCGGCGCCGCGGGGCATTGCGGCGCCGCCAGGCGTCATCCAACGCCTGCAGGACTTCCCGATCGTTCACGTCGTGGCCGCCATAGAGCAGGGCGGTGATCCGCTCCGGGTCGATCTCCAGCGCAGCCACCTCCTGCCACAGCCGCTCGCCGAGGGCCGCCGCGGCCGGTTCCTGCTGGGCCGCGGCTAGCTGGCGCACCAGCAGGAGCACCAGCTGCTGCTCCTTGCGCTCGGCAAAGCTGCCCTCAAAACGGCCCGTCCCGCCGCCGCTCCCCCGACAGTCGCCCTCCGTCCAGCCCGTAACCGCGCCACCTGATCCGTCCATTGCCCGTCCCCGCCTCTGACTCCGTGTTAAGTCCGCCCTTCCGCTCTGCCAAGCACCCCCTGGCCGCCGCCGGCCCCGGAGCGGCTGCCAGGGTGGAGCTTGCCGCCGCCCCCAAGCGGGTGCCTGAGGCCCTCCCCCAGCCCGAAGCCCATCCGCCCCTGCCAGCGCCGGACAGCGAGGCCCGCTGGCGGCTCCTGCAGCGCCTGCGGCGGCAGGGCGTCGATCCGCGACCCTGGCTGGAGCGCCTGGAGCGCGGTGCGCTGGATCCCGAGCCCGACCTGTTGGCGACGCTCGCGGTCCTGGTGGACCGCGCCGGTGCGGAGCGCCTGCTGGCCCTGGCCAGGCACCACGGGCCGGACGGCCTGCGGCAGGCCCTGGCTCAGGAGCTGCCGGGGGTCGATGGGGCGGCGTCTGCCGCCTGGCTGGAGCCGCTGCTGTCCGCCTGCGCGCTGGATCCCGTCTGGCTGGTGCCGCTGGGGCGCTGTCGCGAGCCACGGGTGGCCCAGCGGCTGCGGGAGGCCATCGCCCAGGCGTTGGAGGAGCACCCCCCGGCGCTGCAGTGCCCGCCCGCCGCCCTGATCGACCTGCTGCCGCTGCTGGGTCAGCAGCGGCAGGGCCAGGACGCCGCCCTGCTGATCAGTCTGGCCCTGGACCCGGCCCCGCTGGCGCTGCGGCGGGCCGCCCTGGAGGGTCTGGCCCTGGGGCTGGCCGCCTGGCCCCAGGCCCCCCTGGGCCAGGCCCTGGCCAGGCTCGCCCAGGATCTCGACCCGGCCCTGGCGGCCAAGGCGGTGGACCTGCTGGCGCGGCTGCCAGCTGGGCAGACCCTGTTGCATCGCCTGGCCCCCAGTCCCCTGGAGGCCAGCGTGCGGGCCCGGCTGGGCCGGCGCCTGCGCTTCTCGCCCCTGGTGCTGCTGGTGCACGGCCGCAGCGGTGGCCGCATCCCCGCCGAGCTGGAGGCCCTCGCCCAGGATCTGGCGGCGCGCCGCGGTGCCCCAGTGCTGCTGCAGGCCCTCACCGCTCCAGCGCCCGAGGCCGATCCCGCCTTCTGGGCCGCCGCCAGGACGGCCGGGGCCCTCACGCTGGTGCCCCTACTGCTGCTGCCCGGCGGCCATGTGCGCCACGATCTGCCGGCCATCGCCGAACGCTGGCGCTGCCAGGCGGATGGGGCGGGCGTGGCCCTGCGGCGCCGGCCGTTCCTCGGGGCCTGGCCCGCCTGGCAGCGGCAGCTGGCGGCCCGCTGCGCCGCCGATCGCCAGGCAGGTCTCGATCCCCTATGGCTGCACCATCCGCTGGAGGGCCACCTGGCCGCCCGCTACCTGGGCCATCTCAGGCTCCAGCTGGCCGCACCGGGCCTTGCTACTCCATACAGTGCCCAGGCCTGCGAGCTGCCGCTGGCGGGTCCCGGGCCCGTGGCGCTGCTGCCGATGACCCTGGCCAGCAACCGGCTCAGCGAGACCCTCAAGGCCGCCTTCCCTAGGGCTGCCGACCCGAGCCAGCAGCCCCCCGTCCGGCTCCATCCCCCGTTGCTGCAGCAAGCCCCCGTGCGCCAGTTCCTGATCGACGCCCTGGAGGTGCTGCCATGAGTGGGCCGGAGGCCCCGGGTGGCGGCAAGGTCTATCTGGTGGGGGCGGGGCCGGGCGATCCCGAACTGCTCACCCTCAAGGCCCACCGGCTGCTGAGCCAGTGCGATGCCCTCGTCTACGACTCGCTGGTGCCGCGGGCCCTGCTCGATCTGGTGCCGGCCCACTGTGAGCGCCATTTCGTGGGCAAGCGCCGCGGCCACCACTCCGTACCCCAGCCCAGCACCAACGCCGTGCTGGTGGAGCTGGCCAGTCGCCACAGCCTGATCGTGCGGCTCAAGGGTGGCGACCCCTTCCTGTTCGGCCGCGGCGGCGAGGAGGCGGCCCACCTGGTGAAACACGGGGTCGCTGTGGAGGTGGTGCCCGGTGTCACGGCGGGCATCGCCGCTCCGGCCTACGCCGGCATCCCGGTCACCCACCGCCGCGCCGGCTCCAGCGTCACCTTCGTGACGGGCCACGAGGAGATCGACAAGGCGCGCCCCGGGGTGGACTGGCAGGGCCTGGCCCGTTGCAGTGATGGCCTGGTGATCTACATGGGGCTGCATAACCTGCGCCGCATCTGCGCGGAGCTCATGGCCGGCGGCCTGGACCCCGCCACGCCGGCCGCCGTGGTGCAGCAGGGCACCGTGCTGGGTCAGCGCCAGCTGGTGGCCTGCTTGGCCGAGCTCGCCGACCAGGTGGAGGCCGAGGGCTTCGGCTCCCCCTCGATCGTGGTGATCGGCGCGATGGTCAACGAGCGGGTGCCGGACTGCGCGCCGGCCCCGGCCGATGCGGAGATGCCCATTCCCTTCTGAGCTTCAGGTCAGCCCGGGGCTCAGGGCGGCAGCAGCCTGAGCCCCTCCCCCTGCCGTTCCACCCGGTAGGTCCGCAGGGCCGGATGCCCGCCGCCCGCCGCCTCCCCGCTGCAGGCATGCCAGCGCCAGAAATGGTCGAGGCAGATCACCAGTCCTCCCTCGAGGGTGCCCCGGCAGAGGGGCACGCCCCGGTGGGGACAGCGGGGCTCGAAGGCCGCCAGCTCGCCGGTTTCGAGCAGGGCTAGGCAGACCGCCTGCCCATCGCGGCTGGTGGCCTCCACGATCTCGCCGACCTGGGGCAGCGCCGTGCTGGCCGGCAGCTCCAGAACGCCGGGCTCCGTTGCCCGGCTCCCCTGTGGGTCGTTCATGCGACCCGGGCCTCCAGGCCGAGGGCTTCGATCGCGGCCCGGGAGAAGAAGTTCACCCGCGTCTCCTCACTGATGTCCGGGTAGTTCTCCAAGTAGCGCACCACGCCGGAGACGCCGCTCGAATCCCAGTGGGGGTAATCACTGGTGCAGGCCATGTGGCGTCCTCCCAGCCATGCCATCGTTTCCTTCAGCAGGGCCTCCTCGGGTTCGAAGGAGCAGATCACGCACTGGCGGCGGAAGTAGGCCGAGGGAGCCATGGCGAGATCGTGCATCTCGCTCGGCCTGGCTTCGTAGTGGTTGTCGAGGCGGAACAGCATGTAGGGCACCCAGGTGGCACCTCCTTCGCAGAACAGCACATGCAGGCGTGGATGGCGCTCGAGCACGCCGTAGCCGATGATCGCCGAGAGTGCGGTAGCCATCTCCAGCGGGTGCGACACCGCGTGGGCCAGCCAATAGCGATCGAACTTGTAGTCGGTGCTGTGGGTGGCGTTGTAGGTGCCGGTGGCCTCGTGGAACACCAGGGCCATGCCCAGCTCCTCCATCGTCTGCCAGACCACGTCCCAGGCCTCGGTCCACCAGCGCACCCCCTGCATCACGTTGGGGCGCATCCACACAGCCGTGGCCCCCAGGGCATGGCAGCGCCGGATCTCCGCCACGGCCCAGATGGGGTTCAGCGGAATCGACACGCACCACAGATGGCGCCGGCCCGTCGCCCAGTCGCGTGCGGTCCAGTCGTTGAGGGCCCGCATCACCGCATATTGCAGGTCGGGATTCTCGATGTCGGGGGTGAACAGGCCCAGGGTGGGAATCCAGAGGGCGCAGTCGATCCCGGAGAGATCCATGTCGCGGTCCCGGTGCTCGAAGGCGTGGCGGTAGGCCAGCTCATAGGAGAGGCCATCGCCGCGGGGGCGCTGGTCGCCACAGCCCTCAGGCCGGCCGGGGCCGAATCCGGAGGGTTTCTGATACAGACGGCCCTCGATCATCAACCGTGGCGCCCCGGTGTTGTCGCTTACAAGTCGGGGGGCCTGATCGCTCCATTCGCGATCCAGATAGAGACTGAAGGCTTCCGGCGGTTCGATGATGTGGCGATCGCAGTCGATCACGAAGTACTGCTGCCCCACTGTCTTGGCAGTGGAGCGGTAGTGCGCCTCCACTGCCTCATGACAGTCGGCAAGCGGTTCGATACTGGCCACCATGACAGGAGGAGCAGGGAGAGAAACTCCAAGCTGTAGGCCCTGAGATGGCAGGGGGCATGTAGTGGCGGGCACCCCCATCGGGACCGGAGGCTGTCAGGGTCAAACAGCGGTGCCGAAGACATCGCCTGCGGCCTGCTCCCAAGCAGTAGCAATTGAAGCCGCGGCAGTCTGAATTCTTGTCGTTGTCCATGATCCGCCAGACCTCGTCGTCCCGACCGGCGCCCCATCGTCACTCCCGTCGTTCGCTGCTGGTCGCCCTGACGGCCCTGGCGGGTTCCACGGGCCTGCTGGTGGGCCTGGGCGTCTCCTCCACCCTGGCGGCCGAGAAGGGCCAGCCCCAGGTGAAGGTCCTGCGCATCGGCCTTCAGAAATCGTCCACCTTCAATATCCTGCGGGCACGCGGAGACCTGGCCCGCAGGCTCCAGCCGCAGGGAGTGCAGGTCACCTGGGCAGAGTTCACCTCAGGGCCGCCCCTGCTGGAGGCCCTGGCGGCCGGAAAGATCGACGTGGGCGAGGTTGGCGATGCCCCGGTGATCTTTGCGCAGTCAAAAAATGCGCCGATTGTGTATTTCGGCCAGTCGCAGCCCAACCCCGAGGCTGTGGCCCTGCTGGTGCCAAAGGATTCATCCATTCGCACTCTGGCTGATCTCAGGAACAAGAAGGTGGCCTTTGCGAAGGGCTCCAGTGCACAACCCCTCGTGGTGAACGCCCTCGCCAAAGCGGGCCTCAAGCTGTCTGACATCACCCCGGTGTATCTGCAGCCTCCCGAAGCTCGAGTCGCGTTCGAATCCGGCAAGATCGATGCCTGGGCTGTCTGGGATCCCTTCTACGCTGCCGCCCAGGTTGGTGGCAACGCCAGGGTTCTGGCCAACGGCAGGGGGCATACCCCATTCCGCCTGTTCTTCGTGGCCAACAGCGACTTCGCTGCGACCAACGCCTCACTGCTGCCCGGTCTGCTTCGCGACCTCAGGTCCGCTGGCCAATGGGCACTCGCCAATCCCGGCAGGTCTGCCGATTTCCTCTCCAAGGCCACCAAGATTCCGGTTGACGTTCTCGAAGTATCGGAACGACGTCGACTGGGGCGCTACCAGGTATCTCCGATCCAGACCGGCGGCCTGCGCGATCAGCAGCAGGTTGCAGACACCTTCGCCAGGCTGAAGTTGATCCCCAAACCGATCAACGTCAACGACATCGTGGTGAACGTCAAGAACTGAGGCCGATGCCCCAACTTGTCGATGCCGCCCAGGCCGCTGTGGCTTCAGGGCCTGCCGATCCTGCCGCTCAGATGGAGGCCCTGGTCCGGGAGTTCCAGCGCACGGCGGTTGAGCGCGACCAGCAAGGGGGAACGCCGCAGGCGGAGCGGGATCGCATCCGGGCTTCAGGGCTGCTGCACCTGGTGCTGCCCGCCCGCCACGGCGGCCATGGTGCCGACTGGATCACAGCCTTCGACCTCGCGCGCCGACTGGCCCGGGTGGATGCCTCCCTGGCCCATGTGTACTCGTACCACAACCTCGGGGTAGCGATCCCGCGCATCTTCGGCAGTGAGGAGCAGCGCCATCACTACGAGGCCGCCACGGTGCGTGAGGGCTGGTGGTGGGGCAATGCCCTCAACCCTCTCGATCGGCGCTGCCATCTCGTGGCCGACGGCGACAACTACCTACTGGAGGGCGAGAAGCGCTTCTGCTCCGGTTCCCACGATGCCGAGATCCTGCCGGTCACGGCGGTGGATCAGGCCAGTGGCGCCCTGGTGGTGCTGGTGCTCCCCGGCGACAGGGCCGGCATCCGCCTGCACCACGACTGGGACGCCATCGGCCAGCGCCAGACCGACAGCGGCTCGGTGAGCTTCGAGCGGGTCCGGGTGTTCCGCCACGAGGTTCTGGGCAGTCGCTCCGACGCGGCCACCCCGTTTGGGACGATCCGTGCCTGCCTGACCCAGCTCAACCTGGCCCACATCTTTCTGGGCATCGTCGAAGGTGGCCTGGAGGAAGCCAGGGCATGCCTGCTGGGCCAGGCAGCTGGCGGCCGTTCACACGATCCCCACGTGATCCAGCTGTTCGGCGAGCTCTGGCTGCAGCTCCAGGGCGCCGCTGCCCTCGTGCAGCAGGCGGCGGTGCCACTGCAGCAGGCCTGGGACCGGGGCCCGGCCCTCACGGCCGAGGAGCGGGGGGCCTGTGCCCTGCGCATCGCCGCCGCCAAGGTGGCCACCTCGCGGGCGGGGCTCGACATCACCAGCCGCCTCTTTGAGCTGGTGGGCGCCCGGGGTGTGACCCGCGGCCTGGGCCTCGATCGCCACTGGCGCAACCTGCGCACCCTGAGTCTTCACGATCCCGAGGCTCGGAAGGTGGAGGTCCTGGGTGCCTGGGCCCTGCACGGGCAGTGGCCCGAACCCGGCTTCTACCTCTGACTGCACCCCTGATCCCCACCCACCCCGCTGCACGCCCGATGGCTGACCCCACCACGGTGTCCTACGCCCAGGACAATCCCGCCCTGGCCAGGGACTACGACACCACCAGCGACTTCCAGTTCGAGCACGGCAAGCGGCTGGCAGAGGAGCTTCAGCTGCGGGGCGGTGAACGGGTGCTGGATGTGGGGGCCGGCACCGGTCGGCTGGCCCTGCACCTGGCTGGTCTCGTGGGGCCGCAGGGTGAGGTGGTGGCCGTGGATCCGCTCGCCGACCGCGTGGCCTTGGCCCGCTCCCGCGCCAGCGCCAATCTGCAGGTGGCCCAGGCCAGGGCCGAGGACCTCGGGGCCTACCCCGACGATCACTTCGATGCCGTGGTGCTCAACAGCGTGTTCCACTGGATCGCCGATCAGCCCGCCGCCCTGGCCGAGGCCTGGCGCGTGCTGCGACCCGGTGGCCGTCTCGCGGTGAACAGTGCCGATGCCGACCGCCCCCATGAGTTCGTGGGGTTGCTGGCCGAGGGCCTGGCCCGCCAGGGAGTGCAGGATCGGCGGGGTCTGGTGCCGCCCCACGTGATCAACGAGGAGCGCTTCGGGGAGCTGCTGGATCGGGCCGGGTTCGTGGAGCTCCGCATCACTCCCCTCACCTTCCACGACCGGTTCCAGGACCTGGAGCATCTCCTGCGCTGGAACCAGAGCTCCTATTTCGGCAACTTCCTGCCCCACCTCGACCTCAACGGCCCCCTGCAGCAGCCGCTGCGGGAAGCGCTCGCCCAGCGCACCGACGCCCAGGGCATCCAGCTGCAGCGCCACCTAGTGTTCGCCTGGGCCCGCAAGCCCGCCAGGACCTAAGGGCAGGTCCTCATTCCAGCTGCAGCACCCCGCGGGTGCGCTCGCGGCGTTGCTGCTCCTGGGCCTCGTAGGCGGCCATGCAGCCGGCCTTCGGCGCCAGCAGGCAGCTCACATAGCCGGAGGCGTCGATCAGGGCAGCGCGGATCGCCTTGGCGGCGGGGGTGCGCTGGGCCTGGGAGCTGTTGTTGCCGAAGTTGAGCGTGCCGGCGGCGGCGGTGATGCCCTGGCCGGTGCGGCCCATGTTGGGGGCGAGCCAGAGGGCCAGGCCGGCGGCCGGCAGCAGGTTCACGCCGCTGGAGCGGGCCTCGGCGCTGTTGCTGGCGCGGCCCTCCACGGTGCGGGAGCCGATGACCTCGCCGGTGCTGCTGTCCACCACGCGGATGTCGATCGCCACGTAGTCGCGGGTTTCGGCCTGCTGCTTGCTGGTGCCGAAGCCCAGCAGGCCGAAGTTGCTGCCGGAGGTCTTGCTCTCCACGCCCGTGTCATAGGAGGTGACGGTGCCCAGCACGATGTAGCGGGCGCCGCGCATCTGGCCCCTGCGGGCGGCATCGGGCCCCTTGCGCACGATGCCCAGCTCCGCCAGCTCCTGCTCGGAGAGCACCGCTTTCAGGTTGTTGCGCTCCACCACCTGAAGATCGCCCGTGGCCTGCAGCTCGTTGGCCAGGGCCGCCGCCAGGTCGGCCGCCACCGGACCCTGCCACCACCAGGCGGGCTGGGTCACCGTGTTCTTGAAGTCCGGCACCGAGACGGTGGGTCTGGCGGCGGGCCGGGCGTAGGGCCTGGGGCTGCTGGGGATCGGGGTCTGGGCGCTGGCCTGGGGAGCCGCGCCAATCAGGCCGGTGGCGGCACTGCCCAGGCCGAGGCCCAGGGCCGCCAGCAGGGCGAGCGGGCGACAGGGTGGCTTGGCCTTTGGCGACGCCATCGCAAGGGGGGAGGCCATGGGGCTCAGACCGGCTCGATCCATTGAAGCAACACCGGCCCGAAGCAATGGCCCGAAGCAACGCCGCCGCGGGGATCCGCAGGCCCTGCCCGCATCCCTCGGAGCCTGCCGGTTCGGTAGCGGATCGGACGACCGGGGCGCCATGGGTTTGCGTCAATGGCCCATCCCGCCCCCTGCTGCCCCTCCGGCAGCGCCGACCATGGCCTCCACCCTGCTGCCGCAGCACCGGCAGCCCCAGCCATCCCCCTCCGGCTCCACGGCCCAGGCACCGCGCCCGGCGCCGATGTTCGAGCTCATCCCCTACGAGAGGTTCCGCGACACTCCGGCGGTGCGCTTCTTCGACATCACCGTGGCCGAGTCCAACGCCCGCGACCTGGTGGTGCACACAGGTCCGGCCGTCAGCCCCCCGGATGACCCGGCCAGCGGAGCCTGGCAGTTCTATCTGCACCCCCACCAGCAGGACAACCTGCTGGCCCTGCAGGGGGGGCGCACCTTCTATCTGGTGAACCTGGGCTGGAACTATCCATTCCACATCGTGCGCCTGGAGAGCGGCGGCGACATCCTGCGCATTCCGCCGGGCACGTTCCACCGCTCGGTCTCCGATCCGGACGGCTCGCTGGTGCTCAACCAGGCGGTGCGGGAGGAGGGAGCCAGTGTGGCCCGTGAATTCCGCATCTACAACAGCTCTCACATTCCGCGGCTCTACGCCACCACCGCCCGCACGGCGCCCCTGCCCAAGCTGCACGGCGTCAGCTGGTAGAGCAGCCTCCAGACCAGGGGGCCTCAGCTGGAGAGGCGTCGCGGCAGCAGTGGGGCGCTGCGCGTGTGCAGGAGCTCACAGAGGGCATAGGCGGCGGGCAGGTTGGCGGCCCGTCGCTCGGGGATATCGCCGTTGGCCGCGCACACCAGATAGCCGCCGCGGATGTCCCTGAGGATCCTGCAGCCGTCTTCGGCTTGGCCCACGACGTGGAGATCGGCTGCCATGGTGATCCGGGCGGGTTGCAGCTACGTTGTAGGTGTGCGATCCGCCAGGTGGCTGTAGGGGATCCCTCACGCAATCAATCGTGAGCCAACAGCGCCGCCGCCAGCCGGGGCAAGTGCCGACCGGCCTCGGCCGCCTCCCTGTCCAACGCCAACCGCAGAAGGGGTGCCGCACGCCAATTGCAGTAGTATGTGGTCATGTTCATGTCTGAGCGGACTGTTCAGAACGGCTGATTGATGGATGCCCCCAGGTCCGCGTTCGATCCTGTGGGGGCGGCCGATCTCAATCGACCCCTCTCCGAGCACCTGAAGCTGGTCCACCAGCGCATCCGCAGGCAGGAACCGTCGATCGAACGACTGGATTTTCTGCTGCATCAACCGGTTCAGGGCCAGCTGATCCCCTACCTGAGTTCCGGCCAACGCCTGTCTGCTGGGGCCCCGGATCGGTTTGCAGACGAGCTCGCCGTGGCCGAGCTGCCCTGGCTGCCGGAGCTGGTGCGGTGTCGCCAGGGGCTGCGGGTCGCGACGGATACCTTCGCCCTGCCCCTGCTCTGGGGTCAGCAGCTGCAGGGGCTGCTGCTGCTGCGCCGCGGGGATGGGCTGGAGCTGGTCCCAGATCTGCAGGACCGGCTGGCCTGTCAGCTGGAACTGCTCGGAAGCCTGGTGGCCCACGAGCTCACCACCATCAACAGCCTCCGGAGCGCCGTGCGGATGGCCCTGCAGTTCAGCGGCCTGCAGGACCTGGAGACCGTCGCCCACATGGAGCGGGTCTCGCTCTACAGCCGCCTGATCGCCGATGGGCTGGGCCGCTCGATGGCGCTGCCCCAGGACTTCGGGCTGGATCTCTACGTCTTCGCCGGCCTGCACGACATCGGCAAGGTGGCCATCCCCCAGGAGATCCTGCGCAAGCCCGGGTACCTCGATGCGGGCGAACAGGAGATCGTGCGCACCCACGTTGATCAGGGGCTGCGGCTGGTTGAGCAGCTGGTGGGAGGCTTCCAGCTGGTGGGCGACGGCAAGCTGCAGATCCTGCGCAACGTGGTGGCTTGCCACCACGAACGGATGGATGGCAGCGGCTACCCCCTCGGGCTGCGGGGCGAGCAGATCCCTCTGGAGGCCCGGATCGTGGCGGTGGCCGACATCTACGACGCACTCATCCAGCGTCGGCACTACAAGCAGTCCATCGGCGAGGAGGAGGTCCTAGCGATGCTGGCGGTGATGGTGGAACAGGGCAGCCTCGACAGGGGCTGTGTGGAGGTGCTGCAGCAGGCGACGGAACAGCGCCGCTGCATCCGCCTGCACTGGCCTGAGTGAGACCCGCGTCGGGCAGGACACCTCAGCCTGCCGTGGCCATTCAGCCTGCCTGGGGGAGGGCCAGGTCGGCCGCCAGCTGAACGCCTGGGATGTTGTCGGGGCTGGGCGGTGGATCGAGAATGTCTGCTTCGATGCTCCAATCCAGGCTGCTCTCCACCCCCGGCGGGCCGGAGAAGGTCCCACTGATGGCGGCGCTGAGGTCGGAGCGGGAGGAGGTGGCCAGGGGGATGTAGCGCTCGTCCACCGCCCCCTGACCGCTGGCGTCGAAGCCGCGCCAGCCCGCCCCCTGCAGGTACACCTCGGTCCAGGCGTGCAGGTCGTAGCGGGCGGGTCTGGGCTCGAGCAGGTGGTAGCCGCTCACGAAGCGGGCCGGGAGGCCCACGCTGCGGCAGGCCTCGATCATCAGCACCGCCAGGTCGCGGCAGGAGCCCACCCGCTCCTTGAGGGTGCGGCCGGCGGGCCAGGCCGGGCCCACGTGGCGCTCGGTGTACTTGACCCGGTCCTGGATCACCTCGATGAGCTGCTGCAGGAAATTGAGGCTGCGCTGGTCACAGCCCATCAGCGCCTCCTGGGCCAGGTCCACCGCCGCCGGGTCGTGCTGGCCGTTGGGCAGCCAACCCTGCAGGTTGCTGAGCAGGTCCGGGTTGAGCCGCCCGATCGACACCGGCAGGCGGGCCATGTCCTCGTCCAGGCAGGCCGTGATCAGGGGCTGGCTGAAGGTTTCCACCTCGGAGCGGGCCACCACCAGGAAGTGGTCGCTCTCGCCCAGAAAGCGGGCCCGCGTCACGGTGTCGCCGCTGGCGGCCAGCAGGTCGTAGAGCTGGCTGGGCTCGGGACTCACCTCCAGCCGGTAATCCAGCACCCGCTGGAATCCCTGGGGCCGCGGCCGCAGGCAGAAGCGATGCGGTCCCAGCAGCACGGGCGCGCTGTAGCGGTACTCGAAGCGATGGGTCAGGCGGGCGCGCATGCCGGGGTGGAACTCGAAACGGGAGAAGTAGGGAGGGACGCGGGGCCGGGTGGGCTGGCCGCGGCGGTGGCACCAGCCTGGCCTGTATCCCCGCTGGGGGGACTGGCGACGGGGGGCGCACCCACGGGCGAGGAGCTCACGAAGTAGCGCGCGTGGATCAGATCGTGGAGGCTGTTCAGGTCGCCCTGCAGGTCGTCGATCGCCTCGTGCAGGCCGTCGGCGATCAGGGCATCGATGTGGGTGTAGCTCCAGCGGGCCAGGGTCAGGCCGCTGAGGCACTCCAGGGCATCCGGCGTGCCCGGCAGCCGCTGGCCCCCGACGATACGCAGGGTTTCGTGGATCCGCTCCAGGCAGTAGCGCACCGAGCGTGGGAACGCCGGATCCAGCAGCAGGAAGTCGGCCACGGCCCTGGGGCAGATCGCCTGCTGGCTCGACTGGCGGAACATCTGGTAGGCACCCGCGCAGCGCAGCAGCGAGATCCACTGCAGCTCATCCAGCACGCCGCCAACCTCCTCGGGGCTGGGCAGCAGCAGGAAATACTTCACGTCCAGGATCCGGGTCGTCTTGTCGGCGCGCTCGATCAGCCGGCCCAGCCTGCTGAACTGCCAGGAGAGGTCGCGGCTGAGGGTGGCGTCGGTGATGCCGTAGAAGAGCTGGCAGCCCCGGCGGATCTCCCGCAGTTGCTCCTGCGGGGGCTGGTCCCAGAAACTGTCGTTCTCCACCAGGGTCCAGTAGAGCCCGTTGATCTGCTCCCACATCTCCGTGGTGATCACATCGCGGATCTGGCGAGTGTTCTCCCGCGCCATGAGGATGCAGCTCACGATGCTGTTGGGGTTGTCCGGGCAGTGCACCAGGAACTCCACCACCTGCGGCGGGCCGCCGCCGGGATAGAGGCGGTCGAACAGTTCGCGGTCACCGCTGGCATCGATCAGCGGCAGCCAGGGCTCGGCGCTGCCGGGGGGGCAATCCAGCGCCATCGCCTCGCTCACCTCCACAAAGCGGGAGATGTTCTCGGCCCGCTCCACGTAGCGGTTGATCCAGTAGAGGGAATCGGCAACGCGGCTCAGCATGGGCGCGCCTCCTGCTGGGCCTCTTGCTGGGCCTCCTGGTCATCGACGATCCAGGTGTCCTTGCAGCCGCCGCCCTGGGAGGAATTCACCACCAGCGAGCCGCGCCGCAGGGCCACCCGGGTCAGCCCGCCGGGGCTCACCCAGGCCCCCTGGCCCCGCAGCACGTAGGGGCGCAGATCGACGTGGCAGGGGTAGAGCTCGCCCTCGCTCAGGGAGGGGACCGTGGAGAGATCCAGGGTGGGCTGGGCGATGAAATTGCGCGGGTCGGCCTCGATCTTGACGGCGAACTCGGCGATCTCCTCGGCGCTGGCATGGGGGCCAATCAGCATCCCGTAGCCCCCCGCCTCCGATACCGCCTTCACCACCAGTTCACCCAGATGGGCCAGCACGTAGGCCCGGTCATCGGGCCGGGAGCAGAGGTAGGTGGGCACGTTGGCGATGATCGGCTCTTCGCCGAGGTAGTAGCGCACCATCTCCGGCACATAGGCATAGATCAGCTTGTCGTCGGCCACGCCCGTGCCCGGAGCGTTAGCGATGGCGACTCTCCCCGCGGCATACACCTCCATCAGGCCCCGCACCCCCAGCATCGAGTCGGGACGAAATACGGCGGGATCGAGGAAGTCGTCGTCAATACGGCGGTAGATCACGTCCACCGGCTGCAGTCCGCCGGTGCTGCGCATCCACACCCGTCCGTCCTGGCAGGCGAGGTCACGCCCCTCCACCAGCTGGATCCCCATCTGCTGGGCCAGGTAGCTGTGCTCGAAGTAGGCGCTGTTGAACACCCCCGGAGTGAGCAGCACCACCCGTGGGTGCTCGGTCCAAGGAGCCAGGTCCCGCAGGGTCTGGAGCAGGTGTGAGGGGTAGGCGTCGATGGGCTGCACCGTGCGGCCCTCGAACAGGCTCGGGAACATGCGCTTCATCACGCGCCGGTTCTCGAGGAAATAGGCGACTCCAGAGGGGCAGCGCAGGTTGTCCTCCAGCACGCGCCAGGTGCCGCTGCCGTCGCGCACCAGGTCCAGCCCAGACACATGGCACCAGCGGCCCAGGGGTGGACTAAAGCCCCGCATCTGGGGCCGCCAGCCCTGGGAGCTCTCCACGTCCTCACGCGGCACCACGCCATCATTCAAGATGCGTTGCTCGCCGTAGACATCGGCCAGGAAGGCATCGATCGCCTCCAGGCGCTGGATCAGGCCCCGCTCCAGCCGCTGCCACTCGCCGGTGCGGATCAGCCTGGGCAGGGGATCGAAAGGCAGGATGCGCTCGCCGCCGCTATTGCCCGAGCCGTTAAGCCGGAAGGTGGCCCCCAGCCGCTTGAGCAGCACGCCGGCGGCGGCGTGGTTGCGGTTCAGCTCCTCCAGGCCCAGGGCCCCGAGGGAGGAGAGCAGGGGCCGCAGGGCCGCGCGCGGCTCGTCGCAGCTGCTGAAATACTCGTCGTAGCCCTTGTCGGGCCGGTAGTCGGTGAACATGGCGGGGCTCCCCAGGGGGGCATCCTGCAGAGCGGAAACGCCCCGTCGGGTCTCGATTGCTACGGAATCGCGGGGCTGACGCTTCGCGACGCGGGGCTGGATTCCTGGGCGGGTGGGATGTGCGGGGGCGGCCACCGTTCCTGGCCCCCCCCTCCGGAGGACAGTGGTCGCGGCTGGGGCACGGCTCTAGCTTAGGCGCGGACTTTGCTGGTGCCCAGCAGTCCCACCGCCGTTTCCGATCCATGCCTTCGATCTTTCCGCCCGATGAGTTGCCCCATCCCGATGCGGGTGCCGCTCGCGGCACGGCCAGCGGCCAGGGCAGCTCCACAGGCGACCCAGCGAGCGCGCCCGAGAGCGGCCTCGCCGAGCTGGAGCAACTGCTAGAGATCGAGGCCGGCACGCTGCTCCATGGATCCGGAGAAGACGAGGACGGGGGGGAGCCAGGCGACGACCAGCGCCGCACCTACCGCCATCCCGTTGAGGTGTGTAGACCGATCGGCCTGCAGTTGCTCAACGACGCGCTCGAACCGGTCACGGCCTGGCTCCTGGCCGACATCCTCGATATCAGCCTCGGTGGCCTCTGCCTGTTGATCACCGACAGCACCGACCATCACTTCGCGCCCCGCCACCGCGTGCGAGTGAATGTGACGGCCCACCCCTCCTTCGGCGTCAGCGACCTGCTCGGGGAGCTGCGCTGGTTCGTCAAGTCCGACTACGTAGTGACCATGGGGATCGGCTTTAATCAGCAGCTGGCCGAGCTGCCGGACCTGCTGCCCTGTCGCCGGGCGGTCCGCCGGGCCCTCTAGATCTGAAGGCCGCCCCGACCAGGCTCTCGAGCCACCTCAGAGAAGGAAGTAGCGCTGGGCCATCGGCAACACCTCGGCCGGCTCGCAGGTCAGCAGGGCGCCGTCGGCGAACACCTCGTAGGTCTGGGGATCCACCTCCACCCGGGGCAGGGCCGTGTTGTTCTTCATCGACGCTTTGCCGATGCCGCCGCGGGTGTTCTGCACCGGCACGCAGAGCCGCTCCAGACCCAGGCGGCGGGGCACGTCGTCTTCCAGGGCGGCCTGGCTCAAGAAGGTGAGGCAGCTGGGAGCGAGAGCCTTGCCGAAGGCGGCGAACATCGGCCGGCCGTGCACGGGGCCGGGGGTGGGGATGGAAGCATTGGCATCGCCCATCTGGGCCCACACGATCGAGCCGCCCTTGATCACCAGCTCCGGTTTCACCCCGAAGAACCCGGGCTTCCAGAGCACCAGATCCGCCAGCTTGCCCACTTCCACCGAGCCCACCTGGTGGTCGATGCCGTGAACGATCGCCGGGTTGATCGTCACCTTGGCGATGTAGCGCTTGAGCCGGGTGTTGTCGTTGCGCTCCGAGTCTCCCTCCAATGCGCCACGCTGCACCTTCATCTTGTGGGCGGTCTGGAAGGTGCGGGTGATCACCTCGCCCACCCGGCCCATGGCCTGGGAATCGCTGGCGATGATCGAGAAGGCGCCGATGTCGTGGAGGATGTCCTCGGCGGCAATCGTCTCCCGGCGGATGCGCGACTCGGCGAAGGCCACGTCCTCCGGGATCCTGGGATCCAGGTGGTGGCACACCATCAACATGTCGAGGTGCTCCTCCAGGGTGTTGCGCGTATAGGGGCGCGTGGGGTTGGTGGAGCTGGGCAGCACGTTGGCCTCGCCGCAGATCCGGATGATGTCGGGCGCATGGCCGCCGCCGGCGCCTTCGGTGTGGAAGGTATGGATGGTGCGGCCGCCGATGGCGCGGATCGTGTCCTCCACGAAACCGGCCTCGTTGAGGGTGTCGGAGTGGATCGCCACCTGGATGTCGAAGCGATCCGCCACCGACAGGCAGCAGTCGATCGCCGCGGGGGTGGTGCCCCAGTCCTCGTGGAGTTTCAGGGTGATGGCGCCGGCGCGGATCTGCTCCTCAAGACCCTCGGGGGTGCTGGCGTTGCCCTTGCCGAAGAAGCCCAGATTCACCGGCAGGCCTTCGGCCGCCTGCAGCATGCGGGCCATGTGGAAGGCGCCGGGGGTGCAGGTGGTGGCGTTGGAGCCCGTGGCCGGGCCGGTGCCGCCGCCGAGCATCGTGGTCACCCCGCTGGCCAGGGCGGTTTCCACCTGCTGAGGACAGATGAAGTGGATGTGGGTGTCGATGGCGCCGGCGGTCACGATGTGACCTTCCCCGGCGATCGCTTCGGTGCCCGGTCCCACCACGATCGTCACCCCAGCCTGGGTATCGGGGTTGCCCGCCTTGCCGATGGCCACGATGCGGCCGTCGCGCAGGCCGATGTCGGCCTTCACGATGCCCCACCAGTCGAGGATCAGGGCGTTGGTGATCACCGTGTCCACGGCACCATCGGCGCGGGTGGTCTGGGCCTGACCCATGCCGTCGCGGATCACCTTGCCGCCGCCGAACTTCACCTCATCGCCGTAGACGGTGTAGTCCTTCTCCACCTCGAGAATCAGCTCGGTGTCAGCCAGCCGCAGCCGGTCGCCCGTGGTGGGGCCGTAGGTCTCGGCGTAGGTGCGGCGATCGATCCGGTAGGGCATGGCCGGGGCGGCTGAGGAGATGGGCAGGCAGGGGGGCCGGGGTTCGCGTTGCGGCCTGGAGGGTTCAGTCGAGTGGGCCGTTGACCAGGCCGTTGAAGCCGAACACGCGGCGTGCACCGGCGAAGGGCACCAACTGCACCTCGCGGCTGTCGCCAGGCTCGAAGCGGATCGCCGTGCCGGCCGGGATGTCGAGGCGCAGGCCGCGGGCCGCTTCGCGGTCGAACTGCAGGGCGCCGTTGGCCTCGTGGAAGTGGAAGTGGGAGCCCACCTGCACTGGCCGATCGCCGCTGTTGGCCACCAGCAGGGTGGTGACGGGGCGGCCGGCATTCAGCTCCAACGTGCCGGGTTCAGGGAGCAGTTCGCCGGGGATCAGGGGGGGCATCGCAGGGTGGCGGCTGTGGGTGTCGGGAGCGGTTCAGCGGATCGGGTCGTGCAGGGTCACGAGCTTGGTGCCGTCAGGAAACACCGCTTCGATCTGCACCTCGTGCACCAGCTCCGGCACCCCCTCCATCACCTGGTCGCGGCCCAGCCAGGTGGTTCCCTCCGCCATCAGTTCGGCCACGCTGCGACCGTCGCGGGCCCCTTCCAGCACGAGGAAACTGAGCCAAGCCACCGCTTCCGGGTAGTTCAGCCTGAGGCCGCGGTTCATGCGCCGCTCCGCCAGCAGGGCCGCGGTCACGATCAGGAGCTTGTCCTTCTCCTGGGGGGTCAGGTGCATGGCGCCTGGGCGGGTGCGGCGTTGGGCTGGATGCCTTCACTCTGACAGTGGGATGCCGCGTTGGACCGTTCAGGGGGAACGGGCTGGTGGTCTGCCCGGTGCCCTCAGGCCGCGATCCCCGCCAGCGGGTCCTCCTGGAACGGCCACACCCGCGGCAAGGCGGGCGGCTCCAGGCCGCGCACGGCGCGGGTGCGGGCCCAGAGGCGCGTGAACCAGAAGCGTGCCGCCTGGGTGGAGCGGCCGCGGTAGCGGGCCACCAGGCCTTGAGGCAGGGGGCCGCAGGCCATCTCCCCCTCCAGCCCCTCGCGGTCGCCGCGGCAGGCGGCGAGCAGGTCGGCCAGGCGGCCGGCCTCGAGCGGTTCAGGCGCCGCCCACACCAAGCTGCCGAACACCGGCTGGCCCGCCATGCCGTGCTCCTGATCCAGGCCCTCGCCGCCCAGTTCCAGCCGGTCCACCAGCTCCCAGCGGCTCCCATCAGCACCCTGGCGACGGATCTCCAGCTGGGAGCGCCAGCGGCCCGAGCCCAGGTCTTCGCCGGCCGCACTCAGCCCCAGCCGCACCACCTCGGCGCTGAGGAAGCCGGCCCCGGGCGCCAACTCCACCCGGGTGCGCTGCTCGAACAGGCCACCGCCGTAGAGCACCAGCTCCTGGGGCAGCCACTCCAGGTCGGCGCCGGCCGCCAGCCGCAATCCCAGCTCCTGCTGGGCCCAGCTGCCCCCCGGCGCGCGGCGCGAGCGCCCCACCGAGCCGTAGACCTTCTGCGCCGCCACGCTGGTGAGCAGGGCGCGGCTGCCGGGCGCCAGCTCGGCCTGGAGCCGCAGTTGATCGCCGCCCACCAGGCCACCGGCGGTGTGCAACAGCGGCAGTTCGCAGCGGCCGTCCCCGTGGTGGATGGCACGCTGCAGCTTGAGCGGCGCCGTGGCCCCGCCCTGGTTCACGGTGCGGCCGCCTTCGCCGGGGGCGAACTGCAGCCGGGCCTCGCCGCGCCAGGGGGCGGGCGGTGGCATGGCGGCGGGATCGGCCTGGAGGCTGATAGGAACTGGGGCCGGACCGTTCATGGGTCCATGCTGGGGTCGCGGTAGGCGCGTTCCGGTAACAACGGGCACAGGGTCGTGATGCCCCAGGTCGCCAGGGTGGGCTCGCTGTACCCCGGCCGGCCTGCTTCCCGGTCGCCCGGCTGTCCCGCCTCTCGCCATTCCGTTCGTCCGCCCCGCCCCGTGTCGTCCGTCCTGCCTTCCGCGTCGTCCACCGCAGGCAGCCCGGATCCGGACCGAGGCCAAGGTCCCGAATCCCTGGCGCCCCTGCTGCTGGAGCAGCGCCTGGGCCACGATCCCCAGGCTGCCACTGGCCCTGCCTCGCTGCGCCTGCCGCTCACGGCCCAGGAGCGCACCAGCCTGCGGGGGCGCCGCAGCAGTGCCTGCGGCCGGGCGTTGCTGTTGCAGCTGCCCCGGGGGGCAGCCCTGGAGCCAGGCGAGTGGCTGGGCGGCCCCGGCGGCACGCGGGTCCAGGTGGAGGCGGCGCCGGAGCCGCTGCTGCGGGTGCTGGCGGCCGACCCCCTGGCCCTGCTGCAGGCGGCCTATCACCTCGGCAACCGCCACGTAGCCCTGGAACTCCACCCCGGCGAGCTGCGGCTGCTGCAGGACTCGGTGCTGGCGGAGCTGCTGAGCCAGCGGGGCCTGGAGCTGGAGGAGCTGCAGGCCCCCTTCCGGCCCGAGGCCGGCGCCTATGGCGGTGGCGCCCACCAGCACCACCACCAGCACCACGCCTGATGGCGGACGCCGCGCGGCTGCGACTGTTCCAGCTGGTGAGTCCGGCACTGCCGGTGGGTGGCTTCAGCTATTCGGAGGGGCTGGAGGTGCTGGTGCAGGCCGGGCGCCTGGGCGACGCGGCAGCGCTGCGGGGCTGGCTGGAGGCGGAGCTGCGGCGCGGCGCGGTGGCGATCGAGGCGGCGGCGCTGGCCCCCCTGGCCGCGGCCCTGCGGCACTGGCGGGAGGCGGAGGGTGGGGAGCAGGCAGGCGACCTGGAGCGGGCTGCGGCGGGGCGGCGGGAGCTGGTCGAACTCGATGGCTGGCTGCTGGCCCAGCGCGAGGCGGCCGAACTGCGGGCCCAGCAACTGCAGATGGGCCAGTCGCTGCTCCAGCTGCTGACCGATCTGGGCTGGCCCCTGCCCGGCTCGGGCATGCCGCTGGCCGCCCGGGCCGGTTCCACCCGTGTTCAGGCTCTGGCCTGGCCGGCCGCCTTTGCCTGGGCCGGCCTCTGCCTGGAGCTGGCGTCTCCGGCCCTGGAGCAGGCCTACCTCTATGGCTGGGTGGCCAACCAGATCAGCGCCGCGGTGCGGCTGGTGCCCCTGGGGCCCACCGACGGCCAGCGGCTGCAGCTGGCCCTGGCGCCGCTGATCGCCGAGCGGGCGGCGAGCCTGGCCGCAGCCGATCCCCGCGATCTCTGGAGCGGCGGGGTGGGAGCGGGCCTGGCCCAGCTCCAGCACGCCGAGCTGTATTCGCGCCTGTTCCGCAGCTGAAGGTGCTAGGCCCCACCTGGGCCCCCACCCGGATTGCCGGCACAATGCGCCGATGCTCTCCATCTGGATCGGCGCCCTCGACCAGGGCCTGGCCTATGCCGGCCTCGCCCTCGGCGTGTATCTCACCCTACGGGTGCTCAACTTCGCCGACATCACCGTCGACGGCTCCTTCGCCCTCGGCGGGGGCAGCGCCGCCCTGCTGATCAGCCGCGACGTGGCCCCGCCCCTGGCCCTGCTGGCGGCCGTGGCCCTGGGGGCCCTGGCGGGCACCGTCACCGGCCTGATCCACACCCGCCTCGGGGTGAATGACCTGTTCGCCGGCATCCTCACCACCACCGGCC
Organism: Vulcanococcus limneticus LL; assembly: GCF_002252705.1. GTDB lineage: Bacteria > Cyanobacteriota > Cyanobacteriia > PCC-6307 > Cyanobiaceae > Vulcanococcus > Vulcanococcus limneticus. Next base: position 44,341 of record NZ_NQLA01000005.1, read on the forward strand.
TCTACACCGTGACCCTGCGGCTGATGGGCCGCTCCAACATCCCGCTCACCGACCCGCCCCTGGCGATCCGCCACCTGCCCGATCTGGGCCTGGGCCCCGACGGCCAGTGGGCCCTGGCGCTGCTGTTGGTGGTGGCGGGCCTGATCGGCTTCCTGGCCCTGATGCTGGCCACCGACATGGGCCTGGCCCTGCGGGCCCTGGGCAACAACCCGGTGATGGCCCGTGCCAACGGCATCAGCACCGGCCGAGGCCTCACCGTTGGCATTGCCGCCGGCAATGGCCTGGTGGCCCTCGCCGGTGCCCTGGTGGCCCTTTACAACGGCTTCGCCGACTCGGCCATGGGCATCGGCTCGCTGATCCTCGGCCTCGGAGCCGTGATCGTCGGCGAGTCGGTGCTGCGGCCCCGCAGCGTGCCGATGGCCCTGCTGGCGGTGGTGGTGGGTTCGGTGCTGTTCCGGGCGATGATTGCCCTGGCCCTGCAGCTGGGCATGGAGCCGGTGGATCTCAAGCTGGCCACGGCCCTGCTGCTGCTGGCGGCCCTGGCCCTGGGCCGGGTGCGCATCCCACGCCTCTCCGATCCCGGAGGCCGGCCATGAGCCTGCAGGTCCGTGATCTGCGCTGGGGTCACCCCCAACCCGGCGGCGGCTGGCGCCAGCTGTTCGACGGCTTCCAGCTCGCCTGCCCCACGGGCCAGTTCGTGGTGGTGATCGGCAGCAACGGCTGCGGCAAGTCGACGTTGCTCAATCTGATCGCCGGCAGCCTGCGGGCCGGCGGAGGCTCGGTTCAGTTGGATGGCCGGGACCTGGTTGGATGGCCGGACTATCGGCGGGCCCGAGTCATCGGGCGGGTGATGCAGAACCCGCTCGATGGCACGGCCCCCAGCCTGACCATCGCCGAGAACCTGCGGCTGGCCGAATGCCGTCGCAGCAGTGTGTTCGGTCGGCGCGGTCTGCTCGGCGGTCTGCACCCCAGCCGCGCCGATCGCCAGCGCTACAGGGCCCTGCTGCAGGAGCTGGGCCTGCCCCTGGCCGATCGGCTCGACACAGCGGTGGGCCAGCTCTCCGGCGGCCAGCGCCAGACCATCAGCCTGGTGATGGCGACCCTGGGGAAGCCGAGCCTGCTCCTGCTCGACGAGCACACCGCCGCCCTCGATCCCCGGGCCGAGGCCACCGTGATGGAGCTCACCGAGCGGCTGGTACGCCGGCTCGGCACCACCACCTTGATGGTGACCCACAGCCTCGAGCAGGCCCTGCGCTACGGCGACCGGCTGGTGATGCTGCAGGACGGCCAGCTGATCGGTGACTGGAGCGCCGCCGAGCGGCAACAGTTCACCCCGACCTCATTGCGGGCCCTCTACGGCAGCGCCACAGTTGGAGCTGGATCCTCCACCTCCCCATGACCCTCGGCCGTCGCGAGTTTCTGGCCCTGATGGGGGCGGGTGCCGGCAGCAGCCTGCTGCTGGCCGCGTGCGGCAAGCTCGGCGGCGATCGCAGTGCCAAGGGCCCGGTGATCGGCATCCTGCAGATGGTGGATGCCCCGCCCCCCAACCAGACCCGCGACGGGGTGATCGCGGCCCTGGCCGATGCCGGCTTCAAGGACGGCTCCACCGTGACCCTGATCCGCAAGGACGCCGCCGGCGAACTGCCCAACACCACCCTGGTGATGAAGCAGTTCCTAGGCGAGCCGGTGGACATGGTGGTGGCGGTGGGGACGCCGCCCCTGCAGGCAGCCATGAAGGTGATGCCCGCCTCGGTGCCCGTGATCTTCACGTACACCTCCAACCCCTGGGGCGCCGGCGCTGGCACGCCCCCCGGCGGCGTGGGCCAGCACAAGCCCAACGTGGTGGGCACCATCGGCACCAACCCGGTGGGCAAGGAGCTGGATCTGGCCCGGGCCGTGAACCCGGCCCTCAAGACCGTGGGCCTGATCTTCAACCCCGGCGAGCCCAACTCCGAATACGAAGCCAAGGTGCTGCGCCAAGAGGCCGCCAAGCGCGGCATCACGGTGGTGGAGCAGGCGGTGGCCAACTCCGGTGAGGTGCTGCAGGCGGCCCAGGCCCTGGCGGAGAAAAAGGTGGAGGCCTTCGTGAAGATCGGCGATTACGCCACGATCCAGGGCTTCGGCTCGATCGCCAAGGTAGGTCTGGAGAACAAGATCCCCGTGTATTCGGTGGATGCCGACGACATCAAGTTACCGGGCACCCTCGCAACAATCGGTTGGACCTATCACGCCGATGGCTATGCCGCCGGCAAGCTAGCGGTGCGGGTGCTGAAGGGCGAATCGCCCGCCAAGATCGCCTTCGAGCCCCTCACCAAGACCGACCTGCTGGTGAGCAAGACCACCGCTGCCGCCATTGGCGTGACCCTGCCGGAATCGCTGCTCAAGGAAGCCACCCAGGTGGTGGGCTAACCGTGGCCAGCGGGGGCAGCCGGCTGCGGGTCGGGGTCGCCGGACCGGTGGGCTCGGGCAAGACGGCCCTGGTGGAGGCCCTCTGCCGGCGGCTGCGGGAGCGGCTGCAGCTGGCGGTGGTCACCAACGACATCTACACCCAGGAGGATGCCCAGTTCCTCACCCGCGCCGGCGCCCTGGAGCCGGAGCGCATTCGCGGCGTGGAGACGGGTGGCTGCCCCCACACGGCGATCCGTGAGGACTGCTCGATCAACCGGGCGGCGGTGGAGGAGCTGGAACGGGCCTTCCCGGGGCTGGATCTGGTGCTGGTGGAGAGCGGCGGCGACAACCTGGCCGCCAGCTTCAGCCCCGAGCTGGTGGACCTGTGCATCTACGTGATCGACGTGGCTGCCGGCGACAAGATCCCCCGCAAGGGCGGCCCCGGCATCACCCGCTCCGACCTGCTGGTGATCAACAAGACCGACCTGGCTCCGCTGGTGGGCGCCAGCCTGGAGGTGATGGAGCACGACACCGAGCGCATGCGCGGCGGCCGCCCCTGGTGCTTCACCAACCTGCGCAGTGGCGAGGGGCTGGAGCAGGTGGAGCGGTTTCTGCTGCAACAGCTGCCCGGCTGAGCCTGTTCTGCCAAGGCCCTGAAGACACCAGAGCGTTGGGGGCCGCATACATCACTTTGCGCATCAGGATAGTGATCTTTGGAGGGCAGGTTGTTGTGTGCATGGCGACGAAAAGGGCTGCCCCAGAACCGCAAACTCACATCCACGCCTGGGCTTGGCTGGTTCTGTCTCATCGGATACATGAAAGGCCGGTCCCGGTCCTTAGGTTCCGGCTGCCGTCAGCGTTGCGGCGCCCATTCAAATTGAAAAGGGACCAATGGTTCTGAATTTCCCGAGGCGACTGGTTGCCGGTCTCGCCGCAACCGCCGTCGGCGTGTCTCTGGCCTCCTGCGGTGGCGGTGGCGGCGGTGAATCCGGAGGCAAGTTCGACGGAGAAGTGAAGGTCGGCATCCTCCACTCCCTGAGCGGAACGATGGCCATTTCCGAAACGACCCTGAAGGAGGTCGAGGAGATGGCGATCAAGGAGATCAATGAAGCCGGTGGTGTCAAGGTCGGTGGCAAGTCCTACAAGATCGTGGCCGTCTCCGAAGATGGCGCCTCGGACTGGCCCACCTTCGCCGAGAAGGCCCAGAAGCTGATTGATTCCGACAAGGTCGCCGTGGTGTTCGGGGGCTGGACCTCCGCCAGCCGCAAGGCCATGCTGCCGGTCTTTGAAGCGAAGAATCACATCCTCTTCTACCCGATTCAATACGAAGGTCAGGAGTGTTCCAGGAACATCTTCTATACCGGCGCCGTTCCCAACCAGCAGGCTGAGCCTGCCGTGGATTGGCTGATGAAGACCTTCGGCGACAAGCTGGGCAAGAAGGTCTACCTAGTTGGCTCCGACTACGTCTATCCGCGGACGGCCAACACGATCATCAAGGAGCAGATGAAGGCCCTTGGCGGCGAGACCGTCGGCGAGGACTACATCCCCCTCGGTAATACCGAGGTTGCTCCGATCATTGCCAAGATCAAGAAGGCCTTCCCTGACGGCGGCATCATCATCAACACCCTGAACGGGGACTCCAACGTCGCCCTGTTCAAGCAGTTCAAGGCCGCCGGCATCGATCCGGCCAAGTACCCGATCATGTCCTTCTCCATCGCTGAGGAGGAGATCCGCCAGATCGGGCCTGAGTACACCACCGGCACCTACGCCGCCTGGAACTTCTTCATGAGCCTGGACACCCCAGCCTCCAAGAAGTTCACCGCAGACTTCCAGTCCATGTATGGCAAGGATCGGGTGACCGGTGACCCGGCCGAATCGGCCTACAACATGGTCTATCTCTGGAAGAACGCCGTTGAGAAGGCCGGCACCTTCGAGGATCTCGACAAGGTCCGTAAGGACATGATCGGCATCACCTTTGCCGCTCCGCAGGGTGAGATCAAGATGTTCCCCAACCACCACACCTCCGAGCGGGTGCTGATCGGGGAAGCTGAGGCCACCGGCCAGTTCAAGATCCTGGAGGACAGCAAGAAAGCCATTCCGCCGATCCCCTGGAACCAGTTTGTGCCCGACACCAAGGGCTACACCTGCGACTGGACCTTGAATCGGCCGGATGCCGGCAAGTTCAAGATGGGCACCTGATCGCCGTCCCAACCGCTGGTCCGATCCCGGGGTTACCCGAGATCGGACCACCCCGCCGTCCCTCTGGACCTGTCACCGGCCTCGCCCCGCCGCCTTCAGGCGGCGGGGCGGCCCTGTCACCTTCCCCCTCGGGCTGGAGCTGCTCCGGTCCTGAGAACGTCGCTAGCGCTTTCCACCCGTGGAACTTTTCTTTTCCCAGATTCTCGATGGACTCAGCATCGGCTCCGTGCTGTTGCTGGCCGCCACGGGGCTGTCGATCGTCTTCGGTCTGATGGGTGTGATCAACCTTGCCCATGGCGAGTTGATGATGCTGGGTGCCTACGTGACCTTCGTCGTCCAGTCCCTGTTCAAGCCCATGGGGGGGGTGATCTTCGAGCTCTACTTCCCCGTGGCACTGGTGCTCTCCTTCATCGTGACTGCCCTGGTGGGGGTCTTGCTGGAGCGAACCCTGATCCGCCAGCTCTATGGACGACCCTTGGAGACCCTGCTGGCCACCTGGGGGGTCAGCCTGATCCTGATCCAGCTGGTGCGCAGCATCTCCAGCGCCATGCTGATGGGGATCCTGATCGCCGTCGCCCTCGGCTTTCTGGGAACACGTCTGTTGCGCCTCAAGATCGGCGACAAGCCTTTCTTTCCCTATCTCTATGGCGTCACCTGGGCCATTGCCGGCGTGATCGGCCTGGTCAGTGTCAACGCCCTCTCGGCGATCAGGCCCCTCGCGAGCGCCTGGTTCGGACCGCGCAACATTGACGTCACCGCTCCGAAATGGCTGCAGGGCAGCTGGGGCAAGATCGGCGGCATTGAACTGCCCGGCATCCGCATCTTCATCATCCTCCTCTCCATCGTGCTGCTGCTGGCGATGGTCTGGTTCCTGACCAAGAGCGCCTGGGGGCTCCGCATCCGTGCCGTCACCCAGAACCGTCAGATGAGCAACTGCCTGGGCATTCCCACCGATCGGGTTGACAGCATCACCTTCGGTATTGGCTCCGGGCTGGCTGGGGTGGCTGGATGCGCCATCACGTTGCTTGGTTCCGTTGGGCCCAACCTGGGGGCGGCCTACATCGTGTCCTGCTTCATGGTGATCGTGCTGGGAGGTGTGGGCAATCTGCTTGGCACAATTCTCGCCTCGCTGATCCTCGGCATCATCCAATCCGTTGTGGGATCGGGGTCTCTGCTGATCGTATTCCCGAACCTGCCTCCGGCTGCCAAGGGTGTGGTCGAGTTCTTCGCCACCACCAGCATGTCCCTGGTGTTGGTGTTCATCTTCATTATCGCCTTCCTGCAGTTCCGTCCAAACGGCATGTTCCCGCAAAAGGGACGTTCCGTCGAAGCCTGATAGCGCCCGCGCCGATCCCCCTGACCGCGACCGTTCTCCTCCAACTCTGGAGCTCCAGCCTTGAAACTCGTTCAACGCCTCGTTCCCTGGATCCTGCTGGCGATCGCCCTGTTCATCCTGCCGGCGATCCTGGATGACTTCCGACTCAACCTGTTCGGTCGCTATTTCGCCCTGGCCATCACGGCCCTGGCCATTGACCTGATCTGGGGCTACACCGGTCTTCTCAGTCTGGGACAGGGAATCTTCTTCTCCCTGGGCGGTTATGCGGTGGCCATGAACCTGATGCTCAACACCAAGAGCGAGGCAGGTGGCAATGGCATACCCAAGTTCTTCGAGAACTACGGCGTTGAACAGCTGCCCTTCTTCTGGCAGCCCTTCTGGTCGCCCACCTTCACCCTGATTGCCCTGTGGCTGATTCCGGCGATCGTAGCCGGTCTGGTGGGTTACCTGATCTTCAGGAACCGCATCAAGGGCGTGTACTTCTCGATCATCACCCAAGCGGCGTTGATGGTCTTCTATCACTTCTTCAACGGCCAACAGAAGCTGATCAATGGTACCAACGGTCTAAAGACCAGTACCACCGAACTCTTTGGCATGTTGGTGGGCTCTCCTGACATGCAGCTCTGGCTTTACCGCCTTACCGTGGTATTGCTTCCAGTGGCCTATCTGATCTGCCGTTACTTCACCAGCGGTCGTTTCGGAGATGCCCTGATCGCCATACGCGATGATGAGCAGCGCCTTCGCTTCACCGGTTTCAACCCCGTTCCCTTCAAGACAATCGTCTTCCTGGTGGCGGGTGCCCTCTGCGGCGTTTCGGGTGCCCTCTACACCGTGCAGACCGGCATCGTCTCGCCCCAGTTCATGTCCATCTCCAACTCGATTGAGATGGTGATCTGGGTGGCTGTGGGCGGTCGCGGCACCCTGGTGGGACCGATCATCGGCGCGACCCTCGTCAACTACCTGCGCAGTCTGGTCAGCGAGGCCTTGCCCGAACTCTGGCTCTTTGTTCAGGGGGCCCTGTTCATCTTCGTTGTTGTGCTGATGCCGGACGGCATCTACGGCTGGTTCAAGAATGGCGGGTTCCGTACCCTACTGGCCGCGTTTGGCATCGCGCCAAAGGCCCGCACTTATCCCAAGCTGGATGAAAATGCAACAGCATTGGAGGAGCTCTCCTGATCATTGTCCGCATCGGTGCCAGGCACCTCGCTCGATGCGCCTCCAGTTCTGTCCTCAGCTTTCCTCTGTTCCGTTCGCCTCTTCAGTCGGTCCGAGCCCATGACTCAACCCCTGCTTGAACTCCACGACGTGAGTGTAAGCTTTGATGGCTTCTATGCGCTCACCGACCTCAGTCTGACCCTAAACAAGGGCGAGCTCAAATCCATCATTGGTCCCAATGGTGCCGGCAAGACCACGTTTCTGGATGTGATCACCGGCAAGGTGCGCCCCACGAAGGGAACGGTCACTTTTCGAGGCAAGTCCTTGGTAGGACTGTCCGAGCAGCGGATCTCCAGGGAAGGCATCGGGCGTAAGTTCCAGACCCCTCGGGTGTTCGAGAACCTGACCGTGCTGCGCAACCTGGAACTGGCCGTTTCGCCCCACAAAAGTGCCTTCAACCTCCTCATCGACAAGCTACCTACATCGGCCAAGGATGAAGTTCAGCGGCTGATGCACTACGTCGGCCTGGCGCCCTTCGCCACCACCCGTGCCGGCTCCCTCTCCCATGGCCAGAAGCAGTGGCTGGCCATCGCCACCCTGGTAGCCCAGGCGCCCGAGGTGTTGTTGCTGGATGAGCCTGTGGCAGGTCTCACCGATGAGGAGACGGTGCGCACTGCCGAGCTGATCAAATCCCTGGCGGGCGATCACACCGTGGTGGTGATCGAGCACGACATGGAATTCATCCGCGACCTGAACGCCCCTGTAACGGTTCTGCACCAGGGCCAATTATTGACTGAAGGCCCGCTGGAGCAGGTCAAGGCCGATCCGCGGGTGATTGAGGTGTATCTGGGCCAGAGCGACGACTAGTGCGCTGACCCCGCAGGATTTGCCGCATTCCTTCCCTACTGTCTGCTCATTTTCGCCTTTCCTTTGGACCCATCGCCATGAGCCTCCAGCCGATCCTGCAGGTCTCCGACCTGAACGTCTATTACGGCGAGAGTCATATCCTGCGCAACGTGGATCTCTCGATCCCAGAAGGGCAGATGGTCTGCCTGATTGGCCGCAATGGTGTCGGCAAGACAACCTTTCTCAAGACCATCATCGGGTTGCTGCAGCAGCGCTCAGGCACTGTTCAATACGGCGACAAACAGCTCAAGACGGAACCGCCCTACCGTCGGGCCCGCTCTGGCATTGGCTACGTTTCCCAGGGGCGCGACATCATCCCCCAGGTCACGGTCCGCGAAAATCTGCTGCTTGGTATGGAGGCCCTGCCGGGAGGCCTCGGCAGGAATCGGCACATCGACCCGTTGGTCTTTGATCTCTTCCCCATCCTGGAGAAGTTTCTGAACCGCAAAGGCGGTGACCTGAGCGGGGGCCAGCAGCAACAGCTGGCCATCGCACGGGCCCTGCTTGGCAAGCCGAAGCTGCTGCTGCTCGATGAACCCACCGAGGGAATCCAGCCCTCGATCATCCTCGACATTGAGCATGCCGTGCAGCGAATCATGAAGGAGACGGGCATCAGTGTGTTGCTGGTGGAGCAGCATCTGCACTTTGTACGCCAGTCGAATTTCTACTACGCTATGCAGCGTGGTGGCATCGTTTCCAGTGGCCCGACCGAGCAGCTCTCAGATGCCATCGTCCAGGAATTCCTTACGGTCTGACTCCCGCTCACCATCAGACAAGCCCTGCAGGCCTGGACTCGCGTCCTCGGTCAGCAGGGCTTCTGGTCGTGTGGGTCGTGGGACGACCTGTCCCTGGATCAGCAGCCCCGGTTGAGCATCCAGGGCCTGGTATCACTGGCCCGCAGCCGAGGCTTGGTGCCAGTCTCGCTGCCGGGGTTCTCCTTGCGGACCAGGCGTGGCTCAGCGACTTCGCGCTTCAGACGCAGAGGACCTGTGAGAGTCATTGGCGGGTGGTACAGGCGGCTGCCCTGGGCGCCGCACTGGGGACAGTCCGTGTCGGTCTGACGTTCCGCAATGCTGCGCCAGACCTCATAGGTGTCGCATCCTTGCGGGCACCGGAATTCGTAGACAGGCATCGAGGCAGGGGTGGGAATCGGGGGATCACAGAAGCAGGGGAGGGATCAGCTCCCTCCCCCCTGGTTCACGGGCTTGTCAGCCTTCTCGACGTCCCTGAGGACAGGGACAAGGGCAGGGACCGAGCGTCAGCGGGGCAGGATGTCCTGATCGAAGATGGACGTGGGAATGGCCAGGGTGGCGCAGGCATTGGGAATGTCCACGATGCCACTGATCCGTCCCTCCACAGGTGCACAGCTCAGCAGCAGGTAGGCCTGCTCGCCCGTGTAGCCGAACCTTTTGAGATATTCGATCGCGTTGAGGCACGCACGGCGGTAGGCAATATGCACATCCATGTAGTGCTGCTTGCCCTCAAACTCATCCACCGAGATTCCCTCGAACACCAGGTAGTCGGTGAAGTGGGGCTCCACTGGGCTGGTCTTGAACATGGGGTTGACCATCCCGTACTTCTCGACACCCCCCTTGATGATCTCCACGTGCAGATCCAGGTAGCCCGACATCTCGATGGCGCCGCAGAAGGAGATCTCCCCATCCCCCTGGGAGAAGTGGATGTCGCCCATCGAGAGTTTGGCGCCTTCCACATAGACGGGGAAGTAGATCCTGGTGCCCTTGGTGAGGTTCTTGATGTCGCAGTTGCCGCCATGCTCCCGAGGTGGCACGGTGCGGGCCGCCTCGTTAGCCACCCGCTCAAACTCCGAGCCGGGCAGGGTGCCAAGAATGGCGCTGTTGGGGTTCGGCAGCGCCGCCAGCACCGGCTCGCTGCCGGATAGGCCAGCGCCGTAGGTGCGGCGATCCGGTGCGGTATTCACCAGCTCGGTTTCGCGCCGGTTCCATTCCCGCAGCAGTTCTTGGGAGGGGGCACAACCGATCAGGCCCGGGTGGGTGATGCCGGCGAAGCGCACACCGGGTATGTGCCGCGATGAGGTGTAGATGCCCTCGAAATCCCAGATCGCCTTGGCGGCCTTGGGGAAGTGATCCGTGAGGAAGCCGCCACCATTTTCCTTGGCGAAGATGCCGGTAAAGCCCCACTCATCACCCTGCAGGGCACCCACATCCAGAATGTCCACCACCAGGATGTCCCCCGGCTGGGCCCCATTGACCCAGATGGGTCCACTCAGCACATGGACGACTTCGAGATTGACGTCGGCGATGTCCTGGGGGTCATCGTTGTCCTTGATCTGGCCGTCGGTCCAGTCCTTGCATTCGATGCGGAACACCTCGCCCGGGTTGACCGATACCACGGCAGGAATGTCGGGATGCCAACGGTTGTGACCCGGCATCTCCTGTTGATCCATCGGCTTGGTGAGATCAACCTTGAACAAAGTCTTGGGCACAGCAGACAACCCGAACGGTTTCGGGGGCATCCAAGGCGACGAATCCACGTCGCGAGGTGTCATTTGCTACTGGATCTGGGTCGCTGTAACGTGCCTGGGCCCGCAGATGGGCCCCTCGGCTCACCCTTTGGATCGGACCTCAGCCGGGCGGTCGTCGAAGTCACCCCGGCGGCAGAGATTGTCCTTGAGGCGCTGCATCCATGCCGTGGGGATGAAGCCACCGCTGGCTTCGATCCGTCCGTCGAAGTGATACAGAACCTGGCCCTGCTTCTTGCTGGCTGGGCGTTCCGCCTCCGCCAGGTTGTCGATCCGATGGCCGTAGAGATTATCGTAGGTGGGCCAGCCGGGCTGGTTGCGCACGCTGCAGATCCCGCTGAGCGTGTAGAGCTGGCCGCCTGCGGGGGCGCCGGGCTCCTGCACCCGCACCACCCCCCTGTAGAGGCCATTCGGGAAGCCGGGGCGGAACGCCTGGACCAGATCCACCCGGGTATCCCCCTCAGCGACCAGGGTGTCACCGGCGCGGGCCTGCTGGACCGCCACCTCACGCCGGGCGCCGCAGGCCGCCAGCGCCAGCAGCAGAGCCACCCCCACCCCTGCGGGCGTCAGGCGCCGCGAGTCGCCAACCGCCATGTCGTCTCGAGCTTGTCGTGCGCAGCGCGACCCTATGACGGCTGCCCGGGCGGTGTCCGCCGCCCCTGGTCCGCCGCCGCCTAGCCGGCCGCGCTACGCAACTCCACCCGAGCGTCGGACGAGATGTGGGGCAGGCGCGTGGCTACCGCCAGCGGGAACACCGCCAGCGCGAAGGCGGCCACCACGGCCGCCTGCCCCCCCGCGGACCAGGCCAGGGTTCGCCCCGGCCCGATCAGTTCGCTGATGGCCAGCAGGCCCCCCAGGTAGAGCCACCACCAGGCGCCGCTGCGGGCCTGCAGGGGACGGCCACGGCGCCACTCCACGAGGTTGAACACCAGGGCCGGACCCAGCAACAGCCCCACGGCCCCTTCGAGGGCGCCGCGGCCGCACCACAGGATCGCCCAGCTGGCCGCCACGAAGGTGAGCGGGCACCAGAGCCCGGCCCAGGGGAGCCTGAAGGCCCGCGGTTCCTCGGGCAGCTGCCGCCGCAGGGCCAGCAGGCTCACGGGGCCCATGGCAAGGGCGATCACCAGGGTGGCGGTGAGGAAGCTCACCACCCGCTGCCAACTGGGGCCGCCCAGCAGCAACAGCAGGCCGATGGCCAGGCTCCAGAGCAGCGCCATGGCCGGCACGGCCTGGCGGTTCAGGCGGCCCAGGCCGGCCGGCAGCAGGCCGCAGCGGCCCATCATCCAGCCCACCCGCGCCGACACCCCCAGGTAGGTGAGAGCCGTTGCCCCGGGGGAGATCACCGCATCGCTCAGCAGCAGGGTCACCACCCAGCCGAGGCCGAGGCCCAAGGCGACCGCCACCAGCGGCCCGCCGTGGGCGGTGAGCCGCAGCTGGGCCCAGCCGCCAGCAAGCAGCTCGGGCGGCACCGCCACCAGAAAGGCCAGCTGCAGCACCAGGTAGATCGCCAGAGAGATCCCGAGCCCCAGCCCCATGGCGAGCGGCACATCCCGCTGGGGGCGGCGGGCCTCCCCGGCCAGGTCCATGGCGGTGCGGAAGCCCAGAAGGCTGAACAGGATGCCGCCGGCGCCGATGGCGCCTACCACCCCACTGCCAGCTGCGCCGGCGCTCGCCGGCTCGGTACCCACCAGCGGCGCGCCCAGGTTGCCCCAGTGGCCCGCCGTGAGCATCAGGGTCAGCGACACCAGCAGCGGCACCACCAGCTTCCAGGCGGTGAGCCCCTCGATCCAGCGGGCCAGCCAGGTGATCCCCGCCAGATTGATCCAGGCCATCGCCAGCAGCAGCAGCACCGCCACCATCAGGCCGGCGCCGCTGAGCACCTGGCCGGCGCCCCCATCGGCGGTGAGCCAGGGCAGGCTGCTGGCCAGGTACTGGAGCATGGCCAGCACCTCGATCGTGGGCAGGCTCACGTAGGCGATCCAGGCGCACCAGCCGCCGATGAAGCCGGCGCTGCGGCCATGGCTGAGCAGGGGGATCTGGGCCAGGGCGCCGGAGCTGGTCACCAGGGCCCCGAGCTCAGCGAACACCAGGGCCAGCGCCAGGGCCAGGGCACCGCCCAGCAACCAAGCCAGCAGGCTGGCGGCACCGGCGGCGCGGGCGGCGTAGAAGGGGGCGAACAGCCAGCCCGAGCCGATGGTGCTGGTCACCACCGCCAGGGTGAGGCTGCGCAGGCCCAGGCTGCGGCGCAGTTGGCTGCTGGAGTCGGGGGCCATGGCGGAGGCGGCGGTGTCCCATTGTGGCCGCTGCCGGGGTGATCAGCCCGCGAGGATCAAGCCGCGAAAAGGGACCGCCAGAGCCCCTCGGGATCCGGCCAAAGCGGCAGAGGGTGGCCGTCGAGCGCCGCCAGGGGGCGGCAGCCCAGGCTGTTGAGCAGCAGCACGGCGCCATCAGGGAGGGCCGGGGCCCCCGGTGGGTTCGTGCCGCTCGACACGTCCATGGTGCTGGCCTGGCCCGCGCCGCCTGCTGGGCCGCTCAGACCGCACGGGTCGCCCAGGCTGGCGGGTTCGATCCGGGCCTCCGTGGCCAGCCCCAGCTCCAGGGCCCGCCGGCGCATCACCCCCGGCAGGCAGCCACTGCTCAGCGGTGGCGTGAGCCACCGGCCAGCGCGCCGCACCAACAGATTCGCGGCACAGGCGCAGCACAGCTCGCCCGTGGTGCTCAGCAGCAGGGCGTCGTCGGCACCGGCGCGGCGGGCCTCGTGGCGGGCCTGGATCGCGGGGGCGTAGGCGAAGCCCTTGCAACGGCTCAGCAGGCTGTCGGCGTTGCGCCGCTCCAGGCGACTGGTGATCGCCGTGAGCGGCTGAAACGTCGCTTGGGTAGGGGTGAGCTGCAGCCAGAAGCGGGGCTCCAGGGGCGCTGCCCCGGGTTCCGGCAGATCCAGACCGCGGGCGTTGGGACCCCCTGATCCCCGGCTCCAGTTCAGCCGCAGGGCAGCGCTGCTGGCCCCCACCTGCGCGCGGGCCACGGCTTCGTGGATCAGCGGCTCCAGGACGGCGGGGCCCGGCGGCGGCGCCATGGCCAGCAGGGCCGCCGCGTGATGCCAGCGCTCGAGATGCTCCGCCAGCAGCCGCGGCTGGCCCGCCTCCACCAGCACGGTCTCGAACAGGCCATCGGCCAGCAGCAGGCCCCGATCGCTCAGGGGGATGGCCAACTCATCCGGGCCGCCCCAGCGCCCCTCGAACCAGGCGATGGGGCGGGGAGCGGGGGCCGGGTGGCTCATGGGGCCACGGCCCGCGGGGTCACCACTTCTTATACGGCAGGAATTTGCCGCACAGGGTCACCTGAACCCGGTCGCCGGCTGGGTCCGCCACCCGATCGACCTTGAGGCTGAAGTCGATCGCCGACATGATCCCGTCGCCGAACTGCTCCTGGATCACGTCCTTGAGGGGCAAACCGTAGACCTGCAGGATCTCGTAGAAGCGGTAGAGCAGCGGATCGGTCGGCAGCACCGGATCCAGCCCTCCCTTCACCGGAAACTGGGTGAGGGGTTCCACCAGCTCGGCCTCCAGGCCCAGGGCATCCGCCAGGGCACTGACCTCCTCAGCCGAGGCGGTCGACTGGCCGTGCAGGAGGCTCGCCACCCACACCGGGTCGCGGCCGAGGCGGGCGCCGAGATCGGCGAAGCTCAGACCGGCGCGACGCTTGGCGGCCAGCAGGGTGTCGGTGAGGGGGGAGAGGGCCACGGGATCGGGGCATGGGCGGGGCGGACCGTATGGCCCGGCGGCATCCGGCATGGTCGCGGTTGCCACCGGGGGGTGTGCCATCGGTTCCTGCTTGCCCTCAGCCCGCCAGGGCCCGCAGCAGCGGCTGCAGCTTCCAGCCCAGCTCCTCGGCCTCAGCTGCGGGGTCGGAGTCGGCCACGATGCCGCAACCGGCGTGCAGGCGCAGCTGCGCCCCCTGCATCAGCAGCGTGCGGATGAGGATGTTGCTGTCGAAGCTGCCGTCCCAGTCGAGACGCAGCAGGGCGCCGCAGTAGGGGCCACGCGCCACGGGTTCCAGCTCCCCCAGGCGCTGGCAGGCCCGCACCTTGGGCGCGCCGGTGATCGAGCCCCCGGGCCAGCTGGCCCGCAGCAGGTCCACCCAGCTCCGGCCTGGCGCCAGCTGGCCGGTCACCACGGAGGTGAGGTGATGCACCTGGGGGTAGCTCTCCAGTCCCACCAGCTGCGGTACAGCAATCGAGCCGGGCACGCAGACCCGGCCCAGGTCGTTGCGCAGCAGGTCCACGATCATCACGTTCTCGGCCCGGTCCTTGGGGCTGCACACCAGCTCGGCCGCCGCGTCGGCATCCCGCTCCGGATCCCTGTAACGCGGCCGGGTGCCCTTGATCGGCCGGGTTTCGATCAGCCCCGTGCCGCTCACCTGCAGGAAGCGCTCCGGGGAGGCGGAGAGCACCGCTTCCCCGGCGGCGCCATCGCCGCCGATGGCCAGGCCGGCAAAGGGGGCCGGGCAGTGGCCACGCAACTGTCCGTAGAGGGCGAGGGGATCGGGCGCCGCGGCCAGGGTCTGTTCCACGCAGGCCGTGAGGTTGGCCTGGAACAGATCGCCGGCGGCGATCCAGGCGCGGATGCGCTCCACACCGCGGGCGAAGCCGGCGGGGTCGGTGTGCCAGCGCCAGCCCTCGAGGGGGATGGCACTCGTGGGGGGAAGGTCCGAACCCTCGCCGTCCGCGGCTCCGCCACGCCTAGGGGCCCCGCCAACCCCAGCGGGCTCCGGCAGGTCTGTCACCAGGGCGGCCAGAGCCGCGTTGCGCTCTGGGTCGCTGCCCTCCATGACCAGCCTTCGCTCCCGCAGGTCGAAGCGCAGCACCGGATCGTGGCGGGCCAGCCAGAGGCTGGCCATGGCGCTGGCCCGCCAGTGGGGTGCCGGCTCCAGCCAGGCTCCGGCCTCGTAGCTGAGCCAGCCGCTCCAGTGGGCCGGCTCACCGGCCGCCCTGGCCGCCAGTTCCGCCAGCACCTGAAAGGGATCCACGGCGCCTGGCTCGCCGGGCCGGCCGCGGCAGACGCGCTGCTCCAGGGGATCCGCCGCCAGGGTGGCGTGACGCCCAAGGGCGCTGCCGTCGCCATCGAGCCAGATCAGGCCCTCCCGGCCGTAGGCGCGGGCCAGGGCGGCTGCCACGGCGGCCGGCTCCCGCCAGGGCAGTGCCTGGGGCCACAACGCCTGCCCCGTGCCCCCAGCCGTGGCCGTCACGCGCCCGCTGCCCCCGAGGCCAGGTCGGGGCGGCCCGCCTCCACCAGGGCGGCATCGCGGATGCGGCAGCTGTCGCAGACGCCGCAGGGCCGCTCGCCGCCGGCATAGCAGCTCCAGGTGGCGGCGATCGGCACCCCCAGGCGCAGGGCCTGGCGCACGATCTCGGCCTTGCTCCAATACACCAGTGGCGCCCACAGCCTCGCCCCGTGGCCCTCGCGGCCTGCCTTGCTGGCCAGGTCCGCCAGAGTCTGGAAGGCGTCGAGGTAATCGGGGCGGCAGTCGGGGTAGCCGGAATAATCCACCGCGTTCACGCCCAGCACGATCTGGCTGGCTCCGCGGGCCTCGGCCAGGCTCAGGCCCAGGGCGATGAACACGGTGTTGCGGCCCGGCACATAGGTGGAGGGGATCACGCCGACCTCCACGCCGCCGCTGGGCACGGCGATGGTGGTATCGGTGAGGGAGGAGCCGCCCCAGGCGGCCAGGTTCACGTCGATCACGTGGTGCTCCGCCAGGCCCAGGGCCGCGGCCACTGCGGTGGCAGCCTCCAGTTCGCGGCGGTGGCGCTGGCCGTAGTCGAAGGAGAGACCGATCACCCGATAGCCGGCCTCCAGGGCCAGGGCGGCGGCGGTGGCCGAATCGAGGCCGCCGGAGAGCAGGGCCACGGCGGTGGGCCGGGATCCAGGGCTGGGCTGAGCCATGGCCGTGGGCTGGGGGCTGGTGTTGCGGCTCACGGGCGGCAGGGCACGGCGTCCATTGTGGAAGCTGGCGCGCTGGGCGCTGGCCCTTTGGCGGCCAGCGTGCTGGAAGCCAGCCCAGCCCTGGCCATGATGCGGACAGCCGCCCCCGCCCGCGATGGCCCCGCCCGCTTCGATCGCCTCCCCCATCCCCCCCGCCGCCCCACGGCGCGCGCCCGGGCCTGGGCCCCTGCTGAGCGCCGCCCTCGCCGCCGGCCTGCTGGCCCCCCTGGCCGCCACCGCCATCCCCCGCCTCGACCTCAAGCCCTACGCCCCGCCGGCCGCCGGTGAACGCCGCTGGGTGATCCAGCTGCCCGGGGTGCTGCGGCCCAGCCCCGATCCGGCGATCTCCCCCAACCCGGCCGACTGGCGGGTGGAGCTGCTGGTGGGTCGCACCGTCCAGGTGGACTGCAACCAGCAGCGCCTCAGCGGCCGGCTCAAGGCCGAAACGGTGCCGGGCTGGGGTTACACCGTCTACCGGGCGATCGACGTGGGGCCACTGGTCTCGACCAGGCGGGCCTGTCCGCCCAATGAAGGGCTGCGCCAGGCCTTCGTGCCGCTCGGCAGCAAGCCCTTCGTGGTGCCCTTCAACGCCAGCCTGCCGATCGTGCTTTACGCCCCCAAGGATCTGGAGGTGCGCTGGCGCCTGTGGAAGGCGGAAGCGGTGCAGCGCCCCGCCCAGCAGCTCTGAGGCGCGGCCAGCGCCTCTGGACAGCCCGTCCGGCTCCGACGTGGGCCTGGCTCAGCGCACGCCCAGCCACTTGTGGCTCTGCAGGCTGAGACGCCAGCGGGGATCGCGGCGCACGTGGGCGATGGCCAGGGCCTGGCCCTCCGGGCTCTGCCAGCCCGGCTGCAGCAGCAGCCCGGGGCCGTCGCCGCCCGGAGCCCCATCGCCAGGGGCCCCGCCGGCATGGGCGGCCCGGGACGCGACCGCCGCCTGGGCCATGGCCTCAGCGAAGGCCAGATCCTCTTCCCCATGCACCACCACCTTCAGCTCGTGGCAGGCGGCCAGCAGCTCCGGCCGCGGTGGGCGGTGCCGCTTGGGCGAGAGGGTGATCCAGTTGAAGCGGCCCGTCAGCGGATCCACGCCGCTCGTTTCCAGGTGCAGGGGCAGACCCGTGCCCGCCAGGGCGGCGCAGAGGGGGCCCAGGTCGTGGTGCAGCGGTTCGCCGCCGGTGACCACCACGAAGCCGGCTCCCTCCCGACCGGCGGAGCTGGCCGCGGCGGCCAGCTCCGCCAGCGGGAGCCGGGGGTGCACCTCGGCAGGCCAGGAGTGCTTGGTGTCGCACCAGGGACAGCCCACGTCGCAGCCGCCCAGCCGCAGGAAGAAGGCACTGCGGCCGGCGTGGGCCCCCTCGCCCTGGAGCGAGTGGAAGGTCTCCACCACCGGCAGGGTCAGGGCGGCGCTGGTGGACTCGGTCACGGCACGGGAGAGGGCTCGGTCACGGCACTGCCTCGATGCGGCTGTGGAGCGGAACTGGGCCGGCACTGGATCCTCTCTACCGTGCCACGGCAACATGCCCTGGAATGAACGGCTGCAGCGGCATGGCGATGAACTGCCTGATCCTGGAGGACCAGGCGCTGCTGGCCGATCTGCTGGCCCGCAACCTGGCCACCTACCCGGGCCTGAAGGTGGTGGGGATCGCCGGCAGCGTGGCCGAAGGCCGGCGCCTCTGCCGCGAGCACACGCCCGACCTGCTCGTGATGGACCTGATGCTGCCGGACGGCCTGGGGGTGGAGGTGGCCGAGCAGCTGATCCGCGACCGCCCCGAGGCGCGGGTGATCGTGCTCTCGGCCGAGTGCCAGCGGCTGCAGTGCTCGCGCCACCTCCACAACGCGATCGTGGCGGTGATCGACAAGACCGAGGCGCTCGAGAAGCTGCAGCACCAGGTCCGCCGCCTGCTGGTGGAGGCCCGGCTCGGTGGGGAGGGCGCCGACGGTGGCGAGGCCCCCGCCGGGGCGCCGGCCCACTGGGACCGCCTGACCCGCCGGGAGCGGGAGGTGTTCCAGCTGATCGGTGAGGGACTCTCCAGCGAGGCGATCGCCGAGCGGCTCGGCCTGTCGGTGCTCACCGCCCGCACCCACCGCAAGCACATCACCTCCAAGCTCGGCATCAAGGGCGGCGAACTGGTGCTGCTGGCCTCCGCCTTCGTGCGGCACGCCCCCTGATGGGCCGACCGCGCCTGCGGCTGCCGGCCCTGGGCAACCGCGCCACCACGGTGCTCCTGGCGCTGGCCTACGCCCTGGTGGGCAGCCTGACCCTGTGGCTGGTGCGGGAGGCGGGCTATGGCCTGGCGGTGCCGGTGTGGCCCGCCAGCGGCCTCGCCCTGGCCCTGCTGCTGCGGCGCGGCCGGGCCCTGGCGCCGGGGGTGCTGGTGGGCTCGCTGCTGGTGAACCTGGTGAACCTGCCCCTGCTCTCGGACGCACCGGCCCCCCGACTCGCCACCGTGGCCGTGCCCCTGGTGATCGCCCTCGGGGCCACCCTCCAGGCCGTGCTGGGGGCCGCCTGGGTGCGCCGGCGGCTTGGATCCCGCCCGGCCCTCGACCGCGCCCAGGACATCTTGCGGCTGGTGCTGCTGGGGGGGCCCTGCGCCTGTCTGGCGGGCTCGGTCTTCGGTGTGGGTGCCCAGCTGCTGGCCGGTGTGGTCACGCTGGCCCAGGCACCGGTCGCCTGGCTCACCTGGTGGGTGGGTGATTCGGTGGGCGTGATCGTGTTCGCGCCGCTGGTCCTGATGTTGCTGCCAGACCGGGGGGCGCTGTGGCGCGGCCGCCGCTGGCGGGTGGCCCTGCCCTCGCTGCTGGTCACTGCGCTGTCGGTAGCCGTGTTCCTGTTCAGCGCCGCCCAGGAGCGGCGCCAGCTGCAGCTCTATCTGGCGCAGCAGGCCACCCAGGCCAGCAGCGCCCTGCAGCGCAATCTGGTGCGCCACCAGGAGGTGCTCGAGGGCCTGCGCAGCCTGATGGCGGTGCACACCCTGACCGTTGCGGGCGACTTCGAGCGCTACACCCGCAGCAGCCTGCAGCGCCTCGACGGCCTGGATGCCCTGTCCTGGAATGTCTTTCTCCGCCCGGAGCAGCTGGAGCCCTTCGAGCAGCAGCGGCGCCGGGAGACGCCGGGCTACCGGATCTTCGAGAGGGGACCCAACGGGACGCCGCAGCCGGTTGAGCCAGGTCGCTCCGGCTACGTGGCCGTGGACTACATCGAGCCGCTGGCCCGCAACGCCCGTGCCCTTGGCTTCGACATCGCCTCGGATCCGGTGCGCGCCCATGCCATCGATCGGGCCCGGGATTCCGGCCGGATCCAGGCCACGGCCCCGATCCGGCTGGTGCAGGAATCCGGCAGTCAGCAGGGGATCCTGCTGTTGCTGCCCGTGTATCGCAACGGCGGGCAGGGCCAGGATCCGGAGCAGCGCCGCCGCGATCTGAAGGGCTTTGCGGTGGGCGTCTACCGCTTCGGCAACCTGCTCAACGACACCTTCGCCGGCGGCGATTACGACCAGCTGAGCCTGCGCCTGCTGGATGTGACCCCCGGCGAGGGGGCTGTGGAACTGGCCCGCCGCGGCCACCCCGACCTGCTCAGCGCCGCGCTGCCCCGCACCCCCGTGGTGAGCCAGCGCTTCGAGCAGGCCGGACGGCTCTGGAAGCTGGAGGTGCGGCCCGCCGCGGGCTCGCTGCAGGGCCGCAACCTCTCCACGGCCCCGGCCCTGCTGGTGGGTGGCCTGCTGGTCTGCGGTCTGCTGGAGGCGCTGTTGCTGCTGGCCACGGGGGTGGAGAGCCGGGTGCGCATCGAGCTGGAACGCAAGCTGCGCACCAGCCTGGCGGCCGCTGCGGTGGCCCATGAGATCAAGCAGCCGCTCACGGCCCTGCTCTACCAGGCCGACTGGCTGGAGGCGGAGCTGAGGCGCATCGAGGGGGCTCCGGCCGCGGTCCAGGGGCTGCCGTCTGGCCCGGATCAGGCTGGCGTGCTCCTACCCCTGATCAAGGCCGCCGAGGGCGTGAGCTGCCAGGCCCGCCAGGTGAGCATCACCGTGGAGAAGATCCGGGACGTGCTCCGCAACGTGGCCAGCCAGCTGGCGCCGATCGACCTGACCGATCCGATCTTTGGCGCCCTGCTGCTGGCCAAGGCCGATCTCAACCGCTACCGGATCCGGCTCGAAACCGTGGGGCTGGAGGAGCCGGTGACGGTGCTGGGGGACCGGGAACAGCTGCAGCTGGTGGTGCACAACCTGATCCGCAACGCCATCGAGGCCACCGGTGCCGGCGGCGGGGTGCGTCTGGCGCTGCACCGCGGCGACCAGGCGGTGGAGCTGGAGGTGGCCGATGACGGCCCCGGCTTCCCCCAGGGCCCGGTGGACCTGGATGGGCTGCTGATGGCCAGCAGCAAGAGCGAGGGCCTGGGCATCGGCCTCTATGTGGTGCGCTGCGCGGTGGAAAACCACCACGGCAGCCTGGAGATCGGCCGCTCCGACCTGGGCGGTGCCTCGGTGCGGCTGCGCTTCCCACTGGCCTCCAAGCTCTGAGGGGGCCGCAGGGGGAGGAGCCGGCCTCCCCGATACCACTCCTCCGCTCAGGCCACGGCTGCCGGAGCGCTGGCGGCGGACTCGAGCCCGGGCTCCAGCCGCAGCTGCGCCGCCTCGATCAGGCCACGGAACAGGGGGTGGGGTCGCCCAGGACGGGAGAGGAATTCGGGGTGGTACTGGCAGGCGGCGAAGAAGGGGTGGCCCTTCAGCTCGATCAGTTCCACGAGGCGGCCATCCGGTGAGGTGCCGCTGATCTCGTAGCCCGATTCCAGGAACAGGTTGCGGTAGGCGTTGTTGAACTCGTAACGGTGGCGGTGCCGCTCGTAGACCACTGCATCGCCATAGAGGCGGTGGGCCAGGGTGTCCGGCGCCAGGCGGCAGGGGTAGACACCCAGGCGCATGGTGCCGCCCAGGTCCACCACGTCCTGCTGCTCGGGCAGCAGGTGGATCACCGGATGGGGGGTGTCGGCATCCAGCTCGGCGCTGGTGGCGCCCAGCAGGCCGGCCTGGTTGCGGGCCCACTCGATCACGGCGCACTGCATGCCCAGGCACAGCCCCAGGAACGGCACCCGCTGCTCGCGGGCCCAGCGGATCGCCGCCACCTTGCCGTCCACGCCCCGGTTGCCGAAGCCCCCCGGCACCACCACCGCATCCATGCCCGCCAGCAGTGACTCCGCTCCCTGCTCCTCGATCTGCTCGGCGCAGATCCAGTGCAGATCCAGCGAGGCATCGCGGTCGATGCAGGCGTGGCGCAGGGCCTCCACCACCGACAGGTAGGCGTCGTTGAGCTGCACGTACTTGCCCACGAGCGCCACCTTCACCACCGGCCCCGGGTTGCGCAGCTTGTGCACCAGCTCGGCCCAGCGGGCCATGTCGCTGTCGTGGTCCTCCAGGCCGAGCAGCTCCAGCACCTCGCGGCAGAGGCCCTCCTGCTCCAGGGCGATCGGCACCGCGTAGATGCTGTCGGCATCGAGGGCCTGGATCACGGCCCGGCTGCCCACGCCGCAGAAGCCGCCGATCTTGGCCCGCAGGTCATCGCTGATCTCCCGATCGCTGCGGCACACCAGCACATCCGGCTGGATGCCGATCGAGCGCAGCTCCTTCACGGAGTGCTGGGTGGGCTTGGTCTTCAGTTCGCCCGAGGTGCCGATGTAGGGCAGCAGGGTCACGTGGACGTAGGCCAGATCCTGGCGGCCCACGTCGCCCCGGAACTCGCGGATGGCTTCGAGGAACGGGAGAGATTCGATGTCGCCCACGGTGCCCCCGATCTCGGTGATCACCACGTCGGCGCCGCTGTTGGCCGCCACCCGATGGATGCGCTCGCGGATCTCGCGGGTGATGTGGGGGATCACCTGCACCGTGCCCCCATTGTAATCCCCCCGGCGCTCTTTGTTGATCACCGACTGGTAGATCGAGCCGGTGGTCACGCTGTTGAGGCGCGACATGGCGGTGTCGGTGAAGCGCTCGTAGTGGCCCAGGTCCAGGTCGGTCTCAGCGCCGTCCTCGGTGACGAACACTTCACCGTGCTGGAACGGGCTCATCGTGCCCGGATCCACGTTCAGGTAGGGGTCGAGCTTGAGGATCGAGACGCTGTAGCCCCGGCTCTTCAGCAGGCGCCCCAGGCTGGCGGCCACGATCCCCTTGCCGATGCTGGACACCACGCCACCGGTCACGAAGACGAATTTGGCCATGGCACCTCGGGCGACCCTTCAATTTACCGATCGTCATCGAGGGGTTCGCGGCGGCCCTGCGCCGGAGGCGGCTCGGCGCCCGCGGGGCGGGCGATAGCCGCCTCCGGCGCAGGGCCGCCGCGAGGGCGGGAGGGGGTGGGGCAGGGGGCCGAGTTCGGGTGGGGAGGGTGGTGGGGCCGAGGGCTTGGGAAGGGGGCGTGGTCGAGGTCCTGGGTTGGGGCTGCATGGGTTCGGCGCTGGCTGTTGGCCCTCTGGTGGCTACCTGCTGGCCGTTCGGCCTGCCCTTCCCCCTGCTGGCTGCTGCCAACCGCCCTCCCCCTCACCCCAAGGACCTTGCGGAGCGCTCCCAGTGTCGGGCTGGCGGCGGGATTAAAGCCCAACGGGCTGCCGCCCGCCGCCAGCCCGACACTGGGAGCACACTCACCCCTCCAGCAGGCTCCGCAGCATCCAGGCGGTCTTCTCGTGGATCTGCAGCCGCTGGGTGAGCAGGTCGGCGGTGGGCTGATCGTTGGCGGCATCGGCCAGCTCGAACACGCCACGGGCGGTGCGGGCCACGGCCTCGTGGCCCATCACCAGCTCCTTCACCATCTCCAGGGCAGGCGGCACCCCCTGGGTTTCCGGGATCGAGGCCAGGGCGGCGAAGGCGGCGCCACCGAAGGGAGCGGGATGGCCCAGGGCGCGGATGCGCTCGGCGACTACATCGAGGGCATTCCACAGCTCCGTGTACTGATCCATGAACATCAGGTGGAGCGTGTTGAACATCGGCCCGGTCACGTTCCAGTGGAAGCCGTGGGTCTTGCCGTAGAGCACATAGGAATCAGCCAGCAGCCGGCCCAGGCCCGCGGCGATGGCCTGGCGCTGGTCTGCGGGGATGCCGATGTCGATCGGGGGTGCGACGACGGCGGAGGCCTTGGCCATGGTCCTGTCCGGAGTGAATCCGGGGTGGAGATGCCCTCGTTCTAGCGATGGCCTCCGGCCTACCACCCAGCCCGCAGCAGTTCGTCAGTTCCAGGGCCAGATCAACGCAAGACCCGCCCAGGCCACGGCCAGCTCAGCCCAGGTCCAGCAGGTAGTCGCGCACGCGGCCGCGGCGCTGGGGCTGGCGCAGCTTGTGCAGGGCCCGCGACTCGATCTGCCGCACCCGCTCGCGAGAGAGATGCAGCCCCTCGCCGATCTGGGAGAGCGTCTGGGGGGTGTCGTCCTCCAGTCCGTAGCGCAGGCGGATCACGGCCGCCTCCCGGCTGCTCAGTTCCTCCAGCAGGGCTTCCAGGTCGGCGTGGAGCTGCTCGCGGCTGAGATGCTGCTCCGGCGTGGCGTGGCTGTCCTCCAGCAGGTCGCCGAGCTCGGTGTCCTGGCCCTGGCCCACCCGGGCCTCCAGCGACACGGACCGCGGCACCTGCAGCAGGATGAGGCGCACCACCTCCTCGCTCAGGCCCAGCTCCTGGGCCAGGTCGGCCACCGAGGCGACGCGGCCCTGGACGCTGGCGATCTGGCGCTGGGCCTTCTTGATCCGGTTCAACTTCTCCGTCACGTGCACCGGCAGGCGGATCGTGCGGCTCTGGGTGGCGATCGCCCGGGTGATGCCCTGGCGGATCCACCAGTAGGCGTAGGTGCTGAAGCGGAAGCCACGGGTGGGGTCGTACTTCTCCACGGCCCGCTCCAGGCCCAGGGTCCCCTCCTGCACCAGGTCCAGCAGTTCCAGGCCGCGCTGCTGGTACTTCTTGGCCACCGCCACCACCAGCCGCAGGTTGGCCTGGATCATGCGGTCGCGGGCGCGGCGGCCCCGGTGCAGGGCCTGCCTGAGATCGGCCACGCTCAGCTCAAGCCGCTCGGCCCAGGCCCGGTAGCCCTCCTGCCGCTCTGCCCGCAGCTCGGCGGGGCCCAGTCCGGCGCGCTCCGCCCACTGCTGCAGGGTGGGAGCGTGGCCCAGCTGGACGGCCAGCTGCCGCTGGCTCTCCTCCAGGGCAATCAGGCTGGCCAGCGCAGGGGTTTCGGCGGCCAAGCCGCCCCGCTCCCGCAACAGCTGCTCCCGCCGCTGCACCAGGCGGGCCAAGGTGAGTTCCTCCTCGTGGCTGAGCAGTTCCACCCGGCCGATGTCCTGGAGGTAGAGACGAACCGGATCGGTGCTGGCGCACCGTGGGCTCGGGCGGCTCCCGGAACGGGACAAGGCGTGGGGCACCGGGCCAGGAGGGTCTGGGGACAGTCCAAGGCTCGGGTCTCAGTTGAGAAGGTCTGGCAAATCCCGGGTTTCTGTTTGGGATTGCGTCATGGCTGGTCCCTCCATGGCCGGGGATCGTCGTGGGACGTTCCGGCATCGGGACCGGCTCCGCCGTCTCAGCCCTCCTCCTCCACCCAGGTGCTGGCCACGTGCAGTTCCTCCAGCTGCTTCGCTGATACGCCACCGGGGGCGCCGGTCATCAGGCAGCGGGCCTGTTGGGTCTTCGGGAAGGCGATCGTGTCGCGGATCGACTCCTCGCCCGCCAGCAGCATCACGATCCGGTCCACGCCATAGGCCAGGCCGCCGTGGGGTGGTGCGCCCATGTCCAGGGCCTCCATCAGGAAGCCGAACTGGCGGTTGGCCTCCTCCAAGGGCAGGCCGATGGTCTGCAGCACCTGGCGCTGCAGGGCCGAATCGTGGATGCGCAGCGAGCCGCCACCCAGCTCCAGGCCGTTGAGCACCAGGTCGTAGGCCTGGGCCCGGGCGGTGGGCAGGGTGTCGGCCCAGCGTTCCGGATCGCTGCCGAGATCTTCGGCGTTGGGGGCACAGAAGGGGTGGTGCAGGGCCTCGAGACGGTTCTCGTCGACGTTGAACTCGAACATCGGGAAGTCCACGACCCAGAGGAAGTTCCACTGGTCGTTCTCGCGATCGGGCTTCACCAGACCCAGCTCGCGGGCCAGGAACTGGCGCACCCGATCGAGGGCCTTGTTGACCGTGGCGGTGTCGCCGGCCCCGAACAGCAGCAGGGTGCCGGGCTGGGCGCCGGTGCGCTCCAGCAGTTCGGCCTTCCTGGCGTCGGAGAGGTTGTCCTTGATGGCGCCGATCGTGTCGATCTCGCCGCCCTCGCGCACGCGGATGAAGGCCAGGCCACCGGCGCCGGCGGCCTGGGCCTCGGAAAACACGTCGCCGCCGGGCTTGATGCGCACGTTGCTGATGGCGTCGTTGCCGCCGGGCACGGCGATCACCTTCACCGCGCCGCCGCCGGCCACGGCACCCGAGAACACCTTGAAGCCCATGTCCGCCACCAGGTCGCTCACGTCGGTGAGCTCGAGGCCGTAGCGGGTGTCGGGCCGGTCGGTGCCGTAGCGCGCCATGGCCTCATGCCAGGTGAGGCGCGGGAAGGGGCGGGGCAGCTCCACGCCTTTCACCGCTTTCCAGATGCTGGCGATCAGGGCCTCGTTGAGCTCCAGGATCTGCTCCTGGTCCATGAAGCTCATCTCGATGTCCAGCTGGGTGAATTCCGGCTGGCGATCGGCCCGCAGATCCTCGTCGCGGAAGCAGCGGGCCACCTGGTAGTAGCGCTCCAGGCCGCCCACCATCAGCAGCTGCTTGAACAGCTGCGGCGACTGGGGCAGGGCAAACCACTCGCCGCCGTTCACACGGCTTGGCACCAGGTAGTCGCGGGCGCCCTCGGGGGTGGAGCGGGTGAGCACCGGCGTCTCCACCTCGATGAAGCCCTGCTCTTCGAGGAAGCGGCGCATGGCCTGCACGGCCTGGTGGCGCAGGCGCAGATTGCCGTTCATGCGCTCGCGGCGCAGATCCAGATAGCGGTGGCGCAGCCGCAGCTCCTCGCGGGTGTTCTCCTCGTCGTGCACCGACACCG
Organism: Vulcanococcus limneticus LL; assembly: GCF_002252705.1. Classification (GTDB taxonomy): domain Bacteria; phylum Cyanobacteriota; class Cyanobacteriia; order PCC-6307; family Cyanobiaceae; genus Vulcanococcus; species Vulcanococcus limneticus. The sequence continues at coordinate 70,835 of NZ_NQLA01000005.1, forward strand.
CGAAGGGCAGGGTGCCCTTGACGGCGTTGAGCACGGTGATGCCGCTGGCCAGCACCTCCACGGCGCCGGTGGCCAGCCGCTCGTTGATCGATTCGGCCGGGCGGGCCCGCACGGTGCCCTCCACCCGGATCACCGTCTCGTTGCGCAGGTGCTCAGCAACGGCGAAGGCGCTCGCCCCCAGGTCCGGGTCCACCGTGATCTGCACGGTGCCGCTGCGGTCCCGCAGGTCGATGAAGATCACGCCGCCGTGGTCGCGGCGCCGATCCACCCAGCCGCAGAGCTGCACCGCCTGGCCGGCGGCATCTGCACGCAGGTCGCCGCACCCGTGGCTGCGCATCAGATCAAACGAGGGGAATCAGCGAGTTTCCCACGCAGCGGGACAGGCAGGGGCACCGGTGGCACCGACTGCGGCGGGGCCCGGAGGGGGGTCAGCACCGGGCTGGGTCGGCGTCAGCGCCGATAGAAGGGGCGTTTCACCACCACGGCCGGCTCGGCCTTGCCGCGGATCTCCACAGCCAGCTCGCTGCCGATCCTGGCGGCGCCGGCCGGCACCAGGGCCAGGGCGATCGCCTTGCCCAGGCTCGGCGACCAGCTGCCGCTGGTGACCTCCCCCACCGGCTCTCCGTTCCAGAGCACCGGGTAGCCGTGCCGGGCGATGGCCCGCCCCGCCAGCTCCAGGCCCACCAGGCGCCGGCCCACACCCTCGGCGCTCTGGCGCTCCAGCACCTCCCGGCCGATGAAGGGCTTGGGCATCTCCAGGTGCACCAGCCAGCCCAGGCCCACCTCCAGGGGGGTAGTGCTGGCGTCCATCTCGTTGCCGTAGAGGTGTAGGCCCGCCTCCAGGCGCAGGGTGTCGCGGGCGCCGAGGCCGCAGGGGGCCACGCCCTCGGCCAGCAGCTGCTCCCACAGGGCCAGGCCGGCCTGGCGCTCCAGCAGCAGCTCGAATCCGTCCTCACCGGTGTAGCCGGTGCGCCCCACGAAAACGGGGGCGCCAGAGGCGGCTCCCTGGGCCGAGCCGGCCAGACGCAGCGTGCGGTGGCCGAAGCGGGGCAGGCCGCCCAGGTCGACGCCCGCCAGGGCCTCCAGGCGGGCCGGGGCCTCGGGGCCCTGCAGGGCCAGCAGCACCCCGTCGCCCTTGCGGTCGGCGATGGTGATGCCCTGGGGCTCCAGCTGGCTGCGCAGCCAGGCCGTGTCGGCCTCGGCGCAGGCGGCGTTGATCACCAACAGCAGCTCGTCGGTCTCGGTGGGGTCATCCTCGGTGGGGTCATCGGCTGCGGTGCGATGGCCCCGGTCGTAGACGATCAGGTCGTCGCGGATGCCTCCGGCTTCGTTGAGCAGCACGGTGTAGCAGGCCTCGCCGGGGCCGATGCGGAACAGGTCGCTGGGCACCAGGCCCTGCAGAGCGTCCTTGGCGCCCTCACCCCGCAGGCGGAGCACCCCCATGTGGGAGATGTCGAACACCCCGCAGCCCTGGCGCACGGCCTGGTGCTCGACCACCAGGCCGGCGAACTGCACCGCCAACTCCCAGCCGGCGAAGGGCACCAGGCGCCCGCCTGCCGCGCGGACGGCCTCGAACAGGGGCGTGCGCGCCAGGGGCGCGGCCGGGGCGGCCTGGGCTTCGGCCATAGCGGCGGCTCGGCAGGTGCTCGGATCCTATGGAGGACGGGCTTCGGGGCGGCTGGCGGGGTCTTCCGATGGGCTTCTGGATCCCGAAGAGAAGCCGCAGCTTTCGGGTTTCCGGGTATCCACTTTTGGCCTATCGCCCTAGCTTGGGCCACCCCTACGGGTCTGGATGGGCCATCGTCCCAGCTGCCGCAGCTGTCGCCACTGCACGCCCCTCAGCGGCGTGGAGCAGGGCTGGTGTCAGCTGCGCCAGCTGTCGATCCATTGCGAGCTGGCCGGGGACCTGTGGTGTCACCATTGGACCGCCCGGGCTCCGCGCCTGCCAGTGCTGGGCAGCGGACAGCCCGTTCTTGCCCCTGCCGCCGAGCGCCAGCTCGTCCTGGCGGAACTGCTCCACAGCGACGCGGCCTGAGATCCCACAGCTCGCCTGGGCGCCGCGGGTCCCGGCCTGGCCAGGCGGTTTCACCCCACGGCTCGGCGGCATCAGCCAGCGGATTGGCACCACCCGCCCAGGATTGGACGGGGCCCCTCTGGGCGGATTGTGCGTTTGGTATCGCAGAAGGCTTGCCCGTGGTGCGATCCTGCAGGTCTGACTACGACGTACTGCGGAGGTGGGTTATTGACCACGACCCTGTTGGCGGCCACGCCGCTTGACCTGATGGCGGCCCAGGTGGACAGCGACTGTCTGTCGTTTCCCACCGGCGCCCCGATCTTCCGGCGCGGCCAGGCCGCTGATGCCATCTATGCGGTGCGCCGCGGCATCGTGGAGGTGACCAACCCGGCCGGTGAGCACCTCTGCTACCGCCCGGGCGAGTTGTTCAGCTACGAGGACATCGTCTGGCGGGACTGCACCTACCGCAATGACGCCATCGCCCGCACGCCGGTGGAACTGCTCAAGCTGGATCGGCTGAGGTTCCTCAACCTGCTGCACAACCACCCCACCCTGGCGGTGCAGCTGATCGGCCAGCAGCACGAGCGGCTGCGGGAGCAACGGGCCAGCGGTAGCTGCGCCTACTGAGGACCAGAGGGGGGCCGCCGTTCGCTGGCCCCTTGGCGATCCAGGGCCCAGCGAGCCGAGGCCCAGCGAACTGAGGCCCAGCGAGCGAAGACTCAGCGATCCAGCAGAAACAGCAGGCTGCGCACCACCTTGGCGGCCAGCACGCTGCTCACACCGCTGGGATCCAGCTGGGGCGCCAGTTCCACCACATCGGCGGCCACCAGAGTGTGGTGGCGCAGCTCCTCCACCAGGGCGGCGAAATCCTTCCAGAGGAAGCCGCCCGGCTCGGGGGTACCGGTGCCGGCCATCACCGCCGGATCGAACCAGTCCAGATCCACGGTGAGATAGAGGGGCTGGCCGCGCAGGGGCTGCAGCGCCTCGGCCATGCGCTCGATCGCCACCAGCCGGCCCGTCTGGCGCAGCTCGCTGAATTCCTCGCGGGTGCCACTGCGGATGGCGATCTGAAGCAGCTGCTGGCTGGGCAGCACCTCCAGGCAGCGGCGCATGGCACAGGCGTGGCTGTGGTGGGCGCCGAGCCACTCATGGCGCAGGTCGGCGTGGGCATCGAGCTGCACCAGCACCAGTGCGGGGTACTGGGCAGCCACGGCGGCCACGGCGCCGGAGCTGATCGAGTGCTCGCCGCCCAGCATCAGCGGCTTGAGCCCCAGGGCCAGCACGGCCTCGGTGGCGGCCTTCACCGCCGCCACCACCGGCTCAGGGGCGCCGAAGGGGATGTCCACCGCGCCGAGGTCGGCGATGGCCAGCTCCTCCAGATCGCGATCGAGCTGGGGGTCGTAGCTCTCCAGGCCGCTGCTCACCTCGCGGATCGCCGCCGGCCCGAAGCGCGTGCCGGGGCGGAAGGAGGTGGTGCCGTCGTAGGGCACGCCGAACAGGCCGACGCGACAGCCGGCCGGATCGCGCTGGCTGCCCATGTAGATGGCGCCGTCGCTGTCAAACAGATCCGTGTCGAACAGGGGGAGATCGGACTGGGGCATGGCGGGCGGGTGGGGATCTCAGGGGTGGTTCCAGCGGGCGGATGGCCTCAGGGCGCTCCGCTGTGGATCAGGCGCTGAGGGAGTGGAGGGAGCGGAGGGAGCGTTCAATGGCGGCGGGGATGGCGTCGAAAGCGCCGCGCTGCCAGCGGGGGGACCAGATCTCACAGCCATCGACGACGGCCGCGGCACGGGAGGGATCCGGCTGCAGATACCGACGGCCGTCGATGGCGGCGAACGTCCAGCTCCACCAGCCACTCGGATACATCGGCACCCAGCCATACATCGGATCGGCGTGGCCGAACACCGCGCGGATCAGCTGCACGGTGTCGAGGTGCACCTGGCGGAAGGCCTCGGGCGATTCGCTCTGGGTGGCGAACACGCCGCCGGGCCTAAGGATGCGGCGGCACTGCTCGAAGAAGGCCCGGTTGAACAGACCCTCAGCCGGGCCGGCGGGGTCAGAGCCGTCGACAATCACCACGTCGTAGCTGGCGTCGGGGGCGTTCGCTGCCCAGGCGATGCCGTCGCCCACGGTGAGGTGGAAGCGGGGATCACTCCAGGCGCTGCCGCCGATCGAGGGCAGGTACTGCTGGCTCCACTCCACCACCAGGCCATCGATCTCCACCATGTCGAGATGCCGCACACCGCTGTGGCGCAGGCACTCGCGGGCGGTGCCGCCATCACCGCCGCCGATCACCAGCACCCGCTCGATACTCGCCGCGCTGCACAGGGCCGGATGCACGATCGCCTCGTGGTAGTGACGCTCCTGGCGCTCGGCGGTCATCCAGCAGCCATCGAGCAGCAGGCCCTTGCCGTAGCGCTGGCTGTCGATGATGGTGACGCGCTGGAAGGCTGAGGTCTGCTCGGCCAGCACCGTGCCCTCTAGGCCGTAGCGCACGCCGTCGAAGATCTCGTCGATCCAGCCGGAGGCGGGGTTGGGGGTGGAGACGGGCTCAGCCATGGGGCCTGGTGGCGCTGCGTGGCCTCCAGATTTGCGCATCGCCGGTGTCGTCCCCGCCACCTGGCCTCTGCGAGCCTGGGGCCATGGCCGGCGAGCGCCCCACCGACGATCTGCGGGTGACCCCGGCCGTGCGCATCCCGGCGGCGGAGCTGGGCTGGCGCTTTTCACGCAGTTCCGGGCCAGGCGGCCAGAACGTGAACACCACCGATTCGCGGGTGGAGCTGGTGTTCGACCTGGCGGCCTCCCAGGCCCTGCCGCCGCACCTCCAGGCGCGGGCCCTGCGGCGGTTGGAGGGGAAGCTGGTGGACGGGGCGATCGTGGTTGCCGCCAGCGAGCACCGCTCCCAGTGGCAGAACCGGGTGGCGGCCCAGCGGCGCCTGGTGGAGCTGCTGCAGGAGGCGCTGCGGCCGCCGCCGCCGCCGCGGCGCCCCACCAAGCCCAGCCGGGGATCGGTGGAGCGGCGCCTGGCGGCCAAGAAGCAGCGCGGTGCCATCAAGGGGCAGCGGCGCTCGCGGCCCCAGCTCCCGGAAGAGTGATGCCTGGTGTCAGGGGCCCGCATCCCGTGGGCCGCTTTCCGCCCGGATCTGCGCCTTGGCCTGCTGCCACAGGCCCTCCAGCTCGCGGATCGAGCGGCCGCCCAGCTCCCCGCCCAGGGCGGCCTCCACGCGGGAGAAGCGATCCAGGAAGCGGCGGTTCGTGCCGGCCAGGCCCTCCTCCGGGTCGATGCCGCACCAGCGGGCCACGTTCACCAGGGTGAACAGCACGTCGCCCAGTTCCTCCTGGGCATGGGCCCGATCACCGCTGGCCACGGCTTCCTTGAGCTCATCGAGCTCCTCGTGCACCTTCTCCCAGACGCCATCGAGGCCCTCCCACTCGAAACCGGCCGCGGCGGCCTTGCGGGAGATGGTCATCGCGCCGGCCAGGGCCGACTGGCCGCGCACCTTGCCAGCGAGGCGATCGCTGAGGGGGCTGGCCGAAGGCCCGGGCGGGCTGTCCTCGCCAACCCTGCGCCTGGCGGCGGCCTCCTCCGCCTTGATCGCGTCCCAGCTGCGCCGTACCGCCGCACTATCGCCGCCGCTGCCCCGGTTGGACGGCTGCTCACCCTCCACGGCCTCGAACACATGGGGGTGACGGCGGATCAGCTTGGCGCTGATGCCCCGGGCGATCTGCTCCAGATCGAAGCGGCCCGTCTCGCTGGCGATGCGGGCGTGCAGCACCACCTGCAGCAGCAGGTCACCCAGTTCCTCGGCCAGGTGGCGGTCATCGCCATGGCGGATGGCATCCGCCACCTCGTGGGCCTCCTCCAGCACGTAGGGCACCAGCGAGGCGTGGGTCTGCTCCAGGTCCCAGGGGCAGCCGGTCTCGGGATCCCGCAGCCGGTCCACCACGGCCAGCAGCTCGGCCAGGGCCTCCAGGCTGGCGGCGGCCGTCGCGGGTGGAGGGGCGGCCGGATCGACGGGGCGGGGCTCCATGAACGGCGCGGGGCAGCTGGGGCCACCCTGTCATCTCCGCCGCGGGCGGCGCCGGGGACGCAGCAGCGGCCGCAGGATCCGGGGGGTCTTCGGCAAGGGGTCGCCGTCCTGGATCAGGTGCAGCCAGCTGCTGGCCTCCAGTCCCGTAAGGGCGGCGATCAGCAGCGGCCGCTGCAGCTGCCACAGCCCCTGCACTGCGGCCGCGAGCGCCTGGGGAGTCGGCGCGCCCAGGGGTTGCAGCAGCAGGCAGAGGGCCAGGGTCACCGCCGCCAGATAGGCCAGGCGGCCAGCGCTGCCCAGCAGCGGGCTGTGGGAGAGCAGCGAGCGGTGGCGCAGCAGGCGCCGATACGGCCACCACAGCAGCCGCAGCGGACCCCAGCGGCGGGTGGCGTTGGAGCGGGTGTCCAGGTCGGGCGACAGCAGCAGGCCCCCCGCCAGGAAGGCCGCCGTGGCCGCCGTGAGACCGCCCAGGCCGAGCCAGGGCCACCACAGCAGTCCGAAGGGCAGGGCCAGGGCCCAGGTGGTGCGGTCGTGGCTGCGGCCGCTGGCCATGCTGATCTGCTCTGCCTGGGGCGAGTGTGCCTGCAGAATGGCCGCACCGCCCGCTTAGCTCAGCGGTAGAGCGCCTGCCTTACAAGCAGGATGTCGTCGGTTCGAATCCGGCAGCGGGCATCTCCAGATCACCCAGTCCACGACTGGGATTGGTGCAGTCGTGGCAAGGGTTTTTTTGGGAACCCTTGCCGCTGCTATGGGCTCTGTCTTCATGGAACAGAGCGATCAGAGCGGCTCGGTGCCCTCGCTGAGAATCGCCAGGTAGGTGTCGTAGGCGAACAGGCGATTGCGGCGACCGCCCGTTATCTCCCGGGCGATGCCGAGGTCGACCAGGGCCTAGATCGCCTTGCTGGCGGTGGGAAAACTCAGGCCGCTTCGCTCCTTGAGCAGCTTTGTACTGGTGAGCGGCCGCCGGCACAGGGCCGCATAGGCCAGGCACGCTTCAAACTGCACGTGGGCCAGGGCGGCGCGAACCAGTACCGGCAAGGAGTACTCACCGTGGTGGTCGCCGTGGATGAACTGCTCCAGCTGGCCCATGCAGCCCTCCACCAGCCCCGGCGGCGGCGGCACGAAGCGCGCGTTGCCTGGGCGGGTGCCACCGATCCAGTTCTGGCTACGCCGCGACCACGGGCCAGCAGCCGGCCGTGGATCTCGCGCAGCAGGCCAGAGGAGAGCGGGAACCCCTCCGCCAGGCTGGTCAGGCCATGCTCCAGTCCGGCCACGTAGCTGGAGACCTCCACCACGTCGTCCAAGGGAACGCCGGGTGCTTCCTCCAGCTCGAACAGCAGCAGATCGGCCAGCGACGACTGGGTGCCCTCGATCTGGGAGGGCAGCAGGGCCTCCCGCCGCACATAGGCGTGGAGGACCAGCTCGGGGTCGGGCAGGAGGGACCAGACGCCATCGAGGCGGCCGCAGGCCAGCAGTGCCCGCTCGTGCAGCGCCTGCAAGGACCCAACCAGTCCCACCGGCGGCTCAGGGGGCAACGGGGCCGGCACAAAGGCCCGCACCGTTTCTCCGGCGGTGCTGGTGACCTCGTCGTGGCCGGTGGCCTCGCGCCGCACGGAAGCCTCCAGGACGAACCTTGAAGACGCCGTCAGCTTATTCAAGGAAACGGCTTTTCCCATGAATAAGGGCCCTGAGTGCTTGTGGGGCAGCCCGCTCGTCCCGCCGCGGTTTCGGGGCTGGGTGCGATCAGCCACTCGCCCCGATCGAGCCGCTGCCTGACAAGGGGGATGCCGCTGGTTCGAACCCGGCAGCGGGCCTCGTTGCGGAGGCTGTGCCGCAGCCCGCCAGCCGGCAAGGGAGCCCCGACCGCCGATGCCTGCTGCTGTGCCTTTATGACCATAAAGACATTCATTGGGCCCAAAACAATCAGGACACCCGTCGCGCAACGGCCTTAGCGCAGAAACACCAGCGGCTTCTGGCGGACCTTCCTGCCGCCTGCGCAACAGCAGTGGAGTGCGCAGGTCCTGCAGAGCAGCGATGGCCGCCGCCATGGGCCGAGCATGGGCCTCAAGCTCATCTGCGGGAGCGGCTATGGGCCTCCGAGGCCTGCGAGACCGCAGATTCAGCCGAGCCACTCCTGGGATAGATCGGCGATGGCCCGAAACTCTGGATCCTTGTGCAGGAGGGTGGCCCCCACCTGCTGGGCCGCAGCGGCAATCCAGGCGTCAGCCAGAGACAGGGCGTAGCGGGCCTTGATGCTGGCGGCCTGCTCAAGCAGGGGTTCAGAAGCCTCGATCCAGTGCAGCGGCAGGGCCTTGAGCTGCTCGTAGGCGAGCCGACCAGCGCGCTCATCTTCGTCTTTCCAGACCCGATAGAGCACCTCCATGCGGGTGAGGAAGCAGGCGTAGCAGCGCTGGGGCAGCTCCAGCAGCGCTTCCACCCGATCAGCACCAGGTTCATCGTCGCGGAGGGTGAGCAGCGCCGAGGTGTCGAGCAAAACCAGAGACGCCATCACCCGCGCATGGCTTGTTCGGCTTGCCGCTCGGCTTCCCGATCCGCCAGCAGGCGCTGCGTGGAGCCGCCACAGCGGCCCATGCCGCGAAAGGCCTTCACCGGCGAGGGGTCCACGGGCACCACCCGGATGGAGCCATCGGCCTCCACGATCCATTCAAGGCGCTGGGCTGGCGTGAGGGAGAAGCGCTCACGGATGGCAGCGGGAATCACGGTCTGGCCGCGGGCGGTGATGGTGCTGCGCATGGCCAGAGGGGGCAGGCGTGAATTACCAGAATCCTAAAGACTGCATTCATCCGTGCGTGCCGCCGTCAGTCGAGCCAGCGCATCACAGCTGAGGGGCAGCCGTTCCAGGGGCCAGTGGCGCAGGCGCTGATGCTGGGGGCCTACGGCGCGTTCGTCGATCAGCAGCAGATCCAGGTCGCTGCCCACGGACGCGGTCCCCCTCCCGTAACTGCCGAACACTCCCACGCGCTGGAGGCTGGGCCGCGCCCGGCGCTGGGCTGCGGCCCAGGCCTGAACCTCCTGCTCAGGCCGGGGCCAGCGCAGCACGGATTGCGTCAACGAGCGCACGGGCATGGCAGAGGGCGGCCTGGCTTTGCAGGCGACCGAAATGATCGGTGGGGGCACCTTCCGGAAGGCTATCGGGGTAGCGGGTGGGGATGTACAAGGCATCGAGCACCCTGAGCCGATCCTCCAGATCCGCCACCTCGGCATCGAGAGCCTGGGCCACTTTGCCTGGCCGCCAGCGCCTGGATGGCCTGGGCGCTGATCACGGGCACGGCCAGGGTTACCTCAGAGTCCAGCAGCGCAGCACAGCGGGAGGCCTGACGGCCATCGGCCTCCATGGCTCAACGCCGCAGACTTGGAACTGGCTCAGCATCCGGTTGCCACTCGGGCACCAACGTGGCCAGCACGTCCAGTGCGGTGTTGCGGTCAAAGCGCCTCAGGGCCTCATCGAGGGCCTGGAGCTGCGGCCAGAGCTGCTCGGCGGGGCAGGTGCGTTCATTGGCCTGGAAGATCAGAGGATGGTCCGTTGGCGCCGATTCGGCATCGATCAGCAGCTCCTCATAGAGCTTCTCACCGGGCCGCAGCCCGGTGCACACGATCTCGATATCCCCGTTGGGATTGCCGACATCCTTCACGCTCAGGCCACTGAGCCGCACCATCTGCACGGCAAGGTCGCGAATGCGTACCGGATCGCCCATGTCCAGCAGAAACACCTCACCACCCTCCGCCAGGGCAGCGGCCTGGAGCACCAGCTGCGCAGCTTCCGGAATGGTCATGAAGTAGCGAATGATCTCCGCATGGGTGAGGGTGATCGGCCCTCCAGCAGCGATCTGCTTCCGGAAAAGCGGAACAACAGAACCGGAAGAACCGAGCACATTGCCAAAGCGCACCATGGCGAAACGGGATCTGTGCGTCTGCTTCCCATTGTCAATCGGCTGCCGATGGTGGAGGGGTTGGGCCTGTTCCTCCGCTATCGCCTGCACCACCAGCTCCGCCACCCGCTTGGAGGCCCCCATCACATTGGTGGGTCGCACGGCCTTGTCGGTGGAGATCAATGTGAAGCTTTCCACCCCGCTGCGTACAGCAGCTCGGGCCAGGGTCCAGGTGCCGATCACGTTGTTGTGCAGGCCAGCAAGGGGCCAGCCCTCCACGATCGGAACATGTTTGTAGGCAGCGGCGTGGAAAACCACCTGGACGTGCAGGCGCTCCAGCAGGTCTTCCAGCATCGGAGCGTCGGTGACGCTACCCAGTACACCGATCAGTTGCGGAGTCGTTGCCGTCTGCATGGTGCCCAGCTCCTGCTGAATGGCATAGAGGCTGTGTTCATGGTTCTCCAGCAGGATCAGGCTTCTGGGGCCGAGGTGGAGGATCTGGCGGCAGAGCTCGGAGCCGATGGAGCCGCCGGCGCCGCTGACCAGCACCACCTTGCCGGAAACACCGGGCCCGAGCAGATGCGGCACAGGGGGCACGGGGTCGCGGCCCAGCAGCTCCTCGATGGCAATCCGACGCAGGGCATCAATGGAGGTGCGGCCAGCGGTGATCTCCTCCACACTCGGGACCTGCAGCACGGGGATCCCGGTGGGCTGGAGATCGTCCACGATGCGCCGCCGGCGGCTGCGGCTGATGCTGGGCATCGCCAACAGGATCTGGCTGGGTCGCTGCGACTCGATCAGCCAGGGCAGGCGCTGGGGTGCCAGCACGTGAATGCCGTTGATGGTGCACCCCCAGAGGTTGGGGTCGTCGTCGAGGAAGGCCAGCACGCGATGGCTCTGGGCATAGCGCAGGGCTGCGGCCAGTTGCACACCGGCATCACCGGCGCCGTAGATCACCGCCAGCACCTGGCGGCGGCGGCGTGACCCGGTGTTGATCTGCTGCAGCAGGTCCCGTAGGAGCAGCCGAACCAACCCGGTGAGGCTGGTGAGCAACAGCCAGAGCAACACCCAGCTGCTGCGGGGCGGAGTCGGCAGCTGGAGCAGGCCATCCAGGGCGTGGAGCAGCAGCACCACCGCCAGGTTGCGTAAGGCCAGGGCGTACAGCACCTGGCTGCCGGCATAACGGGTGATGCCCTTGTATTGGCCAGTCCAGCCATACACCAGGGGCGCGATCAGCCAGGCCGCGGGGAACAGCCAAAGGCAACTCTGCAGCTGGGTCGGCCAGGGCTCGGCGAGCCGCAGAGCGAAGCTGAGCCATACGGCGAAGGGGATCAGCAGCAGATCCGTGGCGATCAGGAGCAGCCGCCTGCGGAGGGGCGGCAGGCGTAGCAGGTAGGTGGAGAAGGTCTGAATCGGCATAACAAAAGCACCTGCCACCGAAGTGGAAGGGGCGGGGTTTCGGAAGATCAAGCCTCAGGGCAGATTGGGCCGGTGGGCCGCGGCAGCGAATGGCACCGCCACCTGCCGGTCGAGCCACAGGCCAAGCAGCAGTTCAGCAGTGGAGAGACCCACCACCCAGGGCCAGCCACCGATCAACAGCGCCAAGGCGAGCAAAGCAGTGGCGCTGATGTAGAGGCTGGACACGCGGGCATGGGGCCAGCCGGCCTGGTGCAGCCGCTGGAACAGGTGCAACCGGTGAGCCTGAAGCACGGGCTGACCGGCGAGCAGTCGACGGGGCACGCAGAGGCAGGCATCGCCCAGCAGGGGGGTGGCGACCAGGAGCACACCCAGGGCCTCGGGCCAGCTGGGGGCCCGAAGCACCACTCCGGCAAACACGGCACCGAGGAACGTGCTGCCCACATCCCCCATGAACAGCTTGGCTGGGCTCCAGTTCCAGAACAAAAAACCGAGCAAGGCACCCACCAGAGCCCAGAGGGGCCAGGGAGCGCTGAGCTGCAGGGCGGCGGCGGCCAGGGCCACCGCCAGGCATCCGGCCACCAGGCCATCGAGGCCATCCATGAAGTTGGTGAAGTTGATCACGGCGGTGATGGCGATCAACAGCAGCGTGAGAGCCGGCAGTGGCAACAGCCAGCCCAGGGGAACGGCAGCCGACAGGGCGACGGGAAGGGCGGTAGCCAGGGGACTGACCAGGATCAACAGCAGCGCGGTGGCCAGCTGCGCACCGTAGCGCCAGCCGGCGGGAAGGTTGTGGCGATCATCGAGAAAGCCCACCAGCGCCAGGGGAAGGGCCAGCAGCGGCAGCCCGCTGTAGGCAGGATCAACCTGGCCGCTGGTGATCAAAGCCAGGCCGCTGGCACCAGCAGCCACCAACACAAATGCCAGGCCGCCGCCGCGGGGCGTGGGGCGCTGGTGGGAGCTGCGGGCGTTGGGTTGATCGAGAAGGCGGCGCCGCAGCTGGGGGATCAAGACCCACAGCAACAGGCCACTGGCGAGTGCCGAGAGAACAACCACCAATGCAGGTGAGGACAGGAACACAGGCAGGGGGGTGGAAGACCTCAGGAGAGGCGCCGGCGCAGCCAGAGGCCGAGTTCACGGCCATCCCAACCGCTGATGCGCCAGAGCTGCACGCGCAGCACATCGCGTTGCAGGCGCAGGGGATCCTCGCCTGGAGATGCTGGCGGCAGCTCCAGGGGCGGAGGCGAGCTCACCGCAATGCCTTCGCCACCGAGAGCATGGCGGGCGATGGCCAGGGCGCGATCACGGTGGGCCTGGTCGGTGATCAGCGTGACCCGGCCGATGGCCTGGGGCAGGCGGCTGGTGAGGGCGGTGAGCTGCCCCACCGTGTCGTCGCCCGCGGGCAGGGCGGCCAGTAGCGGGTTGGAGGGATCAAGGCCGCGGCGGAGCAGTTGCTGCCGTGATGCCAGCTGCAAGGAGGCGCTGCCGAGGATCCAGAGCGGCTGGTCGGGCTGCTGCTGCCAGAGCTCGAGCGCAGCTTCGGTGCGCCGCGGGTCTTCGGCGAGCACCACGATCGCCGTGGAGCGTCCGCGCAGGGGCAGGGACGGTGCGAGCTGTGGCCAGTGCCACCACAGGCCACCAGCTCCCAGGAGCAGCAGGAGCCAGACCAGTGGTGGCGATGGGCGACGGCTGGGCTGGTGGGTATGCCGTGCTGCGGCACCACACAGCGGCAACGCGGACTGTTGTTTCAGGGGGCGACTGGCTCGCACAGCGGGAACGGCTGAGGGGGCTCAGCCAGCAGCTGGTGGCTGGGCATGAAGCCGGCCAGATCGGCGCCCATCCGCAGGACGGCCTCGTAGGCCTTGGGGGAACGGAGCAGCAGCGGCGCAGCCAGCAGGAAGACCAGCGGATTCGGGATCGGCAGCAGCCGGCAGCGGCGGGCGGGATCAGCGGGGGGTTGGGCCTGCTGCAGGGCCTGGAGCATGGCGCGGTAGCTGAGCTCCACGTCGCCGCCGAGGGGGATGCGCTCCGGAAGGGCTGCATCCCAGCCGGGTCCAAGGAGCTGCCGGGTGAGGTGAAGCGCAACGGCCGCGAGCTGGGAGGCATGGATCGGCTGGCGCAGGCCCGTTTCAGCAGGCAGGGGCAAGCACGGCAGACGCCGCATCAGCTGCAGCAGGCGACTGAGGTTGCGGTCTTGGTAAGGCCCCACCTGGCCGTAGATCAGGGTGGGCTGGAGGATGCGGCAGGGCACCTGCAGGCGATGGCAGGTGGCCAGCAGCTGATCTTCTGCACCGCTGAGCCGTGCCACCAGCTCGCGATCGAAGCGATTGGCGGCAAAGCGCTTGGTGATGGCGGAGGAGGACGAACAGGCAATCAGGCCGCGCAGCCCTGCCAGACGCTGAGGCTGGCCGCGGGCCAGCTGGTCCAGGAAGGGTGCAAGCAGCCAGATGGGCCCAAAACTGATCCAGATGGCTGGGGCACCTGGCTCGCCAGCCGGCCGGAAGGCTCGGGGGTTGGAGAAATCGGCGGGGTGGGTGATGCCCGTGCTGCCGCTCTGCCCATTGGCCTGGCGGGAATAGACGTGAAGCGGCCAGGCGGGATCCGCACCGGAAGCCTGATGGCGCAGGGCTTCTCCCGTAGGCGTGGCGGCGCCGAAGAGATGGAGCTCCATCAGGGGTTGCGCTCCAGCAGGCTGGCCAGGCGCCGCAGGTAACGCGCACAGAAGGGGAACCACCAGCGCCAGCCAAAGGCACGGCGGTAGGCATGGCGCACTTCCTGCAGCCGGCGCTGGGTCTGCTGGCCGCTGACGCCACCATCAGCCATGTGCACCAGCTCGAGATCGAGGCACTGCACACGCAGGCCGGGATGGCGGCTCAGCTGGAGGAAATAGTCAAGGTCGGCGGAGAGGCGAAAGCCCTTGGCGTAGCGGGCCAGACGCTGGCGGGCGCCGGGGCCGAACAGGGTGGCCTGATGGGGCGGCGTGGAGCCGAGCAGCAGGGCGCGACGGTAGGTGGCAGTGCCGAGCAGGCCAGCAGGCTGGAAGGCGGTGGCGCGGGCCAGGGCACCGGTGGCGGCATCGGCATAGCGGCCGCGGCACACCAGCAGATCGGGGGCCATGCCTTGGGCTGCAGCCGTTGCCAGGGTGGCGGCCACCTCGGCCAGCACGGTGGGAGCGGCCGCCCAGTCGTCAGAGCCCCAGAACAGCAGCCAGTCGGCAGGGCCGGCGCAGGCGAACCCCTGGTTCATCGCCCCGAAGATCCCCGGCTCTGCTGGGAGTTGCTCGAGCCAGCGGCAGCGGGGATCGGCGGCGCAGCACTGATCCAGCCACTGGCGGTGCTCAGGCCCGGAGGGGCCATCAATGAACAGCAGCTGCCAGTGGGGCCAGCTCTGTTGCTGCAGGGAAGCCAGCAGCCGGGGCAGCAGGGCGTGGGAGTTGAGGGTTGGAACGACGATCCGCAGGGAAGGGAGCATCAGGGCAAGCCGATGACTAACGCTGCCCCACGACCACCGCCGGGTTGCCGCGCACGATGGCACCGGCAGGCACGGTGCCGCTCACCACGGCACCCAGGGCCACCACGGCGCCAGGGCCGATCCGGGTGCCGGGGGCAAGCACGGCGCGGGCGGCGATCCAGGCCTCAGAGCCCACCGTGATTGGGCCGAGGCGCAGATCGAAGCCGGGGGAGCGGAAATCGTGGTTGCCGGTGCAGAGGTAGGCGCCCTGGGAGATGCAGACACGATCGCCGATGGTGATGGGGGCGAGGTTGTCGAGCCAGGCGTCTTCCGCCAGCCAGCAGGCCTGGCCTACCTGCAAACGCCAGGGGAATTTCACGCGCAGGCCGGGCTTGAGGCGGCAACCGGCGCCGATCTGGGCCCCGAAGGCGCGCAGCAGCCTCACGCGCCAGGCGGAGCCGGGCAGCCAGCGGGCGCTGAGCAGGGGGGCACCGACGCAGAACCAGAGGGTTTGCACCAATAAAGGAGCATCCGGATGCCAATCGGGGGGTGTGCGGTAGCGGTCGAGCTGCTGGGTCAATCGCGTTAAAAATAACCATTGTGCGGTCCCGGAAATAGAAGCTCCTGGGCACAAACGAGCCAGATCTCGTACTTTTTAACCGAGGAAACTGCTCACATCCGTTGCGCCGCAGTGGATCTAGCCTTTCTCAGGAGTCCCCAATTACATGAAGTGCATCTAATACAAGAAAATCTTCTTGTGGGCTGCCAGAAATGCCGGCTTGCTTCCATCCATGCTGTGGACTAAATCAGTGGAAAACATTTCTTTCCAGACAAATGCCCTAATTCATCTACGCCGACTCTTGATTCCTTCATACAAGGCCTCCTCCAAAAGCCTACTGAGACCTGTCATGCGAACCCTCACCAATTCTATTCCGACAGAGCGACTGACTTTCAGATAGCTTTATAGCTTCTCAGACTTTGACGGGTCTGAGATAGAATTGATGGAACACGCACATGCCAGGGTAGGCAAGGGCATTGCGGTAACCCTTGAAATAGCACTGAAATGATTTCGCTACAGTCTTCTCGGTTCCGATGCGTAGCAACACCATTATCGAGCCGGGAAGCCTTATTCGGGTACTGGCGCGCCACAGTGCAGAGCAGCCAGACCGTCGCCACAATCAGAATCGACCATGACATGTGATAAAGATACGGTCTTTGAAGTAACAGCAGAAACAGCCCGATCGACGTGTAAGCGTTATTGAATCCGTTCTGGAAAGTGAGGAAGAGCAGCCATATCAGCAGAGTTGCATAAGGCAACCATATGATTAGTCCGTAGCCAAATAGGATTGAAAACGGATGTGAGCTCTGGTCGTGAACATCATAGTACGTGTTTGCATTTTTTGCCCCCACCAGGAGTATCTGATCGTCGACAACCTCGAAGAATTCGTCCACCTGGTTCGACCTGTTGTCTCCGGCGATCGTGCCGTCTTCAATCACCAGACGATCGCTGTAAAACGTGTCAAAGGATAGGGATATTGGATTCGTCGGTGCCAGGAGTGACATAGTAAAGAAAGAAGCGAACAGGGCAACAACAAGGACGATGTTTCGCTTCAGGTGGACGCGTGTAGCATTGGATGCTACAAAATAGAGAGCGGCCATGGCAAGACCAGCAAGCGAACCGGTAAAGATAAGCAGAAGAACCAAAGCATGATTCAGCTTCTGATTCTGCCGGAACGTGTCGTTGAACATCGTCACGATCGCCACGAACATTGCAAAAGCTCCGGGTTCATCGAATATGGCCGACGGCCGGATGATGTCCCCTATAAAAGCGAAGGAGAAGGTCGTAAGATAGAGATACGTGGTTCGATAACCTGCTTGCAGTTCCAGCAGGGGAGTACCGCCGGCCTTGACATAAACGATCCCGACCAAGCCTCCCACGAGCAGGACAAGCGCAAACCAACTAACTATTCGGAGAACATAGGGTCTGCTTAGGGAACGGAACAACTGGCGCCCAATCAATACTGCAACCGCAAGCGAGGTGCCCATGAGCAACTGACTCATGCTCATGGAGATCATGCTGGCGACCACCCCCGTAAGCACAAGCACGAAGATCACCGTCAGTATTGTTTTGGGGATCCGGTCATTCTGTGTGGCAAGAAACAGACACAGAAAGCAGGAAGCAACCAGTGCAAACGCAGCCCGTTCATCGAATCCAAATAGGCCCTGGATAACGCTCGATGGCAAGAATATCAAACAGAGGAGAATTACTACGAAATCCAGCAAACGGACCCGGCCAGCCGACTTCAAGGTCATATTTAGAGTGTCATTTTGCATGTGAACATGCCGCGGTAAGGACCCGGGCTTCAGTTTCATATATGTTCCAGCATTGTCCTCCATCTTTGAATAATTCAGTCAAGGTATTGAGAGTCGGAGGCCAAGATGGCGTGGCGCCATGCCTTCGTGCAGATTTTCGGTCCGCATCAGGGCTGCGAGGTGTGCGTGGCAAAGGCCGCACGTTCGCGTTCTCAACGAGGAGGCCGTTTACACCTTCAACAATCAACACTTCGAAGACTGGGGAACTTCGCATCACCAGCGGCACAACGCCTTTTTGCATTGCCTCGGCGATCGTGAGCCCCCAGCCTTCACGCTTCGCGGTGTGGAGGTAAATCGCAGCTTCCTCGTAGTAAGGTTCCGGGTTGATCCTGCCGACGAATTCGACATTCGGGATCCGTTTGCGGGCGACCAGTTCACGGTAGTCCTCACGGTAGTCGCCGTCGCCCAGCACCTTCAGGGTCCAGTCGGTAAACGCGCCACCCGCCAAGGCCCGTCCCCAGGCCAGGAGCGCCAGCGAGACGCGCTTCTGCGGCTCGTCGAGGCGAGACACGATAAGGACGGTCTTTCGCTTGTGCAGCACGCGTTCCTGCTGAAGCGGGGTCGCGAAGGTGTTCGGGTTCGAGATCGCCCGTAACTTATTCTCCTGCGACTTTCCTGACAATTTGAGGAACTTCTGGCGGTACTTATCGGACAGGATGACGTAGGCATCGGACTGGTCGAGTAGATAAGCATAGGCCTCGCGCAGGGTTCGTCCCGCCTTGCGCCGTTCGAGGGGTAGCAGAGCGATCCGACCGAGACGGCGGAGCTTCATTCTCGGGCTCCGGTGGCCCCAGTCGCGCAGGAGTTCGCGCAAGCCCGTGGTGAACATCAGCGGATCGAAGTGCAGCTTGGTGACGATCCGCCCCCCTTCATCATGCCAGCGCGAGCCGCCACGGGAAAGAAACTCCTCGAGCAGCCATTTCGAATAGCCGATCTGGTTGACCACGACGTCGATGTCATTGGCTTTGAGGAAGGCGTATAGATCCTCGACTGGGTCTCCCCCCGCGTCGTGGATCGCGTGCGGAGGATCCTGCTGAACCACGAGAAAGCCCGCCGTCGGGTACCCACGCTCGGCAAGGGCGGTCATGACCAGATGCGTCGCGCGTTCCGTCCCGCCCGCGTGCGGGTCAATCGGCTTGTCATAGATCCAGAGGATGCTCATGACGGATCGGCTCCCTGATTTCAAACGGACAGGCCGCAAGCAACTTTTCTAGGTTGATCCGGCCAGGACGCCAGGTCTGCGCGGCCAGAAAAGCCCGAGGATCCCAATTGTCGTCGAGCTCGATTGGCGCTGTGACGGGTTTTCCGACCGAGGCGAAAAAGTCCCGGAACTTGAAGCCCTGGCCTAGAACGTTATCCGTAATTTTCACCCATTGATTCGGAATACCGAAAGCCTCTGCCACGATGAGCCCATGCAGCGAGCTCGAGAACACGACGTCACACGCACTGACCCGGTCGATGAAGTCGGTCCAGGTTCCGTAGTTGGCGATGTCGATGAACTCGAGCTCAGGATGGGCGCGCCGGATCGCGGCAAAGATTGGCGATGTCTGATCCTTGTAATGCGGTACGATCCCCATTTTGCGCCCCGGCCCGCGCTCCGCAGGCGCGGGTTTGTAGAAATACGGGATCAGCAACGCCGGATCGCCGTAGACCTCCGGGCAGTCAATCCCGCGGGCAAGCAGGAAGTCGCGTGTCAAAGGTCCGCGCACCGCGGTCACCCGGGCCGGTTGCGCTCTTAGATCCAGCGTATCATCAATCACGCCAGCGCCCCAGACGATAGTTTGGGGTGTCGTAAGGTAATTTAGCGTGCTGCCAATGCACAAGAAGTTAGGCCGTTTCAGCGCCATCGCGACCGGCGTGTCGAAGTAGATCTCGACCTCCCGGCCGCTCAGCAGCCGGATGAAATGGTCGTTGATGTCGTCGCCCCAGTTCACCGAACACACCCGCCCGTTTAACTTCTCGACATAGGCGTTGACGAACAAGGGATTGACCAGTAGCGAACTGGCCGCCTTCGCGAGTTTTCCAAAGCTCAGTGCCATGATGATCCTATGCTGACCGGCGGGGGGGAGGTGATTCGGGTCGGTTCATCTACCGCCCGTATGCACGAGGCTCTCGTACACGCCTTGCCATTTATCCCCGATAACCGGCCAAGAGAAGTCGCGTTTGATCCATTGCCGGCCGTTGCGCCCCATGCGGTGCAACTCCGCTTCGGGCAAACGCATTGCCGCGCGCAGGGCCTGCTCGAGGGCTTCCGCGCCCGGTTTGATCCACCAACCTGCAGCCGCATCTGCAAGACCCGACCACGGCGTACCCTCGGTCGCGATGACCGGCACCTCCATCATCATGGCCTCAGCAGCGGTTAAGCCGAAATTTTCGCTTCGGCTTGGCATTGCGAGAAGCTCCGATGCAGCCAAGAACCGGACCTTTTGCTCGCCATAGAGTGGCCCCACAAAGTTAACGCGTTTTCCAGTGGTCGCCTGTTTCAAACGCTCGATCTCGTGAGCATAGCTGAGCTCCTGCGGCCCGACGATGGCCAGTTCCCAATCGCCAAAGTCGGCCTCGAGGCGCAACCAGGCATCGACCAACCAGTCGATGCCCTTTTGATGATGCAAACGCCCAAGAAATAGAAGCCGGCGCCTCTCCCCACGGGCGACCTCGGGACGCGCAATCACGTCCATACCGAGGGGGATCGACACGATTCGACTGCGAAGCCCGAGGGCTAGAAAAGACGTTTTTTCGCTGGAAGATGTAGCGTGGAGTATATCTGCGGCCCGGAGGATTTTGTCTTGGAACAGCAATCGTGCGAGCCGTTTACGACTACCCGAATACTTAAGTGACACTGAACTAAGCATTCCATGGGCCGATACAACCAGTGCTGCGCCCATGCGATACGCGCCAAGGTACCCGGCTATCGAGGGATAGGTCCAGAGACCGTGGAGATGGACAACATCAGCATCGAAGGCGCGGAGAGCTGACAGCATTGCAGGCGCGTAACCGAACGGACCTGACCAAGCAGCTGGTTTGAACATCGTCGCAGGTGCCCCGGTCCAGCAGGCACCATCGCCCGCAACCCAGTCGTCGCTAGACAAGCCGAAGACGCGAACCTCGTTGCCCTCGGCCAGCGTCGCTGACGAAATCGCCTCAATGGCGACGCCCAAACCCGCGGAAGCCCGATCGAGTTGCGAGGCGACATGAGCGATCCTCATCCGCGGCCACGTTCCCACAGCGGCACGATGACCTTGCTTGCATCGTGGTCCAAGATCTCTAACAGGTAGCGTGCTCCCGCTTTTGCTGTCAGGCACCGGGCCCAATTCGACAGGTCTTCGCGCCCGGTCTCAGAGAGCGGACCACGGTGCAGCATCGCGCCAAGAACTCGGCGCAGGTCATCCGCGTCCCCAGCTGTGAACACCGCGCCTGTGCCACTCGCGCGCACCACTGCTGACGCACCGCATTCTGAGCTACAGATTGCAGGCGTTCCGTTTATGAGCGCCTCAGAGAGCACTGCACCAAAGCCATCGTGATCGCTCGGCAGCACGAGGCAGTCGGCCGCCTGGATCCGTTCGATAGCTTCACTCATGGTGAGCGTGCCGCGAAAGGCCACCCGTCTGGGCAGATGAGCGTCGGTCAAGTCTTTCAGCTGCCCTCTCATCGGACCATCGCCGACGATTTCGAGCTCAAACGGCCGGTCGGCGAGCCCAGCCAACGCCTCGACTAAGAGGTCGACACGCTTACGCTCAATCAGACTGCCGACGTAAACAAACCGAAACGAACCTGCTGCGCGCGCTCCGCGATCTGGGATCTTTCCTTGCAGGAAGTAGGCGAAGGGAAACACCTTTAATTCCCGCGGTGCGTGCTTCGCCACCCATGCATCGGTGCCGGCACCGATGCACAGCATCCCGTTGGCACGGCGTAACACCGACCGGAACCGAACCGCGTAGATCAACGGTTTAATCCAGCCGGCCGGCCCGCGCAGATCAACCTTCTCCATGATGGGAAAGTGCCGCCGCCCAAGCGCATCGATCCGTTTCTGCACGTCAGCGACCAGCCCGTTGGCACGAACTCCTTGGGTGATATGAACAGCAGCCGCCGGAAACCGGTCGACAAGCGCGCACGCCGACTTTGGCGTATCGACAAAATGGACATCGATCTCTGCAAGGCTTCCTGTTACCCAGCCCATCGCTCGGCGGTCTTCAGACAGGACCTCTTCGCTGACATAATGTACTTCGACGCCCAAATGCGCCAACTCGTGAGCCAATTCCGTCATGTGCGGCGTCAGCATCCGCTGCCAGATAACAATGCAATCGGACATTATTTATATCAGTCGCGTCATCTCAACGCCGACCGCATCCAGTGAAAAAAACTCATTGCAGAGCCTCCTCCCAGCAGCGGCGACCTTTTCAACGCGTACAGGGTCTTCTGCCATAGTTACAATTGTCTTAGCAAGTTCTTCGGCGTTGTAGGCGTTGAGAAAAAAGGCAGTGTCGTTCACGAATATTTCGGCCACGTCGCCAAATCGGGCTGAAACCAATGCGAGGCCTGCTCCAGTTATTTCGATGACCTTTGAGGGAAAGGTTGTATTGGACATCGCCGATCCGGGCCGTTTTAGCGAGAGGCTGCCATGGCAGGCATCGATGATCCGCAAATAATCCAACTTATCAAGCTCTTGAAAAACTTCCACCTCAATTGCTCTAACTTCGCGGACCCGATCCTGCAAAGCTCTGATTTTGTGAAAATTTCCGACGCCCGTGATCCTGAAATTCACGGGGCGTGCGAGACGGCCCACATTTTGGGCCAACTGTTCGACCGCTTTGCAAAACAATTCTACGCCAGTCTCTGCTATTAGGGTCCCGCCGTAGTGCAATTTCAGCGGACCGCCGGATTTTAACTCACCCCATTTGGCATTGTTCGTGGACAGCCCCAGGTCGATCTCCTGCGCGGCGACTCCTCTGATCGAGACAAAATCATTCAGCCCCAGACCTTCCGCAACGTGATCCGCGACAACCATCTTGCGTGCCGCCGTAAGACGGAATGTCACGGCGAAAGTAAACCTGTTTAAGTGGCCTCGAAAGCCCCGCTCCTGCGCAATCGGCGCATCTTCTATATCCTGAACAAGTTTCACACCGCGCAGGCGCAGCGCTAATTGGGAGGGAAGATACTCGAGAGCGTGATTATAACAAATTACTGTATCACCTCGCCGGGCGTGGCGCAGAAAAAAAATCAGTGGAAATACCGGTCCGACAAGTTTACGCAGAACTGGTGAGCGTAAAGTTGCTGTGAACACGGCTGGTACACGCCCTTCGGAGATTACGACTGATGAAAACCAAAAGCATCTCGCCCCGGTCCCAACGAACGGAAGGGACACGACAATCGTTCTCAGGCCGACGCTTCTCATCGCTTGCGCGACCAGAAGCATTTTTCGCGTAGCCGCACCAGAATAGGTGCGCTCGCCTATGGCCCGCCCATAAGAATCCGTGGTGATCATGCCGAGGTAGAAAACGCGGGGCCGCCGAGTCACTGGGGGCCTCTTTCTTCTGTGTCGATCGTCTTTGCGCGCGCAGGTACGCCCTTCAGCAGCACGTTGTCCGGGTATTTGCCGGGCAGCACCATGGCACCTGCCGCGACAATGGAACCGGCACCAATGCACGCGCCGCCGAGCAGTGTGGCGCGGCATCCGATCCAGGTGCCAGGGCCGATCTCGATATTATCCGAGCGATCTGTCCCTGCCCGCCGCTTGGGGCCGCCGACGTCGTGCGAACCGCATTCGATCATCACCTCGGGGCCGATGTCAACATTAGACCCAATTAAGACCTCCGATCCGGCCGGCACGATGATGAAGAGGTTCATCCCCAACCACGTGTCGCGCCCGATTGTCACGGGCCCGCTGCCCCAGATCCGTGCACCTGCGTTGATCCGTGTGCCATGACCGACATCCGCCCCAATCCTGCGCCAGAGGAACCGCTTAAATCCAAAAGCCCGCGTCGGCGGCAGGATTGCAACAATCAAGTTGACAATGTAGCGAAGCATGTCTGGTCAGCCCCCAGCGGCAAGCCGTTGATAAAGAGCTATGTATGCCGGGAGCGCCGCCGCGGGCGAGAATTTCGCCTCCGCGTGTGCGCGAACCGTCGCCTGCGCGATTGGCGCGCGGAGCAGCCGGGCCATGCCTGCGGCGAGCGCGTTGGTGTCGAACGGCGCTACCAACGCTCCAGTTTCGCCGTCGGTGACGATATCGGACATGCCACCGATGTCGAAGGCGACGGTCGGCACACCACAGGCAGAGGCTTCGACCACGGTGTTGGGCAGATTGTCTTGGCGCGAGGGGGCGACGAAGATGTCGGCTGCCGAATAGACGAGACGGAGGCTGATCTCGTCAGCGAAAGTGCCCAAGAAGTGGCAAGGGAGTGCAACGCCGGGAATTTCTCCGCTGCTCTGTCCGCCGAACACCATCACGTCTACGCCGCCCGCGTCATGGTCGCGCTCAAAGGACCGCAGCGCCTCGACAAGCAGGTCATACCCCTTGCGTCTGTCCGACGTCGCGCCGAGCGCGCCGAACAAGATAAATTTCCTGTCCTGAGGCAGGCCAAGTAACTCCCTCGCGACGTTCCGGTCGATGGGGGCAAAGGCCGTGGTGTCAAGAGGGTTGTGGATGACCTCACAGGGTTGGTTCCCCATCAGAGCGCTCTCACGGGCGCAATTGGCGAGCCAAGTGCTGGGGGCAACCAGGTTGAAGGTCTTTCCCGACCAGAGCCGCGCCTTGCGGGCCCAAACCCATGCATCGAGATCCGGACCGGTAGTGCCGGGTGGCCGGTTGGCCGCTGAATAAGGGGCTTTCCAACGCCCAGGGTGGTCGCCGTCGTCGTAGTGCTCGGCGCCCATGAACGCCCACATATCATGCATGGTCCAGACGATTGGCTTCTCGATCCGAGCGATCTCGCCCAGGCTCAGCGTTTCGGCGCAGACCCAGTGCAGATTAACGATGTCGACGTCGCTTGCGTTGATCCAGGCACCGAGGCCCGAGGTGAACAATCCGAGCGAGTGGATGATCGGGTTGGCCGGGGTCTTCTGCAACCGCGCGATTCGCAGCGCGACCTGGCGTTTGACCAGAGCAACCACCTGCCGTCCCTGACCGAGCGGCGACACCACGCCGGGGCCGCCAACCCCGCTCTTCACCGATGCAAATAGGCTATCGACACCGTATGCACGCAACCCCTGGTGAAGGCGCATCGCGGCCCGCGCTGCGCCGCCGCCGCCATCAAAGGCGTTGACATGCAGGACCTTCATGAGCCCGCCCCCTTCTCACGGAGCTTCTCATATCTGGGAGCGATCTCCCGAGACCGGAGCGCGGCGTGTGCCTTCCGACCCTCGAGCCGTCCGGAGGCCACGGCCCTCATCCCAAAGACCGCATCGTCTTCTATCCGGATATCTGGAGCCAAAGTGGCCCGGTCGCAGACCAGTTCCACACGGATGTGGTCGACCAGCGCGTTGCCGACGACCTTGCGCGAGAACAGATCCAGAAACAAAAGCAGATAAAGCCAGCCTTCCAAGGTTCTCAGATAGATGATGAAGCTGGACCACTACTGATTCGGTGCAGGGGCATTCAATTGGTGATCAAGCAGAATGGGTGCACCGTGAGGTTGTGATTGAAGTAGGCGGCGATCACCCAGAAGCGCTTGCCGGCCCCGACACTCAGACCCCGACTTCGCAGGATCTCGGCTAGGGTCTTTTGATTCATGTCTAGGGGGAATTGCTTGGTCACGGCGAGGAATTATTTGGCACCATGAGGGAAGCAGGAGTTTATGCTTCGTATACGCAGAAATCCATAAAACCCATATCTTTCGAGCCTCAAACTTTTACGTTTTTTGCAAAACTTCGACATCTGTGTTTTAGATTATTTGCAAGATCTCTCCAAGAGTCCTTGTTTGGCGGGTGGTTGAATACTGTGATAGGCAATGCAGTTTCAAATTGCGGCACTAGAACTCCGTTGACCACTCTGACTACATTGAACAACTCTTTTAGCCCTGCCAACCTACATTTGCTCACTTCAGCATCCTGACCTTTCTCCAAATAGATAACAGGTGTTTCCAGCCCAAGGCACGGGAGTGCACAATGTATTCGCGACGTTATCACAAAAGAAGCTTCAGCATATAGACGCACTAGACGCTCTGCTTCTTCTAGGCGATTTAAATCAGTCTTAAATCTCGTCTTGTAAAACATACCTTCATGACTCACATATGTTGACTTCATAATAAGCTTTCTGCCGAATACTTTTGAATACTCATTGTAGTACAGAGCAGTCTTTAATAACTTTTTTATGCAGTTTCGGCCACAATGGAGGCGAAGGTTCTTGTTAAGATATAGTCTTAATATGTCAAATGGATGGGTCGCTATTATGCTAATTCCTTTGAAAAGATCAACCCAATTGGGCTCCCTGCTTATACAAGGGTCAACAATATAAGTTTTATTTCCTCTCGTAGATGAACGGTACTTCTCTCCAAGTGTTAAAGTCAGGCAGCCGGAAAAATATGCTTCTACACCATTGCCCATCAAAAGCTCCAGAGTATTTAAATCACGGCAACCTATCGGCTGATGACTCTTCAAATAAGCAATGCTTGAGGCGGATAATAATTCTTTGCTTGCCCCACTGTTAATGTGGAAAGAAAGAAATAATGGATTTATTAGTTCAGATGGAGGCCAATTCTTCGGGCTGTGCATGTACCAACCATTCATTATCACATTGCATGGGATTCCGTCGTAATCTTTTAGTTCTTCATCCCTATCTATAAAGCCGTCTAACCGAGAGATAAATTGAGCCGATGCGAGTGCTTGGATATAGTCACCAATATTTACACCGGAAATATTAGGGAATTTTGAGACTGATAGTAGTTTGTGGCTCATGATTAATTAAAGAAATCCTTAGTTGTTCATTAGGACGCGACTGAGCACTTTGCTGTAAACATCCAATATTTTGTCTCCATAGACCTCAAAAGAAAAGTTTTCTTGAGCAAACTGTTGCGCGCGTTTGATGATATCTTGATGGTCATTTCTTGTAGCATTTTGCATTGCAACTATACAACCATCCATATCGCTAAATAGCAGCCCTGTTTCACCATCAGAAATGAAATCTTTAGTGCCGCCAGAATTGCGACCAATAACTAAACAGCCATAAAACATGGCCTCTATGGATACACGCCCTAGACCTTCATTATCGGAACACATCATGAATGCTGTCGCCCGAGACATATATTCTTTCACTTGGTCGCTTCGTCCGAGGAATTCGACAGCATCTGAAATACCTGCCCCTATCATGAATCTATTCAATCGCAACATATATTTTGGATGGGCCTCACCGATTATTATTAATTTGTAGCCATTTAATGCCAGACCCGACCTTGCAAAGGCAGCAATGGCAAAGCCACATCCTTTCTGTTCTGTCAAAAACCCAGCAACAAAGAGGAAATACTTTTTCTTTGGCATCACAAGGCATGTATCATCCTTGCTCCGCACTGCATCCGATATTACATACGTATTCTTGCTCTCCAAAGGAATATAATGTTCAAGGACCGATTTGGTGATACCAATTACAGCATCCGCCTCCCTTAGCGTCTTGCTGTATTTATGCCATCCTCTCAATGGCATGCACCCGAAGTCCAAGTTCATAAATCCACGTAAATGCCAGACAAACTTAGAGTTAAGTCTTTTTGCTATATCATAGCCAACTGACACAACGGTATTATTGCTATGCACTATGTCGATCTTCCGCCCTCTTAGAATTTGTGCTAATTTTACTAAGCATTTGCCGTTCTTATAATAGTAATTCAAATGGTCTGGAATGTATTTAGCAGCATATTTGATATACTGGTGTGGTTTCACTGGCTGTCCCACCAAGTCCTCTCTAAAGTCGCACACGATACACTCCACGCCTCTGCTGGTGAAGTAATCATATACGCATCCCTTTGCTCTAACCATCACGATGGGGTGGACATGTTGCCGAACTGATTCTATTAAGTCCATCAGCGAATATGTCGCACCATCGAAATTCTTATGTGCAAATGTTATGAATAAAACATTTATCATTTTATATTAATTCAGCTTAAAGCCGCTGTGACTAGCAACTTCCACCATAGATCTGCTATGCGATGTGGTGAGTATTTTAGCGAGGAAGCCATGGCTTGCCTTGCCATTTGCTGCCGTACATCACTATTACTCATCAATTCTTTCATTCTGTGCTCATATCCACCCACGTCACCCTCCATGATTATTGCCCCGTTTTCGCCATCGGTAATGATTTCACGCAATGAAGCGTAGGTATCAAAGGCCATGGGTACTACACCCATTTGTTGTGCCTCCGTCAGCGTTAACCCCCAGGCTTCGCTCCTTGACGTCATCATGAAGATGGATGCTTTTTCGTAGTAGGGAATGGGATCTTTCCTGCCCTCAAGAAAAACATCTGGGATCTGCTCTTCATGGATTATGCGTTCATAGAGCTCACGATCATTACCATCACCCACAATGCGTAATGTCCATTCCTTGGCTACTGGACTTTGTTTTACACGTGCCCAAATTCGAAGTGCCAATGACAACCTTTTGTGGACTTCGTCCAAGCGTGAAACGATAAGTACCACTTTGTGTTTAGAGACCTTATCAAACCAAGGTGTAACATCGAATGACAGTCCGTTAGGTATGACCACAAACTTTGATGTGTCCTGTAAGCCTGCAAATTCTGAAAAGGGCTTGATAAAACTTTGACAAAGCAGCACCACATGGTCAGAACACTCGTATGCAGCACGGTAGGCGGAAGAAAGTTGCTGTTCCCTCTCCATCGCCGTCAATGGATGCATAATTATTCTTTTTATCCATCTAGCAAAGTCCACAATCGATTTCGGACGATACTTTATGATTTTGCTAAAACGACCGAACACGAGTTCCGATCGTGGCTCAAAATGATGAGCCAGTATGATTTTGCATGTTAAACCCTCTATTGCAGCTCGGAATCTGGGTGCGTGAATAAATGCACCCTGCACAATGACACAATTAATACGATTCGACAGAATTATATTCCTAAGCGCCTGGCTGTTTCTTTTCAATTCCTTGTGTGGAGCCCAAAGGAACTCTTTGACGAAACACTCCTCCTTAGGTGTATCGGCTGGTGCTTCATAGATAGAGTAGCAGTTGGCACCATAGAGCCTTGTCAAAGCCGTAGCCATGGTGATGGTTGTGCGCTCTGTTCCACCCTTAGTGGAATGCACTTTACCGTATGTGTGGTATAGGATGTTTATGAGTACCTCTATTAATCTGATTTGTACCTGTTCAGGGGTCGAGAAGGCTCAATGCGAACTTCGGGCCTTCTTAACCCTTGACGGCTGCTTGATTCCCGGTTGCATCTCAGGCAGAGAGCGCCTGTGATGAGCACCACTCCTGCTGGGATTGCAGAAGCGGACTGGCTGGCGACACCGGCTGCCGTCAGAGCGTTCATCCTGGCCCAGCAGGGCCAGCTCTGCTGGGCTCATCTGATCCGTGATCTGACCGCCATGGCCGAGCGCTCCAGCGCCAGCGCTGCGTTCGGAGCGGCCGAATGCTGTGCCTTGATTTAGTCAAATTTAGAACCAAATTCACAAGACAAGCGTATAGAGCAAGAGCCTCAATACTTGTATTTTTAGACTACCAGGGTGCTGTTCGATTGATTTGTCGAGGTTTACCAGTCGGATTGCCCGATTGCATCTCTACACTCTGCTAAGCCGCTGGGCAATCAATAGAATAGTAAGATCATTGCGTAGACCTTCCACCGCCTCTATCACCGCTTCCTCCGTTACGGTGTCGAGCGCACCGGTGGCCTCATCAAACACCAGCACGGGCGCCTGCTTATAAGAGCATTCGTGCGATGCCGATACGCCGCCGCTGGGTTCCCACTCAGGCGAATGCCGCGCTCGCCCACAAAGCTCTGGTAGCCCTCCGAGCAGGCCTCAATGAAGCTGGCGATCTGGACCTGCTCAGTCGCCTGCTTCACTCGGTTCAGATCGATCTGATTTCGGAGAACACCAAAGGCGATGTTCCCATCAATCCATATAGTAAGCCAAGTAGATGTTCTGGTGCACATGAACAATCGGCTCCCGCTAGGTGGCAAGCCGCTCTCGATGAGGAGGCTGAAATAAAAGATAATAGAAATCAAGCATGGGCTTGGTGGGTGGTTTGGCTCTGCTGCTGCCAAAGCTGCTGGTAGAGCCCACCCTCAGCCAGCAGGCTGCTGTGGCTGCCCCGCTGCACCACTCGGCCCGCCTCCAGCACCAGGATCTGATCAGCCCGCACGATCGTGCTCAGCCGGTGGGCGATCACCAGCACCGTGTGGTTGTGCTCAAAGCGCTCAATCGCCTCCTGCACCAGCCGTTCGCTCTGGCTATCGAGGGCGCTGGTGGCCTCATCAAGGATCAGCAGCTCCGGATCCCTCAGGATCGCCCTCGCCAGGCTCAAGCGCTGCCGTTGCCCGCCGCTGAGGCGGTAGCCCCGCTCTCCCACCAGGGTGTCGTAGCTCTGCGGCAGGCTCTCGATGAACCCCGCTGCCTGGGCCGCCTGGCAGGCGGCCTGAATCTGGGCAAGTTTGGCCCCTGGTGTGCCGAAGGCAATGTTCTCGGCGATGGTGGCGTTGAACAGAAACGTGTCCTGGCTCACCACCCCCAGCCGTTGCTGCCAGCTGCTGAGCTCCAGCTGCTCCAGGGGTGTGTCGTCGATCCAGATCTCCCCGGCAGTAGGTGCATAGAGACCGGTGAGCAGGTCGGCGATCGAGCTCTTGCCCGCTCCACTGGGGCCCACTAACGCCAGCATCTGGCCTTTGGGCATGGTGAAGGAGATGTCGCTCAAAGATGGGAGGAGCTCGGGGGCGTAGCGCAGGCCCACACCTTCGAAGCGAATCTGGAGCTGCAGCTGCCGGAAGGGGATGCCGCCTTGGCGGCGGAACTGCTTGCCTGCCGGCGAGAGGAGCTGGTTGAGCCGAGCCAGCCGGCCACTGTTGTCGGCCAGCTGATTGACGTTAGAAGCCACACCACTCAAGCGCACGTTCAGCCGCTGCAACGCCAGCACGAAGGTGACCAAGCTGGGCAGCACGCCAGTACTGCGCCCACCCAGCAGCAGCAGGCTCAGCCCCGCAATCACGGCAATCGCCAGGATCGGCAGAAAGCTGGAAAAGGGCCCCACCACGGCTAACCGCCGCACCTGGCCGCGCAGCTGCCGTTCCAGCTCGCCCATACGGCTGCGCAGGTGCTGATCGGCCCCGTCCAGCTGGCCGCTGCTGTGCAGCAAGCGCAGGCCCTGGAAGTCTTCCGTGATCCGGCTGCTGATTGCCACCTGGGCCTGGCTGACCGCCTCGGAGCCGGCCCGGATCCGCGGCAGCAGCTGCTTCTGCAGCATGGTGATCAGCCCACCCATCACCAGCACCGCCAGCAGCAGCCAGGGCGAGATGCCCACCAGCACCGACAGGTAGGTGGCGATCAGCAGCACCCCCACCAGCAGCTGGCTGCCCATCTCAATCTGCAAGCGGATGGCCTCTGGCCCCTGGCCGGCGTAATCGGTGAGGTCGCCCACCTTGTAGCCACTGGCGCAGGGAAAACTGAAGCTCAGCACCTGGCTATGAATGAGCGCGGTAACCAGCGCTCTGCAGCGAGCGGCGAAACAGCCCACACTCACCAAGATGAGAAAGCGAGTGAGGCTCTGCAGGGCCTGCAGCAACACCGCCAGCGCCAGCAGGCTCGCGAATACGCCTGTGGCCGGCAACCCGTTCAACCAGTTCGCCGCCGCCGGCAAGCGGCTCAAGATCGGATTGCTTGCCCAGTTAAACGGCGTACCCGCCGGCGCCGACAGCACTTGCACCGCCAGAAACACCACCGCCAAAGTGGCCCCTTCCGTGAAGGCCTCCACCAAGCTGCTGCCCAAGTTTAGAACGATCAGCCGCCACTGCTGCCGTGCTGTGCTGCGGATCAGTTGGGCGGCCGGCTCCTGGCTGAGGAGGCTCTGCAGCGACCTCTGCAAGCGGGGCGTCAGGCGCATGAAGGTGGGGCTGGTCAAGAGTTTGGGGGTTGCAGATCGTGCGGGGGCTGGTGGGGCCGGGAGTTGCTGGGTGGTGGTGGCACCGGGGTTCGTTCCGGCTGGGCTGCCTGGGGGCTCAGAGGCAAGCCAACGGCCATAACCCTTTTCGCGTTTGCACAACCTGGTCCTGTTCAGCCTGTACAGACTCCTGCACAGTTGCAAATCAGGTATGGCGGGCTAGGTGTAGCGAATCAGCAGTCGGAAGATGGATCGGTCGTTGACCTCATGACTTCCAGTCCCCGCATGAGGCCCTTGGGGCTGGGGGGCTCAGAGGAGTGCCAGTTCAACCAAGTTGGCGGATCACGACGACGCAATCGCCCATGCAGGGGGGTCATGAAGGAAGAGAAAGGGTGGGTCAGCCCAGTCGTTGATCCAGCTGGAAGGGCTCCTGGTGCACCAGCGCCACCTGGGCCATGGCCGGATGCAGGGGATTGAGCAGCAGGTTGCGGGCCTGGGGCACCACCACCGAAGGCAGCAGCAGGCCCAGCGGCTCTCCTGCCCGCAGCCAGTCGCCGCCAAACGCGGCGCTGGCCTGGCGATGCGGGATGGCGTTCCAGCCCTCCGGCAGGGCCGTGGGATCGGCTTCGGCGATGAGGCCCGCTGTGTCTGGCACGTCATAGCCACACAGAATCAGCGGGGCGCTGAGTACACCGTTGAGGTGCACCAACACCTCCAGCACGGTGATTTCGGCTGTCATCCCCAGGTACACCGCCCGCTGCCCGGGTTGGTTCCAGCGCTGGCCATCGCGGGCCGCCCCCTGGCCCGTGAGATCACCGGCGTAGCGGGCCTTGCTCAGCCGCCAGGCTCGAATTGCTCCCTCGCTCACACCGGTGCGCCCTGCTCCAGGGCCTGCAGCAGCCGCCGCACCTGGCCCGCGCCGATCGCGGTGCGGCAGTGCTGCAGTGGGCTTGCTTGATGGAGCAGCGGGTGGGGTGCCTTGAGCCAGGCCTCGGTGCTGGCGGGCTGCTCAAACACGCCGTAGGCCAGGCTGATCACCTCCACCAGGCGGTCCAGCCGCTCGGAGGCGACCAGATCCAGGGCCGCCTGCTCGCGGCTGCGGCGGGCCATCGTGGCCTCCGAGAGGGCCAGCAATGGCTCCAGGTCTGCCGGCTTGAGATGCAGATGCTGCCGCAGGGCCGCCAGCCAGCTGCTGCTCCAGCCCTGCTCAATCGCTGCCAAGCGCTGCTGCTCGTCCAGGGCGCCGAGCTCGGCAGCGCGTTGCCAGAAGAACTGATTCAGGTCAGCGTCCTGGGCTGCATCAAGCGCGGGGACGGGGATCGCAGACGTCAAAGACTGAGCGCTCCGGTTGCTGTCATTTGAAGCGATACTAGCCCCAAATGACGTAGTCGGATGAGACGCGGCTGGGCTTGCTCATCAGCTCGCTACAGGATCAGGCCAGCGGCCTTCCACCAGGAACTGCTCCCGCAGGAGCGTGACCACCTGGCTCAGGCCAAACGAGGCCAAGGTCACCCCATCGGGGCGGATCTCCAGCGCCCAGTCCTGAAGGTCGAACGGGGTGCTGGCAAACGCTGCTGGGGTGAGCACCCCCACGCAGGGAGGCTCCAACGGGGCACGGGCTGAGGGCACTTCGAAGGCTTCCACATCGAGCTGGCGCATCTGTTTTCCCAGAGCCTGGCTGGCTTGATAGCTGCACCGATCGGTCACCGCCGCCAGGTCTGCGGCGCTCAGGCAGTGCTGCAGTTGCAGGCCGCGCTGCACATCAATCTCTACTTGAAACGACGTTTGCTCGCGCTGTATCACCTTGCCCGCCGGCAGGGGTGAACCCTCCAGAAACCGCAGGGCATGGAAGGCCCGCTCGGCCAACACGGTGCCCAGGCCCCTGGCGCCATAGAACAGCTCCCGCTGGTCGGCTGCCGTGAAGCGCGAGCCGCTGCGCAAGGGCGGATAGCGAAAGGGGGTGGTGAGCAGCCGGTGCTGCCCCGGCGGGGCCGGCGGCTTCACCGTGTCGATCAGGGCCTCAAGCCGGGCCTGATCCTGCAGCGAATCGGTCCAGCGTTCGCTGGCCTGGTAGCCCTGGCGGTCGGTGATGCGCACCACCGCGCCCGCCAGCGGCTGGAGATAGGCCTCAAGCACGCATGGCATCGAGATAGGCCGCCACCCGCGCCAGGCCCTCCACCGAGGCCAGCAACTGGCGTGGCGCCTGCTCGCCCAGGTGGTGATTGGGCTGCTCCAGCCAGTGGCGCATCAGCTCCGGATCGGAGCCCATCAGGGCATCCAGGCTGCGCATCACCCGCAGAAACAGCAGCCCCAGCTGCCCCTCCTTGCTCTGGGGCGGCAGCCCGCTGCGCTCCAGGCTGGTGCGGTGCCGGCCCACGATCTCCCCCAACTCCTCCTTGGACAGGCCCACCTCAGAGGCTGCCCGCAGGCAGGCCTCGGCGATGAGGCGCGCATCCGCGGCTGAGGCATCCTGCCGCCGCTCCAGAACGGGCATATCAAATTTGGTGCATGTGGTCAGATCTTAGGGGTTTTCGAGCAAAAGCACCGAGACGGTCGGGGTGGGTCCGCTTAGATCACATCCGCAAAGCGCTTCTCCATCCGCCGGAACTGGCCGATCCCCGTAACAAGCAGCAGCGCCACGATCGCCATCGACAACCAGAACCCCGCCGGGTTGATCGCCGCGCCTCGGCCGATGATCGCCCAGCGAAAACCCTCGATCACACCCACCATCGGGTTGAGTGCATAGAGCAGCTGCCACTTGGCCGGCACGATCGCGCTGGAGAAGCCCACCGGGCTCACATACAGGCCGAACTGCACCAGAAACGGCACCACATAGCGGAAGTCGCGGTATTGCACAGTCAGGCTGGCCAGCCACAGCCCGGCGCCCATACTGGCTGCAAAGGCCACCGCCACCCACAGCGGCAGGGTGAGCAGCCGCCAGCTGGGCCACCACTGATACCAGAGCATCAGTCCGGCCAGGATCACAAACGAGATCAGGAAGTCCACAAAGCTGGTGATCACCGCCGCCGCCGGCACGATCAACCGCGGGAAGTACACCTTGGTGAGCAGGTTGCTATTGGCAATCAGGCTGTCGGAGCAGCTGCTCAGCGCCGTGCTGAAGAACTGCCAGGGCAGCATCGCGGCAAACACCAGCACCGCATAGGGCGCATCACCCTCCGTGGGCAGCTTGGCCAGCCGGCCAGAGATCACCGTGAACACAAGCATCGTGAGGAACGGCCGGATCAGCGCCCAGGCCACGCCGATGACGGTCTGCTTGTAGCGCACGGCGATGTCGCGCCAGGCCAGGATCGCGAACAGCTCCCGGTAGCGCCACAGGTCTTTCCTTTACTGCTTCTCGATCCGGTTGGGCTCGAGCACCAGCCACTGGTTGGCGGGGTCGCGGGTGCGGGTGGCGGGCATCACGGAACTGGTGGGGTGGCGGAGGCACCGGGGTTTGTTCCGGCTGGGACGCCTGGCGGCTCAGGGGGGAGCCCCTCCAAGGCGCTTAGGACTGTGGCCGTTGGGCACACCAGATGTGTTGCTGGGGCGGGTGGCCGGCAACAAAAAGCCCCGCTGCCGGAGGCAGCGGGGCAGGGGCCTCAGGCGTTGGTGGTTCAGGCGTTGGCGGCCAGCCAGGCGGCCAGGTCGGCCGGGCCATGGAAGTCGAGCAGGGCGTCGGCCAGGGCTTCCAATTGCTCCAGCGGCAGGGCCTGGATCTGGGCGGTGATGGCGTCGCTGAGGGGGCCGCAGCGGCGGTTGAGTTGGCGGAGTGTAACAGCCGCTTCGCCTTCCTGGCGGCCCTCCTGTCGGCCCTCCTGGCGGCCCTCGGCAAGCCAGTCCTGAACGGCGCGGGTGTGGCGGATTTCTTCGCGGGGGATGCCGGCAATCACCATGATTTGCTCCTCGGTGAGTTCAGGAAACCGTTGCACCAGCATAGGCAGCACAACCGTGTCTAGATCAGGCCGCCTGGCCAGAATCTGCTGACTGCTGGCCGCCAGCTCGCTCTCTGGGCGCACCGGCAAGGTGAGCAAGTTGAGCAGGGGGTCGAGATCTGGCTGCTGGCTCAGCTCCTCCAGGCTGATCCAGTGCACCTCCTGCAAGAGCACCTTCAGGAGTCTGGGCAGCTTGGTGGGGCCGAGGCCGATCCGCTTGTGAGGCGTGATCAGCACAACTTCCAGGTGTTCCAGCTGTGGGTGCCGCTGCAGAAAGCGGTAGCTCTGCGCCGCCAGGCGGTGGTGGAAGCCTGGATCCGGGTGCATCTGCACCTCCAGCAGCACCACAGGGAAGTCGGCGCAGCCGATTTCAGCGCAGCCGGTGCTTTGGCGGGGCCACAAAACACCATCGAGGCGGTGGCTCAGCTCTTTAATCTCCAGTGCCTCAAAGCGGTAGAGGCGATCGCCGGGGGCTGTCGGGTCAAGTCCCAGTGCGGTGGCGGCGGTGGCTGAGCCGGGCAGCAGTGAGCGGATCAGATCGGGGGCGCTCTGGAAGACGCGGTAGTACCAGCGGTCGGTGTTCAATGGCAGCGGGCGCTGGCTGGCGAAAAGGTAGCCGCGGCGTGGGGTTGGGGCTGCAGGTCGTGAGGGGGCTTGGTGTGCGTGGAGCCTCGTTGGTGGCAGGAGGCTGAGTGGCTTGTTCCGGCTGGGACGCCTGGCGGTTCAGGGGGAAGCTCTCCAGATCAGGTTCACGTCCGCAAGCCGTGCCGCGAGTTCAAGCATCTGATCCGGCCCGGCGGGGTTCCGGTGGCGGTAAAGCCCAGTGCGCAGCATTGAAAAGCAGTCTGGAGCTCTCTTTCGATGAAGGTCACCGTCGCCGTGGTGATTGAACCGGCTGGCACCGGCTTTTCGGCCTACGTGCCCGACCTGCCGGGGTGTGTGGCCGCTGCCTCCAGCCGCGAGGCCGTGCTGGTCGAGATTCGAGCCGCCATCCAGTTCCACCTGGAGGGCCTGGAGATGGTGAGCGTGCAGGGAGGAAGCGCTCCAAAGAGCCCTAGCATGAAGGCATGAAAACCAGGGCAGCATGAAAACCGTCAAGCAGATTGGGGCCAGCGGCCAGATCTCTTTGGGCAAGGAGTTCGCTGGTCGCACCGTGGTGGTCGACAGCCGCGAGCCCGGGGTCTGGGTGATCAAAACGGCCCAGACCATCCCCGACAGCGAGCTCTGGCTGCATCA
Source organism: Vulcanococcus limneticus LL (assembly GCF_002252705.1). GTDB lineage: Bacteria > Cyanobacteriota > Cyanobacteriia > PCC-6307 > Cyanobiaceae > Vulcanococcus > Vulcanococcus limneticus. The sequence continues at coordinate 107,205 of NZ_NQLA01000005.1, forward strand.
ACCGGAATCCGCGGCTCGTCTCGATCGGGCCATGGCTGCCATGGATCAGCCTCCTATCTCCGCGGATCTCGACGCCCTGGAGCAGCACCTGGGGATGTTGTGATTCGGCTCGACCTCAACAACCCGGAGTTTCAGGCCAATCTGCTGGCCTTGGAAAAGTCAGAGGCCTGGGCCGTGCTCAAGACCCTGCGCCTGCTTCAGGCGATGAGCTGGGAGCAGCTGCAAGGCAGCAAGGGGCTGCGCTGGGAGCTGATCCAGAGCCGCCAGGGCTCTGCGGGTGAACGGCTGTATTCCCTGACGATCAGCCGCAGCTGCCGAGCTGTGGCCTGGCGCGATGGCTCCTGGCTGAGGTTGCTCTCGCTCCACCCCGATCACGACTCGGCCTATTGATCGGGATCAGCCATCGGCCCCCTCTCCCACACACCAGACGTTCAGCCCCGCCGCCCGCGCTGCCGCCGCATCGGCCTTGGCCCGCGCATCAAACAGCCAGGCCGGCGATGCGCTGCTGTTGCCAGCTGTTGAGCGCCACTACCTGCTGCCAGTAGGCCGCCACCTCCTGGAGGCCGTAGTGGCCGCAGAGGTACACCAGGTTGAGGATGTCCTTCTGGAAGCAGCTGCCGCCAAAGCCCGGACCGGCCTTGAGAAACTTGGAGCCGAGGCGGGTGTCGCTGCCGATTGCCCGGGCCACCTCCTGCACAGCCGCTCCGGTGGCCGTAGATCGCCGCCAGCTCCTCGATCGCTTCGGAATCCTCGCCCCCGATCAGCACCCGATCGGGGGCCTCCAGATCGGCGATGGCCGTGCCCTCCGCCAGGAACTCCGGGTTGGAAAGCACGGAGAAGGTTTTGCCATCCGCAGCCTGGGCGGCGCTGAGGATGGTCTGCACCGTTTCGGCAGTGCGCACCGGCAGGGTGCTCTTCTCCACCACGATGGTGTGCCCCTGGGCGGCGGCGGCCACCTGGCGGGCGGAGGCCTCGATCCAGCGCAGGTCACTGGCCTGGCCGGCCCCCACACCCTTGGTCTTGGTGGGGGTGTTCACCGAGAGGAACACCGTGTCTGCCCCGGCGATCGCCCTCTCCACCGCAGTGGTGAAGTGAAGGTTGCGGCACCGCGCTCAGCCCACCACCGCATCGAGCCCCGGCTCATACACCGGCAGCTGGCTGCGGTCGGGGTCGTTCCAGGCGGCGATGCGTTCGGCGTTGAGGTCCACCACCGTGACCTGGATGCCGGGGCAGCGATCGGCGATCACCGCCATCGTGGGGCCGCCCACATAACCGGCGCCGATGCAGCAGATGCTGCGAATCGTTGTGCTCACGCGCCCAGGGCCTCGCGGAAGTAGGCGATGGTGGGCTCCAGCCCCTGCTCCAGCGGCACCGTGGGCTGCCAGCCCAGCTCCTGCTGCGCCAGCGCGATCACCGGTTGGCGTTGCAGCGGATCATCCGCCGGCAGCGGTTGTTCGATCAGCGGCAGCTCCGGATTGATCCGAGAGCGCACCAGCTCCGCCAGCTGGCGGATCGTGAATTCACCGGGGTTGCCGATGTTGATCGGGCCGGTGTGCTCTCCGTTCATCAGCCGGATCAGGCCCTCCACCAGATCGTCCACGTAGCAGAAGCTGCGGGTCTGGCTGCCGGTGCCATAGAGGGTGAGGGGCAGGCCTTTCAGGGCCTGCACGATGAAGTTGCTCACCACCCGGCCGTCGTCGGGCAGCATGCGCGGCCCGTAGGTGTTGAAGATCCGCGCCACCCGAATCTCGGTGCCGTGCATGCGCCGGTAGTCGAAACACAGGGTTTCGGCGATGCGCTTGCCCTCGTCGTAGCAGCTGCGCAGGCCGATCGTGTTGACGCAGCCGCGATAGCTCTCCGGCTGGGGGTGCACCTCGGGATCGCCAAATACCTCACTGGTACTGGCCAGCAGCAGCCGGGCCCCCACCCGGCGGGCCAGGCCCAGCATGTTGTAGGTGCCCAGGAAGCTGGTTTTGGCCGTCTTGATCGGATTGAACTGGTAGTGCACCGGCGAGGCCGGACAGGCCAGGTGCCAGATCCGGTCCACCTCCAGCCGGATCGTTTCGGTCACGTCGTGGCGGATCAGCTCGAAGCGCGGATGGCCGATCCACTGGCGGATGTTCGCCTTGCGACCGGTGAAGAAGTTGTCGAGGCAGAGCACCTCCTCGCCGGCTGCCATCAGCCGGTCCACCAGGTGCGATCCCACGAAGCCGGCGCCGCCGGTGATCAGGTTGCGGGGGAGGGAGGCGGGCATGCAACAACGCAGTGGGGGCTGAGGGGCGCTTTCGGGCTGGGACGCCTGGCGGCGCAGGGGCGAGATCCTCGGATCGGGCTCAAGGCCACGCATCCAGCCGTGTTTTCACGGATGCCCCTTGCTGCGCTCCCGTGCTGCTCTTGCAGGAGGTCTGAGCGAGTGAATGACGTGAAGGTTGGTGCGGTGATCAAGCGCTTGGAGGCGGCCGGCTGGTTCCTGGCAGCCACCCGGGGCAGTCATCGCCAGTTCAAGCATCCGATCCAGACCGGCAGGGTTACGGTGGCGGGAAAGCCCAGTGATGAACTGGCGCCAGGCACCCTGCGCAGCATTGAAAAGCAGTCAGGAGTTGAACTTCGATGAATCACACCTACGCCGTGGTGATTGAACCGGCTGGCACCGGCTTTTCGGCCTACGTGCCCGACCTCCCGGGTTGTGTAGCGGCTGCATCCACCCGCGAGGCCGTGCTGGCCGAAATCCGAGCCGCCATCCAGTTCCACTTGGAGGGCCTGGCCAGCGAGGGACAGGTGGCGCCTGCCTCCAGCAGCTCAGTGGAGATGGTGAGCGTCTAGGGGCTCAGGTGCTGGGGCTCCTGACAGCTCAAGGGGTGAGCCTCTCTCGTGTGATGGCGCGTCAGCGATAGACCGCGCGGCGATGGCCGATGCGCACCACGAGGATCACCAGGTCGCTGCGCTGCCATTCGTAGACCACGCGGTAGTGGCCCACCCGCAATCGCCGCAACCCTTCGAATTCACCCTTGAGCGCAGAGCCGGCGGCAGGCGATCAGCCTTGGGGAGTGCGGCGAGCGCTTGGCCGCGGACGGGCTGTGACTCAGCGACCAGCATCCGCAGCGAGCAGCGCATGGCGCACCTCCGCCCAGTCGAGTGCGGGGTCTGCCGGATCCTTCAGTGCTGCCACTCCGCAGCGCAGATCCTCGATGTCGTCGAGGTAGTACTCGATGGCCTGGCGGATGATGTCGGCCCGGCAGCGGTTGAGTTGCTGGGCCGCCGCATCCAGCTCAGCACCAAGGGCGTCGGGCAGCCGGGCCGTGACCTGAACCATTGGAAAACTCCGCGAAGTCGCGGAGATGTCAGTGACATTGTTCTAAGGCTGCAGCCCGTGCGGAGCTGGGGTGCCTGGCGGCTCCGCCAGCTGCCACTGGCCCTGCCCAGCCGGCGCACCAGTAGCCCGTACACCTCCTGTTTCTGCGTGGGCGAGAGCAGAAGGCACCCGGATATCGGATCAGCCCAGCCTCACCAGCTGGTGCAGCAGCTGCTCGCGGAACAGGGCCACGGTGCTGGCCAGCCCCTCCGCCAGCGGGATCCGCGCCCGCCAGCCCAGCGCCGTCAGCCGGCTCACATCGAGCTGCTTCTTCGGGGTGCCGTCGGGCTGGCTGGTGTCCCACGTGATCGCGCCGCGGAAGCCCGTGGCTGCCGCCACCGCTTCCGCCAGCTCGCGGATGCTCAGGTCCACGCCAGTGCCCACATTCAGGTGGGTGAGGGGCTGGCCGTCGTCGGCGCGAGGGGCATCCACCGCCGCCGGATCCCAGTGCTCCAGGGCGAACACGCAGGCCTCGCCCAGGTCGTCCACATGCAGGAATTCCCGCAGTGGCGTGCCGGTGCCCCAGCAGCTCACGCGCTCGGCCCCGGCCTCAGCCGCTTCATGGAAGCGGCGGATCAGGGCCGGGAGCACGTGGCTGTTCTGCGGGTGGTAGTTGTCGCCCGGCCCGTAGAGATTGGTAGGCATCAGGCTGATGGCATCAAAGCCGTGCTGCCGCCGCAGCGCGTCGCACAGCTGGATGCCGGTGATCTTGGCGATCGCGTAGGCCGCGTTGGTGGGCTCCAGCGCCCCCGTGAGCAGCGTCTCCTCCCGGATCGGCTGCTCAGCGAACTTGGGGTAGATGCAGCTGCTGCCCAGAAACAGCAGCCGTCGCACCCCGGAGCGCCAGGCCGTTTCGATCACATGGGTCTGGATCTTGAGGTTCTGCAGCAGGAAATCGGCCGGGTAGCGACTGTTGGCCCCGATGCCGCCCACCTTCGCCGCCGCCAGCACCACGACCGTGGGCTGGTGCTCGGCCATCCAGGCCGCCACGGCCGCAGGATCCAGCAGATCCAGCTCCGTGCGGCTGGCGGTGAGCAGGGCGCCACCCTGGGCCGGATCGCCGTAGCCGGCGCGCTGCAGGGCGCGGCAGATGGCGCTGCCGGCCATGCCGCGGTGGCCGGCCACATAGAGGCGGTCGTCGGGGGTGATCAGCACGCTCATTCGTGGCTGCCCACCACCTGGAAGCCCTCGCGGCGCAGGGTGGCCTCCTTGGCGGCCTCCTCGCGGTCGTGGCTCACCATGTCGGCCACCAGCTCCTCCAGGGTCGTGGTGGGGGTCCAGCCCAGCTTCGCGTGGGCCTTGCTGGGATCACCCAGCAGCGTGTCCACCTCCGCCGGGCGGAAGTAGCGGGGATCGATGCGCACCACGGTGGCGCCGGTGTCGGCGCGGCGGCCGAACTCGTCCACCCCATCGCCCTGCCACTGCAGGCCGCCCCAGCCCAGCTGGGCCGCCGCCAGTTCGATGAAGCGGCGCACGCTCTCCTGGCGACCCGTGGCGATCACGAAGTCCTCCGGCTGCTCCTGCTGGAGCATGCGCCACTGCATCTCCACGTAGTCGCGGGCGTGGCCCCAGTCGCGCCGGGAATCGAGGTTGCCCATGAACAGGCACTGATCCAGCCCCGCATCGATACGGGCCAGACCGCGGGTGATCTTGCGCGTTACAAAGGTTTCGCCGCGCCGCGGGCTCTCGTGGTTGAACAGAATCCCGTTGCAGGCATACATCCCGTAGGCCTCGCGGTAGTTCACCGTGATCCAGTAGGCATAGAGCTTGGCCACGCCGTAGGGGCTGCGCGGATAGAAGGGGGTGGTTTCCCTCTGCGGTGTTTCCTGCACCAGGCCGTAGAGCTCGCTGGTGCTCGCCTGATAGAGGCGGGTTTTCTGCGTCAGCCCCAGCATCCGCACCGCCTCAAGGATCCGCAGCGTGCCGAGGGCATCGGAATTGGCGGTGTATTCCGGAGCCTCGAAGCTCACCGCCACATGGCTCTGGGCACCGAGGTTGTAGATCTCATCCGGCTGTACCTGCTGGATGATTCGGATCAGGTTGGTGCTGTCCGTTAGGTCGCCGTAGTGCAGCACAAGCCGGGGATCCAGCTCGTGGGGATCCTGGTAGAGGTGATCGATGCGGCTGGTATTGAAGCTGCTGGCCCGGCGCTTGATGCCATGCACCACGTAGCCCTTCTCCAGCAGCAACTCCGCCAGATAGGAGCCATCCTGGCCGGTGATGCCAGTGATCAGGGCAGTTTTACGGAGGCTTATCGCGGGAAGCGTCACAACGCTGTCTCCACCGCCAAGCGATCCTCAGGGGCGACGGTGATCGGGAGTGTCATCGTAACCACTAACAGCAACGCGGCGACGCCGCAAACGGAGACAGCAGCACAAAGGGCAGGCCCAGCAACATGAGGCACACCAATACTGAGATCAGAGGGAATGGATACAGGAGAGAGAAAAATCTCCTGATCCGATCACGTGCTGGCGAGGTGCTCCTTCAGCCAAAACACGTGAGCCCGTCAATCGGCAGCTGGCCAACTCAAACAGTATTGTAATCGCATTGTAGCCCAAATTCACCGCCTTGCAACTGTTGGGGGCCAGCCCCTGCGGACCGCGGTCGAAGGGGGGGGCAGGCGGAAACCGCCCTGGTGGCGCCGATCCTTAGCGGCCCAGGTCATAGAAGCGCCGGCCGTCGTTGCGCCGCCGGTCGTGCTGGCGGGCAGCGCGGAGGCTGAACTGGCTTACCGAAGGGTTCGACACCAAGGGGTCAACATGGGCCACCTGCTGCCACAGCTCCCGGGGCGCCCAGTGCACCGTGTAGGTGGCCGGATCCTGCTTGACCACATGGCACCAGTGGCTCTGACCACAGGCAGAGCAGAACAACTCCTCCAGCCACTCGTTGGGCAGCACCAGCACCGGATGGGCCTGGATCACCAGCCGCGCCTTCTTGTCGGTCATGCCCCGCTGGCGGAGCTCGTCGGCGCTCAGCAGATGCAGAAAATACCGGGGGCCCTGGCCGTAGACCCGCTGCTCGGGATGGACAGGACAGAACAGCCGTCGGCGCCTGGAGCGTCCGCGGCGGCGCCTGTCCTGCGACGGCTGGCGCTCAGCGCCAGTTTCCGCGGCGTCCATGCCGACAGGAATAGAGGCAGAGTTAGATGTAACAACCATGGATTCAGCGGTCAGTTACTACGATGCGCCGCGCATGGCAAGCAATTCATCATAAGGTTCTCACTCTCGCGGCGGACGACCTCTTTCGCAAACCCTAGCACGAGGAGCGGCTTTATGCTGGTTTTGTGTAAAGTCGCTCCTCGTGCATGGTGCCAGACCTGGATGGGGGCGTGTACACGCTACTGGGGCTGATCTCCCCATGTCGGTGCAGCTTCGCTCGCCAGGCCGCACAGGGCCTGCCATTGGCTCGGCAAGGGGCTGGTGCCCGGATGAATCTGCATCAAATAGTCCAGCGCCTGCAGGGGGGAGAACCCCTGCGAGCGCACCAGCCAGGCCATGCACACCAGGGGTGAGCGCTCCATCGACGCCAGGCAATGCACAAAAACAGGACCCGCCTGCTGTAGACGGGTCAACACATCGAGGGCCTGCAGCAGGTCTGCAACCTCGATCGACTGGTCGGAGCGATGGTCCGGAAGCACCAGACGGGTCGTGACGAAGCGATCCAGGCCCGGCGGTGCTGCGGCTTCCGCCTCGCTGCAGAGTGAGAAGATGGCGGCCAGGCCCTCACGCTCCAGCAGCTCACAGTGTTCAGGTCGTCGCGGAGCAGGTCCGAGCGCCAGTCGCTGGCGAATGACCCAGCTGATCCGGAAGCGAGGCCCTGAATGACGACCAGCCGAGTTGAGCACCGATTCAGTTGGCTGTATTGATCAGGCGAAACAGGGTCCAGATGTTCACCAGTCCCGAGATCGGTGTGCTGATGGCACCGATGGCATCGGAGGCAACAGCCAGAGAGGAACGGTGCACGATGACGGTGTCGTTGTCCCGCAGGGGTGGATTCTGGGCATTGGAAGCTCCCTGGGCCAGATCCAGCCTGAACCTCCGGCGTGTCACGCTGCCATTACGGTTCAGGCGCACCAGTTCAATGTTGGTCTTCTTGCCCCGCCAGGTTTCAAGACCACCGGCAGCCAGCACCGCCTGCATCAGCGGGGTACTGGCCGGTAAATCCAGCCTGCCTGGCGTCTTGACCTCGCCGATGACATTCACGTTGATCACCTGGGGGGAAAGATTGGCCGCCGCCAGCTCAATGGCCTCGGCAACCGGTTCAGCCGCCCGACCTACGCGAATGGTGTCGCCATCAAACAGCAGTGGATTCTGCAATTGATCCCCCTCACTGACCAGGGCGAGTAGATCCAGGCGGGTGCGCTTGAAACTGGGAGGATCACCAGGGAGGCGTCGTTGTAGCTCGACCGTGCGGAGATCGGCATTGAGCGTGATGCCACCGGCCTTCTGAATCGCATCCACGATCGACGGGAGCCCGCTGACAGTGATCGCGGGTCCACCTTCGGTCTGGGTGGTCTCATTAGCAGACATCGTATAGATTCCCGGGCGCTCCACTTCGCCCACTAGCGCTACCCGCATCGGGCGTGGCCTGACCACCCGTAACAACAGTTCCGGCCGCTGCAGCTGGCGGGTGTAGAGCTTGGTGAGCCACTGGCTGGCCTGCGACAGAGTCAGGCCCACCACCCGGGCGGAGCCGATCAAAGGCAGCGGAATCGTGCCGTCGTTCAGGACCTCCAGTGTGCCAGACAGCTCGGGGGCGTCAAAGAATTTCAGCTCCAGCTGGTCTCCAGGGCCTAAAAGATAGGCATCATGTTGTAGCTCAACTGGGGCAGGCACGGCCGATGGTGCCGCTCGAGTGGCTGGGGCCACAGCAGTCCGGGTCGTGACTGCCGGCACTGCTGCCGCTCCTGGTCGAGCCTGGGCCCCTGTGGTGGCACTGCCATAAATGAGGAGGGCCGTGATTCCAGCGGCCATCCGGTGCTGGCGGCGTTGCTGCGGATCAACACGCGATAGCCGAAGCACCGGAAGATTGAGCGGGGGGGACCAAGTGTCCCACGCTCCCTCGCTGGCTGCCAGAGGCGCCGGTACATTGCGGCCAATGCCCACAGCCGGTCGCGATGTCCAACCTGATCCCCAGGCCCGGCACATCCCCGGTATTGGTCGCCAGCGCCGATGGCCAGTCCCTGGCGCCACCGCTGGTGTCGCTGCCAGAGGCTCAGAGTGAGGAGATCAACCTAGGAGAGCTCTGGGCCGCCATCAGGCGCCGCCGCCGCCTGGTGGCCGTGACGGCGGCTGTCTGCCTGCTCATCACTGCCGCCTACACCGCCAGGCAGCGTCTGTTCAATCCCGTTTACGAGGGCTCGTTCAACCTGCTGATCACCGATCCGATCAGCGCCCAGACCGAGGGGGGCGGCAGCGGCAGCGGGACCCAGGGCAACGTGATCGAACAGCTGGCCCGCAACACCTCCAATGTGGACATCCCCACCCTGATCGAGGTGCTGCGCAGCCCGCTGCTGCTGGACCCGATCGCCCGCCGCTTTGACACCTCGGCGGCCGACCTGGCAGGGCGCATTGCCATCGTCACCGGCGGCGATCGCCGCCAGAGCGCCGAGGGGGTGCTCAAGGTGGCCCTGACCGGCACCAACCCAGTCCAGGCCAAGCAGCAGCTGCAGGCCCTCAGCCAGTCCTACCTCAACTACTCCCAGCAGCAGCGCCAGCAGCGCCTGGCGGAAGGCATCAAGTTCCTGAATCGCCAGGCCCCCCTGCTGCAGGCCAAGTCCAACGAGATCCAGGGCGAACTGGCCCGCTTCCGCCGCACCAACAACCTGCTGGAGCCCAATCTGGAGGGTGGAGCCCTCAGGGAGCAGGTGGCGGCGCAGCAGGTGCAGCGGCGGGGTCTGCAGGCCGAGCGGGCCCGGCTGCAGTCCGTGCGGCGGGGCATTGAGGACGGCAGTCTCACGGCAGTGGGGTTCCAGGAGGCTGTCAGCACCGGCCCTGGCGGCGCTGAGAGCGGTGGCGGTAGCGGTGGCGGTAACGGCGGCGGGGTGTCGATCACCAGCCGCAGCCAGTCGATGCTGCAGCAGCTGGCCGATCTGGAGAAGCAGCTGGCCGAGACCCGGGCCCGGTACACCCCCTCCTCGTCGATGGTGCGCGGGCTGCAGGCCCGCCGCGACCGCCTGGCTGACCAGGTGCGCAGCAGCCAGATTGAAGCCGTGGATGCGGCCCTGGCCCTCAATGCCAGCCGGCTGGCGACCAACCAGGGTGAGATCAACCAGCTCAACAGCGCCTTCCGGCTGCAGCCGGCCCTGATCAAGCAGTACGACGATCTGCAGCAGCGCCTCAAGATCGCCAACGACAACCTGGCGGCTTTCCTGCAGACCCGTGAGACGTTTCAGCTGGAGATCGCCCAGCGCACCGTCCCCTGGAAGGTGATCGCCGAACCGCAGGTCAACCCGGAGCCCGTCAAGCCCTCAGTGCCGCGCAATCTGCTGCTCGGCGGCCTGCTGGGGCTGGTGGCCGGTGCCGGTGCTGGCCTGCTTCGGGACCGGCTGGACCATGTGTTCAACAAGCCCCAGGACGTGCGCGAGGAACTGAATGAACCACTGCTGGGCCATATTCCCCACATTTCCTACCTCAGCGATGTACGCCGGGATGAGCGCTTCCTGCTGGAGGAGCTGGACCGCACTGCCGCCGAGCCCAGGGACAGCGCGACTGGCGACAGCACCAGTGCCAGCAAGACAACCCGAGCGTCCTACGTCGCCAGTCCTGCGGCAGGACGCTCGGGAGATGAGCGCCAGCTGCGCTACCAGCGGTTTTTCTATCAGGAGGCCTTCCGCAACCTCTACACAAGCCTGCGCTTCCTCAATGCGGAGCGTCCGTTGCGCTCCGTGGCCATCACCAGTTCGTTGCCGGCCGAGGGGAAAAGCCTGGTGAATGTGCTGCTGGCCAAAACCCTCTCCGAACTGGGACAGCGGGTACTGCTGGTGGATGGGGACATGCGCAAGCCCCAGCTGCACAAGCGCCTGGGCATGGACAACCTGCGCGGACTCTCCAACCTGCTTGCCGGTGATGTGAGCCGCTGGCAGGAGGTTGTGCAACCGGTGGCCGGCTACCCCAACTGGAGTGTGATCACCGCCGGCCTGCGCCCCCCCGATCCCACCCGCCTGCTGAGCTCGCAGCGCATGCAGCAGCTGATTTCAACCCTTGCCGCCTCCGGGGACTTTGACCTGATTCTCTACGACACCCCTCCCGTACTGGGGCTGGCCGATACCGCCCTGCTGGCGGAGCATCTCGATGGACTGATTCTGATCGTGAGCCTGGAGCGGGTGGATCGCAGCCTGCCGCGGGAAGCGATCAGTCGGATTCGCTCGGCCCGTGCCCAGCTGCTTGGCGTGGTCACCAATGCCGTACGCGAGGACCCATCGACAAACCACGCTTACGGCTATCGCTATGGCTATCGATACGGCTACCGCTATGGCTATGGCTCCTACGATTACCGAACGGCCTATAGTTATTACGCAGAAGATGATGGGGCTTCCGATGGCCCCTCCCGATCGGGCCTGGCCTCAACTTCACGGTCATCAACGTCCACCACTGCACAGCCGGAGCGGCCGTGGCGCCGCGGCCTTGCGGGCCTGCAGCGCCAGCTGCGCCGTGGCCTGAACTGGCTGGACCGCTGAGCCGGCAGAGGCGCCAACCACCATGTCCCCTGGTTCCCCCCTCGTTCCCTCCGCCTTGGTCCTGCTGCTGGCCGGCAACCTGCCGGCAGCCCTGGCCGGGCCACCGGTGTGGGTGCCAGTGGAGACCCTGCCGCCCCTGCCCCCCCTGAGTATCCAGGCCAAGGGCCAGTCCAGTCGTCAGCTGGTCTGGGAAGTGGTTCCCGCAGCCCCAGTCCTGGCGGCGCCACCGGCCGATGCCCAGCCGGTGGCCAGGAGTTCAGCGGTGCCCACCGGCCAGCTGCTCTGGGAGCCGGTACTGCCGGGAAATGGCATTGACCTCGAGGCCGAGCTCGCCAAGAAGCCTGCCCCCTCGGCCCTGACGATCCTGCCGCCGGCTCCGAGTGGGCCGACCTTTGCCAATCTCCGCGCCCTCTGGCGCGACGATGACTGGAAACCCCAGATCAGCAATCTGGTGCCGGTGGGGTTCGGACCCCAGGGTCCGATGCTGAGCCTGGGGGGACGAGGGATCGACTGCACCACCGGTGCGGGACGCTGCCGGGTGCCGGAGTCCTACAACGCCTGGCGTGATGGCATCGAACGGCAGGGGGATGCCTATCTGAACACAGCCTTTGGCTTTGGCGATTCCCTCAACCTGGTGGGCATCGTCATCACCAACACCACCCAGGGCGTGTCTGGATCGGGCCCTCGCGGGCAGGATCCGTTCCTGGGCGGCAACATGACGGGCTTTCACATCACCCGCAACTTTGGCTACGACACAGCGATGCGCCTGGGTGTGGAGAACTGGATCCGTTGGGACTGGCCGCAGGCTGACCTACAGAAAAATGCCTATGGCGTGATCAGCCAACGCATCCGTCTCGGCTCCACCCCGGAGGGATGGTTCCAGAATCTCTATCTCACCGCCGGTGCTGGCAACGGGGCCTTCCGGCCCCTGGACAAGCAGATCGGCGCCCAGATTGCTGCCCAGAAGGCTGCTGGCTGCTACACGTTCAATTATGTGCCCCCCAGCAGGATCGATTGCTCCGCCAATACCCGTAGCCGAGCGGTGCGTGATGGCGGTGATTTCGGCAACTTGAACTTCATCGGTGCGGCCGCCATTGAGGTGGTGGATGGTCTGCACCTGATCGGCGAGTGGAGCGGCAGAAACCTGAACATGGGACTCAGCATCCGGCCTTTTCCCGAACTCGGCCTGGTCATCACCCCTATGTTTGAGAACATCATCCGCAACAGTGATTACGGCAATGGCATCGAGATCCCCGGGGCGCCCTCCATTGCCATGCCGGATAGCGTCCTGACGGACCGGGTGCGTTTCTCCCTCCAGGCCAGTCTGGAGTTCAAGTTCTGATGGGTGCCGCGTCAGGTGGGTCGCCTGCCTCGCGTGAGTGGTCGACTCCGGCAGAGGCCTGGATGATCCGATCGGGAGCTGACTGATGCCCAGGCTCATCCGCACGCTCTCCGAGACCTACATCCAGACCCTGGGCCAGCAGTTCCGCCGGCAACAGTGGCTGGCCCTCTTGGAGATCACCAGGCTGGCAGCCCTGGTGCCCCAGCAGGCCCATCCGCTGGAGCTCTACTACCGCGGAGCCGCCCTGTTGCACCTCGGCCAGCTGGATGAGGCCCGCTTCTGTCTGCAGCGTGCCTGGACCCACTCCCCCCAGGATCCACGCCTGGCCTATTTTTTGGGTCGGACCCTACTGGCCCAGGGGGATGCCCGGGGGGCCCTGCCGCCCTTGGAGATGGCCTATGGCCAGATCCCCCTGCAGGAGAGCTGCACCGCCGCTTACTGGTACGTCCGGGCGTTGCTGGAGGCCGGTGAGGGCCAGCAGGCGACCGCCGTGCTGACGACGGCGCTGGCCTGCCACCCCAACGACCGCCACCTGCTGGGGCTGCGCCGGCTCTGCCAGTCAGCGGATCAACCCGAGAGCCCTGGTCCACGGGGCCAGGACCGATGGGACGCTGGGGACTCGGTCAACAGCTGCGACGTCCTGCTGCTGATCGACGGGCAGACCGTTGTCTGCACGGGCCATGCCCAGGTCTCGCTGCAGGGTCAGTCCCTGCGTCTGCTCAACCGGTCCCAGGCAGCCCGTCAGAGCGGCACTGTCCAGTTCCAGCTGCAGGGGGTCGTTGAGCGGCCTCTGTCGCAAGCCCAGGGTGGCTACCGCTTCTGGGCCCGCTTCCAGTGGCCATCCCCGGCCAGCGAGCCCCAACAAAACCAGGCGCCAGGCCTGTTCCAGCTGCAGATGGGAGATGGCAGTCACGCGGCGAGCCATCTTGTCGAGGCGAGCCATGTCCTTGATCTGCGCGATCAGCCCTGGCCCCAGGCCGCCGAAACCTGTCTGGCTGCCCTGCAGCTCCAGGGCGTGCCGCTGCGTGACGCCCTCCGCTGGCTGGCGGCCGTGATCGGCCCAGCCATGGTGGCCCTGCATCGCCAGGCAGTAGCGGCCCAGCGACGCCTGCCTGAACCGCCCCAGCCCCAGCTGCTCCAGTTCGGTCCCGCTGCGCGGGAGGTGGGGCTGGCGGCCCCCCCGGCTGAGGTGGCGATCCTGATCCCCCTGTTTCGGCGCTGGGATTTCATCCGGGCCCAGCTCTCCGCGTTTGCCCTGGATCCCTCCATCAACAGCGGCAGGGTGCAGGTGCTCTACATCTGTGATGACCCCAGCATCGAGGCCGATCTGCTGGGCTGGTGTCAGAGCCAGGGACACCATGCCGGCCTGCCGTTTCAGGTCTTGCTGCAGCCCAGTAACCAGGGCTTTGCGGCCAGCATCAACCAGGCAGCACGCCTGAGCGAAGCGGACTACCTCTGTCTGTTCAACTCCGATGTGCTGCCCGGGTCCGCGGGCTGGCTGGAGCTGTTGCTGCAGGCCTGGCGTGACGATCCGGAGGTGGCGATCACCACCGGCCTGCTACTCCATCCCGATGGCTCCCTGCAGCACGCCGGCATGGAGAGCATCAGCAAACCTGAGCTGCCGGGTCTGCGGTTCAATCATCATCCGGGCAAAGGGCTGGCCTGGGGGGGCGGGGACCAGCCCCAGGCCATTGCGCTCTGCAGCGGTGCGCTGATGCTGGTGGAGCGGCACGAATTTCTGGAGCTGGGCGGCTTTCGCACCGATTTCATCCGCGGCGACTTTGAAGACTCCGATCTCTGTCTGCGCCTGCAGCAGCGCGGCCGCCGCTGCCTGCTGGTGCCCGCCGCCCGGCTCTGGCATGGCGAGCGCCAGAGCATGCCAGGCCGCGGGGCTGGCGCCGATGGGCTTGATCAATGGCGTGTGCTCACCAATGCCTGGATCGCCGCACCCCGCCCGGTCATCTCTCGCCCTGCTCAGCCGCCATGAGTTCTGCCCCTCGTCCCTTCCGGCTGCTGGTGATGGCCCACGGCCATCCGACCCTGAACCGTGGCGGCGGAGAAAACGCCGCCTATGCCCTGCATCGCTACTTCCAGCGGCAGGCAGGGGTGGAGAGCCGTTTCCTGGCGGCCGCTGACGAAGAGCATCTGGCCTATGGCAGCTCCATCGGCAGCCTCGACGATGGGCAGGGCGGCCGTGATCTGCTGATACGCCGCTCCGGCTGCCACTTCTTCCATCCCAGTGCGGTGGACCTCAGCGATGGAGGGGAGCTGGCCAGCTGGGTCGGGGAGTGGCAACCGGATGTGGTCCATCTGCATCACTTCATCCATTTGGGGCTGGATCTGATCACCGCCCTGCGGCACTGGCTACCTGCCAGCCGCATCGTGCTCACCCTGCACGAATTCCTCAGCATCTGCCCTTACAACGGCCAGCTGCGGCGCCGGGATGGCCTGCCCTGCGAGGGGCCCTCCAGCCATGGCTGCCGGCAGTGTCTGCCCGAGCGCTCGGCCATGGATCTGCTGCTGCGCGATCAGCTGATCCGCCTGGCGCTGGCCAGGGTGGATCACCTGATCAGTCCCAGCCTCTATCTGGCTGAGCGGTTGCGGCAGCAGGGCATCGGCCGGCGAACCATAGCCATCTCCGGGAGGGCGATGCCGGAGATCAGCGTGATCGACAACCTACTGGGGTTGCCGTTGGGTCCGGTTCCGCCTGCCCCGGCGCCCCGCCTCGCCCCCACACTGCGCCTGGGTTACTTCGGCCAGATCACGCCCTTCAAGGGGCTGGATCTGATCCTGGAGGCCCTGGAGCTGGTGGTGCGCAGCAACGCCGGCCCTGTGGTGCTCACAATCCACGGCACGGATCTGCAGCAGCTGGAGCATTGGCCGGAGGACTGGCAGGCCTGTCGCCAGCAGATCGACAAGCGCCTGAAACGGTTATGTGGCCATGTGGTGGTCCATGGCCCCTACGGCCAGGGCCAGATCCCGCAGCTGATGGCCGAGGTGGACTGGGTGGTGATGGGCTCCCGCTGGCCTGAGAACTCGCCGGTGGTGATCCAGGAGGCCCTGGCCTGCGGTCGCCCCCTGCTGGTGCCGGGCTTTGGCGGCATGGCGGAGAAGGTCCTGCACGGGGTTCAGGGACTGCACTACACCCCGGGTTCCGCCGTGGCGCTGGCTGAAGCGATCCACCGCTGCCTGCACGATCCCGCCCTCCAGCCCGCCCTGGCGGTCAACTGCCGGCGCCACCGGGATCGCGACGCCGAGCTGGCGGCTCAGCACTGGCGGGTCTACCGCAATGAGGGCCTGCCGCTGGGACCCGGCCTCACCCCAGCAACTCCCGCTGCCGGCGACCAGGCCAGGGGCTCCGCGACAGAGCGGCCAATCGATGTGCTCATTCCCGTCGGGCCCAAGGACCGCGAGCTGCTGGCCGTCGTTGTGGCTGCCGTACGCCGCCATCTGTGTGGCCAACGCCGCATCCTGCTGGTCTCGGCCGATCACCAGGACCAGCACTGGTGCCGTGATCCCGAGGTGGAGTGGCTTGATGAACGCGAGTTCCCTCCCGGCAGCGAAGCCCTGGCCCAGATTCTGGGCGCCGATGCCGCCCTGGGCTGGTGGTGGCAGCAGCTGATCAAACTGCAGGCCCAGCGGCAGCTGTCCGAGCTGGCGGACCATCTGCTGGTGCTCGACAGCGAGACCGTCCTGCTGCGCCCGGTGCGTTTCCTCGATGGCCAGGGCCGATCGCTCCTGCATCCGGCCAGCGAGGACAATCCCACCTACAGCGCCCACCGGCAAAGGCTGCTCCCGGATCTGCAATGCCAGACGCCAGGCCTGTCCGGCATCACCCACTGCATGCTGTTCGACCGCCGGATCCTTGAGCGGTTGCACGCCCATGTGGAAGCCATCCACGGCGTTCCGCTCTGGCAGGCCTTTCTGGCCCAGGTGGATCCCCTGCATCGGCGGCAGGGCGGTGCCAGCGAATACGACCTCTACTTCCACTACGCCCTGCAGTTCGCCCCCCAACTGGTGCGGCTGCGCTCCCTGCCCTGGAAGGTCAGCGGTGATCTCGATGAGCTACTTCGCCTTGACCAGGCCTACATCACCTTCCACCGTCACCTGCGTGAGCAGTGGCAGCAGCACCTGCAGGGGTATCGGGCCTGGCAGCAACGGCAGGAGGGAGGGATGGCCAAGCCGAACCCCCTCAGCGCGTCGGCCGCCAGCCCGGCTCCCCCGGCAGGCTGATGGGCCGGCCGTCCTCCCAGTAGCCACTGGCCTGGCGGGGCCACCAGGGCTGGCGTTGCCGCAGCCGGGGGCCCCAATGGCTGAGCATCCACTGCCGCGCTTCGGCCTCACTCGCACTGCGATAGGCGTCACGGCTCTGCGACTCACGGTGCACCAGGACGGCCTCCGGCACCACCACATTGCGGTAGCCCAGCTGCGCCAGCCGCAGCCCCAGCTCCACATCGTTGAACTCCACCGGCAGGGCTTCCTCCAGCCAACCAACCTGCGCCAGTAGGGAGCGCCGGAGCATCATGCAGGCGCCAGTGACGGCCCCCCAGCTCGTGAGATAGCTAGAGCGGCCGCGATGGACGCCGTGATCCAGTGGCAGACGCCGGTAGGGATGGAAGATGGCGTCGCGCACGCCAACGGCGATGCCGGCGTGCTGGATCGCGCCGTCTGGGTAGGTCAGCACTGCCCCCACTGCCCCGATGGCCGGCCGCAGGGCCTGGCCCGCCATCGCCTCCAGCCAGCCCGCTGCCGTGGCCTCGGTGTCGTTGTTGAGCAGCAACAGCAGCTCGCCGCGGGCCTGGCGCGCCGCCACATTGTTGAGGCGGCTCCAGTTGAAGGGGCCATCATCCCGATGGATGGTCAGGCGGCGGCCCAGCCGCTGCTGCCAGATCCGCAGCAGCTCGGCGGTGGCCTGCTCACGCGAGCCGTTGTCGACGACGATCAGTTCCAACTCCAGCCCTGCGGGCGAGCGACCTGCGAGCGCCGCCCAGGCCGTGGCCCGCAGGCTCTCCAGGCAGGGGGCCAGCAGATCGGAGCGATCCCTGCTGGGGATGATCACTGAGCAGAGGCAGGTGCGGGGAATGGCCCAGCTGATTCGGAACCCCGTACCCCGTTCGCGATGGGGTTCCACCTGGGTCACAACCTCACCGATCTGACGCAGATGCGCCTCCAGGGCCCTGGCTTGGGTGAGCGATGCCGGACTGACCAGCCCAGTGACCTGGATAGGGCGTTGATGGACCAGGATCGACCCCAGATGCAGCTGGCGAGGGCAAACCGCCAGGGCCTGCAACTGCCAGGCCAGCCACTGTTCAGGGTCCGGTGGAGGTGGCGGCAGTCCCCGATCCCGCAACCAGTCGATCCGCCAGATCGACAGCGTCCCAAGCCAGGGTGTGCTCCAGAAGCTCTCCGGGGTGTAGTCGGGCTTGAACCAGGGATCCCCGCGACGGCCCTGCGGATCCAGCCGGTCTTCATCGACGCTGATCAGATCCGGCAACCAGGGATCGCTGCGCACCTGCAGGGCCGCCTCCACCGCCGCCAGGGCCCCGGGTCGCAGCACCGCCTCCGGTTCCAGCAGTACCAGCCAACCCTGCTGGATCCGCTGGTCCGACCAGGAGGTATGCGACGGGCAAGCCCGCCTGTCCGTCCTCCAGCTGAGCCATTGCTGTCGCAGTGGTGTCTGCTGCTCAGGCAGGGCGGGCTCATGCTGCGCCAACCAGTGCCGATAGCAAACGGGCCCCAGGCCCCGGGTCAGCCGCTCCCCCGCCGCCACGGTGTCCAACCGCTGCTCCGTGCACCGATGCAGCTCCAGCGCATCCGCCGGGCGGGCGGCCAACGCGGCCTCATAGGCCACCATCGCCCGCATCAACTCCCCCCGCTGGCGCCAGAGCTCCCCCAGCTCCAGCCAGTTCCAGCCCAGCTCCCGATCCAGTCGGCAGCTGTTGCGCAGCAGCTCCAAGGCCTCCTGCCAACGTCCCTGGTCACTGGCCTGCCTGGCCTGCTGGTAGAGCTGGCGGGCCTCACCCGTTGGCGGCATGGGACTGGTCGGTGAAACGGGAACTGCCATCCACCGGTCCAGCGTCGAATCAGGCTCTTTCCAGCCAGGAACCGACGATAGGGAGCCAAGCGATGGGGACCAAGCAGTGCGCCCACTGGGAGCTCATGCACAGGTCCAGGCTCCCGACGCCCTGACCTGGCCCCCGGATCATCGAGCACCTGGTCGCACCGGAACTGTTGACCCGGATCGACCTTGTGGCGTCCCTATGAAGTCAGGCTAGCATCATGGAGATACGCTTGATCCATCATGTCCTTCGCGCAACCACCCGACTTCCCGTCGGAAGACTATTTTGTCCTTGGCGCTGGAAATAGTAGCCTGAATCAGTCGACCGCCACCGATAATCTTATTATCAATGGCAGTGATGGTAACAACTCAATTACGTCCGGATCGGGCAACGACTCCATTTCAGGCGGAGATGGCAACGACACGATCAGCGGCGGAGATGGCGATGACCTGATTACCGGCAATCAGGGACAGGATGTCTTGAACGGTAATCGGGGCAACGACCCACTGCGCGGCGGGCAGGGTGCGGATACCATTCGCGGCGGTCAAGGCGACGACTTCGCCAATGGAAACCTGGACAACGACTTCCTGAACGGCAACCTAGGCAATGACACCGTTTTCGGAGGCCAGGGAAACGACACTTGCTTTGGCGGGCAAGGCAATGACTTTGTCAGCGGCGGCCTGGGCGATGACCTTCTCAACGGAAATGTAGGCAATGACACCCTGACTGGCGGCCTTGGGGCTGATCAGTTCATTTTCTCCGAAGGAAACGACCTGGTTGCCGACTACACCTTCGGCCAAGGCGACCGCATTGTGGTGCCGGCTGGCGCGGCCCCCACTTATGAGGTTGTCAATGGCAATGTCCTGATGACAATCGCAGGGATTGGCACTACGATCTTTGAGAACACCTCCCTCGAGGCGGTGCAGAATGGCATCCTATTTGGCTCGATTTAGATTAGCGGCTTTCTCTACGTATTGCTGGGATCGCATGCCGATTTCAACTTCTCGTTGAGTTGGGGCGAGCCAAGGCCACCATGACCTCGCCTCGCTTCTCGCTCTGGTGGGCTTTGGCCGTCAAAAAGATCTGCTCACCAGATCCATGCTTCTCCAGCAGGTGGCGGCAGGTCAGGATCGTTGTCTCATGAGGGCGCCCGCCCTTCTTAGTGGGTATGGGGTCGGAGGGCTCGATTCGCTCGATCAGTGCTTACCAGAGAACCACCGCCTCCATCTCCACCTAGAACTTCTCGCGTTTAGCCTGCTTCTCGGCGATGGTCTGCTCGTAATCAGAGAAGCCGAGCTGCTTGCCGCCCATCCACCCTGCCCTCACAGGGCCACTGCCCCGCAGATGGGCTGGATGGTCCAGGGTTTCCCCTAGCTGATTAGCACCGAAACGTAGAGTCTGGCCTCGGCCACCAACAGATCAGTGGGATCCGGCTTCAAAGGGAAGCCACGCCGGCCGCAGAAACCAGAGGAACCCCTCGCGCCGTGGATTGGGCCCCACCTGATAGGTGCTGCCCGCGGCGCCCCCGGCAGGCCGCGACGCAGTTGACTGAGTCGCCCTTAGAAGGAGACCGCCTGGGATGACGTCACGCACTCGGCCCGTGGTGCTGACGCTTGTGGTGGTGATCTGCCTGGTGCTGGCGGAGCAGATCGCCCGCGGGCTTGGCATCGAACGCGCCGGTGGCCTGCTCTGTCTGGCGAACCTGGCCACCTTGGTGATCGGCATCAAGCTGGGCTGGCGTCAGGCCCTGCTGGGCATGGGCAGCCTGGCCTTGCTCACCATCCCGGCCGTGCTGAGCCAGAGCGATCCGGCCGCGGGCACCGTCGTGATGACGATCACAGCCCTCGGCCTGGGCCTGAGCGCCCGGTGGCAGCTGCAGCCGGTGTACTGGCTGATGGTGGTGAGCCTCTGCCTGCTGATTACCAACAGTCCGCTCGCATCAACCGCCACAACCAGCGAACTGGCGAGGCTGGTCCTCGCCATGCTCGCGTCAGGCAGCCTCACAACCCTGCTGCTCAGCAAGCTGCTGCCCCGTCAGGACGGGGTAGACACCCCAGGAGCGTTTGCAGTGGCCCATAGCTGGCGCCGCGCCCTGGCCTATGGCCTGCTGCTGGCCGCCACCACCCTGATCAGCACCCCGATCGCCCTGCAGCACCACTGGCACATCAATGGGCTTTGGTTGATCCTCACGCCGTTCCTGGTGCTGCGGCCGTTCGTGCGGGATGCCTGGAGGGTTGCCCTGCATCGCTCCCTGGGAACCCTGGCCGGCGTTGTACTGGTGATCGTGCTGGCCCCGGCCCTGCCCCACAGCCTCCCCCTTCAGGTGCCAGCCATCGCCCTGGCCGCGCTCACTGCCGCGATCGCGGCACGCCAAGGCCATCCGGCGCTGATGGTCGCCGCCCTCACCGCCACGATCGTGCTGTTCAACAGCAACGCCACCGACCTGCCGCAGATGGCCGACAAGCGTCTGCAGGCCTGTGCCATCGGCATCGCCATCAGCCTGGGTGTGATGGCCCTCGCCCACCCGATCGAGCAGCGCTTTCAGGCGGCCCAAGGCGGGCAACCCCTTTGATCCCTCCAGATCGGAGAGGAGTCACCCCACCAGTGAGTCCTGTAACCCCGTCAAGGGTGACTGCGCGCGGGGGCTCAAGCCGTGAATCCTGCTTTGGGGCGTGTAGTCGGCAAGCGCACGGCGGCCTCCGTGCGGCTTGGGTCATGCCTTGGGAGGCGGATCGCTCCGCTACAGCGCGATGGTGAGGCTGCAGAAAGCCCTGCGGGGCGCTCTGACGACCTCCCCCTCGAAGCTGCTGCCGATCGGCAGAGCGGGCCGCCCCCGATCACTGAGCTGACTGCCTTTGTGAACGACATCCTCACCGCAGAGGGTCCAGCGCAGCCTGAGACCCCCGCATGAGCTCCCCAGCACGCCCCGACTGCCAGCCAATGGCCTGGGGCCGGGGAAGGAGCACTGCACCCTCAGGACGAAATGCGGCATGACCGATCCTTAGCCCACCTCAAAGAGGGTGCTAATTGAAAATAAACCTAAACAATCAGGGGGCTATTCGGCTGAATCGACTAAAGGGAACGCTCTTACGCCGGCAATCATGCGTTTTACAAAGACACGCATCTGATCGCTGAAACTTCAGTATCCTCCGACACTAGGGAAACTCTGGACAATAGAGGCTTGAGTGCCCGCTTAGATCAGCCAATATTCTTTAAGCCTGGATTGGCCTCTAGCGTCGCAAGCTGGTGGCTCAGT
>NZ_NQLA01000047.1 GCF_002252705.1 Vulcanococcus limneticus LL
GATCGGAGGCTTGGGCGAGGCGGCCGGGGCCGCAGCCGCGGGGCCAGCCGGGGCTGGGGGCGCAGCCGCGGGGCGGGCCGGGGCTGCGGGCGCAGCCGGGCGGGCGGGAGCTGCGGGCGCGCTGGGGGCGGCCGGTGTGGCCGGGGCGGCGGCCTTCTTCACCGAGAGGATCGCCTTGGGCGGTTCCGCGGCGGTACTGGCCGGAGCCGGGGTGGCAGGGCGAACGGCCGGCTTGCCGTTGCCGGTGATCAGCCCCCGGATGCGGGAGGCCTCGTCATCGCTGATCGAGCTGCTGTGGCTCTTGACGGCGATGGACAGTTTCTCGGCGGCTTCGAGCACATCCTTGTTCTCCAGGCCCAAGTCCCGGGACAGCTCGTAAATCCTGACTTTGCCGCTGCTGGTCATTCAATGCTCCAATCGGTCGGGGCAACGGGTGCCTCCGGGCCCGCACGCACGGTGAGGCCACTGTTTATCTTGCCTCAGCGCCCGCTGCCGGTGCGCTGAGAAGGCGCTGCTCAAGCGCGGCGTAGATGGAATCCGCAACCTGGCAGCGCAGGGCCTTCTGCAGTTTGCGCCGCCGCCGCGCCTCGTCCAGACAGGTCCGGCTGGGGCAGAGGTAGGCCGATCGGCCCATGCCCCCATCCAGGGCCAGTCCTCCGTTCGCCAGGCGGATGACCCGCCAGAGCTGCTGGCGATCCAGCAGCTCCCGGCAGGTCACGCAGCGCCGCAGAACGGACTTGCCGCTCATCCGACCTCGTCCTCACCGGCTTCGTCTTCACCGGCTTCGCCGGTGTCTTCGTCAGCGGTACTGGCCTCGGCCTCGACATCCGAGGCCACCGCCTCGCCGGCATCGGCTGCGGGCTGCTCCGCATCGGCCTGCTCCACATCGGCCTGCTCCTCGTAGGCCTGCTCCTCGTATCCCTCCTCGTCCTCGGGCAGGGGATAGAGCTCCCGCAGGCGCGCATCCTCCTCGGCGCGCAGGGCCTGCTCGGCGGCCAGCCGCGCCTCGGCCTCGGCCTGCAGGGCCTCCTCCTCCTGGCGCAGGGCGATCAGCTCGGCCACCCTGGCGTCCTCCGAGGCCTGGTCGTACTCGGTGCTGTTCTTGATGTCGATCTTCCAGCCGGTGAGACGGGCGGCCAGACGCACGTTCTGCCCCTCGCGGCCGATGGCCAGGCTGAGCTGGTCGGGCGGCACCAGCACGTGGGCGTGCTGACCCTCGGGATCCACCAGGCGCACCGCCTCCACCCGGGCCGGGCTGAGGGAGTTGGCGATGTACTGGCCCGGATCGTGCGACCAGCGGATCACGTCGATCTTCTCGCCGCGCAGCTCGTTCACCACCTGCTGGATGCGGGAGCCGCGGGCGCCGATACAGGCGCCCACGGGATCCACCTCGCGCTCCACCGAATCCACGGCCACCTTGGTGCGGGGGCCCACGGCGCGCGACGGCGGGTTGGCCTCGCGGGCCACGGCCACGATCCGCACCGAGCCCTCCTGGATCTCGGGAACTTCGTTCTCGAAGAGATACACCACGAGGCCGGCATTGGAGCGGCTCACGAACAGCTGGGGGCCACGGCGCGGCACCTCGCTCACTTCCTTCAGGAACACCTTGAAGGTGGCGTTGGCGCGGTAGTTGTCGTTGGGGAGCTGGTCGCGGCGGGGCAGCTCGGCCTCCACCTCAGGCCGGCCCAGGCCGCTGCTCACGGCCATGATCACGCTCTGGCGCTCAAAGCGGATCACCCGGGCGGTGAGCACGGGATCCTCGAGGTCGGCGAATTCCTCCTGGATCATGCGGCGCTGCTGGTCGCGCAGCTTCTGGGCCAGCACCTGCTTGGTGGTGGCGGCGGCCATGCGGCCAAAGTCCTCCTTCTCGGGGGTCACATCAAGCACCACCGTGTCGCCGATCTGGGCGTCCTCGGCCACCTGCTGCACTTCAGCGAGGGCGATCTGGTGGTCTTCGCTCTCCACCTCCTCAACGATGATCTTGGAGGCCAGCACCCGGTAGCCCTCCTCATCCACATCGAGGGCCACGTCGAAGTTGGAGAAGTAGTCCTCCTCAAAGGGATCTTCGCTGATGCCCAGAAAGAGGGTGCGGCGGTAGCGCTCGTAGCCCTTGAGCAGGGCCTCCCGCAGCGCCGACTCCACCACCTGGGTGGGCAATTTCTTCTCGTCGCTGATGTCCTCGATCAGGTTCGCCAGACCGGGGAGAAGAACCAGTGCCATAGATCGAGCGCGGGGTTGGGTGGGGAAAGGCGGAGAGATGGAAGGGGGCCGCACCGGCGGCTCCGGGCTGGGCTCAGCCCTCGGTCGGGGCCACGAGGCGCACCGTGAGGACATCGCTTCGGGGGAGGCGAACGGTGCGGCCGCGCACATTCAGGTGCACGGTGGTCGCGTCGCGCTCGAGCAGCAGGCCCTCACGCCGGGCCTCGGTCCCCGTCCTGGCATCGGTGTAGCGAACCTCCACCGGGAAGCCGCGAAAACTGCGGAAGTCGCGGTCCTCGCTGAGCTCCTCGCCGATGCCGGGGCTGGAGATCTCCAGAACATAGGCCTCCTGGAGCAGCTCCCCGGCCTCGAGGGCCGCGTCCAGCAGGCCGCTGAAGCTGGCGCAGTCGTCCAGGTTCACGTCGCCGCCATCGGCCAGACGCAGCTGCACCTGCAGCGTCATCGGAATGCGATGGCTGAGCAGCTGAACGCCGCACACCTGGAACCCGGCGCTGGCCGCCACCTGGCTGGCCAGGGTCCGGAGGTCGGGGATCAGGGGATGGGGCAAGGCAGCGCAACTCGGCAGGGGACGGGCGGCCCGTCCGGCACCTGCAGATGGTCTGCCCCCGAACCGTGAACGGGTCGGAACCCCAGAAGCTCGCCAGCCCGAAGGCCGCGGCGGCCGAAGACCGCGTTCAGCAGCAGGAGTGATGCCCGCCGGGCACTTCCTGACCCTAGGGGATCGGGGGAATGGCGCTCAGGGCAGGGCGCTGCCCAGGTCCAACACCGGCGGCTCGGTGTAGCCGTCACCAGGCTGGGTCTCGCCCCGCTGCTGCGGGTCCTGGTTGAGGCACTGGGCCTTCTGCTCGTCGGTGCGCAGGTACTGGCAGACCCGCGCCCACAGCTTGGAGCGGGTGGCCGGGGCTCCCTGGCTGAAGTACACCAGATCGCCCCCGCCGACCAGGCCCTGGATCTCCACCTGGCAGAGGGAACAGCGCTGGCGGGTGCCCGGGGGGATGGCGGCCATGGCGGACACGCGGGGATCCGGCAACTTAGGTCCATTGGCCCGCCGGCGGGATGGTCCAGCCCCTGACGCGACGCGTGTTGCAACTGAGTGATCCCCACCTGTTGGCGGATCCGTGCGGCCACTGCCGCGGGAGGGAATCCCTGGCCTGGCTGGCCCACGGCCTGGAGCACGCCCTGAGCCAGGTGGCACCCGTGGATCTGCTGCTGCTCACGGGCGACCTCTGCCAGGACGAGAGCTGGGGCGGCTATGCGCGGCTGCGGGAGCTGCTGGAGTCCCTGGATCTGCCGGTGGCCCTGCTGGGCGGCAACCACGACGACACCGTGCTGTTGCGGGCAGCCCTGGGCCGGCGGGCGGCCATCGCCCCGACCGCCCTGGCCCTGGGGGCCTGGCGGCTGCTGCTGCTCAGCAGCCACCGACCCGGCGATGTCGCGGGCTGGATCGAAGCCCCCCAGCTGGCCTGGCTCGACCGGGAGCTGGCGGCCGGCACGGGGCCCGTGCTCGTGGCCCTGCACCACCCGCCCCTGCCGATCGGCTCCGCCGAGCTCGACGGCATCGGCCTGCAGCGACCCGAGGCCCTGCTGGAGCGGCTTCTGGCCAGCCAGCGGGTGCGCGGCGTGGTCTTCGGCCACGTGCACCAGCACTGGGCCGGCAGCGTGGCGCGCGCCGGCTGCGGAGCGCCCCTGACGTTGTGGGCCTGCCCCTCCACCCTGGCCCCGTTCGCGGCGGCCCAGAGCTGCCCACTGGGCAGGCCGGACTGGCCGGGGGGGCGGCTGCTGGAGCTTCGGGACGACGGCCGACTGGAGACCACCCTGCTGCGCTGGCCACCACTGGCGGAGTGAAGGCCCGGGGTTCCTAGCCTGGAAGGCCAGAAACACCCGCGCCGTGCCCCGTTCCGCCTCGCTCGCCCTGCTGCGCCCTGTCCTGGGGCTGGTGCTGGGCCTGCTGCTGGTGTTGGAACCCGCGCCACGGGCCCTGGCCGCCGAGGAGGCACCGCCGATCGCCGCCGAGGCGGTCGCCAGCCAGCCGGCACGCCCCCACAGCTTCGTGGCCGAGGCCGTGCGTCGGGTTGGGCCTGCGGTGGTGCGGATCGACACCGAACGCACCGTGCGACCGGCCGGCCTGGATCCGGCCTTCAGCGACCCGCTGCTGCGGGAGCTGTTCGGCGACGCGCCCCCCAGCGGCCGCGAGCGGGGCCAGGGCTCGGGCGTGGTGATCGACGGCCAGGGCCTGGTGCTCACCAATGCCCATGTGGTGGATGGGGCCGATCGGGTGGAGGTGACCCTGGCGGACGGCCGACAGCTGGATGGCACCGTGCTCGGTGCCGACCCGGTGACGGATCTGGCCGTGGTGCGCGTGGCCGGGGCCAAGGCGGTGGCGGCGGCGCCGCTGGGGGATTCCGAGGCCCTGGAGGTGGGCGACTGGGCCATCGCCCTGGGCACTCCCTACGGCCTGGAGCGCACGGTGACCCTGGGCATCGTCAGCAGCCTTCACCGCAGCATCGCCAGCCTCGGCTTCTCGGATAAACGCCTGGAGCTGATCCAGACCGACGCCGCCATCAACCCCGGCAACTCCGGCGGTCCGCTGATCAACGCCGACGGCGAGGTGATCGGCATCAACACCCTGGTGCGCTCCGGCCCAGGCGCCGGCCTGGGCTTCGCCATTCCGATCAACCTGGCCAAGGGGGTGGCCCAGCAGCTGGGCAAGGGCGACCGGGTCGTGCACCCGTACCTGGGCCTGCAGCTGGTGCCACTCACCGCACGCCTGGCCCGTGACAACAACGCCGACCCCAACGCCCTGCTGAAGCTGCCGGAGCGCGATGGCGCCCTGGTGCAGCGGGTGCTGCCCGCCAGCCCGGCCGAAAAGGCCGGCCTGCGCCGCGGCGACCTGGTGGTCTCCGCCGCCGACCAGCTGGTGAATGATCCGGCCACCCTGCTGCGGCTGGTGGAGGGCTCCAGCATCGGTGAGGCCCTGCCGCTGCGGGTGCTGCGCGGCGAGCGGGAGCTGAGCCTGAGCATCCGACCCGAGGCCCTGCCCCAGGCGGGCTGAGCTGTCCTGCCTCCGGCGGGCTGAGCTACGGTCACGGGCCGTTTCAGACGCGCGCGATGTCGGATCTGCAGGACCGCATGAAGCAGGCCGTGGCCGAGGCGGCCGTGGAGCAGATCCAGAGCGGCATGGTGGTGGGTCTGGGCTCCGGCTCCACCGCCGCCCTGATGATCCAGGGCCTCGGCGCCAAGCTGAAGCGCGGCGAACTCAGCGACATCGTGGGTGTCACCACCTCCTTCCAGGGCGAGGTCCTGGCCGCCGAGCTGGGTATCCCACTCAAGAGCCTCAACGCCATCGAGCGCATCGATCTGGCCATCGACGGTGCCGACGAGGTGGATCCCTCTTTCCAGCTGATCAAGGGCGGCGGCGCCTGCCACGTGCAGGAGAAGCTGGTGGCCCGCCGCGCCGAGCGCTTCGTGGTGGTGGTGGATGCCACCAAGCTGGTGGACACCCTCAACCTCGGCTTCCTGCTGCCGGTGGAGGTGCTGCCCGGCGCCTGGCGCCAGGTCCAGGCCGAGCTGGCCGCCCTAGGTGGCAACGCCGACCTGCGCATGGCCGTGCGTAAGGCCGGCCCCGTGGTGACCGACCAGGGCAACCTGGTGCTCGACGTGAAATTCGCTGGTGGCATCACCGATCCGGTGGCCCTGGAGAAGGAGATCAACAACCTGCCGGGCGTGCTGGAGAACGGCCTGTTCGTGAACCTCACCGACCAGGTGCTGGTGGGCGAGATCCACGACGGCGTGCCCGGCGTGCGCGATCTGGTGAAGCGCTGAGCGCGCCCCCCCCCCCCCCCCCCCCCCCCCCCCCCCCGCAGCGCCAGGCCAAGGCCTGCAGCCGGCCTCAGCCCAGCCGGAGGCGCACCGATTCGGCGTGGCTGTGCAGCCCCTCGCTCTCGGCCAGGGCCAGCACCGCCCCGCCGGTGGCCTCCAGGGCCTGGCGGTTGAACTGGATCAGGCTGGTGTGGCGCAGGAAGGTCTCCACGCTGAGGGCGCCGGCGAAGCGGGCCGTGCCTGAAGTGGGCAGGGTGTGGTTGGGGCCGGCCAGGTAGTCGCCCACCGCCTCGGGGGTCCAGGCCCCCAGGAAGATCGCACCGGCATGGTGGATGCGTTCGGCCAGGGGCTCGGGCCGCTCCACCTGCAGCTCCAGGTGCTCCGGCGCGAAGCGATCGCTCAGAAGCGCAGCATCCTCCAGCGAGGGACAGACCACGATCAGACCCCAGTCCTCCAGGGCCTGGCGGGTGATGGCGGCCCGGGGGTGGCCCTGCAGCTGGGCCTCGAGGGCCGCGGGCACGGCCGCCGCCAGCGCCTCGCTGGTGGTGAGCAGAATCGCGGCGGCAAGGGGGTCGTGCTCGGCCTGGGCCAGCAGGTCGGCGGCCACGTGCTCGGCGTTGGCGCTGGCATCGGCGATCACCAGCACCTCGGAGGGGCCCGCCAGCGAATCGATGGCCACCCGGCCGTACACGGCCTTCTTGGCCAGGGTCACGTAGAGGTTGCCGGGGCCCGTGACCACATCCACCCGCGGGATGCTCTCGGTGCCATAGGCCAGGGCGGCGATGGCCTGGGCGCCGCCCACCCGATAGAGCTCATCCACGCCTGCCAGGTGGGCCGCCGCCAGCACGGTGTCGTTCACGCGGCCGTCGGATCCCGGCGGGGTGACCATCACGAGCCGCTCGACCCCGGCCACCTTGGCCGGCACGGCGTTCATCAGCACGGTGCTGGGGTAGGAAGCCCGACCGCCCGGCACATAGAGGCCAGCCCGCTCCACCGGCCGCCAGCGGCGCCCCAGGCGCTCGCCATGCACGCCGGTCACGCTCAGATCGGCGGGGCGCTGGCGCTGGTGGAAATCGAGGATGCGGCGGTGGGCCAGCTGCAGGGCGGCCTGTAGATCGGCGGGGCAGCGCCCCCAGGCCGCCTTGAGCTCAGCGGGGGGCACCCGCAGGGGATCGGGGCGCACGCCATCGAAGCGCTCGGTGAGCTCCAGCAGGGCGGCATCGCCCTGGGTGCGCACCTGCTCGATGATCGCGTCCACCCGCTGGGCTGCCTCGCTGCTCTGGCTGCCGCCGGTGCGCTCGGCGATGGCCTCCAACCGCTCGCCGGCGGCCGTCAGGTCGTGCAGCAGCTCGATCCGCAGGGCCGGCGTCACCACGGGCGCCCCCGCCGGCGCCGTGGAGGTCTGGTCGAGGGAGCTGCTGGGCACGGTCACCGGTCAGGGTGAGGGAGGGTTCAAGCTAGTGCGCCGCCCGGGATCCCCCGGCAGCACCGCGGGGTAGGATCCGCCTTTGCCGTGCCAGCGCCGATTTCGAGCGCCGAACCTGCCTGTGGCCAATAACAAGTCCTCGAAGAAGCGCATCCTGGTTG
Source organism: Vulcanococcus limneticus LL (assembly GCF_002252705.1). Taxonomy (GTDB): domain Bacteria; phylum Cyanobacteriota; class Cyanobacteriia; order PCC-6307; family Cyanobiaceae; genus Vulcanococcus; species Vulcanococcus limneticus. The sequence goes on from NZ_NQLA01000047.1 coordinate 7,627, forward strand.
CCGAGCGCAATCGCCTGCACAACCGCACCTACAAGTCCGCCGTCCGCACCCTGCTGAAGCGCGCCTTCACCGCCGTGAGCGCCTACAGCCAGGAGCCCGGCGAGGCCACCAAGGCCGCCGTGCAGATCAGCGTCAACGCCGCCTTCAGCAAGATCGACAAGGCCGTCAAAGTGGGTGTGCTGCACCGCAACACCGGCGCCAACCAGAAGTCGCGCCTCAGCGCCGCCGTCAAGAAGGCGGTCGAGCCGGCCCAGGCCTGAGGCCATCGCCCGGCCCCCGGGGCCCCAGCAGCCGGTCCGCTGGCCCCGCTATGGGGCCTGGGGGCCGGCTTTGGCGTGAGGGGGAAGCATCCCGGTCTGCAGGACCGCTGCCTGCACCCCCAGCTGTCTAGGGTTCGAGCTTCGGCCTGAATCCCGGCACTACAGCGATGGCGGCAGCGACGATCCAGGCAGCCCGCGACGGAGAGACCCGGAGCCACGCGGTGCCCAACGAGGGCCCCAGCTCCAGCGAGCCCGCGGCGGCAGCCTTGGCGCTGGTGGATTCCCACTGCCACATCGTCTTCCGCAATTTCGACGAGGACCTCGACGCCGTGGCCCAGCGCTGGCGCGAGGCCGGCATCCGGCGGCTGCTGCACGCCTGCGTGGAGCCCTCGGAGATCCCGGCGATCCGGGCCCTGGCCGATCGCTTCCCGGAACTGCGCTACTCAGTGGGCGTCCACCCGCTCGATACGGAGCACTGGTCGGCGGACACCCAGCAGGTGCTGCGTACGGCCGCCCAGGCTGATCCGCGGGTGCTGGCCATCGGAGAACTGGGCCTCGATCTGTTCCGCGACAAGAACCTGGAGCAGCAGCTGGCCGTGCTCAGGCCCCAGCTGGATCTGGCCTGCGAACTGGATCTGCCGGTGATCATCCACTGCCGCGATGCGGCCGAGGCGATGCTGGAGGAGCTGCGGGCCCGGCGGGATCGGGGCGCCTGCCCCCGCGGCGTGATGCATTGCTGGGGCGGAACCCCGGAGGAGATGGCGGGCTTTCTGGAGCTGGGGCTGTTCATCAGCTTCAGCGGCACCGTCACCTTCCCCAAGGCTGAGGCCACCCACGCCTGCGCCCGCCAGGTGCCTGCCGATCGCTATCTGGTGGAGACCGACTGCCCCTTCCTGGCGCCGGTGCCGCGGCGGGGCAAGCGCAATGAACCGGCCTACGTGGCGGCGGTGGCCCAGCGTGTGGCAGACCTGCGTGGCGAGAGCCTGGAAACGGTGGCCCGCCAGAGCACGGCCAATGCCGAGGCCCTGTTTGGACTTGGGCTTGGGCTTGGGGCGGGACTTGACAGTGTATGATGATTTATTGGCCTGGCAGCGAGCCCTGAATTTTTCCGTGCTCTCTGCAGCCCGAAAGCTCCCACCACTTGCCTGGTGCCTTGTCTTTCCGGTGCGTGTCGTCGTTGCCTCTGGGGTTGAAGCGAGCTGAATAGGTCCTGCGCTCAGGCAGCCGTCCCCTCCGCGGGGGCGGCTGTTCCTGTGGCGCGTCCTGCCTTGCCCCCTCCCACCCACGACCACCCCCTGCGCCGTCAGGTCAGTCCCCCGTCCAACCCGTTCCTGCAGGTTCACCGCATGAGCAGCGCGATCCAGGTCGCCAAGACCGCCACTTACCTGCCCGATCTGGTCGAGGTACAGCGCGCGAGCTTCAAATGGTTCCTGGAGAAGGGCCTGATCGAGGAGCTGGAGAGCTTCTCGCCGATCACCGACTACACCGGCAAGCTCGAGCTGCACTTCATCGGTAGCGAGTACCGCCTCAAGCGCCCCCGCCACGATGTGGAAGAGGCTAAGCGTCGCGATGCGACCTTCGCCTCGCAGATGTATGTCACCTGTCGCCTGGTCAACAAGGAAACCGGCGAAATCAAAGAACAGGAAGTCTTCATCGGCGAGCTGCCGCTGATGACCGAGCGCGGCACGTTCATCATTAACGGCGCCGAGCGCGTGATCGTGAACCAGATCGTGCGCTCCCCCGGCGTCTACTTCAAGGACGAGCAGGACAAGAACGGCCGCAAGACCTTCAACGCCAGCCTGATCCCCAACCGTGGCGCCTGGCTGAAGTTCGAGACCGACAAGAACGACCTGCTGCACGTCCGCGTCGACAAGACCCGCAAGATCAACGCCCACGTGCTGATGCGGGCCATCGGCCTGTCGGACAACGACGTGCTCGACAAGCTGCGGCACCCCGAGTACTACCAGAAGTCGATCGAGGCCGCCAACGACGAGGGCATTGCCTCGGAGGACCAGGCCCTGCTGGAGCTCTACAAGAAGCTGCGGCCGGGTGAACCGCCCTCGGTGAGCGGCGGTCAGCAGCTGCTGCACAGCCGCTTCTTCGACCCCAAGCGCTACGACCTGGGCCGGGTGGGCCGCTACAAGATCAACAAGAAGCTGCGCCTCACGATCCCCGACGCGACGCGCACCCTCACCGCCGAGGACGTGCTCAGCACGATCGACTACCTGATCAACCTGGAGCTCGATGTCGGCGGCGCCAGCCTCGATGACATCGACCACCTCGGCAACCGCCGCGTGCGCTCGGTGGGTGAACTGCTGCAGAACCAGGTGCGCGTAGGCCTGAACCGTCTGGAGCGGATCATCAAGGAGCGGATGACGGTCGGTGAAACCGAATCGCTCACCCCGGCCCAGCTGGTGAACCCCAAGCCCCTGGTGGCGGCGATCAAGGAGTTCTTCGGCTCCAGCCAGCTGAGCCAGTTCATGGACCAGACCAACCCCCTGGCCGAGCTGACCCACAAGCGCCGCATCAGCGCCCTCGGCCCCGGCGGTCTGACCCGCGAGCGCGCCGGCTTTGCCGTGCGCGACATCCACCCGTCCCACTACGGCCGCATCTGCCCGATCGAGACCCCGGAAGGTCCGAACGCCGGTCTGATCGGCTCGCTCGCCACCCACGCCCGGGTGAACGAGTACGGCTTCATCGAAACCCCCTTCTGGAAGGTGGAAAACGGCATCGTGCTGAAGCAGGGCGATCCGATCTATCTCTCCGCCGACCTGGAAGACGAGTGCCGCGTCGCCCCCGGCGATGTGGCCACCGACGCCGACGGCCGCATCAAGGCCGAGCTGGTGCCCGTGCGCTACCGCCAGGACTTCGAGACCGTGCCCCCCGAGCAGGTGGACTACGTCCAGCTGTCGCCGGTGCAGGTGATCTCGGTGGCCACGTCGCTGATCCCCTTCCTCGAGCACGACGACGCCAACCGCGCCCTGATGGGCTCGAACATGCAGCGCCAGGCGGTGCCGCTGCTGCGCCCCGAACGGCCCCTGGTGGGCACGGGCCTGGAAACCCAGGTGGCCCGCGACTCGGGCATGGTGCCCATCACCACGGTGAACGGCACGGTGGTGTTCGTGGACGCCACCGCCATCGTGATCCGCGATGAGCAGGGCAACGACCACACCCACTATCTGCAGAAGTACCAGCGCTCCAACCAGGACACCTGCCTCAACCACCGCCCGATCGTCAAACTCGGCGATCCGGTGATCGCCGGCCAGGTGCTGGCCAACGGCTCGGCCTGTGAGGGTGGCGAGATCGCCCTTGGCCAGAACGTGCTGATCGCCTACATGCCCTGGGAGGGCTACAACTATGAGGACGCGATTCTGGTGAGCGAGCGCCTGGTGCGCGACGACCTCTACACCTCGGTGCACATCGAGAAGTATGAGATCGAAGCCCGCCAGACCAAGCTCGGCCCCGAGGAGATCACCCGCGAGATCCCCAACGTGGCCGAGGAGAGCCTGGGCAACCTCGACGAGATGGGCATCATCCGCGTGGGCGCCTACGTGGAAAGCGGCGACATCCTGGTGGGCAAGGTGACCCCCAAGGGCGAATCCGACCAGCCCCCCGAAGAGAAGCTGCTGCGCGCGATCTTCGGCGAGAAGGCCCGCGACGTGCGCGACAACTCGCTGCGGGTGCCCAGCACCGAGCGGGGCCGCGTGGTGGACGTGCGCATCTACACCCGCGAGCAGGGCGATGAACTGCCGCCCGGCGCGAACATGGTGGTGCGGGTGTATGTGGCCCAGCGCCGCAAGATCCAGGTGGGCGACAAGATGGCCGGCCGCCACGGCAACAAGGGCATCATCAGCCGCATTCTTCCCCTGGAAGACATGCCCTACCTGCCCGATGGCACCCCCATCGACATCGTGCTCAACCCCCTGGGTGTACCGAGCCGCATGAACGTGGGCCAGGTGTTCGAGTGCCTGATGGGCTGGGCCGCCTCCCACCTCGACTGCCGCGTCAAGGTGGTGCCATTCGATGAGATGCACGGCCCCGAAACCTCGAAGAACACCGTGCAGGCCTATCTCGAGGCGGCCAAGTCCCTGCCCGGCAAGGACTGGGTGTACGACCCCGAGAACCCCGGCAAGATCCAGCTGATCGACGGCCGCACCGGCGAGGCCTTCGACCAGCCCGTCACCGTGGGCTACGCGCACATCCTCAAGCTGGTGCACCTGGTGGACGACAAGATCCACGCCCGCTCCACCGGCCCCTACTCGCTGGTGACGCAGCAGCCCCTGGGTGGCAAGGCCCAGCAGGGCGGCCAGCGCCTGGGTGAGATGGAGGTGTGGGCCCTCGAGGCCTACGGCGCCGCCTACACCCTGCAGGAGCTGCTCACCGTCAAGTCCGACGACATGCAGGGCCGCAACGAGGCCCTCAACGCCATCGTCAAGGGCAAGCCGATCCCCCGTCCCGGCACCCCCGAGTCGTTCAAGGTGCTGATGCGCGAGCTGCAGTCGCTGGGCCTCGACATCGCCGTCTACACCGACGCCGGTGAGGAAGTGGATCTGATGCAGGACGTCAACCCACGCCGCAGCACCCCCAACCGCCCCACCTACGAATCCCTCGGCGTCGCGGATTTCGACGACGACTGACCGCTGAACGAGACCGCTCCCGGCATCGGCCGGGACGGTGCTCGCCCCCTCTGATCAGCTTCCCTTCACCGCGGTCCGCGCACCCCATCGGCCATGACCAACAGCAATCTCCGCACCGAGAACCACTTCGACTACGTCAAGATCACGCTCGCATCGCCCGAGCGGATCATGCAGTGGGGCCAGCGCACGCTGCCCAACGGTCAGGTGGTGGGTGAGGTCACCAAGCCCGAAACGATCAACTACCGCACGCTCAAGCCCGAGATGGACGGGCTGTTCTGCGAGAAGATCTTTGGCCCCTCCAAGGACTGGGAGTGCCACTGCGGCAAGTACAAGCGGGTGCGCCACCGCGGCATCGTCTGCGAGCGCTGCGGCGTGGAGGTCACCGAGAGCCGGGTGCGCCGCCACCGCATGGGCTTCATCAAGCTTGCCGCTCCAGTGAGCCATGTGTGGTACCTGAAGGGGATCCCCAGCTACGTGGCGATCCTGCTGGACATGCCCCTGCGGGATGTGGAGCAGATCGTCTACTTCAACTGCTATGTGGTGCTCGAAAAGGGCGACCACAAGGACCTCACCTACAAGCAGCTGCTCACCGAAGACGAGTGGCTGGAGATCGAGGACCAGATCTACGCCGAGGATTCGGAGATCGAGAACGAGCCCCAGGTGGGCATCGGCGCCGAGGCGCTCAAGCAGCTGCTGGAAGACCTCGACCTGCCGGTGATCGCCGAGCAGCTGCGCGAGGAGATCGCCGGTAGCAAGGGCCAGAAGCGGGCCAAGCTGATCAAGCGCCTGCGCGTGATCGACAACTTCATCGCCACCGGCGCCAAGCCTGAGTGGATGGTGCTGGACGTGATCCCCGTGATCCCGCCTGACCTGCGGCCGATGGTGCAGCTCGATGGCGGCCGCTTCGCCACCAGCGACCTGAACGATCTCTACCGCCGGGTGATCAACCGCAACAACCGCCTGGCGCGGCTGCAGGAGATCCTGGCCCCTGAGATCATCGTCCGCAACGAGAAGCGGATGCTGCAGGAGGCCGTTGATGCCCTGATCGACAACGGCCGGCGCGGTCGCACGGTGGTGGGCGCCAACAACCGGCCGCTCAAGTCGCTGAGCGACATCATCGAGGGCAAGCAGGGCCGCTTCCGTCAGAACCTGCTGGGTAAGCGGGTCGACTACTCCGGTCGTTCCGTGATCGTGGTGGGTCCCAAGCTGAAGATGCACCAGTGCGGTCTGCCCAAGGAGATGGCGATCGAGCTGTTCCAGCCGTTCGTGATCCACCGCCTGATCCGCCAGAACATCGTCAACAACATCAAGGCCGCCAAAAAACTGATTCAGCGCGCCGACGATGAGGTGATGCAGGTGCTGCAGGAGGTGATCGAAGGGCACCCGATCCTGCTGAACCGCGCCCCGACGCTGCACCGCCTCGGCATCCAGGCCTTCGAGCCCAAGCTGGTGGACGGCCGCGCCATCCAGCTGCACCCGCTGGTGTGCCCGGCCTTCAACGCCGACTTCGACGGTGACCAGATGGCCGTGCACGTCCCCCTGGCGATCGAGGCCCAGACAGAGGCCCGGATGCTGATGCTGGCCAGCAACAACATCCTCTCGCCCGCCACGGGCGAGCCGATCATCACCCCGTCCCAGGACATGGTGCTCGGCGCCTATTACCTCACCGCCGAGCAGCCCGGCGCCGAGCGCCCCGCCTTCGGCGACCGCAGCCGCACCTATGCGGGCCTTGCCGACGTGCTCAGCGCCTTCGATGAGCGTCACCTCACCATGCACGACTGGGTGTGGGTGCGCTTCAACGGCGAGGTGGAGAACCCCGAGGAGGGCAAGGAGCCTGAAAGCAGCGAAACCCTCAGCGATGGCACCCGCATCGATCAGTGGAAGTTCCGCCGCGATCGTCTCGATGAGGACGGGGCCCTGATCAGCCGCTATCTGCTCACCACCGTGGGCCGTGTGGTGATGAACAGCACGATCATCGACGCGGTGGCCGCCGCCTGAGATCCCGGATATACCCCCTCTTCCTTCACCCTCGACGCGCGCAGCCATGACCGCCACCCCCGCCAAGAAAACCAGCAAGAAGTCCAGCAAGAAGGCCGAAGCCGCCGCCGCTGAGATCACTCCCGTGCTCGGTTCCGTCGCCCCCCTGAGCAAGGCCGCCCCGCCATTCCGCAACCACGTCATCGACAAGAAGGCGCTGCGGAACCTGATGGCGTGGGCTTACAAGAACCACGGCACGGCTGCCACGGCCTCCATGGCCGATGAGCTCAAGGACCTGGGCTTCCACTACGCCACCCAGGCCGCCGTGTCGATCTCCGTCGACGACCTGCGCATCCCCGGTGAGAAGGCCCGTCTGCTGGAGGAGGCCGAGCAGCAGATCACCGATACGGAAGAGCGCTATCGCCTCGGCGAGATCACCGAGGTGGAGCGCCACACCAAGGTGATTGACACCTGGACCGAAACCAACGAGCGCCTGGTTGAAGAAGTCAAGAAGAACTTCAACGAGAACGATCCACTTAACTCGGTGTGGATGATGGCCAACTCCGGCGCCCGGGGCAACATGTCCCAGGTGCGTCAGCTGGTGGGGATGCGCGGCCTGATGGCCAACCCTCAGGGCGAGATCATCGATTTACCGATCCGCACCAATTTCCGCGAGGGTCTGACGGTCACCGAGTACGTGATCTCCTCCTACGGCGCCCGCAAGGGCCTGGTGGACACCGCCCTGCGCACCGCCGACTCGGGCTATCTCACCCGCCGTCTGGTGGACGTGGCCCAGGATGTGATCGTGCGCGAGGACGACTGCGGCACCACCCGCAGCATCCCCATCGACGCCGACGACAAGGGCAAGTACGCCGCCAAATTGGTGGGCCGCCTGGCCGCCGAGCCGGTGGTGGATGCCAACGGCGAGATCCTGGTGGATCGCGACGGTGAGATCGATCCGCCACTTTCCCGCCGCATCGAAGCGGCTGGCGTGAAAACCGTGAAGGTGCGCTCGCCCCTCACCTGTGAGGCCACCCGCTCAGTCTGCCGCAAGTGCTACGGCTGGGCCCTGGCCCACAACGAGCTCGTCGATCTGGGCGAGGCCGTCGGCATCGTGGCCGCCCAGTCGATCGGCGAACCGGGCACCCAGCTCACGATGCGGACCTTCCACACCGGCGGTGTGTCCACGGCTGAGACCGGCGTGGTGCGATCCACCACCGACGGTGTGGCCGAATTCGGTCCGAAGGCCCGGGTGCGTGCCTTCCGCACCCCCCACGGCGTGGACGCCCTGATCGCCGAGACCGACTTCACCCTCACCCTCAAGCCCAGCGGCAAGGGCAAGGTTCAGAAGCTGGAGATCACCCAGGGCTCGCTGCTGTTCGTGGCCGATGGCGCCACCGTTGCCGCCGACACGATCCTGGCCCAGATCTCTTCCGGCGCCGCCGTGAAGAAGAGCGTGGAGAAGGCCACCAAGGATGTGATCTGCGATCTGGCAGGCCAGGTGCGCTACGAGGACGGCATCCAGCCCAAGGAAGTCACCGACCGCCAGGGCAACATCACCCACAAGGCCACCCGTCTGGGCCGGATGTGGGTGTTCGCCGGCGACGTCTACAACCTGCCCCCCAACGCCCTGCCAGTGGTCAAGGGCGAGAAGGCTGTCACGACCGGCGAAGTGCTGGCGGAGAGCCGACTGGTGAGCGAGTACGGCGGTGCGGTGCGCCTGCGCGAGAGCGCCGGCGACTCCCGCGAAGTGCAGATCGTCACCACCAGCCTCACCCTGAAGGACTGCAAGCTGGTGGGTCAATCCACCCACGCCGGTGAGATCTGGCACCTGGAGGGCAAGGACAGCCTGCGCTACCTGCTCAAGACCCAGCCGGGCACCAAAATCGGCGGTGGCGAAGTGATCGCCGAGCTGGCCGATGATCGCTTCCGCACCCAGACCGGCGGCATCGTGAAGTATGCCCCGGGCCTGGCGATCAAGAAGGCCCGTAGCGCCAAGAACGGCTATGAGGTGTCCAAGGGTGGCACCCTGCTGTGGATTCCCCAGGAAACCCACGAGATCAACAAGGACATCTCCCTGTTGATGATTGAGGACGGCCAGTGGATCGAAGCCGGCACCGAGGTGGTGAAGGACATCTTCAGCCAGACCGCCGGCATCGTGACGGTGACGCAGAAGAACGACATTCTGCGCGAGATCATCGTGCGCTCCGGCAAACTTCATCTGGTCTCGGACGCCAAGGTGCTGGGCCGCTACGGCGGCGACGGCAAGATGGTGAACCCGGGTGAGGAGATTGCTCCGGGTCTGAGCGCCGAGGCGATCCTGTTCGTGGAAGCGGTGGATACCCCCGAGGGTGGCGCCCTGCTGCTGCGGCCCGTGGAGGAATACAGCATTCCCGATGCGGCCCACCTGCCCGAACTGAGCCTGGTCAAGCAGAACGGAGGACCCTCCCTGGGCCTCAAGGCCACCCAACGCCTCACCTATAAGGACGGCGAGCTGATCAAGAGCGTGGAGGGCGTGGAACTGCTGCGCACCCAGCTGATCCTCGAGACCTTCGACACCACGCCCCAGATGACGGTGGACGTGGAGACGGTGCCCGACAAGCGCGCCAAGACCATCGATCGCCTGCAGCTGGTGATCCTTGAGAGCCTGCTGGTGCGTCGCGACACCCTCTCCGACGCCAGCCACGGCTCCACCCACACGGAGCTGCAGGTGGAGGACGGCGCCGTCGTCAAGAGCGGCGAAGTGGTGGCGACCACCCAGATCCTCTGCAAGGAGGACGGCGTGGTGCAGCTGCCCGATCTGGTGGAGGGTGAGCCGATCCGCCGCCTGATCGTGGAGCGCGCCGGCGACACCAAGACGATCGACCTGGGCTCCGCCAAGGCGACGGTGGATGTAGGCCAGCGGCTTGTGGACGGCGACCTGCTGGCCGCCGGCGTCGAGGCCCCCTGCTGCGGCCAGGTGGAGGCCGTCGAGGGCAGCACGATCACCATCCGCCTGGGCCGGCCCTACATGGTCTCGCCCGATTCGGTGCTGCACGTGCGTGACGGTGAGCTTGTACAGCGCGGCGACTCCCTGGCCCTGCTGGTGTTCGAGCGTCAGAAGACCGGTGACATCGTGCAGGGCCTGCCCCGCATCGAGGAACTGCTGGAGGCCCGCCGCCCGCGGGAATCGGCCATTCCCTGCCGCAAGGCGGGCACCGTGCAGATCAAGCAGGGCGAGGACGACGACTCCGTGACCGTGTCGGTGATCGAGGCCGACGATGCCATCACCGAATACCCGATCCTGCTGGGCCGCACCGTGATGGTGTCGGATGGCCAGCAGGTCACGGCCGGTGAACTGCTCACCGACGGGCCAATCAACCCCCACGAGCTGCTGGAGTGCTTCTTCGAAGACCTGCGCAGCCGCAAGCCCACCCTGGAAGCGGCCCAGGAGGCGATCTCCAAGCTGCAGTTCCGCCTGGTGCAGGAAGTGCAGAACGTCTACAAGTCCCAGGGCGTCACCATCGATGACAAGCACATCGAGGTGATCGTGCGCCAGATGACCAGCAAGGTCCGCATCGAGGACGCGGGGGATACAACCCTGCTGCCCGGCGAGCTGATCGAGCTGCGTCAGGTGGAGCAGGTGAACAACGCCATGGCGATCACGGGCGGGGCTCCGAGCGAATTCACGCCGGTACTGCTGGGCATCACCAAGGCCTCGCTCAACACCGACAGCTTCATCTCTGCGGCCTCCTTCCAGGAGACCACCCGCGTGCTCACCGAAGCCGCCATCGAGGGCAAGAGCGACTGGCTGCGCGGTCTCAAGGAGAACGTGATCATCGGTCGCCTGATCCCGGCCGGCACGGGCTTCAGCGGCTTCGAAGAGGAGCTGCGGGCCGAGGCGGGCCCCCACCCCGACATCCTCGAGGAGGAGGCCGCCGGTTACCGCCGCATGCAGAACCTGCGCCCGGACTACACCGTGGAGATGCCGGCCGCTCCGACGGCCGCCACCGCCCAGGCACTGCTGGACGACCCCTCCGACGACGAGCTGGAGGCCACCCGCAGCCGCCACGGCATCGAGGCCAGCGCCAGCACCACCGCCGCCTTCACCCGTCCCAGCGTGGAGGAGGGCCTGGAGGAGGAGCTGATCGCCGATCCTGCCGCCCTCGAAGGCCTGCAGGAGGAGGGGCTGCTCACCGACGAGTGAGCCCCGCCGGTGGGGAGCCCTTCGGCTTTCCCCCCTGGGCCGGCCTCCTCGGGGGCCGGCCGCTGGCTTGAATGGAGCTGACCTGAAGTCCCCGTAGGCGCCGCCCGCCATGCTCGAACCCAAGCTCGTGCCGCAGCGCCGCCTGCCCCGCTACGGCTTCCACACCCATACCGAATTGCTCAACGGCCGGATGGCCATGCTGGGCTTCATCGCCCTGCTGGCCGTGGAGGCCTGGCTGGGCCACGGCCTGCTGGTGTGGGACTGATGGGCTCCGACGCCACCCCGTCGAAGGCCAACGCCGCCGGCCCAGTCCCTGATCCCGCCGCCACGCCTGAGGCCCGTCCCCTGCTGGGGATGGGCCTTTCAGCTCTGGAGCAGTGGGCCCAGCAGCAGGGCCAGGCCAAATTCCGCGGCCGCCAGCTGCACGACTGGCTCTACGCCAAGGGGGCCCGCCGCCTGGAGGAGGTGTCGGTGCTGCCAAAAGCCTGGCGCGAGGGCCTGGCCGCCACGCCACCGGCGGGCGCCAGCGACTGGGTCGGCCGCTCGCGGGAACTGCACCGCAGCGTCGCCCGCGACGGCACCACCAAGCTGCTGCTCGGCACCCACGACGGCCTCAGCATCGAGACCGTGGGCATTCCGGCCGAGGGTCGGCTCACCGTCTGCGTGAGCAGCCAGGTGGGCTGCCCGATGGCCTGTCGCTTCTGCGCCACCGGCAAGGGAGGCCTGCAGCGTTCCCTGGCGGTGCACGAGATCGTGGACCAGGTGCTGAGCGTGCGCGAGGTGATGGGGGAGCGCCCTAGCCACGTGGTGTTCATGGGCATGGGCGAGCCGCTGCTCAACAGCGAGGCGGTGCTGGATGCGATCGACTGCCTCTGCAGCGACCTGGGCATGGCCCAGCGCCAGATCACGCTGAGCACGGTGGGCGTGCCGCGCACCCTGCCCACCCTGGCGGAGCGGGCCCTGGAGCGCCTTGGCCGGGCCCAGTTCACCCTGGCGGTGAGCCTGCACGCCCCCGATCAGCGCCTGCGCGAGGAGCTGATCCCCACCGCCCACGCCTATCCGATCGAGGCGCTGCTGGAGGATTGCCGCCGCTACGTGGCGATCACAGGCCGGCGGGTGAGCTTCGAATACATCCTGCTGGGCGGCTTGAACGATCAACCCCGCCATGCAACTGCCCTGGCCCAGCTGCTGCGCGGCTTCCAGAGTCATGTGAACCTGATTCCCTACAACCCGATCGAGGAGGAGGAGTTCCAGCGGCCGAGCCCCGCGGCAGTGGAGAGCTTCCGCCGGGGCCTGCAGGAGCGCCATGTGGCCGTGAGCGTGCGCGCCAGCCGGGGCCTCGATGCCGATGCGGCCTGCGGCCAGCTGCGGCGGCGCCTCACGGCCTGAACCTGCGGGGTTCGGCGGCGCTGCTGGGCCGCAGGCTCACAGCAACCAATCCAGGGCCCCCGCCGGATGCTGCTCCGGTGGCCGATGGCGCAGCAGCTCGAAGTCGGCGAAGTCGAAGCCGGGCCCCACGCAGCAACTCACCAGGCTCCAGGCCCCCAGCGGGCGGGCGGCCTGCCACCACCCGGCCGGCACCACCAGCACGGGCTCCAGAACCGAGAGCTGGGGCTGCGCCGGCAGCAGGGGGCCGAGGCTCGCGGCCTGGGCCACGCCGCCGGCGGGCGGCAGCCGCCACAACTCCAGGGGCGCTCCGCCGGCGTGGTGCCAGGTCTCATCGGCGCCCCGCACGCGATGCCAGCGGCTGACGCTGCCCTCGGCCAGCAGGAACAGGATCACGGTGAGGCCGGAGCGCTCGCCGCCATCGCGGCGACGCACCGCCTCGCCGCTGCGATGAAGTTCGCGGTACCACCCCCCCTCCGGATGGGGTTCCAGGCAGAGGGAGGCAATCAGCGCGCTCGCTTCCTCCCGGGCTGACTCCGCCGCCGCGCCCTCCAGGCCGGTGTCCAGACCAGCCGGGATGCCCTGCTTACCAGCCACAACTGCTCACCCATGCCTGGGTCGCAGCCTGGCAGGCCTGCGGACCAAACGGCGGCCCCAGCGAGCTGCGGCTGTGTGGTTGGGGGACTGGAGCGTCGGCGCTGGCACTGGGGGCCAGCAGCCTTGGAACGGCAGGACAGCGTTCCTGTCCTGGCGGCGGCCAAGCAAAAAGCCCCCGTGATTGCGGGGGCTTGAGACCGGCCCAGGAGGCCGGAGAGGTTGGGCTGGTCAGCCTCAGCCGATGGCGGGTGCGGTCAGCGCCACGGGGGTGGCGGTGGCAGCAGCCAGGTCGAGGGGGAAGTTGTGAGCGTTGCGCTCGTGCATCACT
>NZ_NQLA01000048.1 GCF_002252705.1 Vulcanococcus limneticus LL
GCTGCGTCACCTCGATGACACGGCAGACGTCGGCCACGGTCTTGCCCTGGGCGATCAGCTGCTCGGCGGTTTTGAGCTTGCGGATGATCTGCTCCGCCGTGTGCCTGGTGCGTTTCATGGTCGAGTCCCCGGCCCAGTCTGGCCGGATGAGGACTCTCATTCACCCTGGACCGGTTTCCGGGGTCCACGTCACGATCAGGCCCCGGTGCAGCTGGCAGGTGAGCAGGGGGATGCAGCTAGCACCAGCGTGGTGGCGGCACAAGTGGCAGGTGATGCAGGCCTGGCGGTTGCGGCTGGCCTGCAGTACGTCCTGATCGAGGTAGAGCCAGTCTTCCGTGCAGGGCTCAGCGGAAACAGGAGACGGAACAGCCATGGCAATGTCCGTTGGTGTACGCCTGTACTATGGCGGCAGAGCTGCGCCGCGTGAAGCTCGCCCCCTGAATCGCAGCGCCCTAACCGCAGCACCTGGCTCGCTCAGCTGTGGCGGATCTGGGCAATGGCGCTGTCGTGCAGGTGTTTCTCGTGGGCCTGGCGGATCGCCCAGGCCCGCTCCTGGCCCCGAACGTCGCCGCCGGCGTGGGGATCGGGATGGGTGGTGATCTGGGCCAGGCCCGCGTTCCGCCGGCGCAGCTCGCGCTGGTGGGCCACGGCCCAGGCCAGGAATTCGGGATCGGCCATCCGATCCTGCAGGGCGGCGTTGAGGGGGAGGGTCATGGGGTGGACTCGGGACAGGGCTGCGCTGAAGGGGCGGCTGCAGGGTGAAACGACTGGAGTGAGAACCCGTTGGGAAACCGGTGCCAGGGGCGGGGCTTAGGCCCGTGCCTGAGCTGTTCCCTCCATTCTGGGCCGCTCGCCTGGGCGCCCGGCAGCCCGACAGATCTCTTCACCGCTTTGCTGCGGCCCGGGCTGACCGCCTGCCAACCCCACTCGCAGCCCGTAGGGGGGATCGGTTGGAATGGGCCGAGCGTGCCCCCCGGGGCGAGACAGACACATGGCGGATCCGGTGACCCGGCTGGCGTATCAGACCCTGCAGCAGGGCAAGAGCCTCGTGGGCCTGGCCCACAAGGAGGTGAGCACCAAGCTGATGGAGCTGCTCGCGCCGGCGGGGGCCGTGCCCAAGACAGTGCCGGTGCCGCCCCAGACGCTGGCGGCCCTGCAGGCCTCCCACGGCCGGCTGCTGGAGGTGGACTGGAGGGAGTCCGTCGAAGGCCTCTACCCCCCCAGCCTGCTGTTCGATGCCCCCTGGCTGGAGTGGGCCAGCCGTTATCCGCTGGTGTGGTTGGACATGCCCTCCACCTGGAGTCGCCGCAGCGAGCGCCGGGTCGATGACCTGCCTGCCGAGATCAACCGCGACGACTACCCCGCCTATTACCTGCAGAACTTCCACCACCAGACCGATGGCTACCTGAGTGACTACTCGGCCTCGCTCTACGACCTGCAGGTGGAGATTCTGTTTAACGGCACCGCCGATCCGATGCGTCGACGCGTGCTCAAGCCCCTTGTGCAGGGCCTGCGTGCCTTCGCCGATCGCCCCGCCAGCCAGCTGCGCATCCTTGATGTGGCCACCGGCACCGGCCGCACCCTGCGCCAGATCCGCGGCGCCCTGCCCGAACCCCGCCTGATCGGTCTGGATCTCTCCCCCGCCTACCTGCGCCAGGCCAACCGCTGGCTCAGCCAGCTCCCCAACGAGTTGCCCCAGCTGGTGCAGGGCAACGCTGAGGCCATGCCCTTCGCCCGCGGCTCGATGCAGGCCGTGAGCTGCGTGTTCCTGTTTCACGAGCTGCCCGGCGAGGCGCGCCAGAACGTGCTCAACGAGTGCTTCCGGGTCCTGGAGAGCGGCGGTGTGCTTGTGCTGGCCGACTCGGTGCAGATGGCCGATTCGCCCCAGTTCCAGGCGGCGATGGATAACTTCCGCCGCGTCTTTCATGAGCCCTACTACCGCGACTACATCGGCGACGACATCGACGCTCGCCTGCAGGCGGCCGGATTCGGCGCGATCCGGGCCGAATCCCACCTGATGACGCGGGTCTGGACGGCCACCAAGCCCTGACAGGCGGGCTTACAGCGCCCTCGCCAACCAATAGGGTGCCGCCAGCAGTGACCTCGCCGATGGCGAATCCCTTCAGTATCAGGTGGCTGGACGGCTGGACCTTCCAGACCGTGTTCATGGAGGGTGCGGTGCAGGTCGAGGCCCATGGCTTCGGCATCTGTCTGCGCACCCCCCTGATGGCCGGCGAGAGTCCGATCACCGCGGCGGACCGGCTGGTGCTCGCTGAGGATCGCCGCCGCCGTTCCCTGCACACCGCCTGGCTGCGGGGCCAGCAGCTGCAGTCGGTGATTGAGCCGCCGCCGCTGGAGGGCGCCGCTGCGGAAGTGACGCCGGAGCTGGTGCCGGTGCGCGTCAGCGCTTGAGAAACACCGCCAGGATCAGGCCGGCCCCGCCCCAGCGCAGCGCCTTCCACAGCACCTCCTCCTGCCAGCGGCCCGGGCGCAGGGGGGCCGGCAGGGGATCGAACAGGCGCTGGGCCAAGGCCATGCGTTGACGCAGGCGCCGGGCCCGCAGGCTGTCGTCCCCGTCGCGCAGCCGCTCCGCCTGGGACACCTGGGCCATCAGCCCCGCCAGCTGGTGCAACCAGCGGATCGGCCGGTGCGGAGATCGCGTGGGCTGTTGCATCTCAGCGGGCGGCTGCACCAGGCCAGGATGGGGCCTTCGCGTCGCTCCCGTCCAGTGTCCGCCCCCCCCGCCAGCGCAGCCGCGCGCAACTCCACCGTGCGTGAGTCCGCCGCGGCGATGTCCCAGTGGCCTGAAGGCAGCCTGGACGCGGCCCAGGCCCTGCATCGCCTGCTGGCCATCGGCGATCGCCAGTGGCATGCCCTCAAGGGCCAACCCCAGCGCCGTGCGGCCGAACAGCTGGCCGCCGCCCTGGTGCAGCTGCTGGATTCCGCCAACTCGCCCGCTTCCCCCACCGCCACGCCCGCCCGCGAGGCGGCGACGGAACTCACGGCCCACGCCCTGGCCTGGCTGCAGGGGGAGCTGCGCGACCCTGGCTGCCCCCAGCACGGTCGCTAGCTCAGGCCCGGCCCGCCTGGCGGCGCGTGGCCACCTGCACGCGGTTTCCGCGCGGGCTCCAGCGCACGTCGTCAAAGCAGTGATGGATCAGGAACAGGCCCCGGCCGCAGGCCGAATCGGTGGCCTCAGGCAGAGCGTGGCCCCGGGCCTGGGTCCCCAGGCCATCGCCCTCATCCTGTACCTGCCAGATCACCCAGCGGGGCGAGATGATGCGCCGCACCCGCAGGCACTTGGCCGGATCGTTGCCATTGCCGTGGCGTACCGCGTTCACCAGCACCTCCTGCAGGCCCAGCTGCAGCGAGGCGCTCTGCTGGGCGCAGCGGATCGGCTCCAGCAGCAGCTCCAGCAGCGGCGCCAGATGGAGGGTGGATGGCGTGATGAAGTCGGACCAGCGCAGCGTCATGGATCCGGTTCAACACCGGTTTCGACCCTACCCCCCAGGCTGCCGCCAGCGGCTCCTGGCGACCTGGATCACGCCGTCACCCGCTGTTGCAGGGCTGGATGGGAGAGCAGGGCATCCATCAGCCGCACGCCGCGGAGCTGGTTCACCAGGGGCAGGTGCCCTTCCGGGGCCGTGATCGCCCAGGTGAAGGAGCCCGGGTAGCGGGTCCAGACCCCGTCGGCCTTCCAGCCGAGCCGTGACCAGAGTTGCTCCCAGCGGCCGCCCAGGCTGCGCAGCAGCCGCAGCTGCACCGAGAAGCCAAAACGGCCCTGGGAGTAGGTCACCCAGAGGCGGTCGATGCTCTCCAGGTCCACTGCCGGCATCGGCGGCACTTCGCTGTAATACACGTAGCCGCGCTGCACGGCGGCGGGGCCTGCGAGCTGGCGCAGGATCTCGCTGGTGATCCGGTCGGCCTGCTCGTACTCCTGGGCCATCAGGTGGCGCTGCAGGGGTGCGTAGTCGATGCCACGGGCGCTGCCGACGGCCAGCCAGCCCTCGGGATGGCGCAGCAGAAAGGCCTCGGCCAGGCCGTCGGGTGGGGCTGCACCATCGCCAGATGCGGCACTGTTGGCCGAACTGGACCCAAGGCCGGAACCGGTCGCCGGTTCAAGCAGCGCGTGGATCAGGCTGCCTGCCGCCCAGTCGTCCCCGGTGGCATCCAGCCGGTCGAGGGCATCGGGGATCAGGGGACGGATTTCGGCCGAGCGCTGCTGCAGCTGGGCCAGCAGGCTGCGGCGCTGGCGGGCGGAGCTGGAGAGGAAGCGCTCCAGCAGTTGGTCGGCGCTGGCCGTGGCGGAGACGGGGGGTCCGGAGAGCATGGGGGCGGGCCAGCCTGGTCGGTGCCAGCGTCAGGCCACTATGTCAGGCCAGGCTGGCTGCGGAGGCCGATGGCAGGGTTGGTGGTGCGCCAGGCGATTGAGCCCTTCCTCGCCGGTGCCGGTCCCGTGGTGGACGTGCGCAGCCCGGCGGAATTTGCCCAGGGCCACATCCCCGGCGCGCGCAATCTGCCTCTGTTCAGCGATGAGGGCCGGGCGGCCGTGGGGACCGCTTACAAGCAGCAGGGACGCCAGGCTGCCGTGCAGCTGGGGCTGGAGCTGGTGGGTCCGCGCCTGGGGGAGCTGGGGGCCAGCCTCAGTGGCTGGAGCCAGGAGGCGCATGGGGCGCCCCTGCGGTTGCACTGTTGGCGGGGCGGCATGCGCTCGGCCAGCGTCGCCTGGCTGGCCCAGACCCTGGAGTTGCCGGTGGCGCTGCTGGAGGGCGGCTACAAGGCCTACCGCCACTGGGTGCTGGAGCTGCTGGTGCGGCCCTGGCCCCTGCGGCTGCTGGGCGGCCGCACCGGCACCGGCAAGACCGACCTGCTGCTGGCCCTGGAGCGCCGCGGTGTGGCGGTGCTCGACCTGGAAGGCCTGGCCCATCACCGCGGCAGCAGTTTCGGCGGCCTGGGCCTGCCGCCCCAGCCCAGCAATGAGCACTACGAAAACCGGATTGCGGCCGTGCTGCAGGGCTGTGGCCAGGCCGCTGGGGAGATCTGGGTGGAGGCCGAGAGTGCCCAGGTGGGCCGCTGCCGCGTGCCGGCGGGGATCTGGCGACAGATGCAGACGGCGCCCCTGCTGGAGATCGCCCGTCCCCTGGAGGAGCGGCTGCGGCAGCTGGTGGCGGTCTATGGCGCCCAGGATCCGCTGGAGCTGGCCGAGGCCACACGCCGCATCGCCCGGCGCCTGGGGCCCCAGCGCACGGCGGCGGCCCTGGCGGCCATCGCCGAGTGCGACTGGGCCGGCGCCTGCCGCCAGATGCTCGACTACTACGACCGCTGCTACGACCACGAGCTGGAGCGCCATGGCCAGCAGGGGCAGGATCGGCACGGCCGGGATCAGGTGCTCCAGAGCCAGGGCAGCCCGGGCCAGGACAGCCCCGGCCCGGCGCACCAGGACCGCCTGCGGCGCAGTGTGGATCTGGGCCTCAGCTCGGCGGACCAGGCCGCGGAGCAGTTGATCGCCGCGGGGCTCGTCCAGCCAAGCCCTGCCTAGGATCGGATTTTCCGGGGCAGCCGATGGCCACGATTCAGTTCTTCCGTGGCGTGGATGAGCCCGTGGTGCCCGACATCCGCATGACCCGCTCCCGCGATGGGCGTACCGGCCAGGCGATCTTCGTGTTCGAGGAGCCCGAGGCCCTCGCCCCCGAGACCCTGGGCGACATCGGCGGCATGTATCTCATCGACGAGGAGGGCCAGCTGGTCACCCGCGAGGTGAATGCCCGCTTCGTGAACGGCAAGGCCGCCGCCCTCGAGGCCACCTACACCTGGAAGACCACCGAGGATTTCGAGCGCTTCATGCGCTTTGCCGAGCGCTACGCCACCACCAACGGCCTGGGCTTCGCCCAGTCGGGCGGCGACCAGGGCGAGGCCCCCGCTGACGCCGAGGCCTGAGGCGGGCATGCGCTTTGGCCAGGCCTTCGGACTGATCGCCACAGCGGCCGCGCTCTGGCTGCTGTGGAGCCTGCGCGAGGTGCTGCTGCTGGTGTTCGCGGCCATCGTGGTGGCGATGGCCCTGTGCACCCTGGTGGCCCTGGTGCGGGAGCGCCTGCGCTGCGGCCGCCCCCTGGCCCTGCTGCTCACTGTGGTGGGCCTGGCTGTGCTGCTGGTGGTGGTGGGCGCCACGGTGGTGCCACCCTTCCTCGACCAGTTCGCCCAGCTGCTGCGCAAGCTGCCGGCTGCCGCGGCGCTGCTGCAGAGCAGTCTGCGCCAGGCCCTCGATCAGGTCAGCCAGATGCTCTACGGCCAGCAGGCCCTGCAGTGGCTGCAGCAGGGCTGGGGTTCATCCAGCGAGCCGAACGGCGCCCTGGCCGCTGGGCTGGGGGGTGGCCTTCTGCGGCTGCTGGGGCTGGCCGGTGGCCTGGGCAGCGGCCTGATCCAGCTGCTGTTCGTGCTGGTGGTGAGTCTGATGATCACGGCCCAGCCCCACGCCTACCGGGAAGTGGCTGTGCTGCTGGTTCCCTCCTTCTATCGGCGCCGCTTCCGCACGGTGCTGCTGCTCTGCGGCGAAGCCCTCAGCAGCTGGATGGGGGGCCTGCTGATCAGTTCTCTGTGCGTGGCCGTGCTGGCGGGGATCGGCCTGTCGCTGCTGGGGGTGAAGCTGGTGGTGGCGAACGCCCTGCTGGCCGGCCTGCTCAACATCATTCCCAACATCGGCCCCACCCTCAGCACGGTGTTCCCGATGGCGGTGGCCCTGCTCGACTCCCCGTGGAAGGCCCTGGCGGTGCTGGTGCTCTATCTGGTGGTGCAGCACCTGGAGAGCTACGTGATCACCCCCTCGGTGATGCACCACCAGGTCAACCTGCTGCCCGGCCTCACCCTGATTGCCCAGTTCGTGTTCACCGTGCTGTTTGGGCCGCTCGGCCTGTTCCTGGCCCTACCCCTGGCGGTGTGTCTGCAGGTGTTGCTGCGCGAGGTGCTGATCCACGACGTGCTCGATCCCTGGAAGCAGCGCAGACTGGCCGCGTGATGCCAGCGATGCAATGAACGGCCGCACCCTGCTGGGCCTGCTGGCCCTTGTGGTGGTCGGGCTGCTGGCCTGGGAGCTGCGCTGGGTGCTGCTGGTGCTGTTCGGCGCCATCGTGCTGGCCGTGGCCCTGGATGT
Source organism: Vulcanococcus limneticus LL (assembly GCF_002252705.1). Lineage (GTDB taxonomy): Bacteria > Cyanobacteriota > Cyanobacteriia > PCC-6307 > Cyanobiaceae > Vulcanococcus > Vulcanococcus limneticus. The sequence continues at coordinate 7,148 of NZ_NQLA01000048.1, forward strand.
GCCCGTGGCCTGGCTGCGCCGGGTCACGCCCCTGAACCGGACCGCGGCCCTGGCTCTGGTGGTGGTGGTGCTGCTGCTGGGGGGCTGGAAGCTCGGAGAGCTGCTGATCCCCGAACTGCTGGATCAGGTGCAGGAGCTGATCCAGCTGGTGCCCGTGCTGATCACCCGGCTGGGCGAGATGGTGGGCGATGTGAAGCTGCTCCAGAGCCTGGAGAGCCGCATCCTCAGCCTCGCCACCCTCGACAAGCTGCAACCGGTGGGGGCCCAGCTGCTCGGTTTCGCCGGTGGCGCCGCCAACGGCACGATTCAGCTGCTGCTGCTGGTGTTGCTGGCAATCCTGCTGGCCCTCGATCCCCGCAGCCACCAGCGCCTGCTCATCGCCGCCACCCCCAGCAAGTACCGCCCCCTGGTGGGCGAGCTGCTGCGGGAATGCCGCGAGGCTCTGGGGGGCTGGCTGGCCGGCATGACGATCTCAGCCAGTGCCGTGTTCGTGCTCACCTGGGCGGGCCTGGCCCTGCTGCAGGTGCCCCTGGCCCTGCTGAGTGCGCTGGTGTGCGGTGTGCTCACCTTCGTGCCCACGATCGGCCCCACGGTCGCCACCCTGCTGCCCCTGGCGATGGCGATGCTGGTGTCGCCGGGGCGGGTGGTGCAGGTGCTCGTGCTGCGCCTGATCCTCCAGAACGGCGAGGCCTTCCTGCTCACCCCGATCCTGTTGAACCGCACCGCCCATCTGCTGCCCACCGTGGCCTTGATGGCCCAGCTCTGCCTCGGAGCGCTGCTGGGGCTGCCGGGGGTGCTGCTGGCCCTGCCCCTGGTGGTGGTGCTGCAGGTGCTGGCCGAGAAGGTGCTAGTGGAGCAGATCATGGACCGCTGGTGAGCCGATGCCGGCTGTGCCTAGCGGTAGCGGCGCACCAGGGAGGGCATCAGGGCCAGCACCACCACGGCCAAGGGATGCTGACCCGGGATGTAGCCAAGCGAGGCCCAGGTGAAGTGGTCGGCCAGAAGCTGCAGTTCAGCGCGTAGATCCAGCAGGGCCAGCAGGGCCAGCAACAGCGGGATCCAGGGAAAGCGCCGGGGCCGATCCGCCATCAGCGCCGCGCCAGCACGGGCAGAAGGGTTGGAGCCACCCCGATGCTGGACCAGCTCCCCACCCCGATGCCGATCGTGAGCGCCACCGCAAACCAGAACAGGCTGGAGCCGCCGAAGAAGATCAGGGCCAGCAGCGGCAGCAGCGTGGTGAGGGAGGTGTAGAGCGAGCGGGTGAGGGTGGCATCCACAGCCACATCCACCTGCTCCTCAAGCGGCAGACTGCCGAGGAGCGTCTTCTGTTCCCGAATTCGGTCGAACACCACCACCGTATCGGTCACGGAATAGCCGGCCACCGTGATCAATGAGACGGCAAACAGCGAATCCACTTCGATCCCCAGGATCAGGCCGAGCCAGGCGAACACCCCACAGGTGATGAGCACGTCGTGGGCCAGGGCCACCAGGGCCAGAACGGCGAAGATGCGGTCGTAGCGGGCGGTGATGTAGAGGGCGATGGCCGCAAAGCTCACCAGCAGCGACAGCACACTGCCCTGGAGCAACTGGAGGCCCAGGGTGGGGCCGATGGTGTCGACCGAGGTGCCCGCCTTGTTGAGGGGGCCAGCCAGATCATTCACCTTCTGGATCACGACGCTGGTCTGTTCTGGTCCCAGGGCCGGGAGCCGCAGCACGATCGACTGGCCCTGATCGAGCAGCTGCACCGCCACGCTGCTGATGTTGGGAGCCTTGTCGCCCTTTTCGGCCGGCAGGTCCAACCGGGCGAGTTGCTGCTGGACCTGCGGAGCTGTGATCGCTGGGCAACGGCCGCGCTCGCACTGGCGCTCGATCTGGATCTGGGTGCCGCCGGTGAAGTCCAGCCCCGGCTTCAGAGGCGCCTGGATGGCGGGGTTGAGCCAGCTCAGAACCAGGCCGATCACACTGAGCAGGCAGGCCAGGCCACTGCCGCCCCAGGCCAGGCGGCGGTAGCGGCTGATCCGGAAGCGGGGGCTGGGCGCGGCCTGGGTGGCGGCGCTCTTCAGATCGGGACTGGCGGTCATCAGGCAGCGCTGCCGGGCAGCTGGGCGGCGGGGAGGAAGTAGGTGCTGCGGCGCAGGGCCGGATAGCTCATCAGCAGCCGCAGCAGTGTGCGGGTGCAGGTGAGGGCGGTGAACAGGCTCAGCACAAGGCCGATGGCCAGGGTCACGGCGAAGCCCTTGACGAGGCCCGTGCCGAGGATGAACAGGGCGGCACAGCTGATCAGGCCCGTGACGTGGCCGTCGATGATCGAGGAGAAGGCCAGGGAGAAACCTGTGTCGATCGAGCGGATCAGGGTATTGCCGTCCCGCAGCTCCTCTTTGACCCGCTCGAAGATCAGCACGTTGGCATCCACTGCCATGCCCACCGAGAGGATGAAGCCGGCGATGCCCGGCAGGGTGAGGGTCACCGGGATCAGGGCATAGAGGGCCAGGTTGAACAGGGCGTAGAGGCTGAGGGCGATCACCGCCACGGCCCCCGCCAGGCGGTAGACCACCACCATGAACACGGCCACCAGGGCCAGGCCCGAGAGGGCCGCCACCAGGCTGGTGCGCACGTTCTCGGCCCCGAGGGTGGCGCCGATCGAGCGCTGCTCCACAACCTTCACTGGCAGCGGCAGGGAGCCACCGCGCAGCTGCACCTCAAGATCGCGGGCCTCCTCGGGTGTGAAGTTGCCGGTGATGCTGGCGGAGCCACCAGTGATGCCGGCCGCCTTGAACTGGGGCCCCACACTGGCCTCGCTGATCGAGCGACCGTCGAGAACGATGCCGAGCAGCCGCTCCGTGCCGGCGATGCCCTGGGTGAGGGCCGCAAACTTCTCGCCGCCTTCGCGGTTGAAGCTGAGGGTCACATCCCAGCCGGTGCCGGTCTGTTGCTGCTGGCGGCCAGCCCCGGTGAGGTCTTTGCCGGTCAGCTGGGCCGGCTCATAGAGGGCCACCACCTTGCGGTTCACCGCGTCCAGTAGCAGTTCGAGCTGCTCGGTTTCTGTGGCGCCCTCAGGCACGCTGATGCCCAGGCCTGTGAGGGCCTTCGCCAGGTCCTCGGCGGCGAAGCTGGCCTTGGCGGGCTCCGGCTGGCCCTGGACGGAGGCGGCGACCCTGGTGCGGCGTTGGTTGAGCACCGCCTCCGCCTGCCGCTTGAGCCTCAGCAGACCCTGCATCTCCCGCTCGGTGCCGGCCCGCTGGGCGCGGAATTCGAGCAGGGCGGTGGTGCCGAGCACCTTGGCGGCGCGGGAGGGGTCCTGCTCGCCGGGGAGCTGCAGCACCAGCTGGTCATCGCCCACGGTCTGCAGGGTGGATTCGGCCACCCCCAGGCCGTTGATGCGGCGCTCCAGCACATCCTTCACGGCCTCCAGCTGCTCCTTCTCCACCTTCTTCACGGTGCCGGCGGGCAGGACCTGCAGGGTGAGCTGGCTGCCGCCGCGCAGGTCGAGGCCGAGCTGGAGCGGGAAGCTCATCAGCAGGGCGCCGGCGGCGATCGCCAGGGCCAGGATCAGGGCGAGCCACCCCTGTTGGCGTGCCATCTCAGATCGTGCCCGCGTGCAGTTGCTTGGCGGCGTCCACGATCTGGTGGGGCTGGATGATCGTCAGGTTCTCCAGGGTTCCGTTGTAGGGCGTGGGGATGTCCTGGGATGAAAGGCGCACCGGCCGGGCATCGAGGTCGTCGAAGCAGTGTTCGGTGATCAGCGCGATCAGCTCGGCGCCAATGCCGCCGGTCTTCATGCACTCCTCCACCACCAGCACCTTGTGGGTCTTGCGGATGGAGCGGGCCACGGTCTCCATGTCGAAGGGCTTGAGGCTGATCAGGTCGATCAGCTCCACACTCACGCCTTCTTTCTCGAGCTGCTCCACGGCCTTGAGGCAGTGGTGGCGCATGCGCGAGTAGGTGAGGATCGTCACATCGCTGCCTTCTTGCACCAGATCCGCCTGGTCGAGGGCGCAGGTGTAGTCGCCCTCGGGGATGTCCTCGGAGAGGTTGTAGAGCAGCACGTGCTCAAAGAAGAGCACTGGGTTGTTGTCGCGGATGGCGGCCTTCATCAGGCCCTTGGCGTTGGTGGGGGTGCTCACCGCCACGATCTTGATGCCGGGCACCGCGTGGAAGTAGGCCTCCAGGCGCTGGCTGTGCTCGGCCCCCAGCTGCCGGCCCACCCCGCCGGGACCGCGCACGACGGTGGGGATTGTGAAGTTGCCGCCGCTGGTGTAGCGCAGCATCCCCATGTTGTTGGAGATCTGGTTGAACGCGAGCAGCAGGAAGCCCATGTTCATGCCCTCCACGATCGGGCGGAGGCCCGTCATCGCGGCGCCCACGGCCATGCCGGTGAAGGCGTTTTCGGCGATCGGGGTGTCGAGAACCCGCAGTTCGCCGTATTTCTCGTAGAGGTCCTTGGTGACCTTGTAGGAGCCGCCGTACTGGCCCACGTCCTCGCCCATGACGCACACATGGGGGTCGCGGGCCATCTCCTCGTCGATGGCCTCGCGCAGGGCGTTGAAGAGAAGCGTCTCTGCCACGGCTTGCGTTCGATTCCGGCTGCGGCCGGGGACTGTTCCGGCTTGAGCCAGATGTGGGGCCAACTTATCTCAGCTCTTCGCCGGCCCGGGCCGGCGGCTCAGCCGCCGGCGGCGAAGGTGGTGAGCAGCAGCACCGAGAGCAGCATCCCCGGCGAGAGCAGCAGGACCAGCAGTTCCAGGTCGTGGGCGGTCATGGCGGGAGGGAGCGCCCCTGCAGGCTAGGGAGTTTCCTCGGCTTGTCTCCAGCCCGGCATCAGGCTGCGCACGAAGGTCACGAACAGCCCCAGGCCCACGAAGGCGAAGGTGAAGGTGGCCAGGAAGCTCATGCCCACCACCAGGGTCTTGACGAAGGTGGCGATGCTCTGGGCAAAGCGCACGTCGTAGTGGGGTGGGTGCTCGGCGTAGTAGCCCACCACCCGAATCGAGAGCTGCAGGGCCAGCCAGCCCAGGCCGAAGCTGGTGAGAGAGCCCGAGAGGAAGCTGAGCGGACCCTTGCGGGGCCTGGCTGTCTCGCTCGCCAGGGGGGCGCTGGGTTCAGAGGCGACCGTGGGTCCAGGGTCGGTTCCAGCCACAGGCGCGGCGGCGCCTGATGGGCCTGAGGGCTGGTCCACGGCGGGGTCGCTGGCGTCGCTCACGGGGCTGGATCTCGGCTCAGACCAGGCTGACACCCGAGCCGGTGCAGCGGCAGCACCAGGCCTCGAAGCCAGCGGCCGCCAGCTCTGCCGCGAGGTCGGCCCGGGCCAGCTCGGCGGCGGCGAGGTCGGGGAAGAGGGCGAACAGGCTGGGCCCGCTCCCGCTCATGGCCACCGCCAGGGCCCCCGGCGCCTGGCGCAGCAGGGCGAGACCCTGGCGCACGCTGTCCACCATCGGTTCAACCACCGTCTGCAGGTCGTTGCGGATGGGCGGTAAGGGCGCCGCGCCCTGCAGGGCAGCGACCAGTGGCCCCCGGCGCAGGGCCTCGCGCCGCGCATCAAAAGCCGGCTCGCTGTCCAGGTAGGTGGAGCCCCGCTGCTCGCGGCAGCGCCCGTAGGCCCAGGGCGTCGAGACGCTGGAGGCGGGGTGCTTGATCAGCAGGACGCCCCAGGGTGGGGCTGCCGCCATGGCGACGGGTTCGAGTCGCTCGCCCCGGCCGAAGCACAGCTGGGTGCCCCCATCGAGGCAGAAGGGCATGTCCGAGCCCAGGGCCGTGGCCATGGCCTGCAGGTCCCCGGCGCCAAAGCCGCAGCCCCACAGGGCGTTGAGCCCCAGCAGTGCCGCGGCGCCGTTGCTGGAGCCGCCCGCCAGGCCGGCGCCGATGGGGATGCGCTTCTCCAGATGCATGCGGGCCCCCAGTTCCGGCAGCCCGGCGCGCGCGCGCAGCATCTCGCCCGCCTTGACGATCAGGTTGCTGCCATCGAGCGGCAGATCGGTGCGGTCGCAATCGAGCTGGATCCGGCCATCGGCGCTCGGGTTGAGGGTGAGCGTGTCGGCCAGATCCAGGGTCTGCATCAGCATTGCCAGCTCGTGGAAGCCGTCGGGACGCAGGCCCAGCACCTCCAGGTGCAGGTTGATCTTGGCCGGGGCCGATACGCGGAGCTCGGGCATGGGGAGGGACATCAGGCGGCCGGTAGGCCGCCACCGGTGGCCCGATTCAAGCCCGCCGCCAGGGCCACCCAGCGCTCGGGGGCCAGCTCCTGGGGCCGCTGCTGCAGGCCGATGCCCGCCTCGGCCGCCAGGTTCTGCAGCTGATCGGGTGGCAAAAGGCCCTGCAGGGTGTTGCGCACCATCTTGCGGCGGGCGCCGAAGCAGCGCCGCAGCAGCTGCTCCACAGTGCGCGCCAGGGCTGGGTCGAGGAGCTGCTCGGGCCGTAGCGGCTCCAGGAGCACCACCTCGCTCATCACCTTCGGCGGTGGCTGGAAGCAGCGCGGCGGCACAGGACAGACCGTGCGGCAGCTGGCCAGCAGCTGCATGCGCACGCTCAGGGCCGAGAAGGCGCTGCTGCCGGGCCTGGCGCGGATCCGCTCGCCCACCTCCTGCTGCACCAGCAGCACCAATCGCCCGTAGGGCCGCGGTGCAGGCCGATCCAGCCGGCCCACCAACCGCTCCAGCAGGGGGCCAGTGATGTTGTAAGGGATGTTGGCCACCACCTTGTGGGCCTCGGGCAGATCCACCGCCAGCACATCCCCCTCGCGCAGGGAGAAGCGCGGGTCGGCGCCGAATCGCTCGCGTAGGCCCACCACCAGATCCCGGTCCAGCTCCACGGCGGCCACGGCAGCGGCGGGCGAGGCCAGCAGCCGCTGGGTGAGGGCCCCCCGGCCCGGCCCCACCTCCAGCACCGTGTCGGCCGGACCGAGCTCAGCCGCCGCCACGATCCGGTTCAGCACCCCCTCGTCGTTGAGCCAGTGCTGGCCGAAGCGCTTGCGGGCGCGGTGGGCCGCGAATGTCATAGGGGTTTCAGGCGGCGGCACAGGCTCCAGATTGCCGCGTCGGCTTCCGTCACAGCCCCACCCCGCCGTTGAGCCCATAGCCGTTTTGCCTTGGGAGAACTGGCGCGCTGGAGGCTGGGAGCATCGGGCGGGGCTGGCGGCGGCCAGGAACCACTTGCCCAGGAGCGCTTCCGCGCATACACCTGGGGTCGTTGGCATCGGCCCATGCTCTTCCGTGCCCGCCCCTGGTTTCCCACACCCGGCCTTCTGCCCATCGCCGCTCTGTTGCACTCCGCTCTGCTGCTGGTGCTCCTCGCTGATGGCGCTCCCGCCCGAGCCGGCTCTGTGACCTCCCAGTCCACATGGGGCAAGGCCAACGCCATCGAGCGGGCGATGCAGCAGGTGCCCAAGGGCGCAACGGTCACGGGCACCAGCTGCGATGAGGTGAACGTGGGCATCGGCAACTACCGCTACATCTGCACCGTGGAGTACAGCGAGTCGCCGGTTGGCCCCGGCGCCGCTGGGTCCCCCGCGCCGGCTCCCGCATCAGGCCAGCCCTGAGCCGGGCCCGCCCTAACTCCAGCGGTGCCAGCGCACTGGGCCACAGGCCGGCGGCAGGGGCACCAGCGCCAGCACCAGCTCCACGCTGGAGCTGTGCCAGCGCGGGTGCTCCGCCAGCCAGCACTGCCAGCTGAGCCGCAGCCGTCGGCGCTTGCCGTGATCCAGGGCCGCCACGCCCCAGCCGTCGGGTCCACAGCGGCGTCGGGCCTTCACTTCCACCAGCAGCAGCCGGCCCGGTTCCTTGCTCATCAGCAGGTCGAGTTCGCCGTAGCGGCAGTGCCAGTTGTGCTCCAGCAGGCCCCAGCCCCGGTCGCGCAAGAGCCGCAGGGCCCGCTGCTCGGCCCAGGCTCCCTGGCGCTGGCGGTTGGTAGGGACCATGGATCGGCAGCACGTCCCCGAGCGTTCCCGCGGCGAGCTCGGTCGACGCCCCAGCGGGCGCGCTTGGTGGGTCCGTTGAGGGAACCCTGCCAGGGTCCGCCGTCCGAGCCATGGCAGAACACCAGCTGCAACCCCTGTACAGGCCCCTGCCCCCCGCAGCCAGCTCCCAGGCCCGGGCCATCGCCGTCAGGCCGGACGACTGGCTCGGCCACCTGCGCCCCTGGATCGAGCTGTGCGAGCGGGGCGTGGAGCCCTTTCTGGCCTGGCGGCTGCTTGCCGGGCAGCGGCAAGGCTCAGCACCGGACGAGCGCGGCGGAGCCGGCCGCTCCCCCTAGGGTTGGCCCAGTTGCGCTGCGTCCATGCCTCGGCCCCCGCTCACCCCCCGGCGCCGGGCGTGGTTCCTGGCGGGTCTGATCGGTTGCCTGGTAGCCCTGCTGGGCCTGGCGTCGCCGGTGCTTGCCGCCATGGACTACGCCAAGCAGGTGCTGATCGGCCACGATTTCGCCGACGCCGACCTGCGGGGGGTGACCTTCAACCTCACCAACCTGCGGGAAGCCGATTTCAACGGCGCTGACCTGCGTGGCGCCAGCCTGTTCGGCGCCAAGCTCCAGGACACCACCTTCCGCGGTGCCGACCTGCGCGACGCGACCCTGGATTCCGCCATCTTCGAAGGAGCGGATTTGAGCGACGCCGTGCTGGAGAACGCCTTTGCCTTCAACACCAAATTCCGGGACGTGGTGATCGCCGGGGCCGACTTCACCAACGTTCCCCTGCGCGGTGATGCCCTCAAGACCCTCTGCGCCGCGGCCACCGGCACAAACCCGGTGACTGGCCGGGTCACCCGCGATACCCTCGGCTGTCCCTGAGATGAGCTTCGACGCCCGCAGCCTGGAGCGGCTGCAGCAACTGGGCCGCAGCCTGCCCAAGCCCCTGCCCAATCCCGAGGCCCCCAAGCCGGCCACCCGGGCCACGGAACAGCGCCACAGGGTCGAGACCGAGACGGATCCCGAGGCCCTCTTCCATGAGCTGATCAAGGTGAGCCCAGACGGCACGGTGCCGCCGCACCTACTGGATCGCCTGCGCAGCGCCGAGGAGGAGCGGCGCCAAGGGGAGCGCGAGCGGCAGCGTCAGGCCCTGCGGCAACAGGCCGGGGCCCAGCTGGGCTCCCGCGCCGCTCCCGCTACCTCATCCGGTCAGGCCACCGACCAACGCGCTGCCGCCCGCCAGGGCAGTCTGCGGGCGAACCCCAAGCGGCCCAAGCCCAGCAGCGATCAGGAACTGGAGCTCTATTCCACCTTCCAGCAACTGCTGCTGGAAGGTGAGGGGGACGACTGATCCCCGGCGCCGGGGTTCAGCGCCGGCGGGAGCGGCCAGGCCCGGCGGCGGCTGTGGCGCGGGGCCCGCTCAGGTCGCGGCTGCTGCCGCTACTGCGGCCCCCGCGGGCGCCGGCACCGGGACGGCCACCGCCACCCCGGGATCCGCCGCGACCGCGGCCGCCACTGAGGTCCAGCGGCGGGGCCGAGAGGATCGTGGGTTCATAGCCCGGCACGGGCTGCTGCGGCAGGGGGTTGCCGATCATCCGCTCAATGGCCCGCAGCAGTTCATGTTCCTCGGCCGCCACCAGCGACACCGCATGGCCGCTGTGGCCGGCCCGACCGGTGCGGCCGATGCGGTGCACGTAGTCCTCGGCCTGGTTGGGCAGATCCAGGTTCACCACGTGGGGCAGCTGGTGGATGTCGATGCCGCGGGCGGCGATATCGGTGGCCACCAGCACCCGCACCTCGCCGCTCTTGAAGCCGGCCAGGGCCCGGGTGCGGGCCCCCTGGCTCTTGTTGCCGTGGATGGCGGCCGCGTTGATGCCCTCCTGGCTGAGGCGGTCGGCCAGGCGGTTGGCGCCGTGCTTGGTGCGTGAGAACACCAGCACCTGCTGCCAGTCGTTGCTCTGGATCAGGTGGCAGAGCAGCTCCGGCTTGCGGGCCATGTCGCAGGGGTGGAGCACGTGCTCCACCGTGGTGGCCGTGCGGTTTTCCGGGGTGGCCTGCAGCTGCACCGGGTTGTGCAGCAGGCCCGTGGCCAGGCGCCTGATCGAGGCCTCGAAGGTGGCCGAGAACAGCAGGTTCTGGCGCTTGGCTGGCAGCAGGGCCAGGATCTTCTGGATGTCGCGGATGAAGCCCATGTCGAGCATGCGGTCGGCTTCATCAAGCACCAGGATTTCGACCCGATCCAGCTTCACGGCGTTCTGCTGGGCCAGGTCCATCAGCCGGCCGGGGGTGGCCACCAGCACGTCGGCGCCACGGCGCAGCCGCTGCATCTGCGGGTTGATCTTCACCCCGCCGAATACCACGTCGGAGCGCAGATCGAGGTATCTGCCGTAGACAGCCACGCTCTCGCACACCTGGGCCGCCAGCTCGCGGGTGGGGGTGAGCACCAGGGCCCGCACCACGTTGTTGCGGGCGTGGGGGCCGTGGCGCAGCCGCTCCAGCATCGGCAGGGTGAAGCCGGCGGTCTTGCCGGTGCCGGTCTGGGCGGCGGCCATCACGTCGTGGCCGGCCAGCACCGCCGGGATGCACTGCTGCTGAATAGGGGAGGGCGTGGTGTAGCCCTTCTCCACCACCGCCTGCACGATCGGCAGACCCAGCCCCAGGGCCGCGAAGGCCGAGTCGTGTAGCTCCGGCGCGAAGTGAACGGGGATGCGGGTGCTGGGGGTGGCGTCCGGGGTGGGGTTCGATCCGGGGCCCGATGGGCTGGCCGCAACCGGCTGGGGACGGGAGGGACTGCGGCGGCCGCCCCGGGGCCGCGTGCGCTGCTCCTGACCCGGAGCGGGGTTGGTGGGCAGGGAAATCGGAGTCACCGGCAGGGGGATCACCCCAGCCTAGGAGGGGCCCGGCGTACCGCCCGCTACTGGCCTTCAGGGCCTGCTGGCCTCAGGCCCGATCTTCGGTGTAGAGCGCGCGGGCCTGCTCCAGCACAAGGGCCAGGTCGGCGTCCGCCAGGGCGAGGGCTTCGCTCCAGCCGGCCTCCCGCAGCCAGCGCCGGAAGCGCGTGAGATCCAGCTGCCCTGCAGGCGTCCCCGCCCCCACTGCGCCTGTCCCGCCGCTGCTGCCTGAGTCCAGCTGCAGGTCGGTGAAGAAGCGCTCCTGGGCCGCCAGCACCCGGAACTTGAGGAACTCCAGCAGCCGGGCCCGCAGCCACGCCGCCTGGTTGGGCTGGCGCAGCGGCTCAGAGGGGTTGGTGGTGGGCACAGCGTTCGCAGGGTCCATCGGGCAGCACGGCGCAGCGCAGCAGGGGGCTGCGGGCATTGAAGCGGCAGTTGGGATCGCCGATCACCCAGCGGTCCTGCCACCAGCGGGCATCGGCCGGCCGTACCTGGGGCTTCACCTGCAGGGCCACGCTGGTCAGTTCGTAGCGGCCGGCCTTCAGCTGGTAGCGGTGGTGGCGCTGCAGGACCAGAAAGCTGCGGTCCCCCACCACCAGCCAGCGGCCGGGATGGGGTACCTCCTCAAGATCGAGGCGATCGAGCAGTCGGTCGCTGCCGGCCTGACGCAACTCCACTCGCATGGTTCAGGGGCTGATCTCGCCCGGCGTCGGCTCGGGCCGGCGCTCGGAGAAGCCCCAGGCGAACAGGGCCGCCACGATCAGCAGCAGGCCCCACTCGGGCGGCACCAGCTGGGGAGCCGCCAGCCGCAGCAGCAGCCTTACCCCCACAAGCCCTACCGCCAGGTAGCCGGCGGTCTCCAGGCGCCGGAACACGGCAAGCCAGCGGATGAACAGGGCCGAGGTGAGCCGCAGGGCGACGACCCCGATCACACCGCCCGCCATCACCAACAGCAGGTTGTCGCTCACGGCCACGGCTGCGGCCACGCTGTCGACCGAGAAGGCCAGGTCGGTGAAGGCCAGGGTGGCCACCACCGCCCCCAGGCTGCGGTGGTGGTGGGGATGGTGGTGGTGTGCTGGATGGCCGTCCGATCCCAGCGTGCTGGCCTCTTCCCCATCCTCCTCGTTGAACAGGGGCAGCAGGTTGGAGCCGCACAGCCACAGCAGATAGGCCGCCGCGGCCAGTTGCAGGGGCCAGAAATCCAGCACCCAGCTGGCGGCGGCGATCAGCACCAGCCGGAACGCCAGGGCCAGGGCCAGGCCGAGGTTGAGGGCCCGGCTCTGTTGGGCGGGGTCCTTGAGGCCGCGGGAGATGGCCGCCAGGGCAATGGCGTTGTCGGCCGAGAGCACGGCCTCCAGGGCCACGAGCAGGGGCAGCAGCAGCAGCACCTCCCCCCACTGGTCGGCGCTCTGGATCAGGGGCGAGAGGGAGGGGATCGACTCCGCTTCCATGCAAAACCTGCGGTGGAGACCCTGCAGCGGATCGGGGCAGGAGCCACTCTAGGAAGGTGTTTCACGGGGAACGCCCCAGCGATGCAGCTCCGGGCCCGACTGGTGCACGCCGACTCCGGACTGCGGGTGGTACAGGTGAGCGCCTGGCAGGGAGGCGAGTGTCTGGGCAGTGCCCTGGGGGAGGCCGGCGACGCCGAGCAGGCGGAGGAGCGGGCCCTGGCCCGGCTGGTGGAGCGGCTGGAGCGTCAGCCTGGAGCCCCAGCCGGCTCGGATGCGGCGCCGATGGGACGCAGGGATTCCCCGAACGGTTCGGGGGTGCCTCGGCCTGGGGCTTGGACGGCTCCTGGAGCGCCTGGATCGGCTCCAGCGGCCGCAGCCGCGTCGGTGTCGGGGGCGGCCGCGAGCTTCGTAACGGCGTCCCCCCGCCGGGCCGCTCTGGACGAGGGCGCTGGCACGCTGCCCTCGGCTCCGGCTCCGGCTCCGGCTCCGGCTCCGGCTCCGGCGGCCGCTGCGGCGCAGCAACCCAGCCTGGATCTGCGCCCCCAGGCCCCTGCGCCCCCCTCGGCTGGACTGGCCCCAGCTGCGCAGCCTCCGTCCCCCCCTTCGGCACCCGCCCCGACGGCCATGGCTCCCCCCCCACCGGAGCCGCCCCCGGCGGACCCCGACGACTGGAGCGACGAACTCGCTGCTCTCGACCTGCAGCTGCTGCGCATCGGCTGGCAGCGGGAGGAGGAGGCCACCTATCTGGAGCGGGCCTTCGGCCACCCCAGCCGCTCCCGGCTCACCACCTACCGCGACCTCAGTGCCTACCTCCAGTCCGTGAGCCAGTTCGCCCCTGGGACCGATCCGGCCCGCGCGCCGGTGCCCCTGCGCCGCAGTGAGCTGCTCGGCCAGTGCGACCTGCTGCTGGCCCAGCTGGGCTGGGATGCGGCCCGGGGGCGTCGCTTCCTGGAGGAGCAGTTCCAGCTGGCCAGCCGCCAGCAGCTCAGCGACGAGCAGCTCCTGCACTTCAACATGCTGCTGGAGAGCGAACTGCTGTCCCATGCAGAACCGCTGACTCCGCCCCAGGCGGTTGTGCTGCCGCAGACCCCGGGGCCTGGCGCGGCCCCGGGTGGGCCCGGGCTGCGGCTGGGCCCGGGCTAGCACCTGTTCCTAGGAGGCTTCTGAAATAGCCGCCCAGACCCGCGCCGCATTGCTGTTGCCGCTCCTGCCGTGGCCGGTACCTGTCATCTGGGGCTCTTGATCAGCAATTCGGGGGCG
>NZ_NQLA01000049.1 GCF_002252705.1 Vulcanococcus limneticus LL
GGCATGCAAGCCGTAACTCACGACATCACGGCGCTACTGGCGATGGCGATGAGAAAGCCAGAACCAAGCTCGAGTTAAGACTTTGAATCAGCCCTGCCTGACCCCCCATTTCTCACCAGGCGGTTATGCGTTCTCTGCATAAATTTTGGATCTGATGGGTTGGGTGCTCGTTCCTTTCGTTTTTTTCCGCTCTGAGCGTTGCTCTCAACAGGTTGCAACTCGCGAGGGGCGCCTTCCTGGAACGGTTCCAGCGTCTCTCTGAAGCGTTTGCTGCTGTTTGAGGCGCCCAGGAGATGCCTACCGATCAAGGGGGCGCCGACCCAGGCAGGCGTTGGGCATCAAGTGCCACCAGAGGGAGCAGCAGGGTCTTGGAGGTGCTCCGAGGGCGGTTGAGGGTGCCTCGGGGCGCCCAGGCGGTAGGTGAAGATGCCTCGGAAGCAACCTGCAACGAACAGCGGGAAGGTGAATTCTGGGAACCGCTGAGGGCACCCCAGTCAGACCCCTCTTCACCTTCCGCTCACCTTCCGCCAGAGCAGGTTCAGAATCAAAAAACGGCATTTAGAAAAACCCCGCATTTGGTGTTCAAGGGCGTCAAAACAACCCTGGAAGCACCAGATATGGTGGATTTTGAACTCGCCACAAAAAAGGCGGCACCCAGATTCGAACTGGGGGTAAAGGATTTGCAATCCTCTGCCTTACCACTTGGCCATGCCGCCGTGCGGGAGCAAACTCCCAGGCACGGATCGTATCAGCCACACGATGGCCCCCCGGCTGCTGGTTCTGAGCAACGGGCACGGGGAGGACCTGATCGCCCTGCGCGTGCTGCATGCCCTGCACCGACGTCGTCCGGAGCTGGAGATCCACGTGCTGCCGCTGGTGGGGGAGGGGGGCGCCTTCGCCGCCGCCGAGGCCGCCGGCGAGTTGCGCCGCGTCGGGCCGCGCCGGCGCCTGCCCAGCGGCGGTTTCAGCAACCAGAGCCTGCGGGGCCTGCTGCGGGACCTGGCCGCCGGCGTGCTCGGCCTCAGCTGGCAGCAGTGGCGCCTGGTGCGCCGCTGGGGCCGCGGCGGTGATCCCGTGCTGGCCGTGGGCGACCTGCTGCCCCTGCTGCTGGCCTGGTGCAGTGGTGCCCCCTATGGCTTCATCGGCACCCCCAAGAGCGACTACACCTGGCGCAGCGGGCCCGGTGCCAGCCCCCTGGCGGATGCTTACCACCGGCTCAAGGGCAGCGAGTGGGATCCCTGGGAGTGGGCGCTGATGGCCGCTCGCCACTGCCGCCTGGTGGCCGTGCGCGACCGCCTCACCGCCCGCGGGCTGCGGAGCCATGGTGTGGCCGCCCTGGCGCCGGGCAACCCGATGATGGATGGCCTGGATCCCGATCCCCTGCCGCCGGACCTGGCCCGGCATCGGCGTCTGGTGCTTCTGGCCGGTAGCCGCATGCCCGAGGCCCTCGGCAACCTGGAGCGCCTGCTGACGGCCCTCGATGGTCTGCCGCCGGCGCCCCAGCCCTGGCTGGTGCTGGCCGCCACCGGCTCGCGGCCCAGCCCCGACGAGTTGGCGCCGCTGCTGAGGCGTCGCGGCTTGGAGCCCCGGCCGCTGCCTGCGGGCACTGGGGCCGCCGCCGCCTGGGGGCGCTCCGGCCTGCTGCTGCTGGTGGGGCCCGGATGCTTCGGGGCCTGGGCCGGCTGGGGCGAGGTGGGCCTGGCCGCGGCCGGCACCGCCACCGAGCAGCTGGTGGGGCTGGGCATTCCGGCCCTCTCGCTGCCGGGGCCGGGGCCCCAGTTCAAGTTGGGCTTTGCCCGGCGCCAGAGCCGGCTGCTGGGCGGATCGGTGGGGGTGTGCCGCAGCGGCCGCGAGCTGGCCAATGGCCTGCTGCGGCTGCTGCGGGAGCCGCAGCGGCGCCGCCGCCTGGGCCTGATCGGCCGACGTCGCATGGGCCCGCCCGGTGGGGGCGAGGCCCTGGCGGCCCTGGTGGATGCGCGACTGCTGGCCCCGGCACCGGCCACCGGCACGGTTGCCCGTTGAGCTCGGCGGGATGATGGCCACACCACCCCTTCCCCGCCGCCCCTGCCCCATGGCCGCTCCCCAGGACCACGACTACGTCATCGCCTGCAGCCGCCTGGCCAGCCAGCTGAGCATCAGCATCGCCGCCGCCCGCCGCAAGGTCGATACGCTTGCGGCCCGGGAAGGGGTGCGGGATGCGGCCGGCCGCACCCTGGTGGCCCAGCGCCTGCTGCTGGAGACCCAGGGCGCAGGCAGCGAATCCCGCCAGCTGCTGGACACCCTGCTGGAGGCCGTGGCCGAGGAGGCCAACTACCTCGGCGACGACTGAAGGGCGTCGAATCCAGCGCGGTCGCCTGCCCGCGGCCCCTCAGGAGCGGTGCTCAAAGATCGCGCCGAAGCGGCCCCGATCCAGTTCGGCGATCACCGGGATGCAGTCGAAGCTGCGCTGGGCCAGCTCCAATCGCTCCTCCCGCGCCAGCATCGTCACCAGCTGATCGCGGGCGGCGAGCAGATAGCGCACATCGTTGGCGGCATAGGCCAGCTGGGCCTCGCTCAGCTCCTCCACCCGGCCCCAGTCGCTGCTCTGGGCCTGTTTGTCGAGTTCCACTCCGCAGAGCTCCTGCACCAGATCCTTGAGCCCGTGGCGGTTGGTGTAGGTGCGGGCCAGGCGGCTGGCCACTTTGGTGCAGAAGATCGGGGCGGTGGTGATGCCGAGCCCCTCCGCCAGGGCGGCCACGTCGAAGCGGGCGAAGTGGAACACCTTCTCGATGGCGGGGGCCTCCAGCAACTGCTGCAGCTGCGGCGCCGCGCTCTGGCCGCGGCCGATGCGGATGCAGCACACGTTGTCGTGGCCGTCGGCGATCTGCACCAGGCAGAGGCGATCACGGCCGTGCACCAGCCCCATGGCCTCGGTGTCCACCGCCAGGGCCGGCGCGGCCCCCAGCAGGGCGAGCCACTCGGCGTCCAGGTCGGCGTCGAACACGGCGAAGCGGGCGGCGCTTGATCCGGCGGCGGGCGCGGCCCTGAAGGCGGTGGTGGTGACGGGGGCTGCCGGACTGGATGAGGGGGTCATGGGTGGGGGCGAGGGTGCTGGCGGCCATGCTCGCGGATGCCGGTGCTGCGGCGGTTCGCTCGCCTGTGTCGAAAGCCGCGCGAAGGCTTGAAAGCTCGGGGGCTACGGGGTTAGCAGAGAACAAAGACCGGTCCCTGGTTGTGCCCCTCCGCTCCAGCCACCTCTGTCCGCCCGGCGGCCTTGAATCCATCCAGCACTTCTTTGTGCGTCCGCCCCTGCAGCACTTGGGCCTGGAGCTTGCGGTGTGCTGGGTGCTCGAGCGGCTCCTGGAGGCCGACAGTTACCCCACGGCCCTGCTGCAGGACCTCACCCGCCTCCATCCCCGCCTGCGCCTCTCGGAAACCGTGCTGCAGCAGGCGCTCTTTTTCCTTGTGGAGGCCGGTGCCATCAGCAGCTACTCCCAGCGCTGTCCCAGCCGCGGCCGCCCGCGCCGGATGCTTCACCTGCTCGACGGCCAGCGCGAGGAGGCCCTGGCCCTGATGCCGCCGTGGCGGCACTGGTTGCAGGAGAATGCAACTCCGATCACGGCCGGATCCCATGCCCCCAGCCCTGGGCTCCACCCTGCTGCTCACGCTGCTGCTGGCCGTTGGGCTGGTGTTCTTCCTGCGGGCTGCCAGTAAGGACCGCACCACCGTGGTGGATGTGCGCACCTCCCGGCCGCCCCTGGAGGTGCTGCCGGTGCTGAGCGACTGGCTGCAGCAGCGCGGCTGGCAGGCCCAGGAGACGGATCCGGATCGGCGTCTGCTGCGCTTCCGCGGCAAGGTGGCGGCCAGCCCGGTGCTGGCGGTCCTGCTCTCGCTGCTGGGGGCGGTTGGGGCCGGCTGTCTGGGGCTGGTGCTGCGCCAGCTTCTGCCCCAGCTCGGCTGGTTGCCCCTGGGCCTGGTGGTTCTCGGGCCCCTGGCCGGCCTCATCTACCGGCGCCGGGCTGAGCGGGCCGAGAGCGTGGAGCTGCGCCTGATCAGCCACGACGGCGCCACCGGCAGCGCCCTGCGCCTGCGCGCCCACCGCGACGAGCTGATTGCCCTGGAGCTGGAGCTCGGCCCCCGACTGGGCCTGTTCAGCGACGGCGATCTGCTGCAGTCGCCGATCTGAGGCCCGGACCGGTGTCCGTTGGCTTTGTGCCCGGTGCAGCGTCCTGGGGCACCAACGCGGATGGCCATTCCCCGCAGAATGGGCCCGGCCTCAGCTGCCGCACCCATGGTCTGTGATCCCCTGGTCTGTGATCCCCTGGTCTGCGATCCCCTGGTCTGCGGGTCGCTCGCCCCACGCCAGCCCCAGCGCTGGGTTCAACGCCAGGGGGTGTTGCTGCTGGCCCTGCTGGCCGGTGCGCTGGCTTCTCCGGCGGTTCCTTCGGCCCAGGCCCAGGCCCAGGTGTTCGCCACGGCAGATCCGCTCACCGGCGTGCGCAGTCCCCTGGCCAAGAACTGGATCGGCCTGCGGCCGCTGCCGCCCCAGACCGAGATCCTTGTGCTGGCGGGCCACGCCGATTCCCAGGGCATTGCCGGCTCGGGCACGGCCGGGGCAGCCGTGGGCCGGGCCGGCTACGCGCCGATGCAGCCCGGCATCTCCGACGAGCTGTTCTGGAACCTGGCGGTGGCCCGAGAGGTGGTGGCCCGCGGCCAGCAGCGCGGTCTCGCGATCCGCTTCTACGAGCCGCCCCTGCGCAGCATCGCCAACCCCAACGATCCCCGCACCAACTGGAGCGTGGGTCAGCGCCACTTTGAGGCCGGTGGCTACGCCCTGGAGATCCACTTCGATGCCTACGGGCCCGATGGCGTGGGTTCCGGCGTCATCCCGGCCCTGCGGGCCCCGTTCTCCCTGCTGGACGAGAGCCTGGCTGAGGCCTTCGGCGCCTATCCGATGGGGTTCCGCGGCGGCCTGGGGGGGCCGCGCCGCGGCCTCACCCTGCTGGAGATCGGCAAGCTGGAGGGGAGCCTGGAGGCAAGCCTGCGGGATCCCGGCCGCCGTGATCAGGCCCTGGCCGTCATCGCCGATCGGGTGGTGCTGGCCCTGCAGCGGGGCCTGGCGCCCCAGCCCGTCGATGGTCTGGCCCCCGCCTGGACCACCGGCGCCCTGAACCAGCCCGTCGCTGCTCCTCAGCCCACGGCGCCGTGGGGTTGGCAGCGGGCCGCCAGCGAGGGGTCCTCCAGCCAGTTCTGAGGCCGGGTGAACAGCTCGGTGAGCAGGGCCTCGCGGCTGCCGGCCTCCGGCTGGTAGCCGTACTCCCAGCGCACCAGCGGCGGCAGTGACATCAGGATCGACTCCGTGCGGCCGTTGGTCTGCAGCCCGAAGATCGTGCCCCGGTCAAACACCAGGTTGAACTCCACGTAGCGGCCGCGCCGATACAGCTGGAACTGGCGCTCCCTCTCGCCGTAGGGGGTGTGCTGGCGCTTCTCAGCGATCGGCACGTAGCTGGGCAGGAAGGCATTGCCGCAGGCGGAGGCCAGGGCGAACAGCTGCTCCCAGCTCTGGTTCACCGCACCAATCCGGTTGCTCTCGGCCGCTGCGGGGCCGCTGGGGTCCTGGCCCTTGTAGAGCACGCCGCGGGGATCCTGGTAGTCGTAGAAGATGCCGCCCACGCCACGGGTCTCGTCCCGGTGCTTGAGGAAGAAGTACTCGTCGCACCAGGGCTTGAACACCTGGAAGTAGGCCGGGTTCACCGAGTCGCAGGCGGCCTTGAGGGTGCGGTGGAAGTGCTGGGCATCCTCCAGGAAGGGGTAGTAGGGGGTGAGGTCGGCGCCGCCGCCGAACCACCACACCGGCCCGGCCTCGAAATAGCGGTAGTTGAGGTGAACGGTGGGGATGTAAGGGTTGCGGGGGTGTAGCACCATCGAGGTGCCGGTGGCGAACCAGCGCTGGCCGGCCGCCTCGGGGCGCTGGTTGAGGATTGAGGGGGGCAGCTGGTCGCCCTCCACCTCGGAGAAGTTCACGCCGCCCTGCTCGAACACGCGGCCGCCCTTGAGCACCCGTGAGCGGCCCCCGCCGCCCTCGGGCCGCACCCAGCTCTCCTCCTGAAAGAGTGCTCCGCCATCGAGGTGCTCCAGGCCGGCGCAGATCGAATCCTGCAGGCCCATCAGCAGGGCCTTGGCCCGGGCCCGGGAGTCGGCGGGGGGGCGCTCCAGGCTGGGGGGTGGCGCTGCAGAGGCCCCGGCGTGCTGTGCCGCTGCGGGTGCGCCCGTCGTGACGAAGGGGGCTGGGCCGCCCGGCGCGCCGCCCAGCTTGTTCTTCGCGCGTGCCAGCAGGGCCTTCAACATCGACGCCACGTCCGATCCGGACGCCAGGAAACCCCCTCACCTTTTCAGCCGGCGGTGCCCTGGCACAAGGGGACGAGGGTGTTCGTCATCATGATCGCGGCATGGCGCGCGGCTGATCGCTCCGCTGCTCTCGGCATGGAACGGGCGCAGGACGGCAGGCGTCGTGGCAGTGGGCCCACCACGGCACCCGTCGCACCACTGGGGCGCGCCTAAGCCGCCGCCCATGGCTCCTAGGATCCAGCTCCCTCCTTCCCCCCGGATGGCCAGCGCCGATCAGGTTCTTGACCAGGCCATCGCCGCCCTGGAGCCCCTGCGCGACGCCGGCAGTGGCCGCAGCCTGCTCGAGCTGCAGTGGATCCGCCAGGTGCGGGTGCAGAACAACCGCGTGGTGTTCCGCCTGGCCCTGCCCGGTTTCGCCGGCAGCCAGCGGGAGCGCATCGCCGCCGAAGCCCGCAGCGCCCTGTTGGCCCTGGGCGGCATCGACGACGTCCAGATCGAACTGGCCCAGCCCAGCGAGGCGGCCCCTGCCAAGAGCCAGGCGCCGGGCCACAGCCATGATCACAGCCACAGCCACAGCCATGGCGGTGCCCCGATCGGCGCGGCCGGCCACGGTGGCGGCGGGCCCGAGCGCCAGGCCATTCCCGGCGTGAAGCAGGTGATCGCCGTGAGCAGTGGCAAAGGCGGCGTGGGCAAGAGCACCGTGGCCGTGAACCTGGCCTGTGCCCTGGCCGCCGGCGGTCTTCGGGTCGGCCTGCTCGACGCCGACATCTATGGCCCCAATGCCCCCACCATGCTCGGGGTGGCGGACCGCACCCCCGAGGTGCGCGGCGAGGGCGCTGCCCAGGTGCTCACCCCGATCGAGAGCTGTGGCATCGCCATGGTGTCGATGGGGCTGCTGATCCAGGAGAACCAGCCGGTGATCTGGCGCGGCCCGATGCTCAACGGCATCATCCGCCAGTTCCTCTACCAGGTGGAGTGGGGCGAGCGCGACGTGTTGGTGGTGGACCTGCCCCCCGGCACCGGCGACGCCCAGCTCAGCCTGGCCCAGGCCGTGCCCATGGCCGGCGTGGTCATCGTCACCACCCCCCAGCAGGTGTCGCTGCAGGATGCACGGCGCGGCCTGGCGATGTTCCTGCAGATGGGCGTGCCGGTGCTTGGGGTCGTGGAGAACATGACGGCGTTCATCCCGCCCGATGCGCCCGAGAAGCGCTACGAGCTGTTCGGCCGCGGCGGGGGCCAGCGCCTGGCCGAGGAGGCAGGCGTCCCGCTGCTCGCCCAGTTACCGATGGAGCTGGCGGTGGTGCAGGGCGGTGATGGCGGCAGCCCCGCGGTGCTGAGCGCGCCGGAGTCCGCCACGGCCCAGGCCTTCCGCGCCCTGGCTGAGCGGCTGCTCAGCGCCGTGCCGGTGGCATGACGCTGCTCGGCGCGTGGGGCCGCCGGTCGGACCTGTTCTCCGGGGGGCGGGTCGCCCGTCGCCGCTGGTTCGACGGTGTCGACAAGCTGCTCTGGTGGATCCCCCTGGCGATGATCGGTCTCGCCGGGATCCTGATCGCCAGCACCCAGCGCCAGGCCGGCTACGCCGACTGGCATCAGCACTGGGTCACGGCGGCTGTGGGCATGGGGATTGCCCTGCTTCTGGCCCGGGTGCCGCTGGAGCGGTACAGCCAGTGGCAGTGGCCCATCTACGGGGTCATGGTGGCCAGCCTGATCGCGGTGCGGATCATCGGGGTGAGCGCCCTGGGTGCCCAGAGCTGGATCAACATCGCCGGCTTTCATGTGCAGCCATCGGAATTCGCCAAGGTGGCGGCGATCCTGCTGCTGGCCCGTGTGCTCACCCGCCACCCGGTGGAACGGCCGGTGGATCTGGTGCGACCCGTGGCGATGATCAGCCTGCCCTGGCTGCTGGTGTTTGTTCAGCCGGATCTGGGCAGCTCGCTCGTCTTCGGCGCAATCCTGCTGGTGATGATGTTCTGGTCGGGGATGCCGGGCGCCTGGGTGGTGCTGTTCATGTCGCCGCTGTTCACGGCCATCATGGCGGGAGCGTACCCCTGGCTCCTGATTGCCTGGATCCCGGCCATGGGCTGGCTGGCCTGGACCTCCCTGCCCTGGAAACGCATGGCGCTCGTGGTGGTGCTGGCGGTGCAGGGCGTCTTTGCTGTGGCCACCCCCTGGCTGTGGAACCACTTCCTGCAGCCCCACCAGCGGGCCCGCCTCACCCTGTTTCTGGATCCCTCCCAGGATCCCCTCGGGGGCGGCTATCACCTGCTGCAGAGCATGGTGGGGATCGGGTCAGGCCGCCTGTTCGGCACTGGCTTGATGCAGGGCCATCTCACGCTGCTGCGCTTCATTCCCGAGCAGCACACGGACTTCATCTTCAGCGCCCTGGGTGAGGAAACCGGTTTTCTCGGGTCGCTGCTTGTGGTGGTGGGCTATGTGGTGTGGATCTGGCGCCTG
Source organism: Vulcanococcus limneticus LL (assembly GCF_002252705.1). GTDB lineage: Bacteria > Cyanobacteriota > Cyanobacteriia > PCC-6307 > Cyanobiaceae > Vulcanococcus > Vulcanococcus limneticus. The sequence goes on from NZ_NQLA01000049.1 coordinate 8,782, forward strand.
CTTCAGATCGCAGGCAAAGCCCGCACCGACTACGAATCCCTGGTGGTGGTGGGGATTGGTGCCATGGTGATGTTCCAGGTTGTGGTCAACATCAACATGACCATCGGCCTTGGACCGATCACCGGCATCCCCCTGCCCTGGATGAGCTACGGCCGCTCGGCCATGCTCGTGAACTTCATCGCTCTGGGGCTTTGCGCCTCAGTGGCGCGACGCAGTCTGGCGATCAAGGCCCGCCGGTGAGCGAGCCCGCCCCCGACGATTCGCTGGAGGCCCTGCGGCGCCGCCTCGCCCGCGAGGTGCCCGCTGGTCGCGGCGACGAGGACGGCAGCCGCCGCCAGTGGTGGGCGGCTCTGGCCACCCTGCAGGACGACTTCCTGTTGCCGCTCCAGCCCCTGCAGGGGGTGTGGCTGGCCTCACCACTGCCGGCCCTCTATGAGCCGCTGCTGCTGGCCCAGCTGCAGGGTTGGGTCTGGGCTCCGGGCGAGCTGGGGGACCTGCTCCAGCCGGCCCCGCTGCTGCCCGGCAGCCATCCCCCCGGCGAGGCGGCCGCCGGCCTCGGGGGCTTCTCCCGCCTGCCCCTGGAGGCGGACGATGGCACCGATCCGCTGCTGCTGCTGATCACGCCGCGGCTGCAGCTCGCCATGGCCCTGGCAGGGCCGCCGGGGCGGCGCCAGCTGGTGGCCCGCTTCGATCCCACCACCCTCTCTGCGGCCTTGAGCCTGGTGGATGCCCGGCTGCAGCGGACGGCGCCGGAGCAGGGCCAGCGCCTGCGCCAGGCCCTGCACGGCCTCGGCCCGCTGCAGAGCGACGAGGGACTGGCCGAGCGCTTCTGGCCGCGGCTGGCCGAGCGGCTGGCCTCCATGGCACCGAGCGTCACCCTGCAGCCGCTGGTCCACCGCAGCGAGGCTTCGCCGGGTGAGCCCCGCGCCGGTGCCAGCAGCGAGCTGGCCCTGCTGGAGGCCCTCACCCACGAGGTGCGTACCCCCCTGGCCACGATCCGCACCCTGATCCGATCGCTTCTGCGCCGCGACGATCTCTCCACCCTGGTGCGCCAGCGGCTGCAGCAGATCGATGGAGAGTGCAGCGAGCAGATCGATCGCTTCGGCCTGATCTTCCATGCCGCTGAACTGCAGCGCCAGCCGCGGCCCAGTCGCGGGCAGGAGCTGGCTCGCACCGACCTGGCCGAGCTGCTGCGCCGGCTCGAGCCCCTCTGGCAGCACCAGCTGCAGCGTCGGGGTCTGCCGCTGCGGCTGGAGATCGCCCCTGAACTCTCGCCCGTGCTCAGTGATCCGAGCCGCCTCGAAACCATGCTGGGCGGCCTGATCGACCGCTTCAGCCGCGGTCTGCCCGGTGGCGCCACGGTGGTGCTGAGCCTGCAGCCGGCGGGCTCACGCCTCAAGTTGCGGCTGAGTGGCAGCGGCATGGCCGTTGCGGCGCTGGAGGGGGATTCGGGGCCCGAGGCCGAGCGGCGGGTGGTGGGGCCGGTGCTGAGCTGGAACCCGGAAACCGGAAGCCTGCAGCTCAGCCGCCAGGCCACCCAGCGGCTCTTCCACAGTCTGGGGGGACGTCTCACCGAGCGCTCCGGCAACGACCTCACCGTGTTCTTCCCGGTGGCGACGACCTGAGCGCGAGCCCGCCGGCTACGGGTTTGTTGACGGGTGTGAAGAGAGCTCCAGGCTCGCCAGTAGGCCCTAAATCTCGGTGCTAGCTTCCAGCCGTAACGGTCTGCCGACTCCCCCCTTTCCGGAAAAGCCATGGCATCTGCGGCGCTGAGCGGTCAACTCCCGAAGTACCTCGGCAGCACGGGCGGGCTGCTCAACGCCGCTGAAACCGAGGAGAAGTACGCGATCACCTGGACCAGCTCCAAGGAGCAGGTGTTCGAGCTGCCCACCGGTGGCGCCGCCCACATGAACGAGGGCGAGAACATCCTCTATCTGGCCCGCAAGGAGCAGGCCCTGGCGCTGGGCACCCAGCTGCGCACCAAGTTCAAGCCCCGCATCGAAGACTACAAGATTTACCGCATCTTCCCGGGCGGTGATGCTGAGTTCCTGCATCCGAAGGATGGCGTCTTCCCCGAGAAAGTGAACGAAGGTCGCGCCATCGTGGGCCACAATCCCCGCCGCATCGGCCAGAACCCCAACCCCGCCAACCTCAAGTTCAGCGGCAAGAACACCTTCGACGCCTGATCCGCGCTGGATCGACGTGTCACAAGCCGTTCTCGGCTTGGGCAAGGCCCCGAGTTGGGCTGAGCCCCAGCCACAGGACGGCCAGCATCTATAACGGCGGGGCCAGGCGCCCCGTTTTTTTTGCCTGTCCGTCAGCCGTGATGCCTTCCCCCGATCGCGCCGCCTTCCTGGACCAGGCCGCGGCCGGCAGCAACTTCCTGCCGGTGTGGCGGCGCTGGCCGGCTGACTTGGAGACGCCGCTCACCACCTGGCTGAAGGTGGGTGCCGGCAGCCGCCACGGCGTGCTGCTCGAGTCGGTGGAGGGTGGTGAGCGGATCGGACGCTGGAGCTTCGTGGTGAGCGATCCGCTCTGGACCTTCACGGTGCGTGGCGACGCTGGCGAGCAGCTCTGGCGCGATGGCCGTCGCCGTGCCCTGGAGGGCAACCCCTTCGACCTGCTCCGAGGCGCCCTGGCGCCCTATCGCACCGAGCCCGTGCCTGGCCTGCCGCCGGTGGGCCAGCTGTTCGGTTTCTGGGGTTACGAGCTGATCCGCTGGATCGAGCCCAGCGTGCCCGTCCACGATCCCGCCCCCGGGGCGCCGCCGGATGGTTGCTGGATGCTGGCCGACAGCCTGCTGGTGTTCGATCAGGTGAAGCGCCAGATCACTGCCGTGGCCTACGCCGATCTCACGGCCGAGGGGGCCGCCGGCGGCGATGCGCAGCGGGCCTACGACCAGGCCCTGGCCCGGCTCGATGCCCTGGAGGCCCGCATGCACGAGCCCCTGCCCGCCGGTGTCACCCCCCTCGACTGGCGCGATACGCCGGGCCTGGAGCTGGCCACCACCAGCAACCGCGGCCGCGCCGACTTCGAGGCCGCCGTGGTGCGTGCCAAGGAGCACATCGCCGCCGGCGACGTGTTCCAGCTGGTGCTGAGCCAGCGGCTCGAGACCCGCATCGACCGGGACCCCTTCGAGCTGTACCGCAGCCTGCGGATGGTGAATCCCTCGCCGTACATGGCCTTCTTCAACTTCGGCGGCTGGTACCTGATCGGCTCCAGCCCCGAGGTGATGGTCAGGGCCGACCCCCTGCCGGGGGATGGGGGCGTCAAGGCCTCGCTGCGGCCCATCGCCGGCACCCGCCCTCGCGGCACCGATGGGGCGGAGGATCGCGCCTTCGAGACCGACCTGCTGGCCGATCCCAAGGAGCGGGCCGAGCACGTGATGCTGGTGGACCTGGGCCGCAACGACCTGGGCCGCGTCTGCCGGCCCGGCAGCGTGCGGGTGAGCGAGCTGATGGTGATCGAGCGCTACTCCCACGTGATGCACATCGTGAGCGAGGTGGAGGGCCTGCTCGATCCCAGCCGCGATGTGTGGGACCTGCTGATGGCCTCCTTCCCGGCGGGCACCGTCAGCGGCGCCCCCAAGATCCGGGCGATGCAGCTGATCCAAGCCCTCGAGCCCGACGCCCGCGGCCCCTATTCCGGGGTCTATGGCGCCATGGACCTGGGCGGTGCCCTCAACACCGCCATCACGATCCGCACGATGGTGGTGCTGCCGGCCGCAGGTGGGGGCTGGCGGGTGCAGGTTCAGGCGGGGGCTGGCATCGTGGCCGACTCGGTGCCCGCCGCCGAATACCAGGAGACCCTCAACAAGGCTCGCGGCCTGCTCAAGGCCCTGGCCTGCCTGCAAGGCCCTGGCGCCGCCGTTGGGGCCGGGGCTTCGGGAGCCTCCGCCTGATGGCCGCCCCGCTGCTGCTCAAGGGCTTCGAGGTGGAGCTGTTCACGGGCCGCCCCGATGGCACCGTGGTGGGCTGCTCCGCCGAGGCCGCCGCGGCCCTGGAGGGTTTCGTGACCGAGCCCGACTGCCGCAACCTCGAATACACCACGCCGCCCGAGGCCAGCTACCCCCGCCAGCTGGAGCTGCTGCTGGAGCCCCGCCAGCGCCTGAGGGCCTGGCTGGCCCAGCGAAGCCTCACCCTGCTGCCCGGCAGCACCTTGAGCCTGGGGGACAGCCGCCGCTTCGAGCGCTCCGACCCCGACAACGCCTACCACGGCTATATCGAGGCCAGCTACGGCACCCGGGTGGTGACCGCCAGCGTGCACATCAACCTGGGGATCACCGCCATGGAGCCCCTGTTCGCCGCCTGTCGGCTGATGCGCTGCGAGGGCGCCCTGCTGCTGGCCCTGAGCGCCTGCTCCCCCTTCCTCGACGGCGTGGCCACCGGCGCCCACTCCCAGCGCTGGCTGCAGTTCCCGCTCACGCCGGAGCAGGTGCCGCTGTTCAGCAGCCACCAGCACTACATCCAGTGGGTGGAGGAGCAGCTGGCCGCCGGCAGCATGCAGAACGTGCGCCACCTCTGGACCTCGGTGCGCCCCAACGGCGACCACCGCCCCCACGACCTCAACCGCCTGGAGATCCGCATCTGTGATCTGATTGCCGATCCGGCGCTGCTGCTGGCGGTGACGGCCTTCGCCGAGCTGCGCATCCAGCAGCTGCTGGCCGATCCAGGCGCCCACGACCTGCTGATCCGCTCCTGCTTCAGCCCCGCCGAGCTGGCGCAGCTGGCCGATGCCAACGACCGGGCCGCCGCCCGCGCCAGCCTCGATGCCCCCTTGGTCCATTGGCGCACGGGGGAGAGGATCACCGCCCGCGACTGGATTGCCGCCGAGCTGGAGCAGCTGGCCCCCCTGGCGGTCGAGCTGGGGCTGACGGCCACCCTGGCGCCGCTGCAGCGGGTGCTCAGCGAGGGCAATCAGGCGATCCAGTGGCTGCGCCAGCTAGAGGCCGGCCAGGACGTGGCCAGGATCCTGGCGGCGGGCATCGTGGCGATGCAGCGCGATGAGCAGGCCCTGATCGCACTCGCCGCGACAGACCGCCCGCGCGCTTTGGGATGATCATGGTTCGCCCGCACGCCGAGCCCGCCCCCATGCGGCAGTCCCTGACCGCCCCCGACGCCAGCGGCGACGCAGCCAGCGCCAGCACTGATGCCATCAGCGGCAATCCGGCCCTGCTCGCCGCGGCGACGCCGCCCCAGGTGACCCGGCTGCTGGGGGAGCGGCTCGAGCTGGTGGAGGACCTCTGGCAGACCGTGCTGCGCAGCGAGTGTCCGCCGCTGCAGGCGGAGCGGCTGCTGCGGCTTAAGCAGTTGAGCGCCGGCATCGATGGCGGCGAGGTGGATCCCGGATCGGAGGCCGCCACCGCTGCCATCGTGCAGCTGATCCGCGAGATGGACCTGGCGGAGGCAATCGCCGCCGCCCGCGCCTTCTCCCTCTACTTCCAGCTGGTCAACATCCTCGAGCAGCACATCGAGGAGGACAGCTACCTGGCCAGCCTCAAGGCCCAGCACCGCGACGACCTCAGCGATCCCTTCGCGCCGCCCCTCGCCACCCAGACCGAACCCGCCACCTTCCGCGAGCTGTTCGCGCGCCTGCGGGGCCTCGGCGTGCCGCCGGCCCAGCTGGAGCAGCTGCTCCAGGAGCTGGACATCCGCCTGGTGTTCACGGCCCACCCCACCGAGATCGTCCGCCACACGGTGCGCCACAAGCAGCGCCGCGTGGCCGCCCTGATCCAGAAGCTGCAGCAGAACGGCCTGCCCAACCTGGATGAGCGCCACAGCCTGCGCCAGCAGCTGGAGGAGGAGATCCGCCTGTGGTGGCGCACCGATGAGCTGCACCAGTTCAAGCCCTCGGTGCTCGACGAGGTGGACTATGCCCTGCACTACTTCCAGCAGGTGCTGTTCGAGGCTCTGCCCCAGCTGCGCCAGCGGCTGCACGGGGCCCTGGTGGCCAGCTACCCGGATGTGGTGCCGCCACGCGATGCCTTCTGCACCTTCGGCTCGTGGGTGGGCTCCGACCGGGACGGCAACCCCTCGGTGACGCCGGAGATCACCTGGCGCACTGCCTGCTATCAGCGCCAGCTGATGCTCGAGCGCTACATCGCCGCGGTGGGCAGCCTGCGCGACCAGCTCAGCATCTCGATGCAGTGGAGCCAGGTAAGTGCCGCGCTGCTGGAGTCGCTGGAGATGGACCGGCTGCGCTTCCCGGAGATCTACGAGGAGCGGGCCGCCCGCTACCGGCTTGAGCCCTACCGGCTCAAGATCAGCTACATCCTCGAGCGCCTCCAGCTCACCCACCAGCGCAACCAGCAGCTGGCCACCGCTGGCTGGGAGGCCCCCGGGGAGGGTCCGGCGCCCGTGGCCGAGCCAGGCTCAGGCCTGGTGCCGGCCCCGGTGCAGGAGCTCCACTACACCTCCGTGGACGAATTCCGCGGCGATCTGGAGCTGATCCTCGCCAGCCTGGAGGGCACGGGGCTGAGCTGTGAGCCCCTGCAGAACCTGATCGCCCAGGTCCACACCTTCGCCTTCTGCCTCGCCAGCCTCGACATCCGCCAGGAGAGCACCCGCCACAGCGATGCCCTCGACGAGCTGAGCCGCTACCTGCAGCTGCCCGTGCCCTACGGCGCCATGGACGAGGAGCAGCGGGTGGCTTGGCTGCTCACCGAGCTGCAGACACGAAGGCCCCTGATCCCGCCGGCGGCCCAGTGGACGCCCCCCACGCGCGAGACCTTCGACGTGTTTCGCATGCTGCAGCGGCTGCAGAAGGAGTTCGGCCGGCGCATCTGCAGGACCTATGTGATCTCGATGAGTCACACGGTGTCGGATCTGCTGGAGGTGCTGCTGCTGGCCAAGGAGGCCGGGCTGGTGGATCCCAGCGCCCAGCGCTCCGACCTGCTGGTGGTGCCCCTGTTCGAGACCGTGGAGGACCTGCAGGGGGCACCGGCCGTGATGGAGCGGCTGTTCCGCGAGCCCTTCTACCGCCAGCTGCTGGCCAGCAGCAGCAGCAACGCCGGTGGCCGGCCCCTGCAGGAGCTGATGCTCGGCTATTCCGACAGCAACAAGGATTCCGGCTTCCTCTCCAGCAATTGGGAGATCCACCAGGCCCAGATCGCCCTGCAGCGCCTGGCCAGCCAGCACGAGGTGGTGCTGCGCATCTTCCACGGCCGAGGCGGCTCGGTGGGCCGCGGTGGCGGTCCGGCCTACCAGGCGATCCTGGCCCAGCCCAGCGGCACCCTCAGCGGCCGCATCAAGATCACCGAGCAGGGCGAGGTGCTGGCCTCCAAATACTCCCTGCCCGAGCTGGCCCTCTACAACCTGGAGACCGTCACCACCGCGGTGCTGCAGAACAGCCTGGTCACCAGCCATGTGGACGACACCCCCAACTGGAACGCCCTGATGGCGCGGCTGGCGGGCCGTTCACGCCAGCACTACCGCGCTTTGGTGCATGACAATCCCGATCTCGTGGCCTTTTTCCAGCAGGTGACGCCGATCGAGGAGATCAGCAAGCTGCAGATCTCCAGCCGGCCGGCCCGGCGCAAGAGCGGCGCCAAGGACCTCTCCAGCCTGCGGGCGATCCCCTGGGTGTTCGGCTGGACCCAGAGCCGCTTCCTGCTGCCCAGCTGGTTCGGTGTGGGCGCGGCACTGCAGGAGGAGATGGCTGGCGATCCAGAGCAGCTGGAGCTGTTCCAGCAGCTCTACCAGCGCTGGCCCTTCTTCCGCATGCTGATCTCCAAGGTGGAGATGACCCTGTCCAAAGTCGATCTCGACCTCGCCCACCACTACGTGCAGGCCCTTGGGCGCCCGGGCCACCGCGAGGCCTTCGAGCAGATCTTCGAGGCGATCGCCGCCGAGTTTGTGCTCACCCGCGATCTGGTGCTGGCGATCACCGGCCACAGCCGTCTGCTGGACGGGGATCCGGCCCTGCAGCTCTCGGTGGATCTGCGCAACCGCACGATCATTCCCCTGGGCTTCCTGCAGGTGGCGCTGCTGCGGCGCCTGCGGGACCAGAACCGCCAGCCGCCCACCAGCGAGGCCGCCAGCCCCAGCGACGACGGCCGCACCTACAGCCGCAGCGAGCTGTTGCGGGGTGCCTTGCTCACGATCAACGGCATCGCCGCCGGCATGCGCAACACGGGCTGACGTGCTGGATTCCCTCTTGATCCCCTTTCGCAGCCAGAACCAGCCCCCGGCGCTGCCCCAGGGCTATGCGTTTGACGGCCGCGGCAGCGCTCAGGCTGATGAACTCAACGCCCTGCTGGTGGCCTGCGGCGAACCGGATCGGCCGCTGGCCCGGCTGGAGGCCGCCCTGGCCCGCAGCGCCTGGCAGGTCTGTCTGCGCGATGGCGGCGGCCAGCTTGTGGGCTTCGCCCGTGTGACGAGCGATCTGGCGCTCAACGCCAACATCTGGGACCTGACGGCCCACCCGGCCGTGGCTGAACGCGACCAGTTGCTGCTGGTCCTGGTCCATACGGCCCTGGCACGGCTACGGCGCGAGCTCCCGGGCTGCAGCATCTCGCTCTCAGCCCCGCCCGAGGCGCTCCAGGCCCTGCAGCAGCACGGCTTCGTGGTGGATCCAGGCGGCATCCGGGCGATGGGCCTGCAGCTGTCGGGCTGAGGCCCTGGGTCCCGTCCCATGAAAAAGCCCCACCGGTTCGGGTGGGGCTGGCTGTGGAACGATCGGCTAGTGGTGACTCAGAAGGTCGTGATGGTGCCGCCGCTATTCGGATAGGACATCACGAGCATGGAGGGACTCGAACCCCCGACATTCAGAACCGGAATCTGACGCTCTATCCAACTGAGCTACATGCCCATGTGCGTGCTGCCCATGGTTCGGTGGAGGCGATGCCTCTGCCGCCGGACTTACCTTAGCGGGCAGACGGCCCCGGACCCATTCGGCTGCAACGCCTGGAGCTGCGCCAGTTCCGCAACTACGTCCAGCAGGACCTGCTGATCGAGGCGCCACGGTTGCTGGTGATCGGCAGCAACGGCGAGGGCAAGTCGAACCTGCTGGAGGCCGTGGAGCTGCTCGGCAGCCTGCGCTCCCACCGCTGCAGCGCCGATCGGGACCTGATCCGCCATGGGGAGCCCCGCGCCCTGCTGCAGGCCGACTGCGCGGATGGCGAACGGCTCGAGCTGGAGCTGCGCCGCCGGGGCGGGCGGGAGGCCCGTCGCAACGGCAAGGTGCTGGAGCGCCAGCTGGATCTGATCGGCCCGCTGCGCTGCGTGGGCTTCAGTGCCCTGGATCTGGAGCTGGTGCGGGGCGAGCCGGCGCTACGGCGCCAGTGGCTGGATCGGGTGGTGCTGCAGCTGGAGCCAGTCTACGGGGAGCTGCTGAGCCGCTACGGGCGGCTGCTGCGCCAGCGTTCCCAGCTGCTGCGCCGCGGCCTGGGCCGCGCCCACCTCGCCGATCTGCTGGAGGCCTTCGATCAGCAGATGGCCCTGGTCGGCACCCGGCTGCACCGTCGCCGCCGCCGCGCCCTGGCCCGGCTCGAACCCCTGGCGGCCGGCTGGCAGCAGCGGCTCAGCGGCGGGCGCGAGCGGCTGGAGCTGCGCTACTGCCCCGGCAGCCGGCTGGAGGGGGTGGAGGCCGAGGCTCCCTGGCGGGAGGCCCTGCAGGAGCAGCTCCGCCAGCAGCGCGAGGACGAGCTGCGCCTAGGCCAGTGCGGCGTAGGCCCCCACCGCGACGAGATCGCCCTGGAGCTGGGCGGCCAGCCCGCTCGCCGCTACGGCTCGGCCGGTCAGCAGCGCACCCTGGTGCTGGCCCTCAAGCTGGGGGAGCTGGAGCTGGTGCAGCAGCTCTGGGGCGAGCCGCCGCTGCTGCTGCTCGACGACGTGCTGGCCGAGCTCGACCCCGCTCGCCAGCAGCTGCTGCTGGAGGCGGTGGGGGAGGGCCACCAGTGCCTGGTGAGCGCCACGCACCTGGGGGCCTTCGGCGGCGGCTGGCGTCAGCAGTCGCAGATTGTGGGCGTGGAGGGCGGTTTACTCAGCTCGGGCCGTTAAGCTCATGAGCTGTTTACCTGGATTCGATGAGCCAGACCGCGGCCTGCCTCCACCCCAACCCGGGATGGACCGGAGCTGAGAGCCCCTTCTCCCAAAGCCCCCAATCCCCCAGTGCCACCGACATGGTGGGCAAGCACTGCATCCTCGAGCTCTACAACTGCGATCCGAGCAAGCTCGACGACGAAGCCTTCCTCAGGACCGCCATCACGACAGCAGCGAAACGTGCTGGCGCCACTCTCCTGAATCTGATCACCCACCGGTTCGAACCGCAGGGGGTGACGGGGCTGGCCCTGTTGGCCGAATCCCATATCTCGATCCACACCTGGCCGGAGTCCGGCTACGCGGCGGTGGATGTGTTCACCTGTGGTGACCACACCATGCCGGAGCGGGCCTGCACGGTGTTGAGCGAGGAGCTCAATGCGGGCCACTACAAGCTCAAGAGCTTCCGCCGCGAGACCCCCTGCAGCGTCGCCGGCGCCGAGCGGGAGCCCGCCCTGGTGGCCGCCTGAGCCCCGACGGGAGCCGTGGAGCGCTGCCTTTCCCCCTGGGGCGCGCTCGCCTGAACTCCTGCCTGTTGCCCTGCCCCGCCCCGTGGCGGGGTTTTTGCTGTCCGGCTGGTCCCGGCTCCCTGGGCTGGCTCGCTGGCCGGGCGATCGGCTTCGGGCTGGTCTAGGAGGCTGCTGAAATAGCCGCCAACCCGAGCCCATCTATGACGGATTGGGCTGCGTGGGCTTGCTCCAGTCCCCCTCGCAAGGCTGGTCGCCGCATCGGGAGGTGATCGTTGCCGCCCGTACAGATACCCAGCCGGCTGACCACTTCTGAGTGCCCGGCTCCGTGTGGTTCATGCCAACGCCTCCCGTGGAGCGAGCAGGTTGGCCAGGCGGATCAGGTTGTAGGCCACCACATGCAACCGGAACACCGCTCCGACCCGGGTGCGGCCTCTGGCCTTGAGCTGCCGCAAC
>NZ_NQLA01000050.1 GCF_002252705.1 Vulcanococcus limneticus LL
TGGCGGCGATGACCGAACGGATCGCCAATGCAGTCTGTTGCTGTATGCCTTGCACCGAAAGGGATCTCAGGGTCGCGGAGCCTTATGGGTAATCAAGAGTGGCCATGGACAATGGCGCCCGCTGCGCCTTGATCCCGGGTGAGAACAAGCGGAGCTTCCTCGAGATCAACACCGATGAGATCGACAAGATCGATCCGGTCTTCTTCAACGATGTGAAGACGGCGACGTTTAAGGGGCTTGATCTGAACTGACGCACATTCGGCATCCCCTCTCTCTTTTCTGCTGAGCGTGGTGAATGAGGCAGGGCGGTCCTCAGTGAGGGGGGCGCACAGCATCGACCTGACGGTTCGGTTCGACTGAGCGGTCACTGGGCTGATGCCCCGCAACACCAGCAGTGGGGGAGGGGTTGGCCACTGGGCCGGCGCGCACCCACCGCATCCCTCGGCCAGTACTCACGCCGCTTCCACCTTCAAGATCTCAGCTCAGTACCGCCTCGGTGCTGCCGCTGCGCTGGCGGCGGGTGAGGAAGCCGAACAGCACCTTGCCGATGGCGGCGATCAGGTTGCCCTCCAGTTCCTGGAACATCGTCATGTTCAGGTGGAAGGCGTGGTTGGCCTCCGCCACGATCCGATCGGCCGTGGCCTGATCGATCGGCAGGGCGTCAAGGGTGGTGCGGTAGTTGGCCTTGAAGCCCTTTTCGTCGGGAATGGCGTCGAACGCGTAGAAGCGCAGGCCGTCGTGCTCGCCGAGGTTCATCGCCTTCTGGGCGATGGCCTTGAGGATCTGGCCGCCGGAGAGGTCGCCGATGTAGCGGGTGTAGTGGTGGCCCACCAGCAGTTCGGGCGACTCCTGGGCGATCTGATGAATGCGAGCGACATACTCCTGGGCGGCTGGGGTGGCCTTGACGCTGTTGCGCCAGCCTTCGCCGAAGTAATAGGCCAGGTCCTGCTCCAGGCTCTCGCGCCGGTTCAGTTCAGGGAAGCCCACCGGGCCCACCACCGGATGGCCGGCGGCTCGCAGCTTGCCGATTTCCTGCTCCATCGCGTCATACACGAAGTAGAGGTCGGCCACCAAGGTTCGGTAGCTGGCCTTGTCCACCACGCCCTTGAGAAAGCAGCTCACGAAGCCGGTGTTTTCGGCCATGGTGTGGGCTTTCTTGGTGCCTTCACGCAGCTGGGAGGCAAGGGCAATGGTCATGGTTGGCGATCAGGAGGTCAGTCGTGCCGGTAAAGCACGTCGTCAACTTAATGGGCGCAACAAGTACGGGCCTCTTTCTTTGCAAAGGATTGCCTGTCTTCACAGCGCGACCAGCCCCCTTGATACTCACGACTCCCATGACAAGAACGTTTTGCGCAGAGTGTGTCGTGCTTGCCAAGGTGGTCGTCCAGGCCGATGCCCGCGGCGAATTCCTGAACGCTGGTCAAATTGATGCCCTCGCCGCCATGGTGGCTGAGAGCAACAAGCGTATGGATTCGGTGAACCGCATCACCTCCAACGCTTCCAAGATTGTCACCAACGCTGCTCGCGAGCTGTTCGACCAACAGCCTGTGCTGATCGCTCCCGGCGGCAACGCCTACACCCACCGCCGCATGGCTGCCTGCCTGCGCGACATGGAGATCGTTCTCCGCTACATCACCTATGCCGTGTTCACCGGCGATGCTTCCGTGCTGGAAGACCGCTGCCTCAACGGCCTGCGTGAGACCTACCTGGCCCTGGGCGTGCCCGGCGCTTCCGTGGCCGAAGGCGTCCGCAAGATGAAGGATGCGGCCGTGGCGATCGTGAACGACCGCAATGGCATCACCCCCGGTGACTGCTCGGCGCTCGTGTCCGAAATCGGCACCTACTTCGACCGCGCTGCCGCCGCTGTTGCCTGAGGCTTGCGAGCCGCAACAGCTCCCTGACTTTCGGATTCACCTTCTTCAACCCGTCCTTCCATGAAGACCCCCCTCACCGAAGCCGTCGCCGCCGCTGATTCCCAGGGCCGCTTTCTCAGCAACACTGAGCTGAACGCCGCTTTCGGCCGTTTCGAGCGCGCTGCCAACGCCCTGGCTGCTGCCAAGGCTCTGACCGCCAAGGCTGATGAGCTGGTGAATGGCGCTGCCCAAGCCGTTTACACCAAGTTCCCCTAAACCGCCCAGATGCAGGGGGCCAACTACGCTTCCGACGCCCGCGGCAAGGCCAAGTGCGCCCGTGACATCGGCTACTACCTGCGTCAGGTGACCTACTGCCTGGTTGCTGGTGGCACCGGCCCGATCGACGAGTACCTGGTGGCTGGTCTCGACGAGATCAACCGCGCCTTCGAACTGTCCCCCTCCTGGTACGTGGAGGCCCTGAACTACATCAAGGCCAACCATGGCATCTCGGGCGACCCCGGCGTGATTGCCAACAACTACATCGACTACGCGATCGCCGCTCTGGTCTGAGTTGTAGCGCCAGTCGACGAGCCAGCCCTGCGTGTCAGGCGGCTTGCAGCCCTCGCCTCCGGCGGGGCTTTTTCTTGCGCGGGTTTGTTGCCCGCAAGCCAGCCGGGGGTGGCCCCGGTGCCAACATCGAGCCCACGCGATTGCGACCCTGCAGGGCCATGGACGCCAGCGGCGATTCCCTTCCATCTGCCGGCAACCCCGGTAACGGCGACCCCATCAGCGAGGAGGAGGCCCTTCGGCGCCTGCGCCAGAGCGATGACCCCTCGGCCCAGTACTACGGAGCCTGGTGGCTGGGCCGCAACCGCAGCCGCCATCCCGAGGCCGTGCCGCTGCTGCGGGAGGCCCTGCGCCAGCGCCGACCGCGGGATCCCGGCGCCGGGGTGGAGGAGAACGCGGTGGCCCGCAACGCCGCCCGCGCCCTCGGCAAGCTCGGCGATTCGGCAGTTGCGGCCATCCCCGACCTGCTGGCCGCCCTGGAGGACGAGGACCATGGCCTGCGTGAAGCGGCCGCCCGGGCCCTGGGCGAGTTGCGCGCCTTGGAGGCCGTGGAGCCGCTGCGCCGCCGTCTCGCCAGTGGCCCGGCCGTCGCCGGTGCCCTGCAGCCCGGTTCGCCGCGGCTTCAGGAGCCCTGCGAAGCCCTGCTGGAGGCCCTGGGGGACATCGGTGCCTCCGATCCAGCCCTGGTGGCGGTGATCAGGCCCTTCGTGGACCACGAGCGACCCCTGATCCGCAGCGCCGCCTGCCGGGCCCTGCTGCAGCTCACCGGTGAGCCCCAGTGGGGGCAACAGCTGGTGCAGTTGCTGCAACACCCGCAACTGCAGGTGCGTCGGGCGGCCTTGATGGACCTGGGGGCGGTGGGCTGGCGGCCGGCCCTGGAGCCGATCGCCGCCACCCTGGCGGAGAACAGCCTCAAGCTGATCGCCCTACGGGGCCTGGCCGAGAGCGATGGCGACCAGCCGGTCGCCGCGGGGGCTCACCCCCAGGCCAGCCCCGCTGAAGCGATGGGCCATGGGGCGGTGCTCGCCGCCATGGATGCCCTGCTCTGAATCTTGATGGCCTCTCCCTGCCCAACGTCGCCAGCCTCCCAGTGCCGCCGCAGCCGATGAGCCACTCCCCCCAACCCATGGCCGTCTCCAGCCCGTGCGGTGATCCCGCCTTGGTGGATCTGGTTCGTGCCGTTCAGCGGGCCGATAGCGCCCTGGCGATGCTGCACGCCACCCAGGCCCTGGCGAACAGCGGCCACCCGGATGCCGCCCCCCATCTGGTGGAGGTGCTCGGCTTCAACAACCCCGGCGCGGCGGTGGCCGCCGTGGACGGGCTGATTGCCCTCGGCCACGGGGCCGTGGAGCCGATCCTCACGGGCCTGGACTGCCACAACTACGGCGCCCGGGCCTGGGCCGTGCGCGCCTTGGCGGGGATCGGCGACGTGCGTGGCCTGGAGGTGCTGGAGGAGGCCCTCGCCACCGATATCGGCCCCAGCGTGCGCCGGGCCGCGGCCCGGGGCCTGGGCCGTCTGGACCTGACGCCCCTGCCCCAGGAGGTTCGCCTCAGCGTGAGCGAGCGCTGCCTGGTGGCCCTGGAGCAGGGCTGCGGCGACGGCGAGTGGGTCGTGCGCTACGCCGTGGTGGTGGGGTTGGAGTCGCTGGTGCCGGCGCTGCACCCCGAGGCCGAGCGGCTGCAGCGGGCCCGGCGGGCCCTGGGGGGCCTGGGCGATCCACGGGCCGAGGAGGCGCTGGTGGTGCGGCTGCGGGCCGCCCAGGCTCTGGAGCGGATCGATGGCCCAGGGGCGACCGCCGCTGCCGGATCGGAGCACACCCATGGCTGAGCACCGCCTGTTGTTCGTCTGCCTCGGCAACATCTGCCGCTCACCGGCCGCCGAGGGGGTGTTCCTGCACCTGGTGCAGCGCGAGGGCCTGACGGACCGCTTCCTGGTGGATTCGGCCGGCACCGGCGGCTGGCACGTGGGCTCCCCGGCCGATCGGCGCATGCGGGCCGCCGCCAGCCGTCGCGGCATCCGCCTGCCCAGCCGTGCCCGTCAGATCGCGCCGGCCGACCTGCACGGGTTCGACCGCATCCTCACGATGGATGACGACAACCTGCAGGCCGTGCAGGCCCTAGCCCGCCAGGCCGATGCAGCGGCTGTGGCGTGGGCCGATGGCGAGCGGCGCCTGGCGACGATCGAGCCGATCACCCGCCACTGCCGCCGCTTCCAGGTGCGCGAGGTGCCCGACCCCTACTACGGGGGCGAGGCCGGCTTCGAGCACGTGCTCGATCTGCTGGAAGATGCCTGCCAGGGACTGCTCGACAGCTTGCTCAGCGCCTGCGGGGGGCGCGGCGGCGCCGGCCCCCTCTAGGCGCCCCTGCTCAGCCCTCAGGCTTGGGGCTCCGGCCAGGCGTCCTCCGGCACCCGCTCCCGGAACAGCTGCACCAGCTGCTCGACCACGGCCACAATGCCCAGGCCATCGGTGATCAGCTCCACCGCATCGGCGGCCTGGGTCAGGGGGGCGACCGTCCGGGAGGCGTCCTGGTGGTCGCGGGAGGCGATCTGGGCCTCCAGCTCGGCGTGCTCCGGCACGGGGAAGCCGCGCTGCTCCAGATCCTTGGCCCGACGCCGTGCCCGTTCGGCCACCGTGGCGGTGAGGAACACCTTGAGTTCGGCGTCTGGGAACACGGCGGTGCCGATGTCGCGGCCTTCGGCCACCAGGCCGCCGCGCTCGCCCATGACCCGCTGCTGGCGGGTGAGGGCTTCGCGCACGCAGCCGTGGGCCGCCACCGCCGACACCTGGGCGGTGACCTCGGGGCTGCGGATCGCCTCGGTCACGTCCTGGCCGTTGATCCGCACCTGCTGGCCTCCCGCTGCGGCGGTGCTCAGGCGCAGGTCGAGGTTCTCCAGCAGCGGCGCCACGGCGGTTGCATCGCCAGGATCCACGCCGCGCTGCCGCACCAGCCAGGTCACGGCGCGGTACATGGCGCCCGTATCCAGGTAGACCAGCCCCAGCCGCTCGGCGAAGGCCCGGGTGACGGTGCTCTTGCCCGCCCCGGCGGGGCCATCGATGGCAACGATCGGCTGGCGGCTCATCAGAAACACGTGATCGATCAGGCGGCTGGGGCCGCAGTGGGCGGCAGCCGCCAGCAGCACCGGGCGGCCCAGGCCAGGGCAGGGCTGCAGGCTGTGGGGGTCCACCGCCTCCACATAGTCCACCACCAGGCCGGCCTGGCCCAGCTCCGCCGCCACTTCGGCGCTGAGGGCCTCCAGGTTTGCGCTGGGGCGGCCCCAGGCCTGCTCGCGGGCCCTGGCGAGGGCGCGGGGCAGGGCGACGGCCTGGGCGCGCTGCTCGGGACTGAGGTAGCGGTTGCGGGAACTGAGGGCCAGGCCATCGGCCTCACGCACGGTGCCGCAGCCCCACACCTGCACGGGCAGGCCCAGGTCCGCCACCAGCCGGCGCAGGATCACCAGCTGCTGCCAGTCCTTCTCCCCCAGCAACAGCCGCTGGGGCCGGACCAGCCCCAGCAGCCGGGCCACCACCGTGGCCACCCCGTTGAAGTGGCCGGGCCGCTGCCGGCCGCACAGGCCGCGCTGCAGGGAGTCGGGCGGCACGAGCCGGGTGAGTTCCGCCTCGCCGCCAGGGAACAGCTCCGCTGGTTCCGGAGCAAACAGGGCAGCGGCACCGGCGCTGGCCGCCAGGGCGGCGTCGCTCTCCAGGTTGCGGGGGTAACGGTTGAAATCCTCGCCGGGGCCGAACTGGAGCGGGTTCACGAACACGCTCACTAACACCCGGGGGAGGCCTGCGCCGGTGCTGGCCGTCTGGGTGGCCCTGTGCACCAGGGCGGCGTGGCCGGCGTGCAGGGCCCCCATCGTGGGGACAAAGTGCAGGGGCGCGGGCTCCGCCTGCCTCCAACGCAGCAGCTCGGCGCGGGTCTGAAGCAGCTGCACGGGCCCCCGGGGTGCGTGGTTCGTCGGGACTGTCCTAGACGGCAGCACTCCAGGCGCCAGTGCCGGAGACGGGACCGCGCCGTGACGGGATCGGCAAAACAAAAACCCACCCGCCTTTGGGCGGATGGGCCTGGCTGCCGGCTTGAGGCCGGCCATGGGGTTCGGCTTACTGCAGAACCTCGAGCTTCACCTGGGCCACGCCGCTGGCCACAACGCCGAGCTGGCTGGCAGCGCCATGGGCCAGGTCGATCACGCGGCTGCCGTGGAAGGGGCCGCGGTCGTTGATGCGCACCACGGTGGAACGGCCGTTCCAGAGGTTGGTCACCCGCACCTTGGTGCCGAAGGGCAGCGTGCGGTGGGCGGCGGTGAGGGTGCCGGGGCGGAACACCTCGCCATTGGCAGTGCGGTTGCCGTAGAAGCCGGGGCCGTACCAGCTGGCTATGCCGGCGCCGATCGGGCGGGCGCTGGGCCGGGCCGGTGGCGTGGCGATCGGCAGGCTGGGGGTGATCGGCGCGGCGGGCTTGTCGGCGGGGGCCAGGGGGGCCTCCTCGAGGATCGCCACGGTCTGGGGGCGGTCGCTGCTGGTGCTGCTCTGGCCCTCGCGCAACTCCTGGGCTTCGGGAGCCGTGGAGGTGCTCGAGGTGTCGAGGGGAGCAACGCGGCCGGTGACGGCGAAGGCCGGAGCCAGGGCGTTGCTGCCGGAGAGCAGAAGGGCGAAACCGCTCAGGAAGAGAGTGCGACGCATAACAAACGAAACCCGCCGCTCGAAAGCAGCAGCCACTGGTCTTGAGTTGTGGCCCGTCAGTGGTGAAATCGCTCCAGGCGAATGGGAGAGAAGCTGGAGTGAACCGCCGACGGAGTTCCTAACGGGAATTGACGACCACGGAAAGTTAATGGCTGTTCGCGGTGGATTTGTGCGGCAATCGCCTGCAAATCACTGATCAGAATTCTCTATCCCCCTCCGGATCTAAGGCCCTGCCAGCGATCTGCGCCGCCCGCACCGACTCGAAACATCAGTAACCGCGATCGACTGCATCAGCCGGGCTTATGCACTTGTGTGCCAATTGGCGGGCTGTCCCTGGGATATGGCGTGGCTTGGGCGCTTCGGCTCCGGTGCATCCAGGCGGCCTGGCCATGGCCAGGCGTGGTTCGGGACCCGTGGCGCGGGAGGATCAGTCCAGCGCGCAGACGGACCCAGACTTCAATGGACTACCGCACAGCCGGAGTGGACGTGGTGGCCGGCCGGGCCTTCGTGCAGCGGATCCGCTCCAGCGTCGAGTCGACCCGGCGCCCCGAGGTGCTCGGCGGGCTGGGCGGTTTCGGGGGGCTCTGCCGCCTGCCCGCCGGGCTTGAGAAGCCCCTGCTGGTGGCGGGTACCGATGGGGTGGGCACCAAGCTGGAGCTGGCCCAGGCCCACGGCCGCCACCACGACGTGGGCATCGACCTGGTGGCGATGTGCGTCAACGACGTGATCACCAGCGGCGCCCAGCCCCTGTTCTTCCTCGACTACATCGCCACCGGCAAGCTCAGCCCCGAGGCGATGGCCGAGGTCGTGGAGGGCATCGCCCATGGCTGCCGCGAGAGCGGCTGCGCCCTGCTCGGCGGCGAGACCGCCGAGATGCCCGGCTTCTACGGCCCCGGTCGCTACGACCTGGCCGGCTTCTGCGTGGCGGTGGTAGAGGAGGACGCCCTGATCGACGGCCGCGCCGTGGTGGCGGGCGATCGAATCGTGGCGGTCGCCAGCAGCGGCGTGCACAGCAACGGTTTCAGTCTGGTGCGCCGCATCCTTGAGGCCCATGGCGCGGGTCCGGAAACGCCGTTGGGGGAGGGCGGCCCCCTAGTGATCGACAGCCTGCTCACCCCCACCCGCCTCTACGGCTCCCTGGTGCAGGCCCTGCTGGCCGCGCAGCTGCCCCTGCATGGCATGGCCCACATCACCGGCGGCGGTCTGCCCGAGAACCTGCCCCGCACCCTGCCCAAGGACCTGCATGGCCGCATCGATCCGGGCAGTTGGGAGCGCCCGGCCCTGTTCCGCTGGCTGCAGGAGAAAGGGGAGGTGCCGGAGGCCGACCTCTGGAACACCTTCAATCTGGGCGTGGGCTTCTGTCTGGTGCTGCCGGAGGCCGCCGTGGGCCAGGCGCTGGCCATCTGCGCAGCCCAGGGCCACCGGGCCTGGGTTCTGGGGACGGTGGAGCCCGGCTCCATCGGCGAGGCCAGCCTGGCCGGCCTGCCCTACTGAAGTCTCCCGACGATCCGGGGCGTCGCGGCCCCTGAGGCCGCCAGCCCTGCGTAAGGTGCGCCCCGGCGCGTTCACGCAAGGCGCCTAGAAGACAAAGCCGATAGGTCCACTTCGATAGGCCCACTGTTGATGTTCAGCAGCTCGACGTTCAGTAGCTCGACCCGCATTACCCGGCGCCGCAGCTCGGCCGGTCCCGTGCCCCCCAACCGCCCGCAGCGGCCCCGGGAGAGCTACCCCGGCCGCACCGCCGTCAATCGCGGCGGGGTGAGGCCCACCTTCCTTGCCCTGCGGGACCACGGCAAGGTGTTCGTGGCCGACCTGCCGCGCCTCTCGGACGGCCAGCTGGCCCATGTGGGCAAGGAGGCCCGGGAGGTGCTCGACAGCCTCAACCGGCGTCTGGAGGAGCTTGACCAGCAGGCGAGCCTCAGTCAGCTGGAGCAGGAGACCCGCATCCGTGCCGCCACCAAGCGCGATGTGACCGAGCGCTTCATCCGTGCCGTGGAGGAGGAGCAGGAGCAGCGCCGCTCCAATCCAGCCCTCAAGGCGGCCGCAGGCGAGTCCTTGGCGCGGGCCTTCCTGGAGATCGCCCGGCACCGCCTGCCCGGCGCCACCTTCGATTCGCTGCTGCAGGAGGCCCTGGCGGCCTGTGACCCCAGCGCGGACGAGCCGCAGCCCGCTATCGAGCCGGTGGCTGGCGCTCCGGGCCGTCCCCAGCTGGTCGAGCGCCCCCGGGTGGTGTCCCTCGTGCGCCATGCCGGCGAGCCGGAACCGGAGCCGGAGCGCCAGCGGCTTCCGGTTGTACTCAGCCCTGACCCCACACCACGCATGGGCGCCCTCTGAGCCGGCGGGCTAACGGCCTCTCCGTCACAGGGCCGGGTTCAGGAACTCTGGAAGGGATTGGCCGGCATGCGGGGGCCCGCGCCCAGGGCCAGAGCATCCAGGGCGGCACGTTCGGCGGGGCTGAGGCTCCAACTGCGGGCTGCGGCGGCGGCCTCCACCTGGGCACTGCGCCGCAGGCCGGGGATCGGCATGGCGCCATGGGCCCGGCACCAGTTCAGGGCCACCGCTGCCAGGCCGCCGGGCCGTCCCGCGCCGATGGCCTCCATGGTCTCCAGCAGGGGCGTGAGCCGCGGGCCCAGCTGCCGGAAGAGGGCGCCGCGTGGCCCCTTGGGCGCCGGTTGGGCGGAGGCCAAGGGGCGGGCCAGCAGTCCCAGGGCCAGGGGGCTGTAGGCGATCAGCTCGATGCCCAGCTCGCGGCAGACCTCCGCTACGCCACCGGGGGCCACTGCCTCCGGTGCCAGCAGCGAGAGCTGCACCTGCAGGCTGGCGATGGCCACGCCGCGCTCGGCCAGGTCGCCGGCCACCTGGCGCAGGCGCCTGGGGCCCATGTTCGAGAGCCCGAGGCTGGCCACGGCGCCGCTCTGCACCAGATCCGCCAGCCCCTGCAGCAGCGGACCCTCCTGCCAGGGGGCATAGCGGGCGGTACTCCAGTGCAGCTGCACCCGCTGCAGCTGGCCCTGCAGGCGGGCCCTGGAGGCAGCGAAGGCCCGCTCGAAGCCGCGCCGGCCCAGGCGCCAGGGGAAGGGAGCCAGCTTGGTGGCGATGCAGAGCTGGTGCCGCTCCGCCTCCGGCAGCGCCAGCGCGAAGCGGCCCAGGAGCGTCTCGCTGCGCCCGCTGAGGCGGCCGGTGCCGTAGGAGTCGGCCGTGTCGAAGAAGCGGAAGCCCAAGTCGATGCAGCGGCGGAAGCAGGCCTCCAGCTCGGCGTCGTCGCGGGCCGGGTCGTAGCCCCAGAGGAACTGGTTGCCCCAGGCCCAGGTGCCCACGCCGATCGCGGGCAGGGGGGGCGGCGCGCTTGCCATGATCGAACCGCCTCGGGCCACACTGCGGTGAATTCTCAGCCGACGCCTGGCGCCGCCCAGGACGGGAGCCATGCGGCCGGGGCTCGGGAGAGCGAAGCCGGAGTGGCTGGATGCCCTGCCGGCTCCGCGACTTCCACCGCCCCCTCCCCAGTGCAGCCCACCGATCCCGTGCTCTGCCGCCACTGCGGCCGCACGGCAAGCAACGGGATCAGCTGTGAGGGCGCCTGCGTTGCCGATTCCGGCTACTGAACGGGAGCTGCTGAGGTGCGCTGCTGAGGCGGTGCTGCTGAGGCGCGCTACTGAGATGCTGACCTCCGCCGGAGCCATCGGCCCAGAATGCTCCCGATCCCCGGTTGCTCCGCGCGCGGTGTTGTTCCCCCCTGCTCTGCGCTCCGGCGTGGCTGTTTGCGCCCCAGCCAGCCCCGGCACCGCCGACTCTCCCCGCGCCGCCACCTCCTGGCGCCGCCGGCCGCTGCTGGTCCTCGCGCCGTTGTTGCTTCTGCTGCTGGAGGCGGGCCCGCTGTTGGCGCAGCGCCGCGCCGATGGCTTCGGCAGCTGGCAGCGGGCGGCCCAGACCTGCCGGCGCAACCTGGCCGGCGCTCAGCCAGCCGGCTGCCTGAGTGTGCAGCTCAGCCAGCAGCAGGAGGGGGTGCTGAGCGTGCGCTTCATCGCCCGCGGCAGCAAGCCCGACAGCGCCAACCAGCTCACTTTCGCCGGGGCGCTGGTGGCCGGCAGTAAGCCGCTGGCCTGTCAGGGCGGCCGCTGCACGCCAAAGGGGCCACTCAGCACCGAACTCACCAGCGTCAGCGAGGCCAGCTTCGATGAGCGTGGCCTGGCCCAGGGGCTGCCCAGCGCCTGGCCGGCCGAGGGTCGCTGCCAGCTGGAGGCCACCGGCGTGCGCTGCGAGGCCCGTGCCCTCAGCGGTGAAACCTGGTCGGCCCAGGCGACGTTCTGAAGACTGCTTGCGGCGGTGCCAGGTTGCCCTGTTTGGCAAGCGGGTCACTGCCGTTGGCGACCACTGCTGCTTCGCCTGCCCTGAATGGATACAGTCCCAGCCACTGCGCTAACGACGGATTCGCAGCCTGTCACGTGGCTGTAGAGCTTGTTGATCCTGTCGGCCGAGACGATCTCACCCCTTATGGCGCCATCTTGCTCGGCGTAATCAAGCGCTTGCCGTCCACGCTGATGACGGCGATACATGTCTCTGCGTCCCTGGGGGACTTGCGGATGCCATGGATGACCTTCCCCGTTGCTCGGTTATGGTGACTTCGGCGCTGAACTTGCTGAAGACTTCCGGGTGATGGGTCATCCCACTCGGCTGAATGCCTTTGGCGGTGATTCTCTCCTCTGGAACTGATGCCTATTGCCGGCAAGACTAGGGATGGCTTGTTTCGCAAAGGTGGAGGGGGTCGTTCTGGCGCGCTTGCGCCGATCGCTTGTAGGTGCCGCCCCCTGGACGTCGTCTGAGATCAGAGCACCAGTAGGCGTGTCTTGAGCGCCTTGAACAGTATCGAGATACGTGCCATATGTGGTTTGGCTGCTCTGTCTGGTGCGTTTAAGCGCCTGCGGTTTGATGGGCACTTAGCCCTTTTCGCGGCGGTTGTTGTCAGAGGCTTCGGGCTGCCGACTTCTGTGGACTTGATCAGGTCAATGGCGGTCTCTGATCTCGCCGGATGGATGGCAGTCTGCTGCTCGGCCCGGGCGATGGCCTGCGATTCTGTCCTCCAATGCAAAGCAAGGATGATGGCTGGCTTCTGAGGAGATGTGGGGCTCCCAATCCTCGCTTGCCGTTCATCTGTCCGCCTGTCGCCGCCGCTGCGGGTGACGTTCTTGCTCGCGGATGGGATCGATGCCGAAACGATGACGGCCGTGTTCAGGAAGGAGTAACCCACCAGCACCCGTGCTCCGATCCACCGCGGCCAGTCGTCGGTGCAGTGGGTGATGCGTCGGCTTTCCCAATGGCGGCGGTGTGTTGGGGCCAGCCTGCTGTCGGTGCACTGTCTGCTGACGCTGGCCCATCTGGCCCTGATGCCCGCTCAGGCGGATGCGGCAACGCCCGCATCGCTGAGTGCGTACACACCAGCGCTAGTGCTCACCTTGGGGTCTCTCCAGGTGGACAACCTGCGGGGCTTCTTCTCCCACAACAAGACCTCTAGCCTGGACGGGAGCATTGGTCTTGAGGTCCCGGCGGCGGTGATGGGCAGTTGGCGATTCTGCCGGTGATCCTGCTCGCGCTGGTGTTCATGCCGCAGGCCTACTGCGGCGCCCTGCCGTCGCTTTTCTGTCTCACGGCGCTGGATGGTCTCTATGCTTGTTTATGTGGTGACGCTGCTGTTCTTTTGCGAGTTCATCCAGCGCGCCAATCTGATGTACTGGCAGGACAATGCCAATTCAGTCACAACGATCTGCCGCGTGAATCGCCTGGAGCTGGGGCTCGAGCTCACCATTCGCAGCGGCTAGGCCGTTCTGCTGCTGTGGGCCTGGGAACAGCGCTGACGATTGGCCTCTGACGCTGGTCATTGCCGGCAACTGATCGGTGATCCTGGGCTCACCGGCTTGGAGATGGCCGGTGAGGCCATCGCCGGGACTCAAGGATCCCCGGGCTGTTGACCGGATTGAGAGGCGGCACCCAGATTCGAACTGGAAAGCAATACAATATCTTCATCATTAGGCACTATATATGGGGTCACTGCCGCCAAGTGACACCATATCCAGGGGCAAGCATCTCAACTCACCTTCCACTCACCTTCCACTGGAGGTAAAATCAGCGTTCTGAACGCCTCCCAAAACTGGGGCAAAAGGAAGGTGAAATCAGGGTCTCCATCGCTCCCAGAGAACTGGTCGGTGCTCAGCGTTTCAGATCTGGGCATCAAGGGGTCTTACCCCAACAACCTCAAGATTCGTAAGGTCGCCCGAACGCAAAACCTCTCAGCATCCTGGTTGCCTTCGTTGGAGGAAGACCATCGCCTTGACAAGGGGCGTGTTGGGAAGACGGGCAAACGCGACCCCTTGCGTGGGTCTATGGGCACTCCTGACTCCTATGAGGCGGCGAAGAGGGCGGTGGAATGGGTTCAGGAACTCCAACGCTCAGCACGGGTCTTCAAAGAGCAGCAGGAGGCGGAGCACCAACACGCTCTGGAGATCTACTGGGAACGGTGGTATGCCCGTGAGAGCAGCAAGCGCAAGACCCAACGCAACTTTGCCCGTTGGAGCAGTGACACTCGCCTCAAGTGGGATGGACAGTTCTATGGGGTGAAGCACCAACCTTGGTCACAGAAGTCAGTGGAGAAGATCACCACTGCTGACTTTGCGGACTACTGGGCGGTGCTGGATGCCCGCAGAACCGCCACTAACGATATGGGAGGCACCAAGGCACAGCAGAAGACGCTGATACGGGAACTACTCAAGGAAGCACGATCTGACTTCCCCCACCTGTCGATTCCAGATTTCCCTTCCATCTCCAGACAGATCAAGCAGGTTCAGCACCTGAAGCGATCTGACTGGGATCGACTGATGGGAAAGATCGTTGAACTCTCAGAAGGAGCAGCAAGGGCAGACCTCACGCCCCAGCAATACAAGGTGCTGGAGTGGAAACCTGCGAATCGCCTGAACCAGCGGAACTGGGTCGATCTCTACGACACCCTCAACCTGATGTGGTTCTTCTACTTACGGGCAGAAGACCTTCCACGACTCAGAGCGGAGTGGTTTCAGGATCACGGCGAAGAAATCATCTGCCTACTGGAGCAGACCAAAGGAAACCGACCTCAACAGCGAACGACCCACTACCGACCTGATGCGATTGCGAACTGGAGGCGGATGAACCTGAGACGCCCAAAAGGGTTGCTGGTGTTCCCGCACATCAAAAGGTCGGAATCGAACATCTCAGGAACCCTCAAGAAGAATCTGAACGACCTGTTGAGGTATGTGCTCGACCAGTGCGCCCCGCCAATCCCTTCTCAAAGTGTGACGATGACCAATATTCGCCATACGGCATTTCGCCTCACATTAGAGGAGATGCCTTCATTGGGGCAACCACCAGACATTTATGCCTTCGCCGAGAACGGGATGACCTCAGAACCAATGCTCCAGCGCACATACCTGCGCTTCATTGAGCAGGAAGCAACTGCCAAGCGGGCACGGGCACAGATCCGCCCAGGGGAGTGGTCAATGGTGAAGGGAGTGTAACTCTGAGGACTTTCGACGCACCGACCCCTCCACGGATTTTTTCTCAAGGGATTTTTTTGAAGTCAAGAGGAATACCTTGTAGGTTAAGTTCCCTGATTGATTTTCAACTGCTGACTCACGAATTCTCAACGCATCAATCAGCGATAAGAGCATTGTGAATCTCCATCAGCAGGAGGCGCGGGAACTTCTGGTTCATCAAACGCCAGTGCCCATCTGGCGAAATGACCAAACAGAATGACCGTGTGCCTTTGGAAAACTCCAGTTTTCTCAAAATCTCCCGTTGGTCTTCGTCATAAAGATTTTCAGGGTTCTCCAGGGCATAATCGGCAATGTTGTCCTCCAGAACTGCCTGTATGGCATCCAGTGCTCTCAGGTCGTCGTCTTTTTCGGAAAGTGGTCGGGTGTCGTGAATGGAGCAGGTCATCTGGTTAGTCCTGTATCAATAGCAGCAAAGGTCTCCTGCACCTCCAGTTCCGCCAAGATCCGCTTCTGAATGTCCAACTCCCGCATCAGGTAGTCGTAGGTCTCAGGAAGGTAGTGATCCAGGGACACCAGTTGATCCTCCAAGAAACGGATCTTGGAAAGCGCCTGCTGCTTACTTGAGTTGTCCATATGCCGATTGAATAATTTTCTTGAGAAACTGCTCTGGTTTCAGGCGGTTTCGCTTGGCGACCTCAAGAAGCATTTCGTATTCAACGGAATCCAAGAGGATTGGTTTTGCCATAGTCATACCACTGTTTGCTTATACTTCTCATACCACCTGTAATGGGTCAGGAGGAAGTGAAGGGTTCCCGTCCTGGAGCGCCTCAAGGACTTGGAGAGGAACTCAAACTCCTCAAATGTGTCCTGATGCTTTTGTCCAAAGAAAATATTGATTGATCTTCCTTCGGGGCAAAGAGTTTGATTCATTTAGTTTTGATATAATTGTCTTCTTTCTATTTAGTTCCTGGAGAACTCCAAGTCAGAGTTTTCAATGTCCAGCACCAAGTCCGAATCCTGATGGTGCTTGAATCGGTAGTAATCCTTGAGATTGTAGTTAGCGTGGTGTTCTCTGATCCAAGGTTTCAGAACAAACCCTTTGTTCTCGGATGAGTTACTGGTGGAGAAACGATGGAACCTTGTGGCAACCTTTTGGCGAATCAACCAATCCAGGCGAATCCAGGAATCATAAGGTTCAGAACATTCCTCAAGGTGAAAGTGGGTGTGGTAGGCGATCTTGTAGCGGGGATTTGAGGAGTCTTGAGGATTGATATTTACAGGTGCTTTTTCGTGAAACCAAATGATTCTTGGACGCTCAGGAGGATTCGGAATCTTCTTGGGTTTCGTGTTCAGGAGGGCACATAAAAACTTGTTTCGGAAGTGCCTTGTCTCACTCACTGCTGAAGTGTAATCAGTAATAAATGGTTGCCATTGGATACTGCCGAACCAGTGGGGTTGGAAAACCTCCTGGAACTGGTATTCAACTATTGCCTTATGGATCTTGGAGGAATTCTGAGTAGTCCTAAGTTCTCTGAATACTGGTGAGTTCTTGAGTTGTCCTGATTCATTCACACGCTTTGCGCGTGAATGTTGCTCACTGCGTTCGCAACGGTCTTCTGTGTAATTCATAATTGATAAGAAAGCATTACTTTGTTGATTCAGGTGTCTTGGTCTTTCTGGATTTCAGAACCTTATGAGTGCTCACTCCTTATTCCTCTGTGGAATGGACACTTCCCAGCAAATCCCTATATTCATTTCGTTTCCACAAAAGACCTCTGCCTGATGCTTCCGCGATTTGATTGTCTCCAGTAATTATATAGCAGATTTGATATTTTAGCAACCAACCTGCGATAAAGCGCCGTCTAAGACCGCGCAGAAACATTGCGGACTAACATTCTTTTTGCTCTTTTCAATAATTACTCCGACCTCTAAAGATTTACCCTGAAGTATCTGTTGAGAAAATCAGGGTGTTTTCACTCTGTCTCGCTGATGATGCGGCGAATGGTGGAGAGCGCAAGTCCCGTCTGCTCTCTGATGGAGCGGTAAGAGCACCCTTCATCCCTCAAGCGCAGCACCAGGCGCTCTTTGGCGTGGTTGGTCTTGGGTCTGCCGCCAAGTTTTCCGCCTGTTTCCCGCCGATGCTGAACGCTCTCCAGAGTCCTCTCACGGATAAGTGACCGCTCCACCTCTGCCAGACCAGTAAGCAATCCAATAAGCACTGGGGCGAACTTCCCCATCGCCTTCGTATTCACCAAATTGTCCAGGGTGCGAATGTGAATGCCCCGATCCTGGAGGTCGTGGAGGCGGTTGATGACACTCCGCTGATCCCTGCCCAGGCGATCCAATTTCGCCACCACCAGTTCGTCACCATCAACCAGAGCGTTTAGCGCCGCCTGGAGTTGGGGGCGATCCTTCTCCACCGTCCTGGTGCTAATGGTTTCCTGGAAAACCACAGCGCACCCTGCCGCCTTCAGAGCGGAGACCTGAGCGTCAGTGTTTTGGTGGGTGGTGGAGCAACGGGCATATCCAACGCTTCGGGCAGTCACTGTTCCAAAAAGAGGTGTTATGGAAACCATAGCACCCGAACACGGTTTTTGGAACGGTCAGGCGCCTGTTTCGGGAGTTCCTGGCGATGATCTGGTTTCCGTTCGGTTTTTGGAACACCGACGCAGGGCGCTCCAGCGCAATACAGTAGTCATAACTTGCGGCGGCAAACTGATGCAAAGGGATAGCGATCTAGAAAGACTTTGAGAGGACAGAAACTATTGAGCAATGAAAATTTTCACGAGCACTTCATCCCACTCGTCAATTCTGAACAAGTCCTTTAGAACTCAAAAATTCAAGCAAGCGTGGCGCCACGACTTCGCGAGCAGCATAATCGTTGATATGATGTTCGTCCCGATACAAAGGAAAACCATACCTATCGTAACTACAGATTTTCCCAGGGCACACCGCCTCGAGCAAGTTGAATACATACACATTATTACTTGTATTTTCAATCCTTCCCAGCGCTTCGAAGATATTTGCATATTCCGCCATAAATGCACTTTTAGGATGCTCGCACTTTGCTCGACTAAACACATTGAACCACTGTTTCGTGCATTGCTCGAATCTATTCTTGAAAATTGGAGAAGGCGCGAATAGCACCAATGACGCATTTCGACTCTTCAGAAATGACGACAAATCAATCACTTCCTGCACCCACATCTCAAGGAAATCCTGGGGCGTGAGAACTTTCCGCGCTTTTTCTATGGTAATTTGCGATTTCGATGAGAAGTAACCAGGAAGGATTAGAGTTACAAACACAATGTCCCCCTCTCTGATGCCATCGTCAGAACGCAGAAACTTATGCAAAGACTTGAACTGCTCTCTACCATCGTATTTTGTAGAAAGTCGCGTGTAGTCCAACACGGGGAACGGGGTTGAACTATAACCATATACGAATAAACTTGATCTTGCTTCTTGCGCCACTTTTTCTGCGGTCTTCCATATAGACAACGAGTGACTGTCGCCGACAAAGTAAAGCGTCCTTTCCGAACTACCTTTATTTGCACGACACTTATTAGGATCCGTCGATGAGAATAGCGCCTCGAAACACTTTTCTTTTGTGAGTCCATAATTTGTTGCGCCAGCGTTCATAGAGCGATACTCTCCTTGCGTGATCACTTTATCGCCTTGATATAGAGTCCCCGTCAGTGGTTTGATGATCGAAAAAATGGCGCCGAATGATGCAGAGGCAAATCCTGTACCAATTAGCATTGTTTTCCATCTTGACAGATTCCCAGACTTTTGCCTTGCTGGTCTTTCTACCCACCGATAAGATGCAATCGCCAGCAGCAACATCAATCCCGCTTGCACGGGCGCTGACCACCAGTGAATACCAATAGTCCAACGACTTATTGAAAGGACTGTCCAGTGCCAGAGATAAAGCGAATAAGAAATCAAACCGATATAAACCACCTTTTCAAGAGTAAAAAACTTGTAGGCGACAGTTTCCCTTTTCAGGCAGGCGATCAGAACTGCTGACAGCACCACAATCCCAATGGTTGCGGGAACCGCTGCTGCAACTGGCAAATACATCACCCCAACCATCGCTGCCACAACCAGGAGCGGGGGAACTTGCTCCAGTGCTTGCTCAATCTTTGCCCGCTTCTGGAACCCGATAAAAAGCAGGCATCCTGCTGCCATCTCCCAAAAACGAGGAGGCATCAGAAAATATGCCGCAGGTTGATTGACCTGATACAGGTAAATGAATCCGAGCAGTGAAGCAATCGTCATTGCTCCGACCCAGAAGAACAGGTTTCGTGCGCCTTTTGCCGTCTGCTGCCCGAACCCCGAGAACCAGATCAGGAATGGGAACAGCAGGTAGAACTGCTCTTCCACCCCGAGTGACCAGGTGTGCGTGAAAGGATTCAGTTCTGTTGATTCGGCAAAGTAGTCAGTGGATCCCCGATAGAGACTGATGTTTGAAATCCCAAATAGTGACCTCCACCCAAGACCCAGGGCAACGCCTGGTTCTGGATTGAATAGGGAGATCAGCACACTGGTAATCAGGACGAAAACCACCAGTGCAGGCACCAGACGCTTGATGCGTCGCTCATAAAACCCCGACAGGAAATCAAGGAAGTTTTTGGACTCCCTGCCTGCCAGCGACGAAGTGATCACATACCCAGAGATTACAAAGAAAATATCAACGCCCAAATATCCACTTGGCAGCAGATCCTTATTGAAATGGTTGATGATCACGGCAACCACCGCAAATGCCCTTAGACCATCAATTTCGGGTCGATATTTACTGCTTGGAGTCGTTGGCATATCAGGTGCGTCAAGACTGGTTGCAACAGTTCCACTCTATGCGGGTTGCGATCACTGCCTTTCTTTCCTGACCCCCCAGGGCTGATTCAAAGTGTGTCACAGGTGCTCTGGCCTGAGCTGCCAGCATGGGGTTTGGTCGGTGGTATCGCCTCCTCCCTGTGCCCGAAATCGC
>NZ_NQLA01000051.1:0-12278 GCF_002252705.1 Vulcanococcus limneticus LL
GCGCGCCCCCGGCTCGCCCCGCCTCTGCCCCCCAGCGCCCCGGTACTCCTGCACCTGCACGCCCCGGCGCCGTCAAGCCCCAGCTGGTGGGCCGCCCCCAGCCCGGCCAGGGTCAGGGCAGTGGAAGCAGCCGACCCGCGCCCCCGGCCGGTCGCCCCTCCCTGAGCCAGCGCCCCGGCATGCCCGTGCGCCCCGGCGCTCCGGCCCCCGTGCGCCCTGGCCAGCAGGGTGCCAAGCCCGGTTCGCCGCCGGTGCGGGCCCAGGTGGAACTGGTGGGCAAGCCGATCCGCCGCGATGCCGCCGGACCCGCGGGCCCGGTCCGCCCGGGTGCCCCAGGCCGTCCCGGCATGCCCCAGGGCATGCGCAAGCCCGTGGCTCCGGGCGAGTTGATGCAGCTGCAGAAGCCCGGCGCCAGGCCGATGGCGGCCCCGCCGCGCCGGCCCACCGCCGCCGAAGGAGGGGCTGGTGCGCCCGATGCGCCGACCCGGCCCACCGCCACGCCGCCCTCGGCGCCCCGTCGCCCCGGCTTCCGCACGCCCCAGCCACCCGGCCGGGCCCGCCGTCCCGACTGGGATGACAGCGCCAAGCTGGAGGCCCTGCGCAGCCGCTCGCCCCAGAAGCAGCGCACCAAGGTCCACATCATTGGCGAGAACGACGACGCGCTGACGGCTGAGACCGGCGGCTACGCCGGCGAATACGAGGCCCAGGTGCTGCAGGCCAGCCTGGCCCGCCCCGCCAAGCCCCGCGGCAAGGCGGCCGCCCCCACCGCCAAGCCCGTGGCGGCGATGCGCAAGCGCAAGAAGGAGACCACCCGCCAGCGCCAGCGCCGCCGCGCCATGGAGCTGCGGGCCGCCCGCGACGCCAAGGCCGTGCGCCCCGACATGCTCGTGGTGCCGGAGGGCAACCTCACGGTGCAGGAGCTGGCCGATCGCCTCGGCGTCGAGAGCTCCGAGATCATCAAGAGCCTGTTCTTCAAGGGCATCATCGCCACGGTCACCCAGACCCTCGACCTGACGGCGATCGAGACGGTGTCCGAGGAATTCGGTGTGCCGGTGCTCGAGGACGACGTCCAGGAGGCCGCCAAGAAGACGGTGGAGATGATCGAGGAGAGCGACCTGGCTCACCTGATCCGCCGTCCGCCCGTGGTGACCGTGATGGGTCACGTGGACCACGGCAAGACGAGCCTGCTGGACGCGATCCGCAAGACGCGGGTGGCGGCCGGCGAGGCCGGCGGCATCACCCAGCACATCGGTGCCTATCAGGTGGAGATCCCCCACGCCGGGGAGCACCGCAAGATCACCTTCCTCGACACCCCGGGTCATGAGGCCTTCACCGCCATGCGGGCCCGCGGCACCAAGGTGACCGACGTGGCAGTGCTCGTGGTGGCCGCCGATGACGGCGTGCGGCCCCAGACCCTGGAGGCCATCAGCCATGCCCGCGCCGCCGAGGTGCCGATCGTGGTGGCGATCAACAAGATCGACAAGGAGGGTGCCCAGCCTGAGCGGGTCAAGCAGGAGCTCTCGGCCCTGGAGCTGGTGGCCGAAGACTGGGGCGGCAGCACCGTGATGGTGCCGGTGAGCGCCATCAAGGGCGAGAACATCGACCAGCTGCTGGAGATGATCCTGCTGGTGACCGAGGTCGAAGACCTCCAGGCCAACCCGGATCGGATGGCCAAGGGCACCGTGATCGAGGCTCACCTCGACAAGGCCAAGGGCCCGGTGGCCACTCTGCTGATCCAGAACGGCACCCTGCGCACCGGCGATGTGGTCGCCGCCGGCCCCGTGCTCGGCAAGGTGCGGGCGATGGTGGACGACACCGGTAAGCGGGTCAAGGAGGCCGGCCCCTCCTACGCGGTGGAGGCCCTGGGCTTCAGCGAGGTGCCCACCGCCGGTGACGAGTTCGAGGTCTACCCGGACGAGAAGACCGCCCGCGCCGTCGTGGGCGATCGCGCCAACGAAGCCCGGGCCACCCGCCTGGCCCAGCAGATGGCGTCGCGTCGGGTGTCGCTGGCGTCGATGTCCGGCAAGGCGAGCGAGGGCGAGCTCAAGGAGCTCAACCTGATCCTCAAGGCCGACGTGCAGGGTTCGGTGGAGGCCATCCTCGGCTCCCTGGAACAGCTCCCCCAGGGCGAAGTGCAGGTGCGGGTGTTGCTCTCGGCGCCGGGCGAGATCACCGAGACCGACGTGGATCTGGCGGCCGCCTCCGGCGCCGTGATCGTGGGCTTCAACACCTCGATGGCTCCCGGCGCCAAGCGCGCCGCCGATGCCACCGGCGTGGATGTGCGCGACTACGACGTGATCTACAAGCTGCTCGAGGACATTCAGATGGCCATGGAGGGCCTGCTGGAGCCCGAGCTGGTGGAGGAGAGCCTGGGCGAGGCCGAGGTGCGGGCCGTGTTCACCATCGGCAAGAGCGCCGTGGCGGGCTGCTATGTCACCAACGGCAAGCTGCAGCGCAACTGCAAGGTGCGCGTCTGGCGCGGCAAGGAGAAGGTGTTCGAGGGCGACCTCGACTCCCTGCGCCGCAACAAGGACGACGTCAAGGAAGTCGCCACCGGCTTCGAGTGCGGCATCGGCACCGATCGCTTCGCGAACTGGCAGGACGGTGACCGGGTGGAGGCCTTCAAGCTGGTCACCCAGCGCCGCACCCTCAGCGTCTGACCGTGACCACCAGCCGGGCCGACCTGCACCAGGGTTCCGATCCCGCGGGCCATCCCGCCCGGCGTGAACCGCTGCTCTGGCTGCAGCTGCTCGGCCTGGCGGCCCTGCCCCTGGAGGCGGTGCTGCTGGTGCTCCTGCTTGGTGGCGCCGACCCGGGGCCCTGGCCCGGCCTGGAGCGGGTGCTGGTCTGGGCCCTGGGTGGCCTGGGCTCGGCCTTCCTGTTCTGGCGCCTGCCGCCGGATCTGTGGTCGCTGCTGCTGCTGCAGGTGCCGCTGCGGGGGCGACGGCCCGATCAGCTGCGGCTCAGCGCCCTGCAGCAGTCCCTGCCACTCCAGTTGCTCACCAGTGCTGGCGCTGCCCTGTCGCTGCCCCTCCTCTGGTGGGCGGATCGGGCGGCTGGCCTGGCCTGGTCCTGGTCGCCCCTGGCCGGCAGTTCCCGGCTGATCGGCCTCTTGGCGGCGGCCCTGGTGCTGGTGCTGCTGCAGTGGCAGTGGCACCAGCTGGTGCAGGCCCTGTGGATGCTCAGCCGCCGGGCGGAGCTTGTGGCGGCCACCACGCCCCTGAGCCAGGCCGAGGCCGCCGATCGTCGTCTCAGTCTGGGCTTGCCCCTGCTGCTGGTGGCTCCCCTGCGGTTCGATCCCCAGCCTCAGCCCGCGGCCTCCCCGGCACGGGCCACAACCGCAGGGGTCAGCGCGCCGGTCGAGGCCGTGGCTGAAGCCGCGCCGTTCCAAGGACAGGTTCCCGACCTGGGATCCGAGCCTCCCGCGCCCAGCGAGCCCGACGAGCCCACTGCGCCCAGTAAGCCCGACGAGCTCCCGAAGTCGGGCGAAACCGTCGAGTTCCGGGAGTCGGGCGCAACAGTCGAGTTCCGGGAGTCGGGCGCAACAGTCGAGCCAGGCCAGCCGATTGAGCCCAGTGACTCCACCGTGCCCGCTGAGCCCGCCGAGGCCAAGCAGCCCATGGAACCCACCGGGACTGCTGAACTCGATGACTCCCCTGAGCCAGACGAGCACAGAGAGCCCCGGGAGCCCGAGCCGGCCCCGGAGCCTGCATCAGCGCCGGAGGCCGCTGTGGCGTCAGCGCCCATCGCCGCCGCCCCGGCCGACCTCCCCATCGGAGAGCCCAGCTTGATCGAGGGGACCGCTGCGATCCTTCCAGAGCAGCAGACCGAACAGGCTGAGCGCACCGACCTGGATCAGCAGGTCTGAACTGGCCACCTCCCCTCCGGCGGAGGCCCGCAGCGCCATGGCGGCGAGCCCCACCGCGCCCGATGCCGTGAAGGCCAGCCAGAGTCCCTGCCGCAGGCCCCGCCAGGGGGTGCGGGCCTCCTGCAGCAGGCGGGCGCGCAGGGCCGGGTCCAGGGAGTCACGGGTGGGAGGGACCATCGGCAGCCAGCGGGTGAGGGCCGAATGCTAAGTTCGTGGCAACGCCGGTGTAGCTCAGTGGTAGAGCAACTGATTCGTAATCAGTAGGTCGCAGGTTCAAATCCAGT
The DNA here is from genome assembly GCF_002252705.1 of Vulcanococcus limneticus LL. Classification (GTDB taxonomy): domain Bacteria; phylum Cyanobacteriota; class Cyanobacteriia; order PCC-6307; family Cyanobiaceae; genus Vulcanococcus; species Vulcanococcus limneticus. Next base: position 4,153 of record NZ_NQLA01000051.1, read on the forward strand.
CACCGGCTTTTGCTTCCAAAAGTTATTGCGTAGGGCCCAATTAGTTGTTGGGCCTTTGTTTGGTTCGAGTTCTGGGCCGGGGATGGCTTCGGCCGATTTCGGCCGATTGGCCCGAAGGGCTGAAGGCTGGGATCCCAGCCGCGCCGGCCGATTGCTGCCAGGGGATTGCTGGCTCCGCCGCAGGAGCTCTGGTAGCCCTGCCGCACCCGATCAGCTCGACAGCTGCTGATCAGGCCTGCCGCCGCCGCTCACGCCGACTACCAACGATCAGCGCTCAGATACTCCTGCACCGGCCCCGGCCCCGCCAGCACCCGCTCGGCCGCCGGGTTCAGGGGGCCCTGCAGCAGCTCCGCGGCCTCCACCACCGCCCCCTCCGGCAGGGCCGGCTGATCCGGATCAAAGGCCGTGGGATGGCTGACGCTGCTGGAGAAGCCGCGGAAGATCAGCAGCTCGAAGGGCTCGAAGCCCTCGGCCGCCCCAGGCGCGCCTGCCGCCGATCCCTGGATCGGCAGGCGCCCCCGCAGCCGCAGCACCCGATCCGCCCGGGAGCGGCTCAGCTCCTCCAGGGCTGCCAGTAGCTCGGCGACGGACAGGGGCTGGGATGGCATCACCGGACGTCCCCTCAGAAGCCGCCGGCCACGCGGCCCTGTTTCGGCAGCCGCACCAGCAGCCACTGCAGCAGCCCCACCACGTAGGCCACCAGGCCCAGGTAGCCCACGAAGGCCGCCACGGCGGAGGTCCAGTCGCCGCCGAACACGAACGAGAACACCTTGGCCACGTGCAGGTGCAGGCCCTTAGGGGCCTCCAGCCACACGGCGCAGACGGGCTGCTGCAGGGCGCCCGCCAGGCAGCGGAAGGCCGAGGCACTCAGGGCCGCCCCCAGCAGCCCGAACACCGTGAGCCCCCAGCGCCAGGCCCGCACCGTGAAGGGCAGGGGCCGCCAGGGGGGCAGGTCGGCCAGCTCCTCGTTGAGATCCACCCAGAACCACACCGAGGCCACCAGCAGCAGCTGGGCCACGGCCCCCAGCAGGTAGCCCAGGGGTTTGGCGTCGGTCAGCAGCAGCACCGTGATCGGCAGCAGGCTGGCCACGCGCCAGTAGATGCCCAACAGGCGCAGCAGGGCCTGCTCCCGCTTCAGGGCCGCCCAGATCAGCAACACCAGCGGCAGCCCCAGGGCAAAGATCGCGCCCAGGCGGTAGTCGAGCCAGACAAGGGTGCGGTAGGGCAACAGGTCCGGCACGGAGAGGGCTCAGGGAGGTGCCATTATCCGCGCCCCGGCGCGCCCCGGGCGGCAGGCGCGCCCACGGTAGGGTCCGCCTATGGCGGTACGTCTTCCGGCCCAGCTTGCGCGGCGTTGGTCCCTGCCCTGGCGAGCCCGCCGCGGCAGGGTGGCCCGCTGTCGCACGGCGCTCTCCCGGGCGGTGGCCCTCGAGCTGGCTGTGGCCGAGATCGTGCGCGATCTCAGCCGCCAGACCCCGCGTCGCCCGCGCCTACCAGGCCAGGCGCCCCAGCTAGCCGATCTCGCCCTGGTGTTCTGCTCCACGGCCTTCGCCAGCGACCTGCAGCGGCTGCTGCCCTTGCTGCGGGAGGCGATCCCGGCCCGCCACTGGCTCGGCTGCGCCGGTGGTGGTGTGGTCGGCACCGGCCCAGACGGCCTGCCCCATGAGCTGGAGCAGCAGCCAGCCCTCAGCGTCACCTTGCTGGATCTGCCCGGCGCCGACCTGCAGCTGTTCCAGCTTGAGGGCGACGCCCTGCCCGATCTGGATGGCCCCGGCCAGCAGTGGATCCAGTGGGTGGGCGCCGATCCGCAGCGGGGCCGCTCGATGCTGCTGTTCGTCGATCCCGGCTGCCCGGCCATCAACGACCTGATCAGCGGCCTCGACTACGCCTATCCCGGCATCGCCAAGGTGGGTGGCATCGCCGGCCAGCACAGTGCCACTCACGGCTCCCTGTTCTTCGATGACCGGGTGGTGGGCGGCGCGGTGGGTTGCCTGATCGGCGGCCGCTGGCGGATCGAGCCTGTGGTGGCCCAGGGCTGCCGGCCGATCGGTCCGGTGTTCGCCGTGGAAAAGGCCGAGCGCAACGTGCTGCAGCTGCTCAGTGCCGGCGACCAGCGCGGCACGCCGGTGGCCTGCCTGCAGGCCATTCTCGAGACCCTGCCGCCGGCGGAGAAGGAGCTGGTGCGCAACTCGCTGTTCCTGGGGGTGGCCCGCAGCAGTTTCCAGCTCGGCGGCCCCGACGACGGGCTGCAGCGCCCGGCGTTCCTGGTGCGCAACCTGATCGGTGTCGATCCCCGCAACGGCGCGGTGGCGGTGGCGGAGCGGGTGCGGGTGGGCCAGCAGGTGCAGTTCCAGCTGCGCGACGCCGGCGCCTCCCGCCAGGAGCAGGAGCAGCTGCTGGGGGATCTGCAACGGCGCGTCGGCCAGCCGCTGGCGGCGCTGCTGTTCGCCTGCCTGGGCCGGGGCGAGGGTCTCTACGGTCGCGCCGACGGCGATGTGGAGCTGGCGGGCGCCCTCTTCCCCCGGCTCCCGATCGCCGGTGCCTTCTGCAACGGCGAGATCGGGCCGGTGGACGGCACCACCCACCTGCACGGCTACACCGCCAGCTGGGGCTTCCTGCTGGACGATCCCACGCCCGAGCCTGAGGTCTGAACCCGCCCGCGATGGTCCGCCAGCACGTCAACCCGCTCAGCCGCTTCTTTCAGCAGCCCCGGCCCCTGCCGCCGCCGGCCGAGCTGTTCGCCGAGCCCGATCGGCCCCTGCACCTCGACATCGGCTGCGCCCGCGGGCGCTTTCTGCTGGCCCTGGCCCAGGCCGAACCCCAGCGCAACTACCTGGGGGTGGAGATCCGCCGCGCCCTGGTGCAGGCGGCCCAGGCGGACCGCGATGCCCTGGGGCTGGGCCAGCTGCACTTCCAGTTCTGCAATGCCAACATCAGCCTGCAGGAGTGGCTGGCGGCCCTGCCGGCCGGGCAGCTGGAGCGGGTGTCGATCCAGTTCCCCGACCCCTGGTTCAAGAAGAAACACCACAAGCGTCGGGTGCTGCAGCCGGAGCTACTGCTCAGCCTCGCCGGTGCCCTGGCTCCGGGGCGGGAGCTGTTCCTGCAGAGCGATGTTCTGGCGGTGATCGAGCCGATGGTGGCCCTCACCGAGGCCAGCGGCTGCTTCGAGCGCCCCGCTGAGGATGCGCGGCCCTGGCGCGAGACCAATCCGCTGACGGTGCCCACGGAGCGCGAGACCTACGTGCTCAGCCAGGGCCTGCCGGTGTATCGGGCGCTGTATCGGCGCACTGGTGCCCCCCTGCCGCCCCTCGCGGATCTGGAGGAATGGCAGCGGGCCGCCGATAATCCGCCCGACGACCCGGCGACAACGCCGGCTTCCGAACCACCCGCCGCATGACCCAGGCCATCCCGCCGGCCGAACCGGCCACCCCCTGGCTGCTGCGCTGGCAGGGGCTGCTGGCGGGGGCCGAGGGGCCGCTGGCCTCGCGGCTCAGCCTGGTGGCGGGCCTGGTGCTCTGCGCCCTGATGGCCGGCCTGCCGCTGGTGACCCGCGGCGGCCTCAGCCTGCTGATCACCGCCTCGGGCCTGCTCTGGGTGCTCTGGGCCCTGTGCACGCCTCCCGGCCGGATTGGCCCCATCAGCGGCTGGCTGCTGGTGATGCTCGGGGTGATGATCCTGGCCACGGGCTTCTCGCCGGTGCCGATCGCGGCGGCCAAGGGTCTGGCCAAGCTGGTGAGCTACCTGGGGGTGTATGCCCTGATGCGCCAGCTTCTGGCGGTCGCTCCCCCCTGGTGGGATCGGATCGTGGCTGCCCTGCTGGCTGGCGAGCTGGCCACCAGTGTGATCGCCATTCGCCAGCTCTACGGGGACGCGAGCGCACTGGCCCGCTGGGCCGATCCCAACTCCGTGGCCGATGGCACGGTCCGCGTCTACGGCCCCCTGGAGAACCCCAATCTGCTGGCGGGTTACCTGATCCCGATCCTGCCCCTGGCGGTGGTGGCGCTGCTGCGCTGGCGCAGCTGGCCCCAGCGGCTCTATGCCGCCGCCGCCCTGGTGCTCGGGGCCGTGGCCCTGCTGCTCAGCTACAGCCGCGGCGGCTGGCTGGGGATGGTGGCGGCCCTTGGGGTGGTGGGGCTGCTGCTGCTGCTGCGTGCCATCCGCCATTGGCCGGCCCTGTGGCGGCGGCTGGTGCCCTTGCTGGTGCTGCTGGTGAGTGTGGCGGTGCTGGTCGTCGCCGTGACCCAGATCGAGGCGCTGCAGGTGCGGGTGATGAGCCTGTTCGTGGGCCGCGAGGACAGCTCCAACAACTTCCGGATCAACGTGTGGCTGGCGGCACTCCAGATGGTGCAGGAGCGGCCCTGGCTGGGGATCGGGCCGGGCAACACGGCCTTCAACCTGATCTACCCGCTCTATCAGCAGCCCAAGTTCAACGCCCTGAGCGCCTACTCGGTGCCGTTGGAGCTGCTGGTGGAGGGCGGGATCCCCGCCCTGCTGGCGGGTCTGGGGCTGCTGCTGGCCAGCCTGCGCAAGGGCCTGGCCCAGCTGCGGGGCGAATCCAGCTGGGCCCTGCCGGCCCTGGCCGCGGTGGCGGCGATCGCGGGTCTGTGCGTGCAGGGGGCCACGGACACGATCTTCTTCCGGCCGGAGGTGCAGCTCACCGGCTGGTTCTGCCTGGCCAGCCTGGCGGTGAGCCGAACGGCTGACGCCGGGCCTGGTCGATCCTCGGATTCTGGGGCCAGCGGCGCTGAGGCCCCCGGCGCGCCCTGATGGGCCTGGATTCGATCCCGGTGGCCGGTGAGCCTGCCCGCGGCCGGCCCGGGCCCTTTCTGCCCCCCGGCCATCTGATCGCCGGCTTCGATGCGGGTCAGACCCACACGCGCTGCCGCCTGGCCTGGGTGGGGGCCGATGGCCGCCGCCAGCAGCTGGCGGAGGGCGAGGGGGGCGGTGTCAGCCATCTGGCAGCCCCGCACGGCCCGCAGCTGTTCATGGTGGCCCTCACGGCCAGCCTGGCGGCGGCCCGGGCAGACCTCCGTTTGCGGGCGGAGGAGGGCTCCGCCGGGGTGGCAGGGCTGCCCCTGGCGGCCGCTGCCATCGGCGCCAGCGGCATCGAGCACGGCAGCGCCGTGCAGCAGCAGGGACTGGCCCTGGCGGCAGACGCCCTGGGGCTGCCGCCTGCACGGCTGGCCGTCACCGGGGATGAGCGCACGGCGCTGGGGGGCGCCTTCCCCCAGGGGCCTGGCATCCTGGTGATCAGCGGCACGGGCTGCATCGCCCTGGGTCGCGATGGTGCCGGCCGCACCCACCGCTGCGGCGGCTGGGGCTGGCTGCTGGATGGGGCAGGCTCCGCCATGGACCTGGGCCGCGACGGCCTGGCCCTGAGCGTGCAGATGGCCGATGGGCGCCTGAGCGAGACCCCCCTGCGGGCCCGGCTCTGGCAGGCCCTTGGCGCCGAGGACGCCCAGGCGGTGAAGGCGGCGGTGGTGGATCCGGGCTTCGGGCCGGCGGGGTTTGCACGCCTGGCGCCGCTGCTCGATCAGCTGGCGACCAGCGGCGATCCCCACGCCCAGAGGATTCTGGCCCGCTCGGCCGAGGCCCTGGCGTTGCTGGTGGGCGGAGTGGCGGAGGCCCTGGGCCTGGACGACCCGCCGGTGTGCGCGGTGGGTGGGGCCGTCACCCATCTGGCGGAGCTGCGCCAGGGCTTTGCCGAGCAACTGGCCCTGCGGCTGCCGACTGCCCGGCTGCTGCCCCCTGCCGGCGATGCCTGCGACGGCGCCCTGGCCCTGGCCGCCGAGCGCCTGCGTGACTGGGGCTGAAGCCGAGCTCCCGCTGCCTTCCGGCTGGCTCAGGCGGCGTTGAGGTGCTGCTCCGCCAGGGCCGCCAGGTGACCGGCCCAGTGGTCCACGTCGCCCTGCTCGGCGGCCTCCACCATCACCCGCAACAGCGGCTCGGTGCCGCTGGCCCGCACCAGCACCCGGCCCCGCCCCGCCATGGCGCCCTCCGCGGCGGCCACGGCGCTGCGCAGCGTGCCGCACTGTTCCCACTCGGTGCGGCGCTTCCGGTCGGGCACGGTCACATTCACCAGCTTCTGGGGGTAGGGCTGGAAGCTGCCGTCCATCCAGTCGGCCAGGGAGCCCCCCTGAGCGCCGATCAGGCTGGCCACCTGCAGGGCGGTGAGCAGGCCGTCGCCGCTCATCCCGTGCTGGGCCGAGAGGATGTGCCCCGACTGCTCCCCCCCCAGGGCCGCCCCCAGCTCCTCCATCGCCGCGTGGACGTACTGGTCGCCCACGGCGGTGCGCTCCAGCAGACCGCCCTTCGCCTGCCAGGCCCGCTCGAAGCCCAGGTTGCTCATCACGGTGGCCACGATCCGGTTGTCGGGCAGCTGGCCGCCGGCCATCAGGGCCTGGCCCCACAGGTAGAGGATCTGGTCGCCGTCCACCACCCGGCCGCGCCCGTCCACCGCCAGCATGCGGTCGGCGTCGCCATCGAAGGCGAAGCCCATCGCCGCGCCCCGCTCCAGCACCGCAGCCCGCAGCGGCTCCAGGTGGGTGCTGCCGCAGCCCTGGTTGATGCGGCTGCCGTCAGGCTGGCCATGCAGCACGGTGAGATCCGCCCCCAGCTCCTGGAACACCGCCTCGCCGCAGCTGGTGGCCGAGCCCCAGCAGAGATCGAGCACCACCTTGAGCCCATCCAGCCGGGCCCCGCCGACGCTCTCCAGCAGGGCCTGGCGGTAGACCACCAGCAGGTCGTCGCGTCGGTGCAGGGTCCCGTTGCCCGGCAGCTCCGCCGCGGTGGCCGGGCCGTGCAGGCCCGCCTCGATCGCCGCCTGCTGCTCCCGGCCGAGCTTGGCGCCGCAGGCGCCGAACACCTTGATGCCGTTGTCGTGGGGGGGGTTGTGGCTGGCGGACACCATCAGCCCGCCGCTGGCCCCCAGCCGCCGGATCGCCCCGGGCACCGCTGGGGTGGGACAGAGGCCGATGTCGAACACCTCGCGGCCGGCGGCGGTGAGACCCGCGGCCAGGGCTGCCACCAGCATCGGCCCGCTGCAGCGGGAATCCCGCCCGAGCACGATCGGCCCACCGGCCGGCAGCACCTGGCCGCACCAGAAGCCCAGCTGCAGGGCAAGGGCGGGCGTCACCACGCTGCCCACCCGGCCGCGGATGCCGTCGGTGCCGAAGCTGGCGCTGCCGGGTTCCAGGGGTTGACCGACCGGGAAGGGGGCCAGTTCCACCATCGCGCTGCAGTGCCGAGCAAGCGGCCAGGCTAAGGGCTTGTTCCGGGCTGCCTCAGCGCCAGCGTCGCGGCCACCAGGCCCAGCGCAGCAGCTCGATCGCGGCCCAGAGCAGCAGGGCACCCACCAGCCAACCCGGCAGCAGCGCCAGCGGCCAGATCGGGCGCAGCAGCATCACCAGCCCGGCCGCTGCCAGCACCCGCAGGGCCCGCCGCCGCTGGGCCGCCCCGGGCAGGGTGGTCAGCAGGGGCGGCAGGGCGGGCAGCCGGCGCTGCAGGGGTTGGAGCAGGCCCATGGCCCGGGGCGCGGTTCTCCCCACAATGCCAACTCCCGCAGAATGCCCAAACCCGCCAGCGGCCCTTGCCAGCGCCGAGCCCGTCCGCCGCCAACTCGACCGCCGCCAACCCGACCGCGGCCAGCCGTTCCGGCGAGACCCCCTCCGGCTCCCCAGGCGGCACCCCCGCTTCCCGGGGCGCCCTGCTGATCGGCCTCACCTGCCTGGGCACGGGACTGGCCCTGGTGGCGGGTCGCGAGCTGCTCAGCCAGAGGGGCGTCGAACTCGATCCCACCACCCCGCCGGCCGAGCTGGGGCGGATCCGCCACGCCAGTGCCGACCCGGAGCGCCGCCGCGAGGCCGCCCTGCTGCTCAGTGCCCGGCCCGAGACCCCCGCCGCCCGCCAGGTGCTGCTGCTGCGCGGTCAGGGCTGGGGCCGCGACCCGCTGGCGGCCGTGGTCCTCAAGCGCAGCGCCGAGGCCGCTGCCTCTGCCGGTCAGGCGCCGCTGGCGGAGACCCTCTGGGGCGAGCTGTTGGAGCGCTTTCCGCAGCAGCCCGCCAGCGCCGATGCCCTCTATGCGCTGGGCCGCGGCCAGCCCGCCCTGCGCCAGCAGCTGCTGCGGC
>NZ_NQLA01000051.1:12330-19175 GCF_002252705.1 Vulcanococcus limneticus LL
TGCGCCGCCCGGGGGCCGCGCCCCTCGGCCACCGAGCGCGGCCAGCTGGCGGCTGGGCTGGCCCAGCTCGGGGCGGGTCCGGCGGCCCTGGCCTGCCTGCGGGGCGCGACTGGCTCCGCACCCCTGGAGCTGAGCCTGGGCAAGGCCCTGCTCAAGGGCGAGGGCCCGGCCCAGGCCCAGGGCGAAGCCCGGCTGTTGGCGCTGGCCCGTCGGTTTCCTGCAAGCCCTGAAGCCCTGGAGGCCACCGCGCTGCTGAGCCAGCAGCAGGATCCTGCCGCCCTGGCCCGCCTGGCCCAGCTCCCCCCATCGCTGCAGGACAGCGCGCCGGTGCAGGCGCGCCTGGCCCTGGAGCGCCGCCGTCCCTGGCGGGGGGTGCTGCAGCGCTGGCCCCGCGATCCGGCCAGCTGGGATCTGCAGTGGGAGCTGGCCCGCGCCGCCGCCCTGAAGGGCCAGTGGGGCGAGGCCTCCACCCTGCTGGCCGCCCTGCGCCCCGACCAGCTGCCGGCCCCCTTGGCCGCCCGCCAGCTGTTCTGGCAGGGCCTGGCCGCCGAGCACCTGGGCGATCGGGCCGGGGCGGAGCGCTTCTGGCGCCAGCTGCTGCCCCTGTCCCCTGGTGGCTACTACGGCTGGCGGGCCCGGGTGCGGCTGGGGGAGGTCGAGGAGCGCGATCCCCGCGAGCCGCAGGCCAGTGCCGCTGCTGGAGCCCGAGAGCTGCCCTGGCAGCCGCTGGCCAGCGGCGATCCGCTGCTGGATCGGCTCTGGCGCCTTGATCTGCCCCTGGAGGCCTGGGAGCTGTGGCGCACCCGCCGTGGGGGTCGCCCGCCGGAGGGCCCCGGGCAGCTGCTGCTGGAGGGCCGGCTGCGCACCGGCATCGGCGACGACTGGACCGGCCTGGGCCAGCTCGACCAGGCTGTCCTGCGGTTGCCGGCCGGGAGCTGCAGGGTGCAGTGGCAGCGGGAGCAGCAGCTGACCCCCCGCCGCTACGGCAGCGCCTTTGCCCAGGCCGCGGCCCAGACTGGGCTGGATCCCAACCTGCTGTTCGGCGTGGCCCGGCAGGAATCCCGCTTCACGGCGGGGGTGAGTTCGGTGGTCGGCGCCGTGGGCCTGCTGCAGCTGATGCCGGCCACGGCCGCCGAGGTTGCCGGCGAGCCCCAGTCGTTGGAGGCGTTGCAGCAGCCGGAGCGCAACACCGTGCTGGGGGCCCGCTTCCTGCGCCAGCTGCTCGACCAGTGGCAGGGGCAGCCCTTCCTGGCGGTGGCCAGCTACAACGCGGGGCCAGGGGCGGTGGCCAGCTGGTTGGGGGCGGGGCGCCCCGACCCGCGGCGCGAGCCCGAGCTGTGGACGGAGGCCATCCCCTATCCGGAAACGCGGCTCTACACCAAGAAGGTGCTGGGCAACGCCTGGAGCTACGGCCTGCCCGAGGAACCCGGTTGCTGAGGGGAGGGACCGGGTTCAGCCAATGAAGCGATCGAGGCCGGCGTGGAGCTGCTTGCCGATCCACACCCCCGTCAGCACCAGCAGGCCCAGGGAGGTCACGGCCAGCCAGGCCGGCGGCACGATCCGCAGCCGGGTGAGGTCGAGCCGGGCCAGCAGAACGGCGCAGGCCAGCACCAGCACCTCGGCGAACACGCTCAGGTGCATCAGGTAGAGGCCGCCGGTGATCACCACCAGCAGGGTCACCACCAGCGTGAGGGCCTTGCTGGAGGACATCAGCAGGGAGAGCTCCCGCAGCAGCAGGTCCGGCATCGTGCAGAGCACCACCACCAGCAGGGCCTGGCCGCACTGCAGGGGCCAGAACAGATCGCGCAGGATCGCCCCTTCGCCCACGACCGCCGGCATGCTGGCCACCTGGCGCCCCACGTCGGCCCAGTGCAGCCCTTGGTAGATGCACACCAGCAGCAGCACCAGCAGCATCGGTGCCCGCAGCGGCAGGATCAGCAGACGCAGCAGGGCCATCAGGACAGGCTCCGCACGGCCGGCAGGTCGGCGCTGGGCTGATCCAGCACCAGGGCGATGGCCTCCAGCGGGCAGCTGGGGATGCACTGCTCGCAGACCAGGCAGCGCCGGGCTTCGAACTGCAGCCGCCAGGCCGGTGGGGCGCTGCTCAGGGCGCCGCTGGGGCAGACGCTGGAGCAGATGCCGCAGTCGACGCAGCGGTCTAGGTCGACGCGGATCTGGCCCTGGGCGCGGTTGAGGGCCAGCCCCTGGCCTTCGAGCCAGTGCTCGGCGGCGTCGAGGTCGTCGATGTCGCCGAAGAGCTCCACCACCATGGTGCCGCTCTGGTTGGGGGCGATCTGGGCCCGCAGGATCTTGGCGGCCACGTCGAATTCCACCGCCAGCCGGTAGGTGATCGGCTGGTGCACCGCCTCGCGGGGGAAATGCAGGGTGATGCGCCGCTTCACGCTTCGGCTTCCGCCAGCACGGACCGTAGCAACATTCGTCCGCCCCATCTCCGCTGTGCCCGGACTCCCACCGCCGCTGCCGGGTTCTGCCAGCGCCCTGACCCGCCACGCGCGGGCGCCGCACTGCCGCGATGGCGCTGGCAGAGTGAAGATCCCGTGTGCGCCCCTGCGCGTGAGTTCCGAGCCCTCCGCCGCCCCGACCCGTCCGCAGCCGCTGCCGCCGCCTGGCCCGCTGCTGGATCGTCGGGCCCGGATGTTGCTGGCGGCCCTGGCGGCCCTGCTGGCCGTGGCGCTGTTTGCCCTGCGCGGCGGGCTGCAGCCCGCCGCGCCCCTGGAGAAGCTGGCGCGCCAGTCGTTGGATCTGCCGGTGGCCCTGGCCAACGGCCGCCCAACCCTTGTGGAGTTCTACGCCGACTGGTGCGAGGCCTGCCAGGCGATGGCGCCGGCGATGGAGGCGATCGAGCAGGAGCACCGCGGCGCCCTCGACGTGGTGCTGCTCAACGTGGACAACCCGCGCTGGCAGCCCGAACTCGATCGGTTTGAGGTCAACGGCATTCCCCAGCTGGAGCTGTTCTCCGCCGATGGCCATCCCGTGGGCCGCTCGCTGGGCGCCCGCAGCCGCCCCGAGCTGGAGGCCCTCTCCGGTGCCCTGATCGCCGCCGCGCCCCTGCCCAGGCTGGCGGGCGTCGGCACGGTCAGCAGCCTCAGCCAGGCTGGTGCCGCCGCCACGGCCCCCCTTGCCGGCCCCCGCAGCCACGGCTGAACCCGTGAGTTGTCCCCCGCGAGGCGTGGGGGGCCCGCGGCCCGAACCCGCGTGTGATCACGGGGCTTTCGGGTGCCCTACCAGCTGCCCTGAGCGGGCCTAGGGTGCGGCGCGCATCGCCTGCTCCCGCCCCCGCATGAACCGCTTCCGGGTCGAGCTGATCGCCGCCACCCCCAACCCTCAGCAGTGCATCTACGCGGCGATGCACCAGGACTACTCGGAGGGCTTCGTGGCGGCCGACCGGGCCGACTGGCCGGATGAGACCCGGGCCGGTGAGATCTGCGTGAAGCGGCTGCTGGCTGGTGAGCGCGGCCACTACGGACCCCTGGAGCATGCCCAGATCGTGCTGAATGTGGGCTGGTTTCCCCATTCGGTGATGCAGCAGGCCCGCACCCACCGGGTGGGGGTGAGCTTCGATGTGCAGTCGATGCGCTACACGGGCGACCGCATCCGCCGCGCCGCCCGAGGCGAGCTGGAGCTCGAGGAGGTGTTCTACCTGCGGCCGGTGGGCAGCTACAGCGACCGGCAGGGCAAGAAGTACGCCTACACCGCGGAGCAGCGGGCCAGGGACCTGCAGCTCTGCCAGGCGGCGGCTGAGCGCTACGCCGAGCTGCTCGATGCCGGCTTCGCAGAGGAACATGCCCGCGGCATCCTCCCCTTCGACTATCGCCAGCACTTCGTGGTGAGCTTCAGCCTGCGGGCCTTCCTGCACTTCATGGACCTGCGGGCCAAGCTCGATGCCCAGGAGGAGATCCGGGTGCTGTGCGATCTGCTCTGGCCCCACTTCGTGGCCTGGGCGCCGGAGATCGGGGCCTGGTACGAGAAGAGCCGGCTGCACCGTGCCCGGCTGGCGCCCTAGCGCCAACCCTTGGGCGCACCTTTCGGTGCGACGCCCGGCTGGCGCCCTAGCGAGTTCCTTCCCTGCCGAACTCCGCGCGCCCCTGGCTGACTACGGTCAGGCTCCATGGCATCCGCTGCATGAGGGCCGTTGTCTGCGAGCGGTACGGCCCCCCCGAGCTGCTGCGTTTCCGAGAGCTGGAACAGCCCCGGCCGCGGCGCCAGGAGCTGCTGATTCAGGTGCGGGCGACCACGGTCAGTTCCGCTGACTGGCGGGTGCGCAGTCTCACCGTACCGGCCGGCTTCGGGCCGATCCTGCGGCTGGTGCTGGGTTTGTCCCGGCCCCGGCAGCCGATCCTGGGCACGGAGCTGGCGGGGGTCGTGGCGGCGGTGGGCCGGGATGTGCGCCGCTTCCGGGTCGGCGATCGGGTCATCGCCTTCCGGGATGCCGCCATGGGCTGCCATGCGGACTACGTCTGCATGCCGGAGGACGGTGCCCTGGCCCCGACGCCCGCCAACCTCAGCGACGCCGAGGCTGCTGCCCTTTGCTTTGGCGGCACCACGGCGCTGGACTTCCTGCGGCGGGGGAAACTGCGCCCTGGCGAGCGCGTGCTGGTCAACGGTGCCTCGGGGGCGGTGGGCACGGCGGCGGTGCAGTTGGCCCGCCATGGCGGCGCCCTGGTCACCGGTGTGTGCAGCGGCCCCAGGGCGGAGCTGGTGCGATCCCTGGGGGCCAGCCACGTGATCGATTACACCCGCGAGGACTTCACCCGCAACGGCGAGCGCTACGACCTGATCCTGGACACGGTGGGCACGGCCCCGTTCCGGCGCAGCCGGGCCTCGCTCGCGTCCGGTGGCCGCCTGCTGCAGGTGCTGGCCGACCTGCCGGAGATGCTCCTGGCCCCCTGGCGCTCCCTCACCACTGGCTACACGGTGATCGCCGGGCCGGTGGCCGTGCGCACTGAGGATGTGAAGCGTCTGGCCCAGTTGGCTGAGGCCGGCCACTACCGGCCGGTGATCGATCGCCGCTATCCGTTCGAGCAGATCGTGGCGGCCCACCGCTACGTCGATGCCGGCCACAAGGTGGGCAATGTGGTGATCACGCTGCAGCCCGGCCCTTGATGCAGACCGGTGGGGGACACCCTGATCGGCCCTGACCTCAGGTGGGATCCCGCTCGGGATCGAACGCCCCCCGCGCCTCCGCCTCGCCCCAGGGAGCCAGCCGCGCCAGCAGCAGCAGGGCCGGCAGCGAGGCCAGCACGGTGAACAGGAAGAAGCCGGGCCAGCCCACCCGTTCGGCCACCACCCCCGCCGGCGCCGAGAGCACCGAGCGGCTCATGGCATAGACCCCCGAGAGCAGGGCGTACTGGGTGGCGGAGAAGCGGGGGTTGCACAGGCTCATCAGCAGAGCCACGAACACCGCCCCCACCATGCCCCCGCTCAGGTTCTCCAGGCTCACCGCCGTGATCAGGCCGGCGAAGCCGCCGCCGAAGCGCGCCAGGGCCCAGTAGCTCAGGTTGCCGGCGGCACCGGCGATCGCGAACAGCCACAGCGAGCGGTTCATGCCCAGCCAGGCGAACAGGGCACCCCCCAGCAGCGTGCCGACCATGGTGGCGCCGATGGCCCAGCCGCCCTGCACCAGGCCGATGTCCGCATCGCTGAAGCCCTGCAGCTTCAGAAAGGGGATCGCCATGGCACTGAGCAGGCCGTCGGGCCAGCGGTAGAACAGCACCAGCAGCAACAGCTGCCAGGTGCGGTTTGGCCCGGCCCGCCGCACGAATTCCCGCGCCGGCCCCAGCACCGCCTGGCGCAGGCTGGTGACCGCATGCTCCACCGGCCGCAGCTTCGGGGCCGTGAGCGTGAAGGGCACCACGGCGGCCACCAGGCCCGCGGCGGCCAGGAAGGCGGCGGGCCAGCCGTAGCGGTCCGCCAGCAGGAAGCCCCCGGCCCCCACGGCGAGCATCGCGGCCCGATAGCCCAGGGCTGCCGCTGCCGCCCCCGGTCCCCGCTCCGCCTCGGGCAGCAGGTCGGTGCGGTAGGCATCCACGGCGATGTCCTGGGTGGCGCTGCAGATCGCCAGCACCAGGGCCGCCACGCCAATGGCGGTCAGGCTGGCGGGGTCGGTGCTGGGCCGCAGCAGCGCCATGGCGGCGATCACGGCCACCAGCAGCAGCTGCATCAGCAGCAGCCAGCCGCGGCGCCGGTCGGGCCAGGGGATCGGCCAGCGATCCAGCAGCGGTGCCCAGAACAGCTTGAGCGTGTAGGGCAGCTCCGCCAGTGGGATCAGGCCGATCAGGGCCAGGGGCACGCCGCTGGCCGTCAGCCAGCCCTGCAGCAGCTTGCTGCCCACCATCAGCGGCGCGCCACTGGCCACGCCCTCGGCGGTCACGGCCACGAGCCGGCGGGTGGTGCCGGCGGGCCGCCCGGCTGGCTTGACCTGCGGGACCATGGGGGCGGCTCAAGTGGCGGCACGCTAAGGCCGGGTCGGGGCCCGGGCCGGAGGGCTTTGCCAGGTGTCAGGCGGGCCTGGGTCGTGCGTTGGAGGCCCGGCTTGGCACGGCGATGGCGGGGAGGTGACGGGTGCGGCCAACCCAATCCGTTCTGGCCAGAGTGGGGTATCCCGCTGGTGCCTGCCATGGCTGTCCGCTGTTCGCTCCAAGGGCTCAGGTGGGCGGCCACCGCCGGGCTGGCCCTCGCCCTCGGGGCAGACCTGCTGACCGCAGGATCCCTGGCGCGTCCGATCCGCGGCGGCGTCGGCGGCCCGGCCTCCGGCGCCGGCGTGCGTCCTGGGGCCGGCTGGGGTGCCCCCGGCGCCGGCCTGACGCCCCGCCCCGGGGTGGGTG
>NZ_NQLA01000052.1 GCF_002252705.1 Vulcanococcus limneticus LL
GTCAGCTGTGGAGCCGATCGCCTGAGGTGCGCGGCCCACCCCAGCTACGCCGGGGTGGGAGTGCCGGGGGAATTACACCACTGAAGGGGACGCCAGCTATCAGCATCAGAAAACCGAATGGCGTACAGCGACTCTGTAGGGCTGCAGATGCCGTGGTTCAGATCCATGCCGTTGGCGTTTCTGTCGTACCACGTTGTCATCCCCAGCCAGTCGCCATCGAAGCTGGCTCGCATGAAGTCCCACTGCCGATCAGAACCTGATCTGGTCTGTTTGGATAAGCCCTCCTCGTCCATGAGATCATCCTTGGTTTTTGACTGTCCCATTTTGGCAGGCTGATCGACGCCTCTGATGAATGCTTGCCCCTCAACTCCTGCAGCTGCAAGATGATTCCTTCTGGCAGTGGGCAGTGCTTGTCGTCATCCCTGCTGCAAAGCCATGGCTGCATTTCCTCGGCTGATAGTCCCGTCAGGGCTCACTGTTGACCCCAGATCCGGTCGTACCATGAAGGGATAGCTGGATCGGTAGGCCATGTCCAAGGCGTGCGGCAAGGTCGGCGTGCTGTTGCTGAACCTCGGCGGCCCCGAACGGATTCAGGACGTCGGCCCCTTCCTTTACAACCTGTTCGCCGATCCGGAGATCATCCGGCTGCCGAACCCGGCCCTGCAGAAGCCCCTGGCCTGGTTGATCAGCACTCTCCGGGCGAGCAAATCCCAGGCGGCTTACCGCTCGATCGGTGGCGGCTCGCCCCTGCGTCGCATCACCGAGCAACAGGCCCGCGAGCTGCAGAGCAGCCTGCGCCAGCGCGGCATCGAAGCCACCAGCTACGTGGCGATGCGCTACTGGCACCCGTTCACCGAGTCGGCCGTGGCCGACATCAAGGCCGATGGCATCGACGAAGTGGTGGTGCTGCCTCTCTATCCCCACTTCTCGATCAGCACGAGCGGCTCCAGCTTCCGCGAGCTGCAGCGCTTGCGCCAGGCCGATCCTGCCTTCGCCCGTCTGCCCATCCGCTGCATCCGCAGCTACTTCGACGACCCCGGCTACGTGGGTGCCATGGCTGGTCTGATCGCCCGCGAGATCCAGGCCTGCCCCGATCCCGCCAGCGCCCATGTGTTCTTCAGTGCCCATGGCGTGCCCAAGAGCTACGTGGAGGAGGCGGGTGATCCCTATCAACAGGAGATCGAAGCCTGCGCGCGGCTGATCATGCAGCGCCTGCAGGACGATCTGGGCCACGGCAATCCCTTCACGCTCGCCTATCAGAGCCGGGTGGGGCCGGTGGAGTGGCTCAAGCCCTACACCGATGACGCCCTGCAGGCCCTCGGAGAGGCCGGTGTCAAGGATCTGGTGGTGGTGCCGATCAGCTTCGTCAGCGAGCACATCGAGACCCTCGAGGAGATCGACATCGAGTACCGGGAAATCGCCTCGGAGGCCGGCATCAGCAACTTCCGGCGCGTCCCGGCGCTCAACACCACTCCGGCGTTCATCGAGGGCCTGGCCCAGCTGGTGCAGCACGCCCTGGAGGGGCCTGAGGTGAACCTCGATCAGGCGGCGGCATTGCCCCGCCGGGTGAAGCTCTACCCCCAGGACAAGTGGGCCTGGGGCTGGAACAACAGTTCAGAAGTTTGGAACGGCCGGCTGGCGATGGTGGGTTTCTCCGCTTTCCTGGTGGAGCTGATCAGCGGACGGGGCCCCCTCCATGCCATCGGCCTGCTTTGATCTCGGACTATGCGGGGTAGTGACGATCCAGATCAAATAACACCTCGTGGATATAAGCTTCGGTCCACTCGGCACCGTGGAAGCGGCTGAGCATGCCGCGCGCGGGATCCTTCTCTGCGCGGTAGTGGGTGTAGCGCCGTTGGCCATCAAGCAGAAACCTTGAGCGCTCTTCTGCTACCGGTTGTGCTGCGCGCACTAGATCAACGTAGAGATTGAGGTACTCAGCAAAAGCATCGAATAGAGTGCTGCTGATTAGTGCATCTGAAGATTCCCCCAGTGGCAGGCGAGCCCAGAGGAATGCTGGAGAGAAGTAAGGCTCTGCTTCTGCAGGAATGGGTCCACCATGGGGCAGGAGTGGTTTCCAGCGCTCAAAGATGGGCAGCAAACGATTCCAGACAGGCTGGGTGTGAACTGGATCGCCACGGTCGACCGGTTGCAAATCCAACGCCAGCAGGTGTCCGGAGGGCAGGGTCACGAGATCGGCGCCGAAGAATGGCAGGTCGTACCGGCAGCTGGGGTTGATCACCAGGTTGAGAACGGAAGCCGCTGCTCCAGCTTCCACACAGGCAGCCCTCACCTGGCGCAATTTCTCGGTTTGACACGCCCAGGTGGCAGTGTGAACTGCTACGGGTTGGGCCTTGGACCCAGTGGCTCCGGCTTGCTCAAGAAATTGTTGGGGTATCGGGTAGGCGATGGGGTTGAATTGCTGAAGCACCTTGACCGCGTGCTCCAGGAAGGGCTGCCATCGCCAGTTCGAAACATTGACGGGTTCAAGACTGTTGGAACGGGAAGAGGTCATGGCTGACGGCTTGCGGGGAACAGGAACTCGTGCAGAAAACGATCAGACCAGGCCTTGCCGAAGTGGCTGGTGAAGAGTCCGTGGGCTGGATCGCGTTCAGCGCTATACACGTCGTAATCCTGCTGCAGGCGTTGAACCTCCTCAGCGGTGATCTGTGAAGTGCGATGGTTGGCAGCGGCGCTGAGTTGCCAGTAGCAGTCAAGAAAGAGTGTAAAAGCACTGGGCAGTGATCCCTGAGCCTGCTCAGCCCCCCCACGGCAAAAAAGCAGCCATGGTGAAAAATACTGGTGAGGATCAAAGGAGCGCATCGCCTCGGCACCGTGCAGATCTGGGTAATGAGTGATTAGCTCGCGCAGCCCTTGATAATAACGATCCAGGTAGTCTTGATCTTGCACCAGTGGCTGAAAATCGAGCACGGCAACCAGTTTTCCGCGGGCACCAAACCAGAGAAGATCGATGCCCAGCAAAGGCTGATCATTGGAGAAATCAGGATAAGCCACGGAATTGAGCACCTGCAGGCTGTCACCGGCATCCAATCTGGTCACGCGCCAACGCCGAAATCCTGGCACCTGCCACAGCCAGCTTCGAATCACGCTCTGTTGCTTCTGAGATCGACATTCGACCAGCCCGTCGGGCGGTGGCAGGGGATGGCCCCCCGACGCTTCCAATCTGCTGGTTAGTTCCTGGAGAAAGGGATCAAACATCGTCGAGCGCAGCAGTTCAGCAGTTCAGTGGGTCAGGGACACGAGACGGGTGGCCAGGGCCTCGGCACTGGCCCGAACCGCTTGAAGATCCTCAACGGATGGGCAACGCAGCTCCGTGCAATAGGTGGTCATTGACACACCATCGAGGCACTGCACCGAACTCACCCGCATGCGCACCTGATCTGTCACAAACCAGCAGCGCTCCGTGCCCACATTGCTGTCGTAGCGGGTCGTCACCGTCATCACACCATCAGGGGAAAAGACGTATTCACTGAGCACCGGCTGTTTCTCCACATAGCCCTTGTCCCGCACCAGGAATCCCCGGGATGGATCGCCTTCGATCGGAATGTCAATGACTACAGCGGCCTGGTCTTCGGTTCGGGCCAGGGGCTTGAGATTGCTCTCCCACCAGAAGCGAGCTCCTCCAGCGGCCAGACCTGGGTCAATGTCGAGGGCCTGGCAGATCTGCTGCACAGCAGGGTCAAAACAGCTGAAAGGCTCGATCACGAGGTTGGAATCGCCAGATTCGTCGTCCTGATGGTCGAGGTGATGGACAGCTCGACGGGTCAGCCAGACCCCACGACTGGCCTCCAGGAACTCACGCATGGATTGGGCAGGCGCCATGGTTGCAGAGGCAGCAGTGAATGGGAGCAGGGTTAGGCCAGCTCAGCGATCTGGAGCTGGAGCTGGGCCAGAACGGACTCGATCCTCTGAAGCTCGGGATGCTGGGACAGGGTGAAGGCCACCTGCTGCTGCGGCATTTTCAGCTTCTGGCCCATGCCCGTGACGTCGCTCACAATCCGATCTCGGAACGCCATGAGCTGCTCAATGGCCTCCTGCAGCTCCTCGCGGCTCGGAGACGGCTCAGCAATGGCGTCGGCCGCGACCGGGTCAAAACTGGCGCTGGACATGGTGGAAGCTCACTGGCGTGCCTCAGCTTATTGGCGAGCTGTCCTGCAGACACCAGCCCTCTGAGCACCGGCCGCCAATCCGGAACAAAAAATGAAGAAGGCGGTTTCCTCTGGCAATGGCGCGCGCCATCTCCGCCCACCGCCTCCCAGAAGCACTGCGAGCACTAGAGCCAGGGAGTGCCGGCGACCGGGATCACGAAAGTTTGCGTGATGCATCGGATCGGGGAATGGCGAGTGGGGATGGCCGTAGTTTTCCTGGGTGCTCAGGTGACGAGAGCGGAAATCACTAGTCCCTGGTGGTTCGCGCCATTGGCTTCAGCCGATACTCGACCAAGCATCCCCCCCCCTGTCCCGACCCCCATGCTCGACGCCTTTTCTCGCGCTGTCGTCAGCGCTGACGCCAAAACTGCTCCGATCGGTGGCGGTGAGTTGGCCGCTCTGCGTAACTATGTGGCTGAAGGCAACAAGCGTCTCGACGCTGTAAACGCCATCACCAGCAATGCCTCCTGCATCGTGTCCGATGCCGTGACCGGCATCATCTGCGAAAACACCGGCCTGATCCAAGCTGGTGGCAACTGCTACCCGAACCGCCGCATGGCTGCCTGCCTGCGTGATGGCGAGATCGTGCTGCGTTACATCAGCTATGCCCTGCTGGCCGGCGATGCCTCCGTGCTGGATGACCGCGCCCTGAACGGCCTGAAGGAAACCTACATCGCCCTCGGCGTGCCCCTTCAATCGGCTAGTCGCGCTGTGGCCATCATGAAGGCTTCTTCTACGGCTCATATCAACGAGACCAACACCAGCGGCACCAATCCTGTTGAGACCCGTTTCCGCAAGATGGAAACCGTGAAGGGTGATTGCTCCGCCTTGGTTGCTGAAGCAGCCTCCTACTTTGACCGAGTGATCGGCGCGCTGAACTGAACAAATTCAGGCATCAATCCTGATCTTTAACAACACAACCCTTTTCTGTTGAGACCCACGATGAAATCTGTTGTAACCACTGTGGTGACCGCCGCTGATGCTGCCGGTCGCTTCCCCTCTCAGAATGACCTTGAGGCCGTTCAGGGCAATATCCAGCGTGCTGCTGCACGCCTGGAAGCTGCTGAAAAGCTTGCCCAAGGTCTGGACAAAGTGACCAAGGAAGCAGGTGACGCTGTCTTCAGCAAGTATCCGTACCTCAAGCAAGCTGGCGAGGCAGGTGAGAATCAGACCAAGGTGGACAAGTGCTACCGCGATATCGCGCATTACCTGCGCCTGATCAACTACTCCCTCGTGGTCGGCGGAACCGGCCCCCTGGACGAGTGGGGCATCGCAGGCGCCCGCGAGGTCTATCGCACCCTGCGTCTGCCGACGGCTGCCTACGTGGAAGCGCTGACCTTCACCCGCGACCGCGCATGCTCCCCTCGTGACTTGAGCCCCCAGGCTCTGAACGAGTTCAAGTCCTACCTGGACTACGCCATCAATGCGCTCTCCTGAGCCTCATTCTTGATGCTGCCATCCGGGGGCCGCAAGGCCCCCTTTTTCATGTCTTGTTTCAGGCTTTCCATCGGCGGGTCGTGGCGGTCTAGGTTCCACTTCCCAGCCTCAAAACAGTGACTACTTCAATGCCGCACCCCCCCGATCTCGATCAACTGTTTGCAGATCTTGCCCATCCCAACCCCTACATTCAAACGCGTGCCTTCACAGCTATGGTCGAACACTGGCCAGACGAAGCAATCCCGCGTTTGATCGAGCTCCTGGATCAGCCGGATGTGTCTCTGCGACGTGCTTCTGTTCGGGGGCTTGGGGCCTTCGGCGCACGCTCGATGCAGCCGATTGCTGAGTGCTTCAGCACCAGTAGCGATGACACGGTGAGGGCAAGTTGCATTAAAGCCTATGCCCAGTTGGCTTCCAACTACGCAGGCCAAGCGTTTACTGAGCAGGCCATGGCGGTTTTGCGTGAAGCCCTTGATGATCGCTCACCTGTGGTTGCGGTCGCAGCCGTCATGGCGTTAGGTCAGGTGGGTCGCCAAGCGGTGCCTCTCTTGCTGCAGGTGAGTCGCGGTAACAATCCAGCTCAAGGAGTTGCAGCGGTCAATGCGTTGGCACAGATCGATCATCCTGCTATTGAGCCAGCCTTACAGCAGCTGCTTGATGACCCGGCAACTGATGATTACGTGCGGGAGACTGTGAGCTCGGCCCTGATCAGGATCGAGGATCTAAAAGCCCGTCAACACGGTAGCTGACTTGGCTTGAGGATCAAGATCAGATCCTTTCGAGCTGGCTGATGGAAACTCGTAAAACGGCCGTCACATCTGGTTCGTGCTCGCACTGGAGGTGCTCGCGCAGGGCTGGTAACGCGTCACTTGCTTGAAGCTTCATCAGTGAAAGAGCTGCGTTCTTGCGCACCTGGCCCGCTTGGTCATTGAGGAGCGGGATGAGGTGTGGTGTTGCCCAACAAGAATCATGCAGCTTGCCGAGCAAGGTGGTTGCCTCGGCCCGCACATCGACATGCTGATCGCTTAGTGCACGAATCAGGAGATCTCTTGCGGATTCATCCCCCTGAGCCTGGATTTGATCGCCCAATGCAGCAATTGCAGCAGCTCTGATCTCCGCATGCTCGGAGCCTGCGGCCTCGCGCAAAGCTTCAGGGGCCCGCGCGCCAACAAAAGCAAGCCCCCAACTGGCCAAGCCCAGCTGCATTGAACTGCTTTTGGGGTTGATCAGGACACCCAGGAGTGCATCAACGGCTTCCGCGCCCAGTGCAGCCATAGCACCCACGGCAGACCCCTGAACCACTGGGTCAGGGTCATGCAGGAGGGCCTTCAGCAGGACTGGCAAAGCCTGTGGATCTTCGATCAGCGTGAGGGTCTTGGCGGCAGCACGCCGCACCGTGACATTGTCGTGGCCTTCAAGGGCCTGGCAAAGGGCTGGCACGGCTGCTTTGCCAACGACCCCGAGGCTTTCGGCGAAGGTGAGTCGCATCAGACCACGCCGGTCGCCCAGCCCCGCCACCATTCTTTCAATGCTGCTGCTGTTGGCATCAGGCACCTCTCCACACCGGAGCTGGTGCTTGAGCTCCTCCGCCAGTTGGCTGGCTTCCTCTTCGCTCAGTTGGAGGGGTTGCCCACTGATCGGCGAGCATTGGCTGGCATTCACGGCTGCTGGCTAGCGGGTGGAAGCATTATCGAGTTGCATTGGCGACCGCCTAGGGTCGTTGTAACACACGGCATCGGCATGACCTGCTTCGTTCTGTCCCATAACCTCCAGGTACAAGAGCCGGGCGTACCGCCCTTCAACGCGGTGGACCTTGCAGCAGGGTTGAAGGCCCACGCTTCAGGGATTGTTTCGGCAGAGCCGCTGGATCATCCCCATTGGCTCATTCGCATCGAATCGGAGCTGGCACCTGCGGATCTGGCCGTTGACTTGATCCAGGCATGGCGGGGGTTTCGGCGGGCCTGCGGCCATACCGATGGGCATCAGTTGCTGGCACTTGGAGGGCGCAAGGACAGTCCAAGCTCAGCTGGTTCTCCCCTGACGCTGGGAGCCTGGGGTGTGGATGTGGTGGAAACGATGGACGGCCCAGCGTTTTTGCGCGCTATCGGCTGGGAGGCCCTGAAGCAGGGTCGTCCTGCCGATGGCGTGTTCGCGATGCAAGGCTGATTAGGAGCCACGCGACCGACGCTGCCTCGTTCCAGCAACCCGAGGCTGTTTCTCCGTCGACACCGCTGCAGGGGGGGTCTGGTCTTGAGGGGCTTGAGTGCTTGTAGCCCCCTGAGCGGAAACATTCTGCACCCCTGCTCCTTGGTGATTGATGAGATCCAGTGTGCGACTGAGTACTTCGTAAGGCACGCACAACTTTTGTGGTGAATTCAGCCTTGCACCCTTGCCAAGGCTCAATTTGATCACAAAGGAGTTGGCTAGGAAAGGCCCCATGTTGGCAGGAACAACGCTGTCCCATCGTGCACCAACATCAAGCAAACCGTCAATATATGGAAGATTCTTAACAAACGGCCTGCTTGGGCGACCTGACCTGCAATGGTGCTAGGTGTGAATCTAGTGTCCGTCCTGCAGCGCCATCCGTGAGCCGTTTCGACAACATTCATCCTGGCCTCACCCAGCAGGAGGCTCTGCGGATTTTAGAACAGCCTATTGAGGCACTTGAATCGGCCAGCGATTACTACATGGCGGCCTCCCACCTGATCAATTTTCCTGGAGACTCCACCGAGAAAGCCCTCCTGCAACTCCTTGCCGTTGATTCCGTAGAGCAGCCCATCCGTCTAGCCCAGCGTAAGGCGGTGGAGGTGCTTGGTCGTCTGAATGCTCAACAAGCAATATCGGCTATCGGTTATTGCCTCAAGAGTGAAGATCCCTACCTCGTTGAAAATAGTGCCTGGGCTCTTGAGCAATTGGGTTGTATGGATTCAATGTTGCATCAGGTGATGATCGATTGCCTGGCTGATCCTGCCCAGAATCGTCGGGTATTGATCCAGAGCCTGGCTGGATTAAGGGTTCGCTCTGCCCTGGCAGCGATTGAAAGCCTCCAGAACGATTCCAATCCTGGTGTGCGCGGGGCAGCTCTGTGTGCCATTGCCCAGCTATCAGGTCAGCGTGATCAGCTACTTGCCCTTGAAGACCATCTCACTCTGCCAAATCAGATGGATCGCCAGTCTGCTATCCAGGATGTGATCAATGCTGGTGCTATCAATCTTCTCCCGAGTGTCCTCCAGGCTCCGGTTTCCCCCGTATTTCGGATGCGTGCTCTTAAGGCTCTCTGGCCGGAGAGTTCCACGTCTTGTGAGGGCATGGTATTGACAGAAACGCTTGATGCCTTGGTGCGCGATGATCCAAGTGCTTTGGTGTTGGTGCATCGCTATGACGATGAGCCTGACAATGCATTCCTGATCCAGGAGTTTTTTGGAACTGACTTCAGCCGATGCTATCTGGCACTTCAGACACTGCGTCAACGGCCAGCTGAGGCTCTCTGGCCGCTGTTGCGGCGAGGCTGGCTCGAGGATGCGCATAACGATTATGGTGCGCATTACTTTTTTATTCGACTTTTTGGTTCCCACAAACAATGGCCCATGGAAGCCATGGCGTTGATTACAGAGTGGCTCGTCGAGGCGGTTGATAACCAAAGGCCGCAATTCGTCAAATCAAAAGCTGCAGCACTATTGGCTCTGGCCTCATTAGATCCCCTGCTGTGTAAGCGGCATCTCAGCCGATGGCAAGATGTCGATCGCACGCCCTGGTGGGAATGCCGCTACGCGGCAGCAATGGCTCAAGAATGGATCGATTCTGGCGAAGATAGTAATGTGATCAATGGCAATGAAAACCATCCCTACGTGCAGGCTCGTCTCCAGTTGTTGCGGGCCATCAGTGGTTAATTTCCGCATAACGGGTGCTCTTGCCTCCACGGCTGGCCCAGTACTGGACAAGTTCTTCTCCGCCAGGCCTTGGTATAGAGGCCACAGCTCTCAACACTTTGAATGATCGGTTAGGTCCCATTGGCCAATTTCCCACGGCGCGCACTTCCCTCACATGTCCACCACAATCCAGCATGCACTGCTCGAAACGTTCCATTTGCGATTGGTCAACAGTTTCAAAGATGAAGTCTGTGCCTAGGCAGATCAAATGCTGCGATCGGATCCACGCCTTCAGCAACTTATGAGCATCATTTGTGCACATCACAGCGTATCTTCGCGGCTCATCCTGCTATGTTTGCAGCCAGCTATCGTCTAACTGGTCTGCAAAGGATTGAATTCTTGCAAAATGTAGCATCCCATGCTCTGAACCCCAGATCGGGGCGTCAGTGAGTGGGTCAAAGCCACGATCTCGACTGCTCCAACGGTCCTGATTGAGCTGCACTTCGCTGACGAGATAGGTGAGTTTCCCATCGCGGGGAATCAAACAGTTTTGACCCGGCTCAAGCTCACCAAGGTACGATCCAGGCTCAACGCATCGAAAATGCATGGCGCACCCGCATCGCTCGATGAGGGCATTGGCATCAATCGACTGGAGAAGTTCAGGATACAGCCCAGCTCCGGCGGTCCGTTCCGGCTGGTCAAGCCCAAAATTCTCAACAATGTGAACATCATCACATCGGCTCAGGCGATGAACTCCTTGTCGGTATGGGCGCCACGGATCGTGGTCGTAGCTCTGTTCAGAATAAATGCCCGGTGCACGGAGCACCTCCCAGGGGAGAGGCATGAAGAAGATATTAATGCGCGCGAATTTTGAAGGATCTTGCTGAGCTTGATCAAGGTTGCTATAATGGCCGCAAAGAGTTTTGGCGAAGAGAAGAGAGGGGTCCACGGCTAGAACAGCTCTTGTTTTAGAGAGTAAGTCGCCGGACTTCTGACGAAAATGAAGTCTGTAGAACACCAGATCCTTCCGAGGTTCTCAGCACCGAAGAACGACAGCGCACATGTTCTGATACGAACCAGATTCTCTCCTCTGCGATGGATTGCCCGTAGCGCGTTGTGAGTGTAAACGTGCCATCGGAAAGAAAGCAATATTTGCCGATAGCTTGCTCAGGTTCGGCATACCCTACACTGCGAAGCAAAAACCCTTCGTCTGCATTTGTCGCAAATGGAATCAGCACACATGACCCCTGACTGACAAGCGATGGATCATCAGGCTCCCAGTCACTTTCTGCGCTCCACTCCATAAAAAAAGGTGAGCAAGGCTTACCCTCTGGCTCATCAGCTGTTGCTATCAGATCGAATACCTGTGGATCGTCAAGTGAAAGCCGCTTGATCGTGATATGGCTCAGTACTTCCTCAAACTGCCGAAATGCAAGCGAGTGGCCGCTTCTCATACAGCGCCAATTCCCTTCGCTCTGCAAGACAAATGTTTCGAGATTCATTCTTTACCTCGATTTCGAAGCGTCAGATTCAACGTTCGCCTTTCTGCAGAGCTTGAGAATTGTGTACCATGTAAACCATAGACTCCACCATTAGGGCCGTAGCCATGGAAATGCCACTCCCTGAATGGCCTACAGGCTTTTCACATGGGCCCTTTTTCTGAATGTATTGGCGCGGCGATAGAGGCATTTGAGTTGTCCTGAGCAGAATTCGATGGCGATTGAACCTTGGGAAAACAATCATTCCCAACTATCCAGCCGTTTACTGACGCTACTGGGAAAGGGGGCCTGGATTGACTCCAGGCCCGTGGTCGTTAAGTGTTTGCAACAGAAAGGATGCGTCCGCCTCGTTTCTGGATGCCTTGAATCGCTGTCGTCAGGGAACTGTAGGGAGCGATCGATGTCTGCACGGAACGGCGACGCATGCCCACTGGGTTCGCAGTGGTCCAGGTGATGGCGTAACGCTTGCTGTCTCGATTTCCAGGACCTGGGACCTTGCTGCCAGCAAAGAGTGCAGTGCCGGTGCCAATGCTGCTCAGAAGCACGGACTGATGGCTTCCGTCAAATCCGGCGAAGCCGTTGCCAATGGCCTTCGAACGGACGTAAGTGGCGTTGCTTTCACCGATTTGGCTTTGGCTGCCGCGCATGTTTGGTACATCATCGAGCCCAAAGGCGTCGATGTATTCCACGCTGAAGGTGTAGCTGTTGATTTCAGCTTCATAACCTTCGTTTGCAAGTCGCTGCACATGCTCGCTAACCTCAGCTTGATTGCGGGGTGCGCGGCCTAGGAGGTGCTTGAAGTTGAGCTCCACGAAGCGATAGGGTCCATTCTTGTCCAGGAAAAGACGGCGGTAGCTGTCTGATAGGGCAAGGGCGGTCACCAGCCCCTGGACGTTGAGATCGCCGTTGATGTAAAGGCTTTCTGCAGTGGCGCTACGATCTTCCTCCATCAGATGGGCATTGCCGAACACCTGGCGGTAGGCCGCACGGATAATGGCTTGTGCCGACTCTTGACGGAGACTGGCATCAGCTGTAGCGATTGTAGCTTCAGGCATGGGTGGAGACAGAGTGAATGTTTTTGAGTTGGCGAGAACGTAGTCTTGATCGCCTTGTAGCAATCAGAGCACTTCAGTGATCGAGAGGATCCGACCACCTCGGCGATGGACATAACCGAGCTGGCTGGTCATGTCTTTCCCTGAGACGAGATAGGTCGCATTCGGCGTGCGCTGCCGGCCTCCAGCAGGCTGGGCCTGAACGACAATCCGATAGCGCTTGCCTGTTGGCTCGGTGGTGCCAGCGTTGGCACCGATGCGGTTGATCCTTTGCGACGTGTTTGACCAATTGCTGGGCACCGTATTGGTGGCCACCGACATCACCAGATTCGATGCAGATTGGACTGTGTCGCTCGATGCATAGCCCCCTGCCAGCGAAAGATGACGGTTGAATGCTAGCTGGGAGCGACCTTGTTCTGAGCTGATACGAACAAACGGAATAGTGTTCTCGCCAAACAGATTCTGGTATTCATCGCTATCAATATAGCTGTTGATTTCGGCTTCGTAGCCTTCGTTGGCGAGTCGTTGGATGTGCTCGCTTACCTCTGCTTGAGTGAGTGGAGCTCGACCCAGAAGATGTTTGAAGTTGAGCTCCACAAAGCGATAGGGCGCGTTGCTCTCAAAGAAGCGGCGCCGGTAATCAGGAGAAAGAGCAACTGCACGTACAAACTCACGCGTGTTGAGCCGACCCTCCGCGAACTGGCTCTCTGCTGTGAGGCTCCGCTCGCTTTCCATCAGATGGGGGTTGCCCATCACCTGGCGGTAGGCTGCACGTATCAGCCCTGCAATTTGATCAGCGGACTCACCACCGCTGCGCTCAAACACCTCCTGATCTCGTTGGCCAAGACCGAAGCCGACGTAAAGATCGCCGCGCATCGGTGCGGAGTCACCCCCATCGGCATTGATCCGCCTGACGGGCTCAAACATCCCACGGGTACCTACCGCCAATGATCGATTCACGCTGCCTGCGTTTCCAGACCTGTAGACTTGAGCCGGGACCTTGATCGAGAGGCTGTAGCCTCTTGCAAGGTTACCCAATAGCTGACTCTTATTCCCCACAGCGGTATCACTTCCTGCGAAGTTCTGCTCAAGAGCCGCCATCCGGTTGAAGGCAGACTGTGGCTGACCCAGTGGAGAATTCCAGCTGGTGGGATAAGGAACAGTGTCCTCACCAAATGTCTGCAAATACTCATCGGAATCAAGGTAGCTGTTAATCTCACCTTCAAAACCAGAGGTGGCAACCGTTTCCACATGGGCACTGATCTCGGCTTCGTCCTGCGGCGGGCGACCGAGTAGATGCTTGAAGTTCAGTTCAACAGCACGATGCGGAGACACCGCATCAAAATAGCGAGAGCGATAAAAACTTGATAGCGCAAGGCGGCGCACGAATTCACGAACGCTGATATCTCCATTGCGGAGTTGCGATTCGGCACTCAGCAGACGCTCACTCTCCATCGGCTGAACATTGCCGAATACTTGGCGATAGGCAGCAATCACCGCAAGCTGATAGGACGCGTTATCGCTGGCTGTGAACGCCCCAGGATCGTTTAGGTCTTGCTGGTTTCTGTATCGATCATTGCTCGTTGCTGCTTCTGTAGCCTCATGGTTCAGCCTTCGCGAAAACCTGGCAGGTGCGTCTAGTAATTGAATGGCACCAAATCCAAGTGCAGGAGATTGATTCATTGACATTGCTAGGGATGAATGAGGGACGTGGTGTGGTCGTCCTGACATTTAACAGTCTTTTAGATCTGCCATAGTGCTGGCGTGGATGCTCAGAAGTCTGTGGACATTCATGAACAAGAGCGCTGATCTCTGCCTGCACTCGGAACTTTTCAAACCGGGGTAATACTAGCTATTTTCCCTCCCTCACGATGAATGCGCTGATACTGCTCTGATAGCTTGTTGTAGGGAACAAAATAGACACGATTAGACTTCGTGTATCGGGAGACACGCCGCACATTATTTGCACGGTATGCTGTGACTTCAACCCGATAGACCTTTCCTTCTTGCCCTGCGCCAACGCCACTGCGAGTAGCGGCATCGCCGAGGTTTGGTGATGGGCGGAAACTCCATCCCTGTGAATCGATCGATGATGGTGCTACCACAGGGAGTGGGCGGTTTTGGTAGGCTGCTCCGCCCAGCCGACTCTGGATCCCGGAGAGGTTTCCCTTCAGGCTGCTGCTGCTGTTTCCCCGCAGTAGCTGGAACGACCATGTGAATTCCTGGAGAGTGGCGCAGGATTCAGTCCTCCAGCCCCGCTGGTACGGAACTGTCCATTCACCAAAGGTGTTCTGGTATTCATCAGAGTCGACAAAACTGTCGACGTCTGATTCATAGCCGCTTGCATCAAGTCGCTCTGCGTGGCGGCGCATTTCCTCAAAGCTGGCAGGCGCGCGCCCAAGCAGATGGCGAAACGAGAGTTCAATATATCGGTATCGGGCACACGCATCAAAAAAACGTGAGCGATAGAGTTCACTTTTTGCAATGGTGCGCACGAATTCACGCACGCTGATCTCGCCTAATTTGAATTGTGATTCGGCAACCAGCTGGCGCTCGCTGTCCATGACATAAGCATTTCCGAGGACCTGCTTGTATACAGCACGAATCAGAACTTCCTTGGCGGCGTCATCATCCCCAGGCACAAGCTCCTGGGGGGCCTCGCAGTCTTGAGCGAAGCGTTCAACACCGAGAATCGAGGCGGGGCCGAAGGGCATGGGTGCGTTGGCGAAACCTCACAATTATCCGTGATTTATCGGCCAAGCTTGCAGGTTGCTTTATGAAACTCAACTCCTTCTGACTGACCGCACTCTCCAGCTGCTGTCCTCTCGTCCTTTGGTCGCCCTGATTGGCAGTGCAGCGGCGGCCTCGCAGTCTTTGTTCGCTTGACCTCAGCACCGAAGCGACTCCAGAGAGGCCCGGGTTGTCGTACGAGTGAATGGGTTCCAGCAATCAAGCTCCGTGTGTGGCCGTGATAAAAGGTTTATAAGCTGCTCAGAACTGATCCCAGTGGCACAACTAAAATCGGCCCCCTGAATGCTTTCTGCAGTATCGATGGATGTGTTAATGAAGTTAGTTGTGCGTAAATCTGCCTGATTCAATTGGCTACCCGTAAAGCGCGCTCCTTTGCAGCTGCACCCCTGTATTCTGGCAAAGCGAAGATCGGCCCCCACAAAGTTTGCACCATCAAGCACAGAGCCGCTAAGGTCGCAACCACTGAGATAGGCCCCCATGAAACTACTCCCACTGAGGTCCATCCCCCTTAAGTCGGCACCATTAAAAAATGCACCGTTAAGATAAGCCTTGGGTCCGACTGCTCCAGATCTGAATTGATTAAATCCTTCGGGAAACTTGCTATTCATATCATAACGAGCTAACTTGAGATCACAGCCATCAAGCTGGCAGCCAGAAAGATCGGAACCTCTTAGATCTGCTCGGCACAGTTTAGATTCTCTTAGGTCTAGAGGAGGTAGAATTCGATGTGACCAACGAGCTCCGCGTGCATCAAGCGGCACCTGATAAACCACATCAGGTTCGCATGTCTCTGGGGGATGCCACTGCTGTGGATTCTCTGGCAATAAATTCATCTTGAGTTGGGATTCGGGATGGTTTGGATGTCCGTTCTGTTAACGCTAGTTCTTTTATGGCGTTTGTATTTTAGGACTAAACTGCGCTGGCAGAATGTATGTTGAATATCTTGATCGCGTGATTGTGGCTCTTGAGTCGTTATTCACTTTTTGGATCTAGCGCAGAGATCAAGTCGTTAAACGCATTTTCAGCGTCAAAGCTTTCACTCTCATAGCCTGATCCTCGAAGACTATTGACTGAGAGAATCTTTAATTCTGATAAGACGTACAAGAGTGCTTTTACTGGTACTCTCAAAAACGTATAGAGTTCCAATAATGCCTTCATGCCTTCTTTATCGGTGATTTCTGTGCAATTACATGCTACTCCGTAAGTCACTACCCTCATAAACTGCTCGCAGTCTCTCCAGCACGCCATGGCTCTATGCTCAGGGAAAAGCTCTCCTCCTTGCACTATCAACCCTGGTTGTTTATATAGCAATGATGCTCTCGCTCTGGCAATCATCTTTGGTGACTTGTCGATTAGTTCGGCAACAGCTCTTTCTGAGACTTTGCAAATAGTGCAGATATGCTCTATTTCATTTAGACTCAGTGCGCATCGCGCTGCATCTGCAATCACGATAATCTTTCGAACTTCCATAGGTATAGTTTCTCTTGCGCCAAGCCCACATACGTTGGCTTGCGCGATAAGACGGCTAATCTCCGCTTTGTATTCCGTTTCTGTTGTCATAAAATAGAGCCAAGTGGAGTTGCGGACAATGTATCTTTTCGGTCCAAGTAGAATGCCCATATAGTCGACTCGCCTAATCCATAGCAGCGATCGCATGCAAGACTGGCAAGCTCGGCCACTATACCGATTGCTTCCAAGAGCGCTTGAGCTTCTTTTTTACCAGATACGAGAGCGGTCCGAATAGAAGAGCCTACGACCCATGTGAGTTGTGTCTGTATTAGATCGCTATCACTATCTTGGCATGCAACGAGTAAATTTGCATTATTATAATGAGCCATAAAATGCGATCTCCAAAGGGATATGTCGTCACTCCTAAGGTCAATGCGAAGATGAATATCTCCCGATTTGTATATGATTTCCGCGCTTTCTCCTGCTTGTCTTATCAAGTTTATGATCTGCTCGGGCTGCTGGAACGTCATGCTCTTGTCAAGGAGAAGGGGGTGGGCGATGCGGGCTTATATCTGCTTATATACATGATGTCGAATAGCCAATGGGGAAAATTCTTCCTTTAAATACCACTAGCTAAATCTTATGGCTTTGAGTATTTATGGTTGACTGGGTTGTATGTATTCATTGCAATGATAGCTTCTGAGCTGCAGACTCTTAGCTTTGGCTTGCAAAAACAAAGGGCCCCCACATTGGGAGCCCGAGAATGCAACAATTGATTGCATGCAATCAAACTAGGGCGTTGATTGCATAGTCCAAGTAGTTATTGGCTTCAGTGGCTGGCTCGCCAGAAAGTCCATGATTAGCCTTGATATAATTGAGGGCTTCAACGTACCATGAAGGAGACAGCTCAAAGGCGCGGTTGATTTCATCAATGCCGGCAATCAGATACTCATCCATCGGCCCAGTACCACCGGCCACAAGGCAATACGTAACCATTCTCAGGTAGTAGCCGATATCACGGCTGCATTTTGCTTTGCCTCGCGCATCAGCAGCGTAGTTGGCACCCTGCATCTGAGTGGTGTAAGGGAACTTGCTGTATACGGCTTGCGCAGCACCATTGACAAGACTATCTGCATTCTCGGTTAATCCCTTTGCTGCTGCAAGGGCGCTCTTGGCACGGTTGTACCGACCAAATGCCGAGTTGATCTCCGTGTTGCTCAGAAAGCGTCCTTGGGAATCGGCTGCTGAAACAGCTTCGGTGAGAGGGGTCTTCATGGGAGTTGCTGACTAAAGAATTAGTTTTTGCTTAAAATTCAGGCTACTGCCGCAGCAGCGCGATCGAAGTAGGTACCGATCTCGCTCATCAGTGCAGAGCAGTCGCCGGCGGTGATGCCATTGCGATCGTTGGCGATGGCGATGGCGGCGTCTTTCATCTTGCGCACGCCTTCGGCCACGGAAGCACCGGGAACGCCGAGGGCTAGGTAGGTCTCACGCAGGCCGTTCAGGCAGCGGTCTTCCAGCACGGAGGCGTCGCCGTTGAACACGGAGTAGGTGATGTAGCGGAGGATGATCTCCATGTCGCGCAGGCAGGCAGCCATGCGGCGACTGGTGTAAGCGTTGCCGCCTGGGGCTGTCAGGGCAGGTTGTGCCTCAAACAGGTCGCGGGCCGCGTTGGTGACAATCTTGGACGCGTTGGAGGTGATGCGGTTGACAGCATCCATCCGCTTGTTGCTTTCGGCGACCATTGCCGCGAGGGCGTCGATCTGGCCAGCGTTGATGAATTCGCCACGGGCATCAGCCTGGGCAACCACCTTTGTGAAGGCGTCAAACATTGGGGGGAGGCTCCTGTTCTCGACTGGGTCAAGGGTGAAGAGGGGAATGCGCGCCCTGCCGGCAGAGCGAGCTACCAGGGGATCACGGCACCAAATCGAGCGAGCAGGCCGAAGTCCGCCTCACCGCTTGGCCCATATATTGTTGACCCTACCTATGGCCCCCATCAGCAGCGCTTAACAAACAGTCATTGGCAGGCTCTGATCGCCTGCGCTGCAAGGCCTCTGCAGGATGAGAGCTGGTTGCGAAACAGCCCGAAGCGGGGCCCATAGGGGCCTTGTGTGCTCCAGAGAACAGCGCGGAGCCGAATGCCTGGTGATGCCGTTTGGCAAAACGCTCCAGATCCCTGGCGCTGCGGCAGCCGCTGAGGATGCCCAGGATCGCCATCAACAACAGCAGCCAATGGGGATAACGCACCCCTCGGCGCTTCCGCCTCTCCGGTAAGGCCTGAAGAAAGGCGATCAGATCAGCAGTGGCAGCGGGGTCGGCCAACGGACGGGAGCAGTCCCGACAAAACCGGCACCATCATGGCCGCACCAGCCCCCCCCTATGACGGACTTTCAGTCGGCCCTGGGGTGAAGCACACGCGATTGCTGCGCTTGTTGCCCGGTGACAACTACGTAGGCGGCCGCCTACCTAATTGTCGCCGTGCAGCTTGTGCAGGCGGAAGTTGTTGAACCCGGTGATCTCCACCCGGAAGGTGCGGCCCTCTTCGCCAGAACCCACATCCTGAAGGGTGACGCCATCGCTGGCGACCTTGCAGAAACCGGCGGCATTGGAGCCCTGAGCCACAACGGGCATGGGCTTCTCGGCATGCACCGCGGGATTCAGGCGGGACTGGTTCTTGAGGATGTCGCCCTTGATGGAGGCGCCGGCACCGCGGGCCAGTTGCAGCATGTAGGAGAACTGCCAGGGCTGCCTAAAGGTCTGTCCATGTGGCTCTTGCGAGGCCTGTCAGCATTGGGTTTGGTCAGCGGGATTCCTCCCTTCCAATGGCCGAAACCA
>NZ_NQLA01000053.1 GCF_002252705.1 Vulcanococcus limneticus LL
GCTGGTGGATGGGGAGTGCCTGCGGGGCGACATGCGGGCGCTGCTGGAGCGTCTGCCGGACCTGCAGGGGCGGGTGCTGAAGATGCGCTACGGCATCGAGGCCGATGAGCCGATGAGCCTCAGCTCGATCGCCCGGGAGCTGGGCATGAGCCGCGATCGCACCCGCAGCCTGGAGCGCAAGGCCATCGATGAGGTGCGGCGCCTGTCGATGGATCTGGTGGGCTACCTGGCCGCCTGAGCGGCTCCGCCCACCCACTCCTTGGCCAGGTCGAGCTGTGGCAGCGGCTGGCGCTGCTTGAGGTTGGCGGTCCCCACGTAGCGCCTCTCGCTGGGGTGTTGTCGCCACCACGCGGCGGCCCGCTGGGCGTAGTCGGCCTGGCGCAGGGCGCCGGGGGGATGGGAGCGCAGGAGGTCCCGCAGGGGATCGACGGGGCGCTCGGCCCTATCCCAGCCGCCATGGGGCCGGTTGAGGGCGGCAAAGGCGCGGCCCAGGGCCCCCGGGTCGTAGCGACTGTTCAGCAGCAGGGCATGGGCGTAGTCGTCGGCCTCGTGCTCCGCCGCCTTGCTGTAGCTCTGCTGCAGCAGCAACCGGGCCGCCCCATCGGCGAGCTGGCCGAGCCGTTCGCTGCCGCCGCGACGGGCCAGCAGCTGGAAGCGCACCGCATCGAAGCTGTGGCCCAGCTCGATGTGGCCCAGCTCGTGGGCCAGCACCGCCACCAGCTCCGCCTCCGAACCCAGCTGTTCCAGCAGCTCCTGGCTCACCAGGATCACGCCCCCGGGCAGGGCCCAGGCGTTGGGGCTGCCGCAGCGGCCGACCAGGAAGGCCCGATAGGGGAACGGCCGGCGGGCGTGGGGCCGCAACTGGGGCATCAGCCCATCGAGGTAGGTCTGGTTCGGGTCGCCCGGCTTGAGCTGGGCTTCGTAGCGCTGCCGGAAGGTGTCCCCCAGCTGCCGCTCCTGGAGGCTGCCCACCGGGATCGCCCGGCTGGCGAGCCGATCCACCAGGTGCACCGGTGTGCCCAGCAGCTGGAACGGGGTCGCCAGCGACGCCTCCAGCGGGCTGCCTGGCCGGCTGCGGGCCAGCAGAGCGACCAGGACGGCGCCGCCCGCCAGCAGCAGCGCCAGTAGGGCCAGCCGCAGTCGCCCTGGGCCACGGGGATCGGCGCTCACTCGAAGCGGCTCCGGTAGCGGTTGTAGATGGCGTTCATGGCCAGCATCAGCAGGCCCACGCCGATGAACACCAGCCCCCGCAGCCCGAGGTCGGCCTGGGCCATGTCGATTGCCAGCAGCCGCAGCAGGCAGCCCCCGAGCCCAAGCAGTGCCACCACGCGGAACTGCCCTTCGCGTAGTACCGCGCTCAGCACGTAGATGATGAAGGCTTCGGCTGCCCAGAGCAGGGTCAGCAAGGAGCGGTCGTAGCGGAGGGCGAGGTAGTAGGCCACCGCGGCAAACATCGGGTAGTAGAGCCAGCGGTTGCGCCGGTTGGCGACTCGCTGGCCGATCCAGGCGAGGGGCGCCAGGCCGCCGGGCTGGCGCAGCTGTTCGAGGTCGAGCCGGTGGTGGGAGGCCACGATGTAGGCCAGCTGCAGGCCGATCGCCACCAGGCCGATCTGCTGGGGCTGGCCGTACCACTGGGCCGACGGCGACTCCAGGGTGCTGAGCATGGCCACCAGCGTCGCCACCGACAGCCAGTAGAAGAGAACCGAGTACACCTGTAGCCGTTGGGCGAACAGGCGTCGCAGCGGCGTGCTCAGCAGTACCAGCGCCAGCAGCGACCAGGCCACCGGCCGCCACAGGACTGTGATCTCGCCCAGGATCGTGAGGCCCACCCCCAGCAGCGCCGCCTCCAGCAGGCAGGGCTGCACGCTCCGCCACAGCCGCAGCTGGGCCAGGCGGCTGCCGGCGTGGAAGAACCACCAGTAGAGGATCACCGCGATCGCGAACAGCTCGATCAGCAGCCGCCCCCGCAGGCTCAGGGGACCCAGGCTGATGTAGGCCGGGCTCTGGCTGATCACCAGCAGGTAGGAGCCGCTGAAAGCGGTGAGATACCCCAGGCCGAGCCCCAGGGCGTGCAGGGCTTCGGCGCGGGGCAGGCGGTTGGCGCCCTCCAGGGCGATCAGGGCCAGCACCAGCCAGGCCACACCTGGAATCAGCGGCGAGAGGGGATCGAACAGCAGGAAGGCGCCCAGGCCGGCGTTGAGGCCGAGCAGGTCGATGCCCAGCCGGCGCAGGCTGCTGCTGCGGGCCGCCCAGATCAGCGCCAGGGCCAGGCCCACCAGGGGCAGCAGCCGGGCCAGCAGCGGTTCCGCAGCCCAGGGGTGGCCCAGCAGCAGGTTCAGCCAGCGCCAGCCGTGCAGCAGCAGCACCGCAGTGGCGCTGCCCGCCAGCAGCCCCGCCGGCCGCAGCCAGCGGGCCAGGCCCAGCAGGGCGCCAAGGGCCAGCAGCGCCACCGGGTCCCGCCAGTTCTGCTGCGGCACGAGCATCGCGCCGCTGGTGGCCAGACCCGCCGCCATCCAGCCCAGAAGCGGCGGCCAGGGCTGGGGCATGGCCCGGCGCTCCAGCAGCACCTGCAGGAGGGCGGCGAAGCCGGCGCCGGCCAGCAGCACGGCCACGTGAACCCCCAGGCGATCACCCTCCACCGCCTGCAGGGCCTGGACTGCGCTGCCCAGGATCAGCACCGCCCCACTGCCCTGCACCAGCACCCAGCCACAGCGGCGGGGCCAGGGGTCCTGGCGGTTCCAGAGCAGCAGCAGCGCCAGGACCAGCAGCGGCAGCAGGTGATGCAGCAGTCCGGCCGCCTGCCAGGGCTGGTGCTCCAGGATCCAGAACCAGCCCTGCAGGTGGGCGAGCCCCACGGCGGTCGCCAGGCCTGCCAGCAGTCCGGGCAGCTGGTGTCTGCGGGCTACCAGTAGCAGGCCTCCCATCGCCACCAGGGTCAGGCCGGGCCGCCAGGCTTCGGGTGCCGTCAGGCAGGTACCCACCCATACCTGGGTCGCGATCACCCAGCCCAGCAGTGGCGGCAGGGGCAGGGCCACGCCCCGGCGCCGCAGCAGCCACTGGCTGGCGCTGCCCAGGCCTGCGGCGCCGAGCAGAACCGCACTGTTCTGCAACTGGACCGCTGACCCCAGCTCCTGAACGGCCTCCACCAGCCCCACCAGGGCCAGCGCTGATCCCGTCAGCAACGTCAGCCACCAGCCGATGCGGCGGATCGTCGCCTCCCCCTCCAGCACCCCCAGGCCGAGGAACAGCAGGCACTCCAGCTGCAGGGTGCCCAGCAGCAGCGGAGTGTTGGCGATCAGCGGCTGCAGGCTCAGCAATGCCGCAAGCGCCAGGGCCTGGGCCACCAGCACATCGCTGAGGTGCAGCCAGCCCTGGCCGTTCCGGCGCGCCCGCAGGCCCAGCACCAGCGCGGCGGCGGCGGCGAGGGCCAGGGCGGTGGCCCGCGCCGCCGCCTGCTGGGGGTACACCAGCAGCGCCAGGCCCAGGGCGCCCCAGTTGCTCAGCTGCAGGGCCAGGGGCAGGGCCTCCAGCCGGGGTTGCAGCGCCCGGACGCGGTGCTGCAGCACCGCTCCGCCGCCGAACACCAGCACCGCCGCCAGCGCCGCGCCGGTGCGCAGCTGCCCACCGTCCTCCAGCAGTTCTTGGCAGCGAACGAACCAGGAGGCGTGGTAGGCCGCGTAGGCCCAGGTCACCAGCAGCAGGTGGCGGTTCCAGCGCCGCCGCAGCGGCAGCCCGTAGCCCACCAGGGCCACGGCACTGGCGATCGCCAGGGTGAGTCCCGTCTGGGGCACGATCAGCAGCGGCACCAGGTTCACCACCACGTGCAGCGACGCGATCGCCTCGGTGCGGGCGATGCCCGCCAGGGCCAGGTTGAGAGCCACCCCCAGGCTCACCAGGGCCAGGGCTGGGCCGGGGCTGTGGATCCACTGCAGCCCCAGCTGGGGCAGGCCGCCGGCGGCCGTGCAGGCAAACAGGGCCAGGGCCGCGCCGCCGCTGCGCATCCAGTCGCTGAGGTTGCGCCAGGGCTCCCGCCGGCCGATCAGCGGTGAGGGCAGGCTCAGGGCCGCCGCCGCCAGCAGCGTCAGCAGGAAGCGCTGGAAGGCATCCAGGCGCAGGGCCACGTTGATGGCTGCAAAGGTGACGCCGGCCACCACCACCACCACTCCCAGGATCCCGGTCCAGTTCTCACTCACCAGCCGCTCCATGCGCTGCCACAGCTGGCGGCTGCGGGGCCTGGGCTGTGGCCGGTTGGCCTGGGGTGGGGCCGTTCCCGGTGGAGTCGCTCTTGCCTGAGCCGCTACCGGCTGGGGCGCTTTGGTGGGTGCTGGCGGTCGGGGTGGTGCCGGGGTGCCGGCTGGCGTCGCACCCGGAGGCCGCAGGCCCCGGGGAGGGAGGGGTTGCTCCGCCTGGGAGGGTTGCTGCGTGTTCTGAGCCTCCGGGGGCTGGGGTTCCGGGGCTGGAGGGTTTGCCGGCGCAGGTTCGGGGGGCTTGGGCAGGTTCTCCGCAGGCTGCTCTGCGGCGATCGCGTCGGCCCCGTGGGAGGGCAGCCGCTGCAGCCCATCGAGCCGCTCATCCAGCGACTGCAACTGCAGCACCAGCTCCGCCAGCCGCACATCGAGCCGGCCCACCTGGGCCTCGAGCCGCTCGAGCCGCTGCCGCAAGCGCCCCCTGCCCCCCAGCAGCACGGCGACGGCGGCCAGGGCGAGCACCAGCAGCAGGCCCGCCATCGCCACGAGGACCAGGAACACCAGCACGTCGGCCATGGGCAGGCCCAAGGCCCCACTCCCCGTTGCCTAGCGGCCTAGTCAGGCCTTGGCCATGGGCCGGACCGCTGCTGTGATGCTTTGTTGTTCGGCCCTGACGATTCCAGCCCTGTGCTCAGGCCTTGGAACTTGGGCTCGGCTTCGATCAGAAGAACTGGTCGAAGTTGTCGAAGTCCACGGCCTTGAAGCTGCCGTTCTCCACCTGGGTCATCAGCCGCTCCAGCTGCACCCACAGGGCGCCGGCTGTCCCCAGGGACAGCAGCAGCGCCACAAGCAGCGCCGCACCGGAGGCGAAGCCGAACACCTGCAGGCTGCCGCCGATGAACAGGGTGATGCCGATGATGATGCCGCTGTAGGGCAGGTTGGTCTCGAAGCTGCCCAGGGGCAGCAGTGCCAGCCGGTCCTGCTTCCAGCCCTCCAGCCTGTTCTCCACCAGCTTGGCGAAGGTGAGGCCGCAGAGGATGCCCATCGCCAGGCCGATCCCCGCCAGCACGTAGGGGGGCTGGAGGTAGGGGGCGAATTCCAGCAGGATCTCCTGGGCGTCCAGATCGCCGTAGTCCCCGCTAGCGAGGTCCGTGGCCGCTTCGCTCAGGTTGATCGGGGCAATCGGCACAGGGCACAGGCGGGAGCTGGCGCCGACCCTAGGCCGCCAGCGGGTTGAGCCGTGCCAGCACCCCGCCCGCCAGCTTGCTGGGCGAGAAGGTGCGCCGCAGCAGGCCTGCCAGGCTGCGCAGGTCGGCGGTGTCGAGTCGGTCGTCCTGAACCAGGCTGAGCAGCAGCCGCTGACGCAGGCTGCTGCCCTCCTTGCCCAGCAGCAGCCGCAGGCCGGCGCCGGCCACGGGCAGCAGGTCGGCGCCGGCCTCGTCGTTCTCCACCACCGCCAGCAGGTTTTCGAGCCGCTCGATCCGCAGCCGGCCCGTGCCATCGAAGATCACCTCCAGCAGTTTCTCCCGCATCTCGGCGGTGTCCCCCGCCAGCAGGCGCCGGGCAACATAGGGATAGGCCACACGGATGATCCGGAAGCTGGGATCGAGCCGCAGCGCCAGGCCCTCCTGACTCACCACTGCCCGGATGATCAGGGCGAAGCGGGCCGGCACCCGGAACGGGTAGCCATACATCAGTTCCGAGAAGCGATCGGTGATTGCCTTGAAGTTGAAGGAGCCCACGTTGTCGCCCAGGGCGCCGCCGAGCACCTGCTCCAGGGCGGGGATGATCGGGGCCAGGTCGGTGCTGGGGTTGAGGAAGCCCAGCTCCACGAAGTCCTGGGCCAGGGCGACGAAGTCGCGGTTGATCAGGTGCACCACCGCACCGGTGAGGGTGAGGCGGTCGCTGTCGCTGATCGAATCCATCATTCCGAAGTCCACGTAGGCCACATGGCCCAGGGCTCCGGTCTTG
This sequence comes from Vulcanococcus limneticus LL, assembly GCF_002252705.1. Classification (GTDB taxonomy): domain Bacteria; phylum Cyanobacteriota; class Cyanobacteriia; order PCC-6307; family Cyanobiaceae; genus Vulcanococcus; species Vulcanococcus limneticus. The sequence goes on from NZ_NQLA01000053.1 coordinate 6,159, forward strand.
CCCGGCAGGGCGAACAGGTTGCCGGGGTGGGGATCGGCGTGGAAATAGCCAAATTCCAGCAGCTGCTGCAGGCCGGCGATCACACCGGTGCGGATCAGGGCCGCCGGATCGAGGTGCTGGGCCTCCAGGGCCTGGCGCTCCTGCAGCTTGGTGCCGTGGATCCAGGTGGTGCTGAGCACCCGGCGGGCCGAGAGCAGCCGGTCCACCCGCGGCACGACAACGGCGGGGTTGTCGGCGAACAGGCGGGCGAAGCGCTCGGCGTTGTCGGCCTCGCGGCGGTAGTCGATCTCCTCGAACAGGCTGCGGCCGAATTCATCGATGATCTCGCCGAGGCCGAAGCCCAGGTTGAGCGGCAGCAGCGGGGCGCTGAGTATCCCCAGCAGCCGGATCAGCACCAGGTCGCGGCGCAGCTGGAAGGCCAGATCCGGCCGCTGCACCTTCACCGCCACCCAGCCGCCGCCCACGGGTCGGGCCCGGTACACCTGGCCGAGGCTGGCCGCCGCCACCGGGTAGTCGGGGAACTCCTCGAACAGCTGGCTGGCGGGTGCCCCCAGCTCCTCCTCGATCGTCTGCAGGGCGATCGCGTGGGGGAAGGGGGGCAGGTCGTCCTGAAGCTTGGTGAGCTCCTCCAGCCAGTCGCGCCGCACCAGGTCGGGGCGGGTGGAGAGGGCCTGGCCCACCTTGATGAAGCAGGGCCCCAGGTTGGTGAGGGTGTTGAGGATGCGCCGGCCCAGGCGCTGGTGCACCTTGGCATCGCTGCTGTTGCCCTGCACCAGCAGCACCAGCGCCAGGCTGCTCAGCTGCCAGAGCACCGCCACCAGCCGGCCCACGAAGATCCAGGGGCGGGCCAGCAACCAGCGCAGATCAGCAGCCGGGTCGTAGCGGGGAGGGGCGGGCTCGCCGGTCCGGCCGGGCACCGGCCCGCTGCTGGGGCCTCGACGGACGGGCGCAGTGGCGGTGGGCGTCGGGGCCAAGCGCGGCGGGGCGAGCGGAGCCCAGACTCTAGGAAGACCGCCCCGACCCCCATGGGCCTGATGGAGCTGCTGCGGGCCGAGGATGGGGCGGGCCGCTGGCGCCTGGCCTGGCCTGGCCCCTGGCGCGGGCCCCGGCGGCGGCCCCCCTTGGACCTGCACCTGCCGGCCCATGGCCGGGGCCGGGCCCTGGCGCCGCCGCTCGCGGCCCTGCTGCGGCGGTCGCCAGGCAGCTGGGACCTGCCCGAGCTGCCGGAGCTGGGCGGGCCCCTGGAGCCTGACGGAGCCGTGGCCGATGCCCAGGCGTCGGCGGCGGCACTGCTGGGTGCCGAGCGCTGCTGGTTCGGGGTGAACGGAGCCAGCGGCCTGCTGCAGGCGGCCCTGCTGGGCCTGGCTGATCCGGGCCAGCGGGTGCTGCTGCCCCGCAATCTGCACCGCTCGCTGCTGCACGGCTGCCTGCTGGGCCAGCTGCGGCCGGTGCTGTTCGACCTCCCCTTTGATCCGGCCAGCGGCCTGTGGCTGCCCCCCAGCCCCGGCCACCTGGAGCGGGTGCTGGCGGCGGCCCTGGCCGGGGGACCCCTGGCGGCGGTGGTGCTCGTGTCCCCCAGCTACCAGGGGCTGGCGGGGGATCTGGCGGGGCTGGTCGCCACCATCCACCGCCGCGACCTGCCGGTGCTGGTGGACGAGGCCCACGGCGCCCATGGCGGCCTGGCGCCCGGGTTGCCCCCTTCGGCCCTGGCCTGCGGCGCCGATCTGGTGGTGCAGTCGCTGCAGAAGGCCGCCGGCGGCCTGGCCCAGAGCGCCGTGCTGCTGCTGGGATCGGGGGGGCCTGGCCGGCCCGCTGCTCCCGATCCCAGGCGGCTGGAGCGGGCCCTGCTCTGGCTGCAGACGTCCAGTCCGAGCGCGCTGCTGCTGGCCTCCGCGGAGGCCAGCCTGACCCACCTGCATGGTCCCGGGGGCCGCCGCCAGCTCAAGGCGGCCCTGGCCCGGGCCCATCGGCTGCGGGGCAGGCTGGAGGCCGCCGGCCTGCCGCTGCTGCCGACCCAGGATCCATTGCGGCTCGCCCTGCGCACGGCGGTCCTGGGCATCAATGGTCTGGAGGCCGACGCCTGGCTGCTGGAGCGGGGCGTGATCGCCGAGCTGCCGGAGCCAGGCTGCCTAACCTTCTGCCTGGGGCTGAACCCGCCGCCGGACCTCGAGCGGCGCCTGCCGAGGGCGCTGCTTGCCCTGCGCCGCGAGCTGGGCGGAGCGCCGCTGCCCCCCTTCACACCGCCGCCCCTGCCGCTGGTGGCGGAGCCGGAGCTGGCCCTGGGCCAGGCCTGGCGGGCCCCCGCCCAGGCGGCGCCCCTGGCGGACCTGGAGGGGCGCATCGCCGCCCGGCCGCTCTGCCCCTACCCCCCAGGAATCCCGCTCCTGATACCCGGCGAGCGCATCGATGCGGCGCGGGCCGCCTGGCTGCGGGAGCAGGTGGGCCTGTGGCCCAGGCAAATCGCTGATACGGTACCGGTTGTGGCCTGATGGGCGGGGCGATGCGGGCGGCAAGCGACGGCCCCTTCCAGTGGGATTTCGTCACGCCGGGCCTGCCCGATGCGGTGTTCGACGACGCCCCCGGCTTCAGCCCCACCCCGATGGAGCTGCGGGTGATGCTGCTGGCCCACCTGCGCCCCCGGCCCGATTCGCTCGTCTGGGACGTGGGCGGCGGCACCGGCGCCCTCGCCCTGGAGATCGCCCGGCTGATGCCCGCCGGCTCGGTGCACACCCTGGAGCGCGATCCCGATGCGATCGAGCTGCTGGAGCGCAACCGCCGCCGCTTCGGCATCACCAACCTGCACATCCATGCCGGCGCCGCGCCCCAGGGCCTGGATCAGCTGCCGCCCCGTCCAGACCGGGTGCTGCTGGAGGTGGGCCGGCCCCTGCGTGACGTGCTGGTGCGGGTCTGGCGGGCCCTGCAGCCCGGTGGCCGCCTGGTGATCAGCACCGCCAGCCTGGAGGGGCTGGTGGATGCCACCGATACCCTCTCTCAGCTGGACGCCCAGGATCTGCAGGTGGTGCAGGCCACGGTGCATCGCATGCAGCGCCGCGGTAGCCAGGCCCGACTGGCGGCGGCCGAACCCCTGTTCCTGATCGCCGCCGAGCGGCCCGGCTCAGCCTGAGCCCGCCTGTCCGACCCGGTTCCCGGAACCGGAGCCCCGAAGCCGCTCTCCCCTGACTCCGCCCCCCGCCGCCCCTTGGCCCCCGTCGCCCCCCGCACCCGCACCTCCCCCCAGCGCCTGCTGAGCGGCTATGCCGCCGGCGGCTTCGGCTTGCTGGTGGTGGGCCTGGGGGGCTGGTGGTTCACGGTGGCGATGGGGGTGATCGTGCACCTCGGCCTGCAGGAGTACTTCCGCATGGCCCGCCGCAGCGACATCCGCCCGGCCGTGAAGACCACCCTGGTGCTCAGCCAGCTGCTGCTGATCACGACCCAGTGGGCCAACGGCGGCGATGCGGGGGTGGGCTTTGCCGCCGACCTGGCGGCCGCCATGCTGCCGCTCTCCGGGGCGGCGATCTGTGGCTGGCTGCTGTTGCAGCCCGTCACCGGCAGCATCGCCGACATCTCCGCCTCGATTTTCGGCTTCTTCTATCTGGGCTTTCTGCCCAGCCACTGGATCCGCCTGCGGGATCTCACCGACCTGGCCCTGGCACCGCGGCTGGCGGGCTGGCCGCCCGGCTGGCCGCCGGTCAGCTCGGGGATGGTGCTGATGTTGATGGCATGCCTGCTGATCGTCGCCACTGACATCGGCTCCTATGTGATCGGCCGGCGCCTGGGCCGCCATCCCCTCTCGCCGATCTCCCCCGGCAAGACGGTGGAGGGTGCCATCGGCGGGCTGGGCTGTGCCGCGTTGCTGGGCGCCTTCTGGGGCGAGCTGCTCGGCTGGCACTGGGGCTGGGCCGTGGGTGGCCTGCTTGGCGGGGTGGTGGCGGTGTTCGCCCTGGTGGGCGATCTCACCGAGTCGATGATGAAGCGAGGTGCCGGCGTGAAGGATTCCGGCGACGTGATCCCCGGCCACGGCGGCATCCTCGATCGGATCGACAGCTACCTGTTCACCCCGGCGGCCTTTTTCTATGTGGTGACGTTGCTCCTGCCGCTGATCCGCTGAGTTCGGCCCCGTCAGGGCGAGACCCGTGCCTCCCCGTGCAGCTGCAGCATGCCCCCCTCCAGATTGGCCACCTCGATGCGGATGTTGGGATCACCCGGCAGGCGGTAGCGGTTGTCGCTCTGCAGTGCCTGGATCTCCAGCTCCCCTTCAACCGCCTGGGGCCGGGTCTCCAGTTCCACGCGCTGGTGGTCCACGCTGGCCTCGGCCGCCAGCACCAGGCTGTCGCGCACGATGCGCAGGTCCTGCAGGGGCGAGAGGCCCAGCAGGGCCTCGGCCAGCTGGTCGCCCAGGCAGCGCCACTGGGGTGCGGCCAGGGAACGGCTCAGGCCCTCCCCGGTGAAGGCGGCCTGGCCGCGGACGAGGAAGGGATGGTCGAGCTGCAGCGCCCTGCCCTTGAGCAGGTTGCCCACCTGCACCTGGATCGCTTCGCTGCGCAGTTCCATCAGCTCGATTTCCAGGGCGTTGAACACCACCCGCCGGGCCAGCAGGGTCACCCCTTCCAGCCGGCCGCGCAGCAGCTGCAGCGCCGTGCCGTGCAGCTGCAGCTCCAGGCTCTCCACCGCCTCGCACTGCTGACGGATCCAGAGCTCCAGGCCGCTGGCCAGCAGCGACATCAGCGGTCCGGAGCCGGGTGTGGTGCCGGTTGGAGCGTCTGGGGGTGTGCTGGGGTCGGGGGCGTTGCCGTCGTCAGCCATGGGGTGCTCGCTCAGGGAGGGTCCGCCAGGTGCGCGCCACCTCGGCAGGTCGATCGATGTGGGGCAGGTGGCCGCAGTGCTCCAGCTCTCTGACCCGCTCTCCTAACAGAGCCAGGGCAGCCCGCTTCTGGGCCGGCCTGAGGATGCGGTCGTTCGCGCCCCAGAGCACCTGGAGCGGCTGGGGCGGCAGGGGGGCGCCGCAGCCGGCGAAGCCGCCGCTGCTGGCGAAGGCCGCCAGGGCGCCAGCCCAGTTGGGGCAGGCCAGGTGTAGCGAGGCGATTTCCAGTTCCGCCGGGCCCACGTCCCGGTCGGGATCGGCGAAGGCGCTGCGGCAGAGGCCCCCCCGGATCCCCGGCAGGCCCAGGAAGCGGGCCCCCAGGCCCGCCAGCGGGGGTGGCAGGGGGCGGGCCCGGCCCGTGAGCCCTGCGGGAGCCAGCAGCAGCAGCCGATCGATCCGGTCGGAGCACCGTCGGGCCAGTTCCACGGCCACCGAGCCGCCCATGGAGGCACCGACCACCGCCACCGGGCCTGGCCAGCGGCTCTCCAGCACCCCCAGCACCGCCTCCAGATGCCCCAGCACCGCCTCGGGCCCGTAGGCCGTGGCGGTGGGGCGGGGGCAGAAGCCGAAGCCGAACAGGTCGGGGATCACCAGCTGGTGGTCGCACGCCAGCAAAGGGGCCAGGCGCCGGAATTCCAGGAAGGAACTGTCGAAGCCATGCAGCAGCAGCAGCGGCCGCCCCTGGCCGAGCACCGCCACGGGCCACTGCAGGGGCAGCCCCGGCAGCGACCACCACTCCACGGCGGCGGCCAGCTGGCGGCCCAGGGGATCGAGCAGGCTGGCGGCGGCCCGATCGAGCTGCTGCTGCTGGGGCGAAGGCAGGGAGGAGTCCAAGCGGCTCAGCCCTGCCCCGCGCCAGCGGCGCCGTTGCTGGATGCCGTGGTGCTCACCAGCGCGGCCAGCAGGTCGGTGCTCGACACCGGAAAGGGCAGATGGTGCAGGTCGGAGCCCTCGCGGCAGGCGAAGGTGCAGACCTGTTGCAGCTGCTCCAGGCTGGCGCCGCCCAGGCCAAGGGCTGCCAGGTCCACCGGCAGACCCAGTTCCCGGAAGAAGCCCAGCAGCTGGCGGCGGGCCTGGGCCGCGAGGCGGTTGCCGCCCAGCACCTCCTCGAGCCGCAGCTGCACCAGGATCCCGTAGCCCACCTTCTCGCCGTGCAGCGCTCCATGGCAGGCCTCCAGCTGGGTGAGGCCGTTGTGGACGGCATGGGCCGCCACCGTGCGGCAGCGGGCACCGCCGAGGCCGCCGATCAGGCCGGCGGTGAGGGCCGAGGCCTCCGCCACCCGGATCCAGGCGTCGCCGTGGGGGTCGGCCAGGGCGGCGCTGGCCTCCAGCAGCAGCTGATCCCGCAGTACCCGGGCCTGCTGCACGGCCTGCTGCACCAGTCCGTCGCTGCTGGCGCCACTGCTCACCGACGCCTCGTACCACTTGGCCATGGCATCGGCGATGCCGCTGGCCAGGGTGCGCGCCGGCGCCTGGCGCACCAGGGCGTGGTCGAACACCAGCAGGTCGGGGCAGCGGGCCAGGGCCACATCGCCCTCGAAGGCGCCGGCTGGGGAATAGAGGTTGGCCAGGGCCGTCCAGCCCGCGCAGGTGGCGGCGCTTGTGGGCACCGTGACGCAGGCCAGCCCCAGGCGGTGGGCCAGCAGCTTGCCGGCATCGAGCACCTTGCCGCCGCCGATGGCGATCACGGCATCGCATGCCGCGGCCGTGGCCTGGGCGGCGACCCGGGCCAGATCCTGCTCGCAGCAGTCGTGGCGCAGCTCCGCGCTCTCGCAGCGCAGGCCGGCGCCCGTCAGGTCCGCCATGCGTTGGTGGCGCAGCTCGGCGGTGCTTGCGCTGCGGCCCAGCACCAGCGGTCTCCGGCTCAGGGCTGTGATGGCGGGGATGGCCTCGCGCCAGGCCGCCGGACCCCGCAGGACGGTGGCGGGGGCAATCGCGTGGCTCTGGTGGCCGGGGTCGTCAGCCCTGGCGGTAGCCGGCTGGGGGGTGGCTGTGCCGCCCAGGGCGGGGCTGACCCTGGCGGAGGCGGGCCGACTGGCGCTGGCGCTCATGGGGGCTCGCAACGACTCTTCAATGTAAAAGTCGCCAGGCCGCCAGCGTGCGGGCTAGGGAGCCCGCTGGCGGCCGGGGTGCTGGGGACCAGGCAACCTCGGCATAATGAGCCAACCGCAGATGTGGGTTCTCCGTGCGATGAGACACCTCTGTGCTGAGCTGGCCCCTCCCCTGGCGGCTCCCGTCCTCGCCGCCATCACGCCGGCCCCACGAGGGACCCAGGCCAGCTCTTCCATTAGCCCTGTGCCACCCGCCAGCGCAGACCGCGCCCATGGCTGAGGCAGGCAGCCCCCCTGAACTCCAGCCCGGTACCACCGGCCCAGGGCGCCTTCGGCACCGCCGCCGCCTGGCCGTGGTCGCGCTCACGGCCCTGGCCGTCCTGGGCAACGTCTGGCTGCTGCCGCTGTTCTTTGGTATCCACCTGCTGCTCGGCTCCACGGCCGCTGTGCTGGCTTTGCTGCTCTGGCGCGGCTGGACGGGTCTGGCCATCGGAGCTGCGGCCAGCCTCTACACCTGGCAGCTCTGGGGGCATCCCTGGGCGATCGTGATCTTCTCGGGCGAATTGCTCTGGCTCTCCCTGGCGATCAACCGCTGGAACGGTCCCCGCAGCAACGACTCCAACGGCCAGATCATCCTCTGGGACATCGCGTACTGGGCCCTGATCGGTGTGCCGCTGGTGCTGCTCTTCTATGGCGGGATCTTGCACATCGACCAGGCCAACATGCAGGTGGTGGCGGTGAAACAGGTCCTCAACGGCCTGATCAATACGTCGCTGGCCTTCATCGCCTTCCTGGTGCTGCGGCTCACCCTCAGCCAGCGCTCTGAACAACTGGTGACCCTGCGGGGCGTGATCGTCGCTTTGGTGCTCTTGGCTATCACCCTGCCCACCTTGGGGCTCACGATGATTGCCAGCAAGCAGCTGCAGATCGCCACCCAGAACGGCGTTCTCGATGTGCTCGGCACGGCTGCCTCCGCCGTGGCGCACACCCCGCTGTCTGATCTGGGGCCGGGCCAGAACGGGCCTCTGCAGTTGGGCGATGTGGCGTTCCGGCGTCGGGATGCCAGTGGCCAGGTGCTCAGCTCCGATCCGGCCCTGTTTGCCCGCATCGACCGCGACTACCGCGATGGCGGTCGTAGCTACATGCACCCTCCCCAGCTGGGCATCCTGATTCCCCGCGACGCCCGGCCCCTGCTCAGGAAGTGGGTGAACGGCTACTGGACCTACAGCGGTGACTTTGACGCCGCCGGCCGCCCCGCGCCCCCCGGCCAGGCCTCGATCGAGGTGCAGGTGCTCGAGCCGACCAAGGCCAACGTGACCCGGGTCCAGAACCAGTCGACCCTGATGCTCAGCCTGTTCACCGCGGTGCTGGTGATCGGGGCGCTGGTGAGCGAGGCGGTGGGTCGGCTGGTGGTGTCGGAATTCCGCAAGATCCTGGAGCCGCTGCAGGCGACCGGCCCCGGCCCCGCGGAGTCGGACTGGACCAGTCACCTGATCCCCACCCTCAGCCTGTCGGCGGTGGGGGAACTGCGGGCACTCGTCGATCAGATCAACGCCCGCATCGCCCGGGTGAACCTGCTCACCGGCGAGCTAAGGCAGGCCAACCAGGCCCTGGCGGCCTCCCGCGACGAACTGGCCACCCTCAGCCTCACCGACTCCCTGACCAACTGCCTGAACCGTCGCGCTCTCGACGCTCAACTGGAGGATGCGCTGCGGCGGGCCCGCCGCAGCGGGGCACCCCTGTCGCTGCTCTGTTTCGATATCGACAACTTCAAGGCCATCAACGACAGCCACGGCCATCCCATCGGCGATCTGGTGCTGCGCAGCGTGGCCGACAGTGTGCGCACCCGGCTGCGGGCGACCGACGCCTTCTTCCGCATCGGCGGTGAGGAGTTCGTGATCCTGCTGCCCGATTGCAGCGAGATGGACGCCCTGTTGCTGGCCGAGCAGCACCGCCAGCTGGTGAGCCAGGCTGAAACCCCCGCTCCCGAGGGGCCCCTGCGCGTCACCATCAGCGTTGGGGTGAGTGATTTCCGCCCCGATAGCGACAGCTGCGAGAGCCTGCTGGAGCGGGTGGATCGCGCGCTCTACCTGGCCAAGCGCAGCGGCCGTGATCGCGTGGTGCACCAGTGAGGACCAGCCGGGGCCCAGGATCGCCGCGGTTGTGGGGCCGCCGGCAAGGTCCCTGGCTCGATGCGGATGTCCGCCTTTGGCCATCCCGATCCCCGCTGCTGCCATCGGCGCGGGTTGGCGCCAGATTGGATCCCTGAACCTGGTGGGGATGCATGGCACGGCGTGGATGGCGTTCCAGGGTCGGGGGCCTGTTGATGCGCTGGGGGGCGGCCCTGCAGCCGCCGCCGACCACCCCCGCGGCCTCTGGGGCTGCCGCTCTGCCCGCGGCCTCCGGTCCAGCCTCGCCGCCCCCGTCTCCCGACGGTGGTCCTGAGCCGCCTCCATCGCCCCGGCTGGCGCGCCGTCGCGCCGCGCCGCTGGCCAAGCGCCCGGGCGTGCGCCCGCCCCTCTCGGTGGAGCGGGCCGTGCTCAGCCGCGATCTGGCCGTGCTCAAGCGCGAGGCCACCGATGCCCTGGCTGCCCTGGGGGCCGCCCATGCGGTCGTCACCTCGGCAAGGCTGGCCCAGGTGCAGAACGTGCGCAGCGAGGTGCAGGCCGGCCGCATCGCCGAGGACGATCTGGTGGAGCTCGCCGGTGACTACCAGGCCTGGCAGAACGATCAGGTGCGGCTGTTCGACGCCCTGGCACTGGTGCTGGGCATGCCCGTGCCCGACGGGCGCGCCTTCGACCAGATCGACGCCAGCCTCAACGCCCCGGCCCGGGCCCATCTCAGTGCCCTGGCGGCCGAATACCAGCGGCGCCTGCTCAGCGATCAGTTCTCCGCCGGCGACAAAGAGGGCTGACGGCGGATCCCTCGCAGGGCTGTAGTCAAGGCCCCTTCAGAGTCCGAAGCGCTGCCGTGCCCGGGCGCGGCAGACTTTCTTGGCGGTCTCCAGGTCCGTGCCGCCATTGATCTGTTCCACCACGCAGTCGCAGGTGCTGGTCGCCAGCTCGGGCGGCGCCGGCTTGCCGGTGTGCTCCACCTCGTCGTGGATCGCCGCCAGGCAGAACTGGCGGATCAGCAGGTCCTGCAGACCGGCCCGGGCGGCACCGGGAGCCAGCAGCAGCCCAAGCCCCAGGACCGGGGCGCCCAGCCGCCCCAGCGGCCGCTTCAGGTTTGGGGAATGGAGCGGCACGGTGGGAGGCAAGGTCTTCGTCCATGCTGCGGCTTGCGGCGCCGGCATGCCCCCGGGAGGGGGCGATCCGCGAAGATGCCCTATCTGCTGTCTCCCATGGCCCGCTTCCTGCTGATGCTCAAGCCGCAAGCCCCCGTGACCTCGGTGGAGTTGCTTGATCAGCTGCAGCCGGTGCTGGAGGGTCTGGAGGCGGAGGTCGACCATCGCACCCCCGCCCACCTCAGCGCCCTGCTGCGCGGTGGCGGCGAAACCCAGCGCCTGCAGCTCTTCGCCGACGTGCAGGCCAAGCTGGATGGGCCGGTGCTGGAGCTGGTGCTGATGAGCCGTGAGGCCATGGGTCAGGGCGCCCCCCAGACCCGCGCCGTGTTTGAGCGCATGCTTGATCTGGCCGCCAGCGCCATGCCCCAGCTGGATCTGGTGTTCCGCTCCGACCGCGACGGTGCCCTGCCGGCCTGAGCGACGGGATGAGCTTCGCCCTGCTGCTCACGATTCACGGGCTGGCCGCCACGGTCTGGACGGGCGGGCACCTGGTGCTGGCGTTGGGGGTGCTGCCCGGGGCCCTGCGCCAGGGAAGCGCCGCGGCGATTCGCAGTTTTGAGGAGCGCTTCGAGCCGCTGGGGCTCACGGCCCTGGCCCTGCAGGTGGCTACGGGCCTGGCCCTGGCCTGGATCTACCGCCCCGGCCTGGGAGCGGTGCTGCAGCTCGCCGATCCGCTGGCGCGGCTGCTGGCCCTCAAGCTGGGGCTGCTGCTCGCCACCCTGGTGCTGGCCCTCGATGCCCGGCTGCGGCTGATCCCCCGCCTCGACGACCACAATCTCGGAGGACTGGCCTGGCATATCGCGGCGATCACGGCCCTGGCGGTGGCCTTCGTGGCGGTGGGTGTGGCGATTCGCCTGGGCGGCTGAGCGGCCGGGAAGCGCTGCGGGGCGGACCGTAGGGTGGCCCCACCCCTCCCATCCGCCGCCCAGGAGCGAAGCGATGACCATCCGCATCGGCATCAATGGTTTTGGCCGCATCGGCCGTCTGGCCTTCCGCCGTGCCATCTCCCTGGGCGATGTGGAGGTCGTGGCCATCAACGACCTGATCGATGTGGAGTACCTGAGCTACATGCTTCGCTACGACTCGACCCATGGCCGCTTCCAGGGCGATGTGCGGGTGGAGAACGGCCAGCTGGTGGTGAATGGCCAGGCGATCCGCATCACCGCCGAGCGCGATCCGAACAACCTCAACTGGGGTGCCGTCGGGGCCGACTACGTGCTGGAGAGCACCGGCTTCTTCCTCACCGAGGAGGCCGCCCAAGCCCACATCAATGCCGGCGCCAAGCGCGTGGTGATGTCGGCCCCCTCCAAGGACGACACCCCCATCTTCGTCATGGGGGTGAACCACACCACCTACGCCGGTCAGCCGATCGTCTCCAACGCGAGCTGCACCACCAACTGCCTGGCCCCGCTCGCCAAGGTCATCCACGACAACTTCGGCATCGTCAATGGCCTGATGACCACGGTGCATGCCACCACCGCCACCCAGAAAACCGTGGATGGCCCCTCGGTGAAGGACTGGCGTGGCGGCCGTGGCGCGGCCCAGAACATCATCCCCAGCTCCACCGGTGCCGCCAAGGCCGTGGGCCGGGTGATCCCCGAGCTCAATGGCAGGCTCACCGGCATGGCCTTCCGCGTGCCCACCCCTGACGTGTCGGTGGTGGACCTGACCGTGAACCTGGCCCGCCCCGCCAGCTATGCCGAGATCAAGGCCGCCGTCAAGGCCGCCTCCGAGGGGCCCCTGGCCGGAATCCTGGGCTACACCGAAGACGAGGTGGTGAGCACCGATTTCCTCGGCGAGAGCTGCACCTCCGTATTCGATGCCAATGCCGGCATCGCCCTCACCGACACCTTCGTGAAGCTGGTGGCCTGGTACGACAACGAGTGGGGCTACAGCTGCAAGTGCATCGACCTGATCCGCCACATGGCCACGGTCGGCTGAGCTGCCACCGTTGGCAAGGTCGGCCGGGCGTGGCTATCGATGACGTAGCCAACGACCTGAGCATCCCGGCGGGGGGCGGGCCATGGATGACCAACCGATCACGCCCCATGCCAGTCCGGTGTTCGATGCCGATGGCAACCTCACCTATGTGGGCGATGACGGTCGCCGCTACGTGGTGGGTCCGATCCCCGAGGCCGACGAGAGCAGCGTTGACCGGGTGATGGAGCTGCTGCGCAGTGGCAACACCCTGTTCAACCAGATCGAGGCCCTGAGCTCCCAGTGGCTGGAGCGGGTCACCGGTGCGGAGCTCGACCGGCGCGCCGCCCTGGTGTTGCTGCTCACCACCCTGGAAACGGCCCTGGAAGACGAGGATCCCGACCAGCGCTAAACCGTTTGCAGACGGGTGGGCGGCCCATCGGGCTGTTTCCCCCGCCCCCGCCTCCGTCCCCAGGTGCCATGGCCCTGTTCACGGCTCAGGCCTATCAGGCCCTCGATGAGCGGCTCTCCCTGGCGCAGCGCCTGGCCCTCCTCCATACCCGGCTGCAGCGCCTGGTACCCAGCATCCACCGGGTGGCCTTTGCCCTCTACCAGCCGGGCAACCAGGGCTGATTCAAAGTGTGTCACAGGTGCTCTGGCCTGAGCTGCCAGCATGGGGTTTGGTCGGTGGTATCGCCTCCTCCCTGTGCCCGAAATCGCC
>NZ_NQLA01000006.1 GCF_002252705.1 Vulcanococcus limneticus LL
CACGTCGGTACATGTGGAAAACTTTGGTCGGCAATTTGGCCGTAACAGGCCGATTTGCGCACATTTTACCGGCAGAAGCTGCTCAGATCCATTGCGGCGCAGAAGATCTGGTGTTTCTCAGGAGGCCCTACGTGGATGCTGGCCAGGTGATCCAGCGTTTTCTTGTGGCTGGCCTGATCGACAGAGCGACCATTACAACGATTCCCGTTCTAATCGGCACCGGCCGCAGGTTCTTTGGACACCTCCCAACCGATGTGACAGTCACCCTCGCCCAGCCCTGGGTCTACGACTTCGGCGTTGCGCAGGCCACCTACCTCGCAGCCCGCGCCGCTTGAGTGCAACGCCTGGAGGCCAGCCAGTCGCTGAGCAGCACACAGGGCAGCCGCACCACGGCCAGGCGTAGCAGCCGCAGCCAGTCCCGCAGGCGCAGGCCTGAGCGCTGCGGCTGGGGGAGATAGTCGCCGCGGGCGCGTTGGACCAGTGCTTGTACTGCGCTCCGAAGTTCGTCGTCGCTGAGCAGCGGCGGCTCGCCGTGGGGGCCGGGCAGGCCGAGCCAGGCCAGGCCCGAGAGGCGCCCGATCAGGTAGTCATGGCGGCGGTAGCGCTCGTTGAAGAAGCCGCCGAAGGCGCCGAGGAAGTCGCTGGCCAGCAGGTCGGCCGGGGCCAGGGCCCCCTGCGGCAGCGGCTGGTCCGGGCTGCGCTTGCCCAGCAGGGTCTCGAAGCGCACCAGGGCGGCTACGTCGTCGGTGGGCGCGGCGGCCACGGGTTGAGCCATCACCTTGGCCGTTTCCTCCAGCAGCAGCGTGCGGAAGGGGTTTGAGCCGCTGGCCGTGGAGCGGAACGGGAGCAGCGGATCGATCGGATCGAGCCGCACCGTCCGGTAGGGCAGCACCTGGCGCAGGTGCAGGGCCTGGGGATCGTCGGGCGGGAGGGCGAGCTCCTCGATCAGCCGTTCACGCCGCGCCACCAGTTTGTTGATCTCCTCAATCTGCTCCAGCCGTAGATGGTCGTGTTCGGCCCTGGGGTAGAGCAGCCCGGCCAGCCCACTGGCCAGGGCCCCGAAGAAGGGCCGCAGCAGCGAGGGGCTGCTGCGCAGGTCCGTCACCGGGATCGGCTGCACATACACGAAGCGCCGTTGATCCTCGGCCTGTGGCTGGCGGAACCAGTCGGCGGCGAAGGCCTGGAGATCCGCGTCCGCAGCTGGCGGGGCCGTCAGCTGGTTGAGCAGGCCGATGCCCCTGAGGATCGGTAGCCCGTCGAGCACGCCGCCGTCGCTGTAGTCGAAGCGCAGCCGCAGGCCGGGATCGGCGGGATCAATGATGTCGTTGGCGGCCTCCAGCCAGCAGACGCGGTCGGGATCGCGGCCGGCGGCGGTGCCGTCCTGGGCGTGGGCTTCCGCCAGGTAGAGGGCCAGGCTGTCGGCGTTGAGGTTGAGGTTGATGCTGCTGGGGTTGCTGGTGTTCGAGACGGGCGGAAAGGCCAGAGGGAAGGCCCCCGAGGCCCGCGCCGAGTCCTTGGCCTTGCGCCAGCGGAGGTTCAGTAGCTCCAGGCCCCCGGCCTGGGCCGGCGCCGCGGCCAGTCCCTCCATGGTGCGATGGAACAGGAAGCGCCGGGTTTCCGCAGCGTTCACCGTGCGCACGCCGCTGGGGCTGGCCCGCAGCACCCCCTGCAGGTTCGTCGCCGTCATCAGCAGGGCCAGGCTGCGCCGCTCCAGCGCCTGCCGCATCCCGGGCAGATCGTCCACCAGCCAGTCGCCGGTCATGTCGTCGGTGATGGCGGCAATGGAGGCGCCGCTGAGCAGGCCGCGCCGGGGCCGGGGCGGCGGGCTTGTGCGGTGCGCCTGCCGCAGCAGCGCCTCCTCCTTGGCGTAGCTGGTGAGCACCCCGATGTCCGCCCGCCGCACCCAGGCCTGGAAAAAGCGATTGCGGGGCTCGGCGGCCCCGGGGCGATCGCTGGCGCGGTCGTCCGCCAGCTCCGCCAGCGACCGCCCGGGATCCTGCAGCAGGCAGCGGGCCGCGATCAGACCGGTCATCGCCCCGGCCGAAGCGCCGGTGATCGTGTCGATGCGGATCGGCGCCTCGGCCCCCTTCGCCCGCGGCCGCAGTGCGGCCTGCACCAGCTCGGTGAACACGCCGGCCATGTAGGCCCCCAGGGAGATGCCGCCCGAGCAGTTGAGCGTCACCGGCACGGCGGCCGGCGGGTCGCTGCCCTGGCTGGGGGGGCAAGGGTCGTCGGCTTCCACCATGGCCTCGGCGCGGCATGCCTCGTTGCACCAGCCTGCGCAGGCATCCTGGGGATGTCAGCCTCGCTGCCCGTGCCCTTCCCACCGATGACCCCCACCCAGGTGCCCCTGGCGGCCGGCGGGACCGCCGGCTCCCCCGCGACGGCCCCCCCCAACTGGGTGGACCACGCCAACCCCCTGGGCTGGGCGATCGACCGGCTGCTGGCGATCGAGCCCCTGCGCCGGCTGCTGTTCCTGCAGGCCCGCCGGCTGATCATCCGCACCGCCGAGAAGCGCGGTATCGCCTGGCGGGAGCGGCGCGAGGTCCTGCAGCGCCTGGCCGAACCCCTGCTGGCCGCCAGCACCAACCCCGCCACACGCACACCGGCCTACTACCGGGCCCGCTTCCACGCCTACCAGCAGGGCAACCTCTGCTGGGCCGCCGCCTGCGAGGCCGAGCAGGCCACCGATTCGATGGCCCTGCGGGTGTGGCCTGCGGAGGCGCTGGCGCCGGCCGAGGCCCAGGCGCGGCTGCGCAACGCGATCTTCGCTGCCATCGAACCCAGCCTCAGCGGCCCCGTGCACGACGCCCTCGACGTGGGCTGCTCGGTGGGGGTGGGCACCCTGGCCCTCAAGGACTGGCTCGATCGGCGCGAGGGCCGGGATGTGGCCGTAGGCGGCCTCGACCTCTCGCCCGAGATGCTGGCGGTGGCCCGGGTGCGCGACGCCGAGGGCCGCATCCGCGCCTGGCACCACGCCGCCGCCGAGGCCAGCGGGCTGCCGGCGGCCAGCTTCGATCTGATCACCCTGCAGTTCGTGTGCCATGAGCTGCCCAGTGACGCCACCCGCGCGATCCTGCGCGAGATGGCGCGGCTGCTGCGCCCCGGCGGCGTGCTCGCCCTGGTGGACCAGGACCCCGACTCGGCCGTGATCCGCCGCCTGCCGGCCCCGATCGCCACCCTGCTCAAGAGCACCGAGCCCTACCTGGAGGCCTACTTCCGCCTCGACCTGCCGGCCGCCCTGGCGGAGGCTGGCTTCCACAGCGTGCGGCGAGAGGCCTGCGACCCGCGCCACCGGGTGCTGGTGGGGACGCGATGAGCGTTGCGGGAACCGGTCTGACGGTTCAGGTGCGCCTGTTCGCGAGCCTGCGGGAGCGGGCCGGCTGGGACGCGCGCCGGATCGAGCTGGCGGCCGGCACCACGCCCGAGGGGCTCTGGCGGCAGCTGGGGCTGGGGGATGGCGCCATCCCGGCCACGGTGCGGGTGGCCGTGAACCAGGCCTTCGCCGATCCGCACCAGCCCCTGGCCCCTGGCGACGAACTGGCCTTTCTGCCCCCGATCAGCGGTGGCTGACGCGCGTCCGGCCCTGTTGGTGGTGCGGCTGCACGCGGAGCCCTTCGATCCGCTGGCGCTGTTGGCCGGCACAGGCCCTGGCGGCGGCTCCGGCGCGCACCCCGGCGGCTGGTGCGGCGGCCTGGGGCTGGACTCCCCGGCCGCCGAGGCCCACTTCATCGGCCGGGTGCGGGGCACGGCGGCCGGCGGCGGCGTGCTGGAGGCCCTGGAACTGGAGCACTACCCCGGCATGACCGAGCGCCAGCTGCAGGTCCTGGCCCAGGCCTGTGCCGCCCGCCATGGCGTAGCGGCGGTGCTGGTGGCCCATCGGGTGGGCCGTGCCCTGCCCGGCGAGGCCCTGGTGCTGGTGGCGGTGGCCGCCGACCGCCGCGGTCCGGCCCAGCGCTGCGGCGGCGAACTGCTGGAGGCCCTCAAGCACGAGGCCCCCTTCTGGAAGCGCGAGTGGAGCGGCGGCGTGGGCACCTGGGTGGAGGGCAACACGCCGCTGGGGTGAGGTCGAGCCCAGGCCGCAGCCAAAGCCTCCGGCCTCAGAACAGCGGCAGTCGCAGCAGCTGGGCCCAGAGCTCGCTGCCGGCCGCCAGGGTGCCCGCTTCGGCGGGGATCTCCAGCAGCAGGTCGGCGCCCTGGAGCGAACCGATCCGCGAGGAGGCCTGGCTGCCCTCCACCAGCGCCAGCAACTCCCCCCCTGGCCCCACCTGCAGGCGGGCCCGGGCCAGCTCGGGCCGGCCAGGACCGCGCTTGAGATCCGCCGCCAGACGCAGCTTCAGCCGCGGCAGCAGCTGCGGTTCGGCCCCCTCCAGGGCCTGCAGGGCTGGCCAGAGCAGCTGCAGCGCCGTGATCGCCGCCGCCACCGGATTGCCCGGCAGGCCGAAGAAGGGCCTGCCGCCCAGCTCGCCGAAGGCGAAGGGCCGGCCGGGCTTGAGGAACAGCTTCCAGAAGTCCACGGCCCCGAGCTCGGCCAGCAGCGGCCGGATCCAGTCGCTGTCGCCGGCGGACACGCCGCCGGTGCTGACCACCACATCGCAGCCGCCGGCGAGTTCCAGCAGGGCAGCCCGCAGGGTTTCGGGCGCATCGCCCACCAGCCGCCGCTCGGCCACGGCGTAGCCCAGCCGGGCCAGCAGGGCCTCCAGCAGGGTGCCGTTGCTCTCCCAGATCTGGCCGGGGCCGCGGGGCTGGCCGGCCGGCACCAGCTCATCGCCACTCACCAGCAGGCCGATCCGGGGCCGGGGCCGCAGCGCCAGCTCCGCCACGCCGCAGCCGGCCAGCCGGCCCAGGTCCGCCGGGCCCAGGCGCACGCCGGCGGGTAACAGCTCCTGGCCGGCGGTGGCCTCCTCCTCGGCGGCGCGGATCCAGGGGTTGGCGCTGGCCTCGCGGGCCAGGCGGATCGGCGACGCAGTGGCCGGCCGATCAGCCGCACCTCCCTCGACCACCACCAGCTCCTGGGCCAGCACCCGGGTGGCCCCCTCGGGAAGCGGCGCGCCGGTGAGGATGCGGATCGCCTCGCCGGGCTCCAGCCGATCAGGACCGGCCCCCGGCCCTCCGGCGCGGCGGAAGGGCGCCCCCGGCGCCGAGCGCCCCACCACGGGCCAGGTGTGTCCCAGCTGCGGGACACTTGCCTCGGCGATGGCGTAGCCATCGAGGATCGCGGCCCGGAAGCCCGGCACCGCCGCAGGCGCCCGTACCGGCTCGGCGCTCACCCGACCCAGGGCCGACGCCAGCGGCAGCCGCTCGGCGGCGCCGGGGGCGGCGATGGCCTCCAGGATCCGCTGGCGGGCCTGCTCCAGCGGCAGTCCCTCGGCGGGGAACGGCTCTGACGATCGAGCGGGATTGGCCATGGGGCGCTCAGGCACGGGAGCCCACGGCGGCGGGATGGCGCCAGGGGCCGTGGCGTCCCCCCGTCTTCTCCAGCAGCCTCACCGGCCCGATCGTCATCGCCGGATCGGCGCTCTTCACCATGTCGTAGAGGGTGAGCAGGCCCACCTGCACCGCCGTGAGCGCCTCCATCTCCACGCCGGTGGGGCCGGTGGTGCGGGCGGCCGCCTCGAGGCGCAGGCCGCTGCCATCGGCCGCCGGCTCGATGCGCACCTCAAGGCCCGTCAGGGCAATCGGGTGGCAGAGGGGGATCAGCTCCCAGGTGCGCTTGGCGGCCTGGATCGCCGCCACCCGCGCCACGGCCAGCACGTCGCCCTTGGGGGCCCTGCCCTCCAGCACCAGGGCCAGCACCGCTGGATCCATGCTGAGAAAGCCCTCGGCCAGGGCGCGGCGGTCGCTGGCGGGCCGGTCGCCCACCTCCACCATGTGCGCCTCGCCGCTGGCGTTGAGGTGGCTGAGCCGGGGAGAAGCGGCCGCTGGAGACTCCGCGGTCATCGGGGCAGGTTGTCGGAGCCCCCATCCTGCTGGTGCCGGACCTGGGGCGGGGGCTGCCTACGGTTGGAGGGACCCCCAGGGCTGCCTCCGGTGCTGTCAACGGCCTCGATCCGCCTGGTGGAGGCCGATGCCGGCCACCTGCCGGTGCTGCTGCCCCTGGTGCAGGCCTTCTACGACCACTTCGCCTACCCCTTCGACGGGGGGCGCAAGCGGGAGCTGCTCCAGCAGTTCCTGGCCGACCGCAACGCCGGCAGGCTCTGGCTGATCGAGATCGACGCGATCCCCCGGGGCTACCTGCTGCTGGCCTTCTCCTTCAGCCTCGAGCTGGATGGCCGCATTGCCTTTGTCGATGAGCTCTACATCGCGCCCGAAGGCCGCCAGCGGGGCGCGGGCGCCGAGGCGCTGCGCCAGCTGGAGGCGGCCTGCCAGGACCTTGAACTGCGGGCCCTGCGGCTGGAAACCGAAGCCAGCAACGAACGCGCCCATGCCCTCTACCTGCGCAGTGGCTACCGGGACCCGGACCGCCAGCTGCTGACCAAGCCTCTCGGGTGAGCCCCATTGCGATGACCGGCACCCGTCCAGCCGTCTCTATGGGTTGCCCCTGCATGGCGGCGCTGGCTCGCCGTTCCACTCCTGATGCCGCGTCACCAAGCAGCAGGCCACCCGTTTGGGCTTGGCACCTTGGAGCTGGAGCAGGGCCCGTAGCATCGCTGGGCCCGACGCTCTGCCATGACGTCGCCCTCCCCGGCTCGCATCCTCGAAGTGGGCATGGCCTTCTGGCCGGCAAAGGTGCTGCTCTCGGCCGTCGAGCTCGGTCTGTTCAGCAGCCTCGGCACGGGCTCCCTGACGGGGCCTGAACTGGTGGAGGCCCTGGCCCTCCACCCCCGCGCCAACCCGGACTTTTTCGACACCCTGGTGGCTCTCGGCTTCCTGGAGCGGGACGGAGACGGCGAGGGGGCCCGCTACCGCAACACCGAAGAGACGGGCCTGTTCCTCGATCGGGCCCAAGCGGGCTACATCGGCGGTTTCCTGGAGATGGCGAATGACCGTCTCTATCCCTTCTGGGGCGACCTGGCCGAGGCCCTGCGCACCGGAGCGCCCCAGAACGAGATCAAGGCCAGCGGTGCGCCGATGTTCGAGGAGCTCTACGCCGAACCGGAGCGGCTCGAGCAATTCATGGCGGCGATGAGCGGCATCTCCGCCGGCAACTTCCAGGCCCTGGCGGAGCGCTTCGACTTCTCTCCCTACCGCAGCCTCTGCGATGTGGGCGGTGCCTCCGGGCTGCTCTCGACCCTGGTGGCCCGCCGCCACCCCCACCTCCACTGCACCACCGCCGACCTGCCGCCAGCGACGGCGATTGCCGCCCGCCGCATTGCCGCCGAGGGGCTCGCGGACCGCATCGACGCAGTGCCGCTTGATTTCTTCGCCGATCCGCTGCCGAAGGCCGACGTGATCACCATGGGGCTGATCCTGCACGACTGGAACCTGGAGAAGAAGCTCCAGCTCGTGCGCGCCGCCTACGAGGCCCTGCCGGAGGGCGGTGCCTTCATCGTCGTCGAGCATCTGATCGACGATGCGCGCCGCAGCAACGCCTTCGGCCTGATGATGTCGTTGAACATGCTGATCGAATTCGGCGACGCCTTCGACTTCACCGGCGCCGACTTCGACCGCTGGTGCCGGGAGGCGGGCTTCCGCCGCACCGAGGTGATCCCCCTGGGGGGACCGGCCAGCGCGGGGGTGGCTTACAAGTGAGCGCGGCTCACTCCAGCTTCTCGATCAGCACCGCCGTGCCATAGCAGAGCACCTCGGTGGCCGCAGAGGCGCCGCTCTCCACCTCGGAGCCGTCGTAGCGAACACCCACGATGGCGTTGGCGCCGAGTTTGCGGGCGTGGCTGATCATCTGCTCGTAGGCCTGCTGGCGGGTCTGCTCACACATCTCGGTGTAGGCGCCGATCCGGCCGCCGATCATCGTCTTGAGCCCACCGAGGAAGCCCTGGAGCAGGGTCGGGGAGCGCACGACGATGCCGCGCACCATGCCGTAGTACTCGCGGATGGCGTACCCCTCGATGCTGAAGGTGGTGGTCACGAACACGGGCTGAACCACGGGCGGCATCCCAGCGGGTGGTGCCAACGCTATGGCGGGTCCCCGGCCCGTGGGACTCTGAGGGACCCGACGCCACCGGTCGTGCGCTGGTCCCGGCCTTCCACCACCCTCTGTGCCTTCATCACCCTGCTCAACGACCGGCTGGGCGAGAGCATCGTGTTTCCGCTGCTGCCCTACCTGCTGGCCAGCTTCAGCGGCAGCGGCCGCACCCTCGGCCTGCTGGCGGGCAGCTACGCCGTGGCCCAGTTTGCCTTCACGCCCCTGATCGGCGCCCTCAGCGATCGCTTCGGCCGCCGGCCGGTGATGGCGGGCTGCGTGGCCGGCTCGGTGCTGGGCCTGGGCCTGTTCGCCCTCACCATCACGATCGACTGGAGCGCGATCCCCTGGGCCGCCGGCACCGCCCTGCCGCTGACGCTGCTGTTCGTGGCCCGGCTGATCGATGGGGTGAGCGGCGGCACCGCCGCCACCGCCGGTGCCGTACTGGCCGACATCTCCACCCCCGAAAACCGGGCCAAGGCCTTCGGGCTGATCGGCGTGGCCTTCGGCCTGGGCTTCATCCTCGGCCCCGCCCTTGGCGGCCTGCTGGCCGGCGTGAACGTGACCCTGCCGGTGTGGGCAGCGGCCGCCTTCGCCCTGGTGAACCTGCTGCTGGTGCTGGGGCTGCTGCCGGAGACCCACCCGATCGAGGCGCGGCTGCCCCTGCCCCGCAAGCGGGAGCTCAACCCCTTCACCCAGCTCAGGCGCGTGTTCACCAACCCCCAGGTGCGCCGCCTCTGCCTGGCCTTCTTCCTGTTCTTCCTGGCCTTCAACGGCTTCACCGCCGTGCTGGTGCTCTATTTCAAGCAGGCCTTCGGCTGGGGGCCGGCCCCTGCCGCCACCGCCTTCCTGGTGGTGGGGGTGGTGGCCACGGTGGTGCAGGGCGGCCTGATCGGTCCGCTGGTGCAGCGCTTCGGCGAGTGGCGCCTGAGCCTGGCGGGCCTGGGCTTCGTGATGGCGGGCTTCCTGCAGGTGCCCCTGGCCACCCCCGCCAACGCCCAGCCGCTGGTGTTCATCGCCGTGGCGATCCTGGCCCTGGGCACGGGCCTGGTCACCCCCTGCCTGCGCAGCCTGGTGTCACGCCGCCTCGACGCCGCCGGCCAGGGCGCGGCCCTCGGCAGTCTGCAGGGGCTCCAGAGCCTGGGCAGCTTCCTGGGGCCGCCCCTGGCAGGGGTGGCCTACGACCTGGTGGGCCGCCAGAGCCCCTTCTGGCTCGGCATCGCCCTGATGCTGGGGGTGGTGGCGCTGGTGGCCGGGCGCTCGCCGGGGCCGGAGCGCAGCCCTGCCTGAGGGACTGTCAAGCGGGAGAAACACGGAATGGCTTGGAGGGTCTGGCTATGGTTTCGGCTGGGGAAAAGTCGCAGGGGCGGAACGGGCAATGGCACAACCAGTGGTCGCTCCGGAGCACTACATCAACCGGGAGCTGAGCTGGATCGCCTTCAACCAGCGAGTGCTGGCCCAGGCCCTGAGCGAGCACACGCCGCTGCTGGAGCAGGCCAAGTTCAGCGCCATCTTCAGCAACAACCTCGATGAGTTCTTCATGGTGAGGGTGGCCTCCCTGAAGTCGCAGATCGAGGCGGGCCTGCAGACCCTCAGCGACGACGGCGCCACCCCCAGCCAGCAGCTGGTTCGGATCCGCGAGGGCCTGCTGCCGCTGCTGGAGCAGCAACAGGCCCACTATCGCCATTACCTCAAGCACCAGCTGGCTGAGCACGGCGTCCAGCTGCTCGATTACACCCGGCTCAGCCGCCGCCAGAAGGAGTGGGTGAATGCCTATTTCCAGAGCGCCATCTTTCCGGTGCTGACGCCCCTGGCGGTGGATCCGGCCCACCCCTTCCCCTTCATCAGCAACCTCAGCCTCAACGTGGCCGCCTTGATCCGCGATCCGGACACTGGCCAACAGCAGTTCGCCCGGGTGAAGGTGCCCCAGAAGAACCTGCCACGCTTCGTGCAGATCCCCACCGAGCTGAGCGAGCACGAGCCCACGCCGATCTACACGGCGGTGCCGCTGGAGCAGGTGGTGGCCTTCAACCTTGAGCTGCTGTTCCCCGGCATGACGATCGAGGGGCACTACTTCTTCCGCGTCACCCGCGACGCTGACCTGGAACTGCGCGACCTGGAGGCCGACGACCTGATGGAGGCCCTGCAGGAGGGTCTGCGCAAGCGCCGCCGCGGTGGCGAGGTGGTGCGCCTCGAGGTGGCCGATGAGATGCCCGACGAGGTGGTGGACCTGCTGATGGAGGGCACGGCCGTTGAGCCGGACGACCTCTACCGGATCAACGGCCCCCTGGGGCTCGACGACCTGATGAGCCTGCTGGCGATCCCCTTGCCCCAGCTCAAGGACAAGCCCCACCTGGGCCGCACCGCCCAGGCCCTGGCGCGCACCCAGAAGACCCGGCTGGAGGACGGCTCGATCAAGCCGGAGGAGTTCGAGAGCATCTTCTCGGTGCTGCGCCGCGGCGACGTGCTGCTGCACCACCCCTTCGACCTGTTCTCCACCTCAGTGGAGGAGTTCATCAACCAGGCCGCCGACGACCCTTCGGTGCTGGCCATCAAGATGACCCTCTACCGCACCTCCAAGGACTCGCCGATCATCGCAGCGCTGATCCGCGCCGCCGAGAATGGCAAGCAGGTGATGGCCCTGGTGGAGCTCAAGGCCCGCTTCGATGAGGACAACAACATCCAGTGGGCGCGCCAACTGGAGCGCTCCGGGGTGCACGTGGTCTATGGGGTGCTGGGGCTCAAGACCCACACCAAGATCACGCTGGTGGTGCGCAAGGAGAAGGAGCGGCTGCGCAGCTACTGCCACATCGCCACCGGCAACTACAACTCCAAGACCGCCAGCCTCTACACCGACCTGGGCCTGCTCACCGCCCGACCAGAGCTGGGCCAGGACATGGCGGAGCTCTTCAATTACCTCACCGGCTTCTCCAAGCAGCAGAATTTCCGGCGCCTGCTGGTGGCCCCGGTGACCCTGCGCAAGGGCATGGAGGCGCTGATCCTGCGCGAGACCGAACACGCCCTTCTGGGCAGGCCGGCCCACATCAAGGCGAAGATGAATGCGCTGGTGGATCCCCGCATCATTGCCCTGCTCTATGAGGCCTCCCAGGCCGGGGTGGAGGTCGACCTGGTGGTGCGGGGCATGTGCAGCCTGCGGCCAGGGCTGGCGGGCATCAGCGACAACATCCGCGTCAGCAGCGTGATCGGGCGTTTTCTGGAACACTCGCGCCTATTCTGGTTTGCCAACGGCGGTGATGAAGAGATGTACATCGGCAGCGCCGACTGGATGCCGCGCAACCTTGATCGACGGGTAGAGGCGGTGACGCCGATCGAGGACCCGCTGCTGCGCCAGCGCCTGGAGACCCTGATCGACAGCTATCTGAACGACAACAGCAGCGCCTGGGACATGCAGAGCGATGGCCGCTTCCTGCAGCGTTTTCCCGAGGGCGATGAGGAGCGTGCCGTGCAGCGAGAGCTGATCAATGGCTGGCGCCACGGTCTACAAAGTGTCGCCTGAGATACCGCGAGCCAACACGGTGATTGCCAGGGCTCATGAGCCGAAGTCCTTGCGCTGCAGGGGAAGTGAGAAGAACATTCGGAGCAATTCCTACCAGATGTCTTCCGATTTACACCGCTAGCCACTTGCCAACGGTGCTACATTCCGGCCACATCAAAACAGGAGGCCGGGGGTCATGGGGACGCCTCAGCATTCCAACCCAGGGGGATCCAGCCGTGATCCACGATCGTCGGGCTCCAGGGCTGGCGATCAGGGTGATGGCGCCCCTGCCGGCGGCCTTCAAGACACCACTGCCTCCGGTATTCAGCTGATCGCCAAGTCGTCGCTTAGCAAGCCCGCCATCCCCAAGAAGGCAGCGGCCAAGGCGCCGGTCGCCAAGACCGGCGGCGCCCGCCAGGGTGGACGCCTCGGAGCCGATTCGATCGGCTGGTATCTCAGCAACATCGGCAGGGTGCCGCTGCTCACGCCCGCCGAGGAGATCGAACTGGCCCACCATGTGCAGACGATGAAGCGTCTGCAGGCCCTGCCGGTTGACGAACTGACCCCTCGCCAGCGCCACCAGATCCGCATGGGCACCCGTGCCCGCGACCGCATGATGGCCGCCAACCTGAGGCTGGTGGTGAGTGTCGCCAAGAAGTATCAGAACCAGGGCCTGGAACTGCTTGATCTGGTGCAGGAAGGGGCCATCGGCCTGGAGCGCGCCGTCGACAAGTTCGACCCTGCCATGGGCTACAAGTTCTCCACCTATGCCTACTGGTGGATCCGCCAGGGCATGACCCGGGCCATCGACAACAGCGCCCGCACGATTCGCCTCCCGATCCACGTGAGCGAGAAGCTCTCGAAGATGCGGCGCGTCACCCGCGAACTCTCCCATCGCTTCGGCCGCCAGCCCAACCGCCTGGAGCTGGCCCATGCCATGGGCATGGAGACGACGGAGCTGGAGGATCTGATCGCCCAGAGCGCCCCATGCGCCTCCCTGGATGCCCACGCCCGCGGCGAGGAGGACCGCAGCACCCTGGGTGAGCTGATCGCCGATCCGGCCAGCCACAGCTCCATGGACTCGATGGACCGCAGCCTGCAGAAGGAGCACCTCGGTGCCTGGCTGGCCCAGCTCAACGAGCGCGAACAGAAGATCATCAAGCTGCGCTTCGGCCTGGAGGGCAGCGAACCGCTGACCCTGGCCGAGATTGGCCGCCAGATCAACGTGTCACGCGAGCGCGTGCGGCAACTGGAGGCCAAGGCCATCCTCAAGCTGCGACTGATGACCAACTACCAGCAGGCCGCCTGACGCAGCGGCCGTCCGGTCGCCTGGCAGCGTTCCCTGGGGCCCGGAGGGCCCGGTTGCTGATTGGATAGGCGGCTTCGGTTCGGTTCCATGCCCAGCCCCGCCCTGCTGCAGTCCCAGCTGCTCGGCATCGCCTTGGTGGGGCTCTGGCTGGCGGCCCTGGCCGCGGCGGCCCTGGTGGTGCGACGCCGCTGGCCGGAGCAGCGCGAGTGGAGTCGCAAGCTGGTGCACATCGGCACTGGCGCCGTGGTGCCGATCGCCTGGGCCACCGGCATCGATCGCAGCATCGCCCTGCCGGCCGCGGCGACGATCACCCTGCTTGCGGCCCTCAACCACCGGCTGCGGGTGCTGCCCGCCATCGAGGACGTGGGTCGCCACAGCTACGGCACGATCGCCTATGGGGCGGCGATCACGGCCCTGCTGGCCCTGTTCTGGCCTGCCCAGCCGGCGGCGGTGACGGCCGGGGTGTTGGTGCTCGCCCTGGGCGATGGCACGGCGGGACTGATCGGTCCGCTGTGGCCTTCCCCCAGCTGGACGCTGTGGGGGCACCGCAAGTCGCTGCTGGGCACCGGTGCCATGGCAGCGGTGAGCCTGCTGGCGCTGCTGGCCCTGTGGGGCCTGCTGGTGGCGGTGGGCGGATCGGCCAGCGCCATGCCCATCCCCGTGCCCAGCCCGGCGGCCCTGGTGCTGATCGTGGCGGTGGGTGTGGCCCTGGAGCAGGTGGCGCTGCTGGGCCTTGACAACCTCACCGTGCCGCTGGGGGTGGGTCTGCTCTGGGACCTGTTGGCACGGGGAGCCTGAGCGTCAGTGGCCGGCCCAGGCCCCCCGGCGCTCGGCTTGGGGCCCCCTCCCCTCAGGCCCGCAGCATCGCCTCGCAGCGCTGCTGCCAGTCGTGCTGACTGCCGATCCCGGCCACCAGCAGCCGATCGGCCGGCTCCTCCCGCAGCCGCCGCTGCCACTGGCGGATCGCCTCGGCCCGCTCCAGCCAGCAGTCGAGCACGGTGCACTGCACCAGGCCCGGATCCCACTGGCGCTGGCGGGCGGTATTGAGGGCCCAGGCCAGCAGGTCGTCGAGTTGGAACGGTCGGAAGCCGCCGAAGGCCGGACCGGCGGCTGCCCCCGGGGTGAGGCCCCCCGAGGGGATGGGCCCCTCGGGGCTCGGCGTGGGGGAGGCAGCGGTGCCGAGGGCACTCTGCTCAAGGTAGAAGAGCTGCAGCGGATCGCTGAAGCCGCAGAACTGCAGGAGATAGGTCATGGCATGACCTCCCGATTGCCTTGGGTGATTCACCCTAGGAATGGCAATCGAGCCAACTGTTAGGCGTGGACAGTTTGTGACATGAGTAACACTCTGGCACTCAAACTTGGCGAGTGCCAGAGTGAGTCAAGCCGTGCGCTCAGCTCACCACCAGCTCGCGCTTCTGGGCTTCGGCCACCGCCGCCGCGAGTTCGGCCAGGAGCTGGCGTGTGGTGTCCAGATCGATGCAGGCATCGGTGACGCTCTGGCCGTAGGTGAGCTGGGAGCGGTCGGAGCAGATTTTCTGGCTGCCGGCCACCAGGTGGCTCTCGATCATCACGCCCATCAGATGGCGGGAGCCGGCGCGGAGCTGGGCGGCCACCTGGCTGGCCACCTCGCCCTGTCGCCGGTAGTCCTTGTTGGAGTTGCCGTGGCTGCAGTCCACCATCACCCGGGCGGGGAGGCCCGCCTTGGCAGCGGCGGCGGCGGCCTCCTGCACGGCCTCGGGGTGGAAGTTGGTGCCGCGCTTGCCGCCTCGCAGCACCAGGTGGCCATCCGGATTGCCGGTGGTGGTGACGATGGCGGCGTGGCCGTCGCGGTTGATGCCCAGGAAATGGTGGGGCCGGGCCGCCGCCTCCATGGCGTGGAGGGCGGTGGAGGCGCTGCCGTCGGTGCCGTTCTTGAAGCCGATCGGCATCGACAGGCCCGAGGCCATCTCGCGGTGGGTCTGGCTCTCGGTGGTGCGTGCGCCGATGGCGGTCCAGCTGATCAGATCGGCGATGTACTGGGGCACGACCGGATCGAGCAGCTCGGTGGCGGCTGGCAGGCCCATCTCGGCGAGGTGCAGGAGCAGGCCGCGGGCCAGGCGCAGGCCGGTGTTGATGTCGTAGCTGCCGTCGAGGTGGGGGTCGTTGATCAGACCCTTCCAGCCCACGGTGGTGCGCGGCTTCTCGAAGTAGACGCGCATCACGACCTCCAGCTGGCCGCGGTGGCGCTCGTGCTCAAGGGCGATGGCGTCGGCGTACTCCTTGGCGGCGTCGACGTCGTGGACGGAGCAGGGCCCGACGATCACCAGGAGGCGCTGGTCGTCGCCGCGGAGGATCGCCTTGATCCGCTCGCGGGCGTCGCGCACGGTGCGTGAGGAGCTGTCGCTGAGTGGCAGCTCGCGGTGGAGCAGAGCCGGCGGCACGAGCGGCCGTGTTTCCACCACGTGGAGATCGGAGGTGGGGAGCATGGCCGCGATCCGGGTCGACGGATTGACCCGTCAGCCTAGAAGCTCTGCCGAAAGAAGGACCCTCGGCGTCAGAAGCGCCGCACCCCGGCCGCCGGCTGGGAGTGTGGTAGCCCGGATCAGTGGCCGCAGGAGCCCTGTCAGTGACCGCTGGGGTCGGTTCTGCAGCCGTTGCCACCCAGGTCGGTCCGGCGGCACAGAACAATGGATGGTAACTCCGCCGCCCGGGGCAGCGCCCCGGAAGCTCGCGCCGATGTCCACCGCGCCGATCTCCAGCGCCGCTACCTTCCTCTCCAGCTATCGGGCCGCCGCGGCCGAGCGTGAGGCCCTGGGGGTGCCGGCCCTGCCCCTGGACGCTGGGCAGACCCAGTCCCTCACAGAACTGCTGCAGGCCCCCCCGGCCGGTGAGGAGTCCTTCCTGTTGCACCTGCTCAGCGAGCGCATCCCCCCTGGCGTGGATGAAGCCGCCTATGTGAAGGCCGACTGGCTGAGCGCGGTGGCCCAGGGCAAGACCACCAGCCCGCTGGTGAGCCCGGTGGAAGCGGTGCGTCTGCTGGCCACGATGATCGGTGGCTACAACGTTGGCGCCCTGATCGTGCTGCTGGAGAGCGCCGATCCGGCCATCGCCGAGGCCGCCGCCGCCGGGCTGAGCAAAACCCTGCTCGTCTATGACGCTTACCACGACGTGCTGGAGCTGGCCCGCAGCAATGCCTACGCCCAGCGGGTGATCGACAGCTGGTCCGCAGCCGAGTGGTTCACCGCCAAGCCCGAACTGCCCGCCGAGATCACCGTGACGGTGTTCAAGGTGGAGGGCGAAACCAACACCGACGACCTCTCCCCCGCCACCCACGCCACCACCCGGCCGGACATCCCCCTGCACGCCACGGCGATGCTGGAAACGCGGATGCCGGGTGGCCTGGAGTTGATCGCCCAGCTCAAGCAGAAAGGCCACCCCGTGGCCTACGTGGGCGATGTGGTGGGCACGGGCAGCTCGCGCAAATCCGCCATCAACTCGGTGCTCTGGCACACCGGCACCGACATTCCCCACGTGCCCAACAAGCGCAGCGGCGGCGTGGTGCTCGGCGGCAAGATCGCCCCGATCTTCTTCAACACGGCTGAAGATTCCGGCGCCCTGCCGATCGAGTGCGACGTGAGCGTCCTCAACAGCGGCGATGTAATCACGATTCGCCCCTACGCCGGCACGATCGAGCGCGCCGCCGGCGAGCCGAATGCCGGCGAGATCGTGGCCCGCTTCGAGCTCAAGCCCAGCACCATCACCGATGAGGTGCGAGCCGGCGGCCGCATCCCGCTTCTGATCGGCCGCTCGCTCACAGACAAGGTGCGCGCCCAGCTGGGCCTGCCCGCCAGCGACCTGTTCATCCGCCCCGTGGCCCCCGCCGACACTGGCAAAGGCTTCACCCTGGCCCAGAAGATGGTGGGCAAGGCCTGCGGCCTGCCGGGCGTGCGCCCGGGAACCAGCTGCGAGCCACTGATGACCACCGTGGGCTCCCAGGACACCACCGGGCCCATGACCCGCGATGAGATGAAGGAGCTGGCCTGCCTGGGCTTCAGCGCCGATCTGGTGATGCAGAGCTTCTGCCACACCGCCGCGTATCCCAAGCCGGTGGACCTGAAAACCCACGCCGAATTGCCTGACTTCATGGCGTCCCGCGGCGGTGTGGCCCTGCGCCCCGGCGACGGCATCATCCACAGCTGGCTCAACCGCATGCTCCTGCCCGACACCGTGGGCACCGGCGGCGACAGCCACACCCGCTTCCCCCTGGGCATTTCCTTCCCGGCCGGCTCGGGCCTGGTGGCCTTCGCCGCCGCCATCGGCGCCATGCCGCTCGACATGCCCGAATCGGTGCTGGTGAAGTTCTCCGGCTCCCTGCAGCCGGGCGTAACCCTGCGGGATGTGGTGAACGCGATCCCCTACGTGGCGATCCAGCAGGGACTGCTCACCGTGGCCAAGGAGGGCAAGCAGAACGTGTTCAACGGCCGGATCATGGAGATCGAAGGGCTGCCCGATCTCAAGCTGGAACAGGCGTTTGAACTCACCGACGCCACCGCCGAGCGCTCCTGTGCCGGCAGCACGATCAAGCTCAGCGTGGAGACGGTGAGCGAATACCTGCGCAGCAACGTGGCGCTGCTCAAGAACATGATCGCCCGCGGCTACGGCGACGCCCGTACCCTGGCCCGCCGCATCAAGGCGATGGAGGCCTGGCTGGCCAATCCGCAGCTGCTGGAGGCCGACGCCGACGCCGAGTACGCCGCCGTGATCGAGATCGACCTCGATGCGATCACTGAGCCGATCCTGGCCTGCCCCAACGACCCCGACAACGTGAAGACGCTCTCGGAGGTGGCGGGCGCGCGCATCGATGAGGTGTTCATCGGCTCCTGCATGACCAACATCGGCCATTACCGCGCCGCCGCCACGGTTCTGGAGGGTCAGGGCGAGAACAGTGCCCGCCTGTGGGTGTGCCCGCCCACCCGCATGGACGAGGAGATGCTCAAGCAGGAGGGCTACTACGCCATCTTCGAGAAGGCCGGCTCCCGCATGGAGATGCCCGGCTGTTCGCTGTGCATGGGCAACCAGGCCCGCGTGGATGACGACACCACCGTGTTCTCCACGAGCACCCGCAACTTCAACAACCGCCTCGGCAACGGCGCCCAAGTGTACCTGGGCAGCGCCGAACTGGCGGCGGTGTGTGCCCAGCTGGGCCGCATCCCCACGAAGGACCAGTACCTGGCCATCGCCGCCGCCAAGATCGATCCCCGTGGCGCCGAGCTCTATCGCTACCTCAACTTCGACCAGATCGATGGCTTCGAGGACAGCGGCCGGGTGGTGAGCGCCGACGAGGAGGCCCAGGTGCTGGCGGGGGTGTGAGGCGGCCCAGGACGACCCGGAGTTTGGTAGCAATGCTGACAACAACCCGAAGAAACCGCCGGTGGCGACTGGCGTTCTTACGGTTCGGCACATCCTCCGTTCGGATCGGCCATGCGCTTTAACCGACTGTTCACCGCGGGGATGGCCCTGACCGTGGTCGGGGCCATCAGCCTCACCGCCTGCTCCAGCCAGAAGGAAGCCGCCCGGCAGGCCACCGAGATGTTGGCGGACACCGCCAGGGCCACCGGTCAGGCGGCCCTGGCCCCTGCTGTGCAGCCCGTGCTCGATCTGCTCCAGCGGGGCGAGAGTGAGGTCAAGGCCGGCAGGCTTGGGGGCGCCGTGGCCATGCTGGGTGGCTTCAAGGTGCTCTGGGAGAAGGCCGCGCCCGTGATCCAGCCCCTGGCCGGCGACAAGTGGCCCGCAATCAACACCGCCGCCAACACGGTGCTCAGCACCTTCGACAAGGGGGCCACCCCCGATGCCGCGGCAGCCAGCGCGGCCATCTCGGGCCTGATCGGTCCTCTGAGCGCCCTGATTGGGAAGTAGACCCGCAGCGCTCCACGACAGGAGTCGCCACAACCACCCCACGGGAGCGGTCAGCCGTTGCAGTGAGACGCTGGGGACATCCCGGCGTCTGCTTCACCCTGAACCAGGAAACCCTGCTGTTCGAGCCCGCCCAGCCGGAGGCCGGTGCCCTGCGGGCCGTGCTCGCCTTCCCCAGCACCTATTCGGTGGGCATCACCAGCCTTGGCTATCAGGTGGTGTGGGCCACGCTCGCCCAGCGGGCCGATGTGGATGTGCGCCGGCTGTTCACCGACCAGGGTGATCCGCCCCACGGCGGCAGCCGCGGCCGCGGGCCTGGCCTCGATCTGTTCGGCCTGTCGCTGAGCTGGGAGCTGGATGGGCCGGTGCTGCTGGAGTTGCTGGAACGGCAGCGCATCCCCCTGTGGGCCAGCGAGCGGGGCGACGGCGATCCGATCGTGTTCGGTGGCGGTCCGGTGCTCACCGCCAACCCCGAACCACTGGCACCCTTTTTTGATGTGGTGCTGCTGGGGGATGGCGAGCTGCTGCTGCCCGACTTTCTGGATGCCCTGCAGAAGCACCGCAGCGCGCCGCGGGCCGAGCGGTTGCGGCGGCTGGCCCAGGTGCCGGGGGTGTACGTGCCCGGCCTCTATGCCCCCCGCTACTCCGCCGAGGGTGACCTGCTGGCGGTTGAGCCGATCGAACCGGGCATCCCCGCCACCGTCGCCAAACAGACCTGGCGGGGCAACACCCTCAGCCACTCCACGGTGATCACCCCGGAGGCCGCCTGGCCCTCGATTCACATGGTGGAGGTGGTGCGCAGCTGCCCGGAGCTGTGCCGCTTCTGTCTGGCCAGCTACCTCACGCTCCCGTTTCGCACCCCCAGCCTCGATGACGGCCTGATCCCGGCGGTGGAGAAGGGCCTGGCAGCCACCCAGCGCCTGGGCCTGCTCGGCGCCTCGGTGACCCAGCATCCCCAGTTTTCCGACCTGCTGACCTGGCTGGACCAGGACCGCTTAGAGGGCACGCGCGTCAGCGTTAGCTCGGTGCGGGCCGCCACCGTGACCCCCCAGCTGGGGCGGATCCTGGCCAAACGGGGCAGCAAGTCGCTCACGATCGCGATCGAGAGCGGCAGCGAGCGGATGCGTGAGGTGGTGAACAAGAAGCTCAGTCGCGAGGAGATCTTCGCCGCCGCCCGCTATGCCAAAGAGGGCGGCCTCACTGGCCTCAAGCTCTATGGAATGGTGGGCCTGCCCACGGAGCAAGAGGCCGATGTGGAGGCCACCGCCGCGCTGGTGCTGGAGCTGAAGAAGGCCACCCCGGGGCTACGGCTCTCGCTAGGGGTGAGCAGCTTCGTGCCCAAGGCCCACACCCCCTTCCAGTGGGAGGGGGTGCGGCCCGAGGCCGAGCAGCGCCTCAAGCTGCTGGCCAAGCGCCTCAAGCCCAAGGGCATCGAACTGCGCCCCGAGAGCTACGGCTGGAGCGTGATCCAGGCCCTGATATCCCGCAGCGACCGCCGCCTGGCGCCGGTGATCGCCGCCGCCCGCGGCAGCCACGAGAGCCTGGGGGGCTGGAAGAAGGCGTACCGGGCGGTGCTGGCCGGCGACAACCAGAGCAGCCCCACCGCCCCTGGCTATCCGCTGCCGCTTCCGCCAGCCTGGGAGCAGGTGATCCACCAGTGCTGGGGCGCCGAGGTGGTGCTTCCCTGGGACCATCTGGAGGGGCCCCTCCCGAAACGCACCCTGGACAAGCACCGGTCGGAAGCTCTGGGCTCCAGCCCAGCTCAGTAGCAGCGCAACCCCGCCAGCAGGATCCAGCCGGCGATGTTGATGCGGCTGTCATACATCGGGATGTCGGTGGCATGCAGGGCCACCAGTACCAGGGCCGCAGCCCACCAGGCCCGCTCAAACACCGCCGCCCTGGCGATCCCGCGCCGGGCCGCGCGGATCAGCAGCCACAGCACCAGGCCCACCACGATCGCGGCCACCGGCAGGCCGTGGCTCACCGCCAGGTCGATCACCACGTTGTGGGGGTGGCCGTGCCACTGGCCGGTGCGCAGGGGGTAGATCACGCTGAAGGCGGCTGCGCCCCAGCCCAGCCAGGGGCGCTCGGCGATCAGGCCCAGGGCCACCCCCCACTGGCTGAGGCGGGTACTGGCCAGGTTGCGCTCGCCGGCGAACTTCATGTCGTTGAGGCGGGCCCAGATCGCCTCGGGCACCAGGGCGCGGGCGGGGGCCTGCAGCAGCGCCGGCACCCCAGGCAGGCTGGCCAGGGCCAAGGTCACCAGCACCAGCGCCAGCAAGGGCAACAGCCAGGGCCAGCTGATGGGTCCGGCCACGATCGGGGCCGCCAGCACCAGGGCCCCCCAGGCGTTGCGGGAATCGGTGAGATACAGGGCCGCCACCTGGGCCACCGCCAGTCCGAGCGCGAGCAGCAGCAGGGCCAGGCCCCCGGGGTGATCGGCCGGCGCGGCAGTGCCCGATCGGCGCTGGCGCCAGCGCCGGGCCCGCTCCAGCAGGGCCGCCAACACCAGGGGCCAGCTCAGGGCCAGCCAGGCCGCCGTGATGTTGGCGTAGTCGAACAGGCCCGAAAGCCGACCTTCGGGATTGCCGCCGGGCTTGATCCACCACACGATCAGCCCCCCCAGGATCTGCCAGGGCCCGCTCCACCCCCACCACAGCTGGCCCAGTCCTGTGACGATCACCGGCACGGTGCCGGCCACCAGGGCCATGGCCACCCGCCGCCGCGCCGCCGGGGTGACCAGATAGGGCTGGAAGCCCCAGAAGGCCCAGAAGAAGGGCAGCCAGTTGCCCAGACCCACCCAGGCCAGGAGGCCACTGCTGGCCCCCAGGCAACCGAGCAGCATCAGGGCGGCGGCGATGGCCAGCGCCCCATTGGCGCGATCGCGCCACCAGGGCTGCCGCTGGCGACTGCCCAGCACCAGGGCCACAAACAGCAGTACCCCGGCGACCAGGGCACTGGAGGCCAGGAAGAAGGCCCCGAGCTGGAAGCAGCGCCAAGCCAGGGGGTTGGCCGGCTCGGGCCGCGCGCTGTCAAGGAGCGTGCGCAGCCGCGCCGGCAGGGCCTGGAGCTCCGGTGCGATCGAAGGCTCCGGTGGGGCCGCGCTCATTCGAACACCGCCGTACGGCCCCGGTACACGATCACCTGGCGCTTGATGTGCAGGCGCACGGCGCGGGCCAGGGCCAGCCGCTCGGTGTCACGACCCTTGCGGATCAGATCCTCCACCTCATCACGATGGCTCACAGCCAGGGTGGACTGGGCGATGATCGGCCCCCCATCCAGTTCCTCGGTCACGTAATGGCCGGTGGCGCCGATCAGCTTCACGCCCCGCTCCCAGGCCCGGTGGTAGGGCTGGGCCCCCTTGAAGGCCGGCAGGAAGGAGTGGTGAATGTTGATCACCTGGTGGAAGGCATCCGGGGGATCGAAGGCCGTCAGGAAGCCGGGGGTGAGCACCTGCATGTACTTGGCCAGGATCACCAGCTCGATGCCGTGCTCGGCCAGCAGCTCCAGGTGGCGGGCCTCGGCCTCCTGGCGGTTGGCGGCGTTGATCGGCACGTGCTCGAAGCGGGCGCCGAACTCCTCGGCGATGGGGCCCAGGTCGGGGTGGTTGGAGATCACCAGCGGCACCTGCATCGGCAGCTCACCGGTGCGGGTGCGCCAGAGCAGATCGAGCAGGCAGTGGTCCTGCTTGCTCACGAAGATGGCCACCGCTGGGCGCACATCGGAGAAATGCAGCTGGTAGCTGCCGTCAAGCCGCTCGGCCAGGGCCCCCGCCGCGGGATCGATCGCCTCGCGGGGCAGCCCGAAGCCCTCCAGCTGCCACTCGATGCGGCTGAGGAACAGCCCAGCGCCCTGGTCGCTGTGGTGGTCGGCGTGGACGATGTTGCCGCCGTTGGCCGCCACCCAGCCGGCGAGCTCCCGCACCAGCCCGGGCTGATCCGGACAGATCATCTGGAGGATGGCGGTGGGGCCCGTCATGGCCGCTGGCAGGGGGAGTGCTGGCATTGTGCCCGTCCAGGCCGGCTTCGGTTGCAGTGCGCGACCGCCAGGCCTGCAGGGCAGTCGTCGCCGGTAAAGTCGCCGGATTCGCACCGCCCGCCATGGCCGTCCAGCGCGTGTCCGCGTTCCTCCAGACCCTCCGCTCCTCGCTGCGCAGCCTGGCCCTGCTGGCGATGGCCCTGGTGCTGAGCGTGGGCCTGGTGGCCTGCAGCGGCGCCGAGGCCAAGCCTCCCACCATCAGCCCCGCCGATCTGGCGATCATCAGCCGCCAGGCCGAGGGCTTCCTGGCCGCCAAGGAGCGTCTGCCCGAGCTGGCCACCCTTGTGAACGAGCGCGACTGGACCTTCACCCGCAACCTGATCCACGGTCCGATGCAGGAAGTGGGGCGCGAGATGCTCTACATCAACCAGCGCCTGCTGCCCAGTGACCGGGCCGAGGCCAACCAGCGCGCCGACAAGCTCAAGGCCGCCCTCGCAGACCTGGATGAAGCCGCCCGCCAGCAGGACGGCGAGAAGCTGCGCAAGGCCTACATCCGCGTGGCGAGCGGCTTCGGCTCCTACGCCGAGGTGATCCCCGCCGCCGTCCTCAGCTGAGCCGGTCGCCTCTGGACTTGTCGTCCCCGGAGCAGGCTCCGCTGATCCAGCCCCAACCCCGGGCCCAGCATCCCCAGCCGGTCGTGGTGATCGGTTCGGGGGTGGTGGGCCTTTCAACCGCCTGGCTGCTGCAGAGCCAGGGCCATCGGGTGATGTTGGTGGATCCGGCCGTGGCCCGGCCCCAGCCACCGGAGGCCGGGAGCAGCGCGGCCCTGGGCCTGTTGATGGCCCGTATCTACCGGCGCTCCAGCGGCCGTGGCTGGCGGCTGCGCCAGCGCTCGCTGGAGCTCTGGCGCAGCTGGAGGCAGCAGCTCGAGGCGGCTGGCCAGCGGCTGCCCTGGCGGCCGGGCCTGTTGCAGTTGGCCCCCGATGCCGCAGCCTTTGCGGCCCAGACCCGCCTGGCGGCGGAGCGGGCCCGCCGGGGCCTCACCCTGCAGCCCCTTCCCGCCGAGGCCCTGGCCGCCCTGGCCCCCAGCCTGCCCTCCGGTGCCGTAGGCGGCCTGTTCTCGCCCGAGGACGGCCAGCTGGATCCCCTCCCCGCCATGGCCGCCCTGCGCGCCGACGCGCTGGAGCGGGGCCTGGAGCTGGTGGCGGACGCCGCTACCGCGATCGAGCGCCAGGCGGGTGCGGAGCGCTGGCGCATCGCCCTGGCCGGAGGCGGCTGGCTGGAGGCACCCTGGCTGGTGATGAGTGCCGGCCTGGCCTGCCCGGAACTTCTCGATCCCCTGGGCCACCGCCACCCCCAGGTGCCCGTGCTGGGACAGGCCCTGGAGCTGCAGCTGCCAGCCGGGACTCCCGACCCTTGCCAGTGGCCCGGCTCGATCAGCTGGGGGGGTGTGAACCTGGTGCCCCGCCCCGGCGGCCGCCTGTGGCTGGGGGCCACCCTGGAACCGCCGGCGGGCGAGCCATTCGCAGCCCAGGCCAGTGCGGCGGAACTGGCCAACCTGAGGGATCTGGGTGGCACTGCCCCCGACTGGCTGCGCCAGGCCACGGTGCTGCGCCACTGGCAGGGCCTGCGGGCCCGACCCCAGGGGGCACCGGCGCCGCTGCTGGAGCAGCTGGAACCCGGCTTGCTGCTGGCCTCGGGCCACTACCGCAATGGCGTGCTGCTGGCCCCGGCCACGGCGGAGTGGGTGGCGGAGCGGATCGCGGCGGGCAGCAGCCTGAGTGGGATTTCAGGCTCGCCGTAACCTGCGGGGGCGACGCCGGCACGGCCTTGCACAGCGCCGCCTGACCCAGCCTCTTCCCCCGATGGTTCTCAATTGCCAGCGCTCCAGCAGTCCGCGCCGCGTTCCCCTGGGGGCCACCCTGGGCCTGCTGGGCAGCCTCGCCCTCACGGCCTGTGGCAACGGCAGTCCGGGTGGGGCGCCCAGCGGTGGAGCCACGCTCCAGGGGGCCGGGGCCACCTTCCCCGCCTCGATCTACCAGCGCTGGTTCGCTGAACTGGCAGCCAAGGGAGAGGCCCGGGTGAACTACCAGTCGGTCGGCTCGGGCGCCGGCGTTCGCCAGTTCAGCGCCGGCACGGTGGACTTCGCCGCCAGCGACAAGCCCCTTGATGCGGAGGAGGCCGCCGTCGTGAAGCGCGGCGTGGTGCAGATCCCGCTCACCGCCGGCGCCATCGCCGTGGCCTACAACCACCCGGGCTGCAGCCTCAAGCTCACCCAGGCCCAGCTGGTGGGCATCTTCGAGGGCAAGATCACCAACTACAGGGAGCTGGGCTGCGCCGATCAGGCCATCAAGGTGGTATTTCGCTCCGATGGTTCCGGCACCACCTACAACTTCACCAACTCCCTCTCAGCCTTCAGCTCCAGCTGGAAGTCGGGCCCCGGCGCCGCCAAATCCGTGCAGTGGCCCACGGGCATCGGCGCCAAGGGCAACGAGGGAGTGGCCGCCAGCCTGCAGCAGGTGAAGGGCGGCCTCGGCTACGTGGAGGCGGCCTTCGTGCGCCCGCCCCTGCAGGCGGCGGCGATCCAGAACGCCGCCGGCAGCTTCAGCAAGCCCGACACCTCCGAGGCCGCCAAGGCTCTTGCCAGCATCGCCCTGGGCCCCGACCTCACTGGCAGCGATCCCAACCCCAAGGCGGGCTACCCGATCGTGACCTTCACCTGGGTGCTGCTCTACAAGGGCGGCAACGGCGCCAAACTGCCGGCCCTGCAGAAGACCTTCGGCTACGCCCTCTCCGATGCCGCCCAGGCCGGCGCCCCCGCCCTCGGCTATGTGAGCCTGCCGGCGCCGGTGCTGGAGAAGGCCCGCGCCGCGTTGGCCACGGTCGCCCCGTAGGGCCCGGCCCCGCCGCCACACCACCGGCGCATGAAAAAGCCCCCCGGATGGGGGGCTTTGTGCTGATCGGGCCTGTGGGGATCAGGCCCGATCAGCTCATTTGGACTCGGTGAATTCGGCGTCGATCACGTCGTCGCCGCCGGCACTGGCACCGGCACCATCCCCACCCGGGGCGGCGGCACCCTCGGCGCCAGCCTGTTGGTACACGGCGGCACCGGCGGCATAGAGGGCCTGCTGGAGCTGCTCCAGCGTGCCCTTCATGGTGTCGTAGTCCTCCTTCTCGATCGCCTCCTTGAGGGTCTTGGCGAAGCCCTCCACCTTGGCCTTGTCCTCGGCACCCACCTTGTCGCCCAGCTCGGAGAGCTGCTTTTCCGACTGGTAGACGAGGGTTTCGGCCTGGTTCTTGAGGTCGATGCGCTCGCGCTTCTCCTTGTCGGCGCTGGCGTTGGCCTCGGCGTCCTTCACCATCTTCTCCACCTCGTTGTCGCTGAGGGTGGAGGCGCCGGTGATCGAGATGCTCTGTTCCTTGCCGCTGCCCTTGTCCTTGGCGGTCACGCTGAGGATGCCGTTGGCATCGATGTCGAAGGTCACTTCGATCTGGGGCACGCCACGGGGGGCCGGAGGGATGCCATCGAGGCGGAAGGTTCCCAGCGACTTGTTGTCGCTGGCCAGCTCGCGCTCGCCCTGCAGCACGTGGATCTCGACGTTGGTCTGGCCATCCACAGCGGTGGAGTAGGTCTCCGACTTCTTGGTGGGGATCGTGGTGTTGCGGGGAATCATCTTGGTCATCACGCCGCCCAGGGTCTCCACGCCGAGAGACAGCGGGCTGACATCCAGAAGCAGGATGTCCTTCACCTCACCGGCGAGCACACCGCCCTGGATGGCGGCACCCACGGCCACCACCTCGTCGGGGTTCACGGTCTGGTTGGGGTCCTTGCCGGTGACGCGCTTGACCAGCTCGAGCACGGCGGGGATGCGGGTGGAGCCGCCCACCATCACCACCTCATCCAACTCGGAGGAGGCGAGCTTGGCGTCCTTGAGGGCCTGCTCCACCGGCACGCGGCAGCGATCGATCAGCTTGGAGGCCAGCTCCTCGAACTTGGCGCGGGTGAGGGTGAGATCGAGGTGCTTGGGACCCTCGGGCGTGGCCGTGATGAACGGCAGGTTGATCTCGCTCTGGGTGGCGCTGGAGAGCTCGATCTTGGCCTTCTCGGCGGCTTCGGTGAGCCGCTGCAGGGCCTGCTTGTCCTGACGGAGGTCAATGCCCTCGTTGGACTTGAAGCTGTCGGCCAGATAGTCGACGATCACCTTGTCGAAGTCGTCGCCGCCCAGGTGGGTGTCACCGGAGGTGGAGAGCACCTCGAACACGCCGTCGCCCACCTCCAGCACCGACACGTCGAAGGTGCCGCCACCCAGGTCGAACACCAGGATGCGCTCGTTGCTCTTCTTGTCGAGGCCGTAGGCCAGGGCAGCCGCAGTGGGCTCGTTGATGATGCGCAGCACCTCGAGGCCGGCGATCTTGCCAGCGTCCTTGGTGGCCTGGCGCTGGGAGTCGTTGAAGTAGGCGGGCACGGTGATCACCGCCTGGGTGACGGTTTCACCGAGGTACTTGCCGGCGTCTTCTGCCAGCTTGCGCAGCACCTGGGCGCTCACCTCTTCCGGGGCGAACTGCTTGTTCAGCACCGGGCACTTCACCTTCACATTGGCGCCGGCCTTCTCCACGCCATAGCTCACCTCCTTCGATTCCTCGTTCACCTCGTCGACGCGGCGGCCGATGAAGCGCTTCACCGAATAGAAGGTGTTTTCGGGGTTCATCACCGCCTGGCGCTTGGCGATCTGACCGACGAGCTGGTCCTGGTTCTTGGTGTAGGCAACCACTGAGGGCGTGGTGCGGAAGCCCTCGGCGTTGGCGATCACGGTGGGCTTGCCGCCCTCCATGACCGCGACGCAACTGTTGGTGGTGCCAAGGTCAATTCCGACAACCTTGCCCATGGATAACCGCCTCCCGCAGGGGATTTCAGACTGAAGGCATCCTCAACAGCAGGCCCCTGGTGGGGCTAGGTGTGGTTGCCGAACCGGGGCCGTACGGTGCGGCCCCAACCGCGTCCGGCCCGCGCCGGCGCATGCCCCCCGATGCCGCCTGCCACCCCTCCCGCCGCAGCCCCAGCCGCGGCTCTCGCCATCGATGGACACACTGCCCTGGTGGGGGTGCTGGGGGATCCGGTGCGCCACTCGCTCTCACCGGCCATGCACAACGCGGCCCTGCGGGAGCTGGGGCTCAACTGGGTGTATCTGGCCCTGCCGGCACCGGCGCCGCAGCTGGAGGCCGTCGTGCGGGGCCTGGAGGCGATCGGCTGCCGGGGCCTGAACATCACCATCCCCCACAAGCAGGCGGTGGCGGCCCTGGCGAGTGAGCTGAGCCCCCTGGCCCGGCGGCTTGGGGCCGTGAACACGCTGGTGCCGCGGCCGGGCGGCGGCTGGCTGGGCACCAATACCGATGTGGAGGGCTTCCTGGTGCCGCTGCGCCAGGCCGACCAGAGCTGGCAGGGCAAGAGGGCCCTGGTGCTGGGCAACGGCGGCAGCGCCCGGGCGGTGGTGGCGGGCCTGGTGGAGCTGGGCCTGGGGTCGATCCAGCTGGCGGGACGGCGCGCCGCCAGCCGCGAGGCCTTCCTGACGGATTGCCGGGGCTGGGCGCCTCAGCTGCAGGGCCTGGTCTGGGGCCAACCGGAACCAGGCGCGGGCCCCGGCGTGGGTGCCGGCACCGCGCCCAGCTCCTACCCCAGCGGGCCCCACACCCTGACCGCCGCCCTGGCTGCCGCCGACCTGGTGGTGAACACCACCCCTGTGGGCATGGCGAGCGCCACCGATCCCGCCGCCGCCCAGCGCTCGCCGATCTCACCGGCCGAGCTGGAAGCCCTCCGGCCCGGCGCCACCGTCTACGACCTGATCTACACCCCACGACCAACGGCGCTGCTGGAGGCGGCCGCGGCCCGCGGCTGCCCCACCCACGACGGACTGGAGATGCTGGTGCAGCAGGGGGCCGCTGCCCTGCGGCTGTGGAGCGGCCAGGAGGCCATTCCCGTGGCGGCGATGCGCGCTGCTGCCCTGGTCCAGCTGGAAGGCCGCTGAGCCGGACGACCGCGGAGGAGGACGCTCGCCGAGCGGGCGGGCAGGGCACCGGCCAGCGGCGGGCGCCCTAGCCTCGGCCCAGCAGCGGGCTTGCCCCACCCATGGCCGACATTCCCCCCTGGCAGCGCCTGCTGGCCCTGCTGGCCTACCTGCTGCCCTGGAGCGATGGGCTGCCCTTCGGGCGCTCCCTGTTCGGCCTGTTCCCGGCGCTGCAGTGGCTGAGCCTGCCCGCCCTGCCGGTGGTGATGCTGCAGCAGATGGTGCCCTTCGGCGGCTTCCTGCTGTTCCTGGCCCTCTATCTGGCGGTGGTGCGCAACCAGCGGGTGCCCTACTACGTGCGTTTCAACGTGCTGCAGGCGATCCTGCTGGACATCGTGCTGGTGGTGATCTCCCTGGCCTTCAGCATCCTGCTCAGCCCCCTGGGCGGCGGCTTCGCCGCCCGCACCCTCAGCAACACCGTGTTTCTGGGGGTGCTGGTGCTCGTGGCCTACGCCGTGGTGCAGTGCGTGCGGGGCAAGGAGGCGGACATCCCCAGCGTGTCCGACGCCGTGCGGATGCAGCTCTACTGAGGGGCTCCCCACCGCGGGATAAGGTGGTGGATCCGTCGCTGGTGGGGCAAGCCCCCGGGGCCCGCCGCCAGCCACCGTCCCCTTCGGCGCCCACGTCGGATCGCGCAAGCCATGTCGCAGCCCTACTACGAAACGATGTACATCCTTCGTCCGGACATCCCGGAGGAAGAGGTGGAAACCCATGTGACCAAGTACCGCGACCTCGTGACCGAGGCCGGTGCCGAGGTGCTGGATTGCCAGATGCGCGGCAAGCGCCGCCTGGCTTACCCCATCGCCAAGCACAAGGAAGGCATCTACGTGCAGCTGACCCACAACGGTGACGGTCAGCAGGTGGCCAGCCTGGAGCGCGCCATGCGCCTCAGCGAGGACGTGATCCGCTACCTCACCGTCAAGCAGGACGGCCCCCTGCCCGCTCCCCGCAGCGGCCCCGTGGCCACCGCCACCAGCGACGCCGCGGCCCTGCAGACGGCCGAGGCCTGAAGTCCCACACGCCCCGGCCAGGTCCGTGGCCGCTTCACTGCCAGGCCCCTGCGATGGTTCACGCCGTTGCGGGGGCCTTTTCACTGTGGAAGGGCGCCCGGTGCCGCTGCGCTGGCCCCGGCAGGTTCAGCCCGGCGAGCCGACACGGCGGAATCGCTCTAGGCTGAGTCCCACGCGGTGACGAGCCGCCCGCTCAGGCCCCCTCGGACGGCCGATTACCCAGCATTCCCTGACCAGCCAAGCCCGAAGGCTCTCCACGCCAGGCCCTGCAGACGACCT
The DNA here is from genome assembly GCF_002252705.1 of Vulcanococcus limneticus LL. Lineage (GTDB taxonomy): Bacteria > Cyanobacteriota > Cyanobacteriia > PCC-6307 > Cyanobiaceae > Vulcanococcus > Vulcanococcus limneticus. The sequence goes on from NZ_NQLA01000006.1 coordinate 30,107, forward strand.
TGAGCAGCGACAGTCCCACTCCTGGAGAGCCCAGCGGCGGCCCAGCCAACGGCATCCAGCCCAGCGGCAGCCAGGTGGCTGGGGAGTCAGCGTCTGGCCGTGCGGCAGGTGGGCTGGAGCGGCCCGCTCTGGAGGCCGCGCGCCTGGAGCTGGAGGCCAGCCAGCGCCAGCTCACCGAGCTGGAGGGTTTGCTCAGCGACCTGCCGGCGATCTTCGAGCGCAAGTTCGGTGAGCGGATCGAGCCCCTGCTCGAGCGTCAGCGCCTGCTGCTCGATGAGAATCACGCCCTGCACGATCGCCTGAGCCGGCTCCTGCCCCAGGCAGGCGAAACCGGGGGCAGCCCTGGGGCAGCTGTCGAGCCGCCGGAACCCGCCGCGGCGGACCCAGCGTCAGAAACCCCGTCCCAGGCGCCGGAGCCGGAGGGCCCCGGCCAACCCAGCCTGCCGTCGCTGCCCCAGCTGCGGCGCGGCCGGGCCGCCACCAGCCGCCTGATGGGTCAGAACGGCCGGGTGGCCTGAGCGATTAGCCGCGCCGGGCGGCGGCCCAGAGGCGGGTGGGCAGGCCCCACACGTAGATGAAGCCCTCGGCGGCGCGGTGGTCGAACTGATCGCCGGCGTCGTAGGTGGCCATGGTGGGCACATACAGGCTGTTGGTGGCGCTGCTGCGGCCCACCACGGTGGCGTTGCCCTTGTGCAGCCTGATCCGCACGGTGCCATTCACGGTCTGCTGGGTGCGCTCTATGAAGCCGTCGAGGGCCTCCTTGAGCGGGCCATACCAGAGGCCCTGGTACACCAGATCCGCCCACTGCTGCTCCAGCTGGCGCTTGGTGCGCAGCACATCCGCCGCCAGGGTGAGGCTCTCAAGCTCCTGGTGGGCCTTGATCAGCAGCAGCAGACCAGGCGTTTCATAGATCTCGCGGCTCTTGATGCCCACCACCCGGTTCTCGATCATGTCGAGCCGGCCGAAGCCGTGGCTGCCGGCCAGGGCATTGGCCTGGCGGATCAGGCTCACCGGATCGAGGCGCACGCCGTCGATGCTCACGGGGTTGCCGTTCTCGAAGCCGATCTCCACCACCTGGGCCTGATCGGGAGCGGCCTCCACACTCACGGTGAGGGCGTAGATCTCCTCGGGGGGCTCCACGTTGGGATCCTCCAGGGGGCCCGCCTCGATCGAACGGCCCAGCAGGTTGAGGTCGATCGAATAGGGCGACTTCTTGCTGACCGGCGAGGGGATGCCGCAGCGCTCGCCGTAGGCGATCGTCTCCTCGCGGCTCATGCCCCACTCCCGCGCCGGGGTGAGCACCTTCAGATCGGGGGCCAGGGCGCCGATGGCCACATCGAAGCGCACCTGGTCGTTGCCCTTGCCGGTGCAGCCATGGGCCACCGCATCGGCGCCCACCTCGCGGGCGATCTCCACCAGCCGGCGGGCGATCAGGGGCCGGGCCAGGGCGGTGGAGAGGGGATAGCGGCCTTCGTAGAGGGCGTTGGCGCGGATCGCCGGGAACGCGAATTCGGTGATGAAGGGCTCGATCAGGTCGCCCACGATCGACTGGCTGGCGCCGGAATCGAGCGCCTTCTGGCGGATCGGTTCGAGCTCATCGCCTTGGCCCAGGTCAGCGGCGAAGGTGATCACCTCCTCCACGCCCCACTCCTGCTTGAGGTAGGGGATGCAGACGCTGGTGTCCACGCCGCCGGAATACGCCAGCACCGCTTTCTTGGCCCGACCCATCAATGCTCTCCGTGTGCTCAGTCGGACGATTCTCCCCTGCCGGGGTCGCCCAGGGGCGCGCCGGCTCCGGGCGGCGGAGGCGCCAGCAGGCCCCGCAGTAGCGCCAGGCCCATCAGGGCCGGAGGCACCAGCACCAGCACCAAGGCCAGCTCGGGGTTCACTGCCAGTCCATTGGGCCAAAGCACCCCGGCCCAGCGGAGCAGGGCACTCAGCCCCAGGGCCAACCCCCAGACCCAGGCCAGTTGCACGAGTTTGGTGGTGAACGGAGGCGTCAAAGGAAAGTTGCCACAGGTCCGTTACAATGGTCGATTGGCGGAGATTCCAAATCCATGGGCAGCCCCAGCACGAGCCTCAGCCAGAGCCTGAGTCAGTTGGACGGGATCAACCCGTCGCTGACCCGCTACGGCCGCAACGAGCCCGCGCCGGTGCTGCCGCTGCGCGAAGAGCCCGATCTGCTCAGCTGGCTGGAGACCAGCGGCCGCCTGGTGGCGGACGAGGAGACCGCCAGCCCGGATGTGAGCACCGTGGAGGAGGAGGAGCTCTCGGCGCTGATGGGCGAGAAGGAGGACTACAACGCCGCTGACGAGCAGACTGAAGAAGACTGGGAAGACTGAGGTCCCGCTGGCCCAACACGGCTTGCCCCAGCACGGCTTGCCCCAATTCGGCGGGCCGCCCCATTGGCTGGCCGCCTGACCGGTTGACCTAGGGTCCGGCGCGGTACGGGCAGCGCGCTCGCCCGCCTCGCGCTGCGGCTGCGTGTCCCGCTCGCCATTCGCCCGCCGCCCCCAAGTCACCCCTTGGCCTCCCCGTCCTCGCCCTCCGGGGCCTCCAGCCGCCCCGCCGGGCCGATCACCCGGCTGCTGGCCTCCCTGCCCGGCAACAGTCGCCCGCTGGCCCTGCTGCTGGGCCTTGTGCTGCTGGGGCTGGCTCTGGCCGGCGACTGGCTGGCCAGGGCGCCCCAGCTGAGCCTGCCGCTGCTGGTGGCGGCCCTGGTGAGCGCGGGCGTGGGGGCCTGGGGCGTGCCGCGCCTGCGGGCCCTCAAGCTGGGACAGGTGATCCGCCAGGAGGGCCCCCAGGCGCACCTGAGCAAGGCGGGCACACCCACGATGGGCGGCCTGCTGGCGGTGCCGGTGGGGGTGATCGTGGGGGGCCTGGTGGCACCGGACGATCCGCGGCTGCTGGCCGTGGCCGCCCTCACCCTGGCCGCGATGGCCATCGGAGCCATCGACGACTGGCAGAGCCTGACCAAGCGCCACAACACCGGCCTCAGCCCCCGCGGCAAGCTGCTGCTGCAGGCCCTGGTCGCCGCCGCCTTCCTGGGCTGGGCCTGGCACGGCCAGTGGCTCGGCGGTGCCGATCCCGGCGACATCGCCCTGCCCCTGGGCTGGGTGCTGCCTCTGGGGTTGCTGATCTGGCCCCTGGGGCTGTTCGTGGTGCTGGCCGAGAGCAACGCCACCAACCTCACCGACGGCCTCGACGGCCTGGCTGCAGGCTGCGGTGCCATTGTGTTCGGCGGCCTGGGACTGCAGCTGATGCTGCGGGGCAATGAGGGCGACCCCGCCCTGGCGGGGTTCTGCGCGGCCATGGCCGGCACCTGGCTGGGCTTCCTGCTCTGGAACCGTCACCCGGCGCGGATGTTCATGGGCGACACGGGATCCCTGGCCATGGGCGCCGCCCTGGCGGCGGTGAGCCTGCTGAGCAACAGCCTCTGGCCGCTGCTGGTGATGGGCGGCGTGTTCCTGGCCGAATCGCTGTCGGTGATCACGCAGGTGTGGGTGTTCAAGGCCACCAAGGGGCCCGATGGTGTGGGCCGGCGGGTGCTGCGCATGGCGCCGCTGCACCACCACTTCGAGCTGGGGGGAGCCAGCGAGCAGCAGGTTGTGGTGGGCTTCTGGGGTGCGAGCTTGCTACTGGTACTGGTGGGGCTGGCCCTGCTGCCCTGACCCGGAGCGCAAGCCCCTGCCGGTGTCCCTGTCCTCACCCCCTGCCATGGCCTACTTCACCTGGAAGGAAACCGGCCTGACGGCCGACTGCGCCAGCCTGGAGGCGATGGCGGCCCGCTTCGAGGAGGCGGCGGCCCTGATGCGGCGCATGGCCAGCGAGGGCTTCGTGCTGGAGCGGCACAGCGACGGCCAGCACATCACCCACGGCGATGCCACGGTGTTCGAGGCCTACGGCTTCATCGACGAGGAGTCGCCGGTGCGCCAGCTCGACCTGATCGCGTGAAGGGCCGTCAGCCGGGGCGCCGCACGTAGCCCACCACCCACACCACGATGAAGGCCAGCGAGGAGATGCCCAGGTAGATCAGGGCCCAGCGCTGCAGATCGTCGATGCTCCAGCCGTTGAGCAGGCCGTTGGCGGCATCGCCCGCCGTCGCGTAGGCCAGCAGTACGGGGGTCGGCACGGGGTTCGACGCGGCAGAGTCTGTCGAGTATCTCGTCCCCCGCCGCGGCCATGGCCAGCCGACCGTTTCCCCGCACCCTGATGCTGCTGGGCAGCGGCGAACTGGGCAAGGAGGTGGCCATCGCCGCCCAGCGCCTAGGCTGCCGCGTGATCGCCGTGGATCGCTACGCCGGCGCGCCGGCCATGCACGTGGCCGACACGGCCGAGGTGATCGCCATGACCGACCCCGAGGCCCTCAAGGCCGTTGTGCGCCGCCACCGACCGGATGTGCTGATCCCGGAGATCGAAGCCCTGGCGGTGGATGCCCTGGCGGAACTGGAGGCGGAGGGCACCACCGTGATCCCCACCGCCCGCGCCACGGCGGTGACGATGAACCGCGACCGCATCCGCGATCTGGCGGCCGGCGAGCTGGGCCTGCGCACGGCCCGCTTCGCCTATGCGAGCAGCGCCGAGGAGCTGGTGGCGGCCGCCGCGCCCCTCGGCTGGCCCGTGGTGGTCAAACCGGTGATGAGCTCCTCGGGCAAGGGCCAGAGCGTGGTGGAGGGTCCCGAGGGAATCGCCGTGGCCTGGGAGGCGGCGATGGCCGGCGCCCGCGGCAGCGGCGAGCGCGTGATCGTGGAGGAGTTCCTGCGCTTCGAGCAGGAGATCACCCTGCTCACCGTCAAGCAGTGGGAAGGCCCCACCCTGTTCTGCCCTCCGATCGGCCACCTGCAGGAGCGCGGCGACTATCAGACCAGCTGGCAGCCGGCCCACCTGGGCTGGGACCAGCTGGCCGCCGCCCAGTCCATGGCCCGGGCCGTGACGGACAACCTGGGCGGCGCGGGGCTGTTCGGAGTGGAGTTCTTCGTGTGCGCCGGCCCGGACGGCGGCAGCGAGGTGGTGTTCTCGGAGCTGTCGCCCCGACCCCACGACACGGGCCTGGTGACCCTGGCCGGCCAGAACCTGAGCGAATTCGAGTTGCACCTGCGGGCGGTGCTGGGGCTGCCAATTCCGGAGATCCGCTCCACGGGGCCCGCCGCCAGCCGCGTCATCCTCGCCGAGGACGCCCTGGAGAGCGTGGCCTACACGGGCCTGGAGCAGGCCCTCTCCGAAACCGACGTGCAGGTGCTGCTGTTCGGCAAGCCCGATGCCCGGCCCCAGCGACGCATGGGCGTGGCCCTGGCCAGCGGCTCCGACCTGGAGGAGGCCCGCGCCAAGGCCGATCGCGCCGCCGGGCGGGTGCGGGTGGTGGCGGCTCCCTGAACCGGCAGAGGCCCCTGGCCACGAGGAATCACGGGCTTTATGGTGCGGCGATCGCAAGCAGCCATGGCCCAGGCCGTCCCCCGCCACGACAGTGAACGCCCCCGGCGCGGCAAGGCCCGGCGGGACGATGGGCGGCGCGTGGCGGAAGGGCGGGCTGAGGCGGAGCCAGCCACGGTGACGGCCCTGGACGGCCGCCGCCAGCGTCGCCAGGAGCCGCGCCAGCGCGGCCGCAAGGCGACGCCAGGACTCCTGCGCCGCGGCGTCGCCAGCCTGCCGGTGTTCGTGGCGGGCCTGGGGCTGGGCTACGGCCTCAGCGGCCCGTTGCCCCGCCTGGCCATCGCCGCCCTGGCCGCCCTGCCCCACCCCGGCACCTCCCTCACCGACCTGGTGTCTCCGGCGGGCATGGGCAACCGCCGCATCGTGGTGCTGGGCAGCGACCAGGTGGCCAGCAACACCGACGTGATGATGACGGTGCAGCTGCAGCAGGGCCGCACGGTGCTCACCCAGGTGCCGCGCGACACCTTCATCGACTCGCCCAGGTATGGGGTGATCAAGGCCAACGCCCTCTACGCCAGCGGCGGGCCGGAGCTGGTGAAGCAGGAGCTGAGCAAGCTGCTGGCGGCGCCGGTGGACCGCTACATGCTCGTGAACCTGGAGGCGGTGCAGCGTCTGGCCGATGCCCTTGGCGGCGTGGAGGTGGATGTGCCCAAGCGCCTCTACTACGTGGACAACAGTCAGGGCCTCTACATCGACCTCTACCCCGGTCGTCAGCTGCTCAAGGGCAAGGAGCTGGAGGGCTTCCTGCGTTTCCGTCACGACGAGCTGGGCGACATCGGCCGCATGGAGCGCCAGAAGCTTGTGCTCGCTGAGGTGTTCCGCAAGCTGGCCAGCCCCGCCACCGTGACCCGCCTGCCGGAATTGCTGCGCATCGCCGGCAGCGACATCCGTACCGATCTCTCGCCGGTTGATCTGGGCGCCCTGCTGACGGCCATGGGCACCACCAAGCTCTCCTCCAGCCGGCTGCCCGGCACCCCCTACTGGCATAACGACATCAGCTACTGGATGCCGGACGCCAACCCTGACAGCGCCTACTACCGAAGCCAGGAGCAACCGTCGCCCTAGGGCAGGTTCAACCCCGCCACGGGGTCGCGGGCCCGACCGGAGTGGTGAAGCCCCAGGGCGCCGAGCCGCTCGGCCCCGCCCTGGGGTGAGGCCATCAGCAGGAAGCGATCGAGGGGCAGCCGCCAGCGCAGGGACAGGTGGCGAATCGCCTCGGCTGTGGAGGCCCGCGGCGGCAGAACGTCCAGGTACCAGTGCTGAACCAGCTGGGCCCGGGCCTCCAGACGCCGCTGGCGCAGGGTCTGGCGCACGATCGCCAGCGCTCCGGCCGGGGGCGGCCTCAGGAGATAGCTGAGCTTGAACGCTCCCTGCATGGCCTCCGCCTGCAGCCGCAGCCGGGAGTCGAGCTCCGCCAGGGCCGCCAGCACCGCCTGGCGGTCCCAGCCTGGTGCGATCTGCTGCTGCCAGAGCAGGTCGAGTTCGGCGCCGTGGCCCAGGCGAATCTCGGTGCCGGCCTGGGTGATCCACACCTGGGGATCCACGAGCTGGAGCTCGGCGTAGCGGTGACGGGCCGCCTGGTAGCTGCGGCCGCTGAGGATGCCCAGGCCGCTGCACGGATCGGCGGCCAGGCGGCGACGCAGCTGGTCGAGGCCAGCGGCTTCGGGGGCCTGGAGGCAGCCGTCGAGATCCAGTAGCAGCAGCCGCTCCGGGATGGGGACCAGGGCGCTGGAGCCGGGGCTGGCAACAGGACTGGCGACCCGAGGGGCGGCGCCGGTGGCTTCCGGTCGGCAGCGGTGGGTGGCATGGCCCAGGTAGCCGCACACGTGGGCATCCCAGCTGTAGCTGCGACTCACCGCCTCCAGGCCGTTGTCGCGCCAGCGGCGCCAGCGCAGCGGGTCGGCGGCGGCGGCCTCCAGGGCCGTCTGCAGCGCATCCAGGTCGGTCACATCGACGAGCTGGCCGTTGTCACAGCGGGCCAGGATGTCGCGGGGTCCGCCGTCATCGGTGGCCACCAGGGGCAGGCCGCAGGCGGCCGCCTCCAGCAGGGTGAGGCCGAAGGGCTCGGTGAGGGCCGGATTCACGAACACCCCGCCCCGGGCGGCGGCCCAGCGGTAGAGGGCCGGGATCTGTGCGCCGCTGTGCTGCTTGGGGTAGGCCACCTGGCCGTAGAGATCGAAGCGGTCCACCAGCTCGAACACCTGCTGGAACAGCTCCCGCTGCTGACGGTCCATCTGGCCGGGGTCCTGGCGGCAGCCGAGCACCAGCACCAGGTTGTGGCGCTGGCGCAGCAGGTCGGAGCGCCCGAAGGCCTCGATCAGGGCGGGGATGTTCTTGCGCCGTTCCGGCCGGCAGATCGCCAGCAGCGGCGGCTTGGCCGGGTCCCGCAGGAACGGCGCCAGCAGCGCCTCCACCGCCGCCGCCTCGCCGGGCAGCAGGGCCGGATGGAAGCGGCGCGTGTCCACCCCCGGCGCCAGCACTTCGGCCCGTTCGCCGGCGAAGCGGTCGTAGCGGGCGTACTGGCTCTCCACCTCCTGGCGGGTGCTGGTCACCACCAGGGAGCTGGCCGCCAGGGCCTGCTCCTCGGCCTCGATGCGCTGACCCATGGCGTAGGTCTGCTCGATCTGCTCATGGGTGAGGCCGCTGGCGAGCAGGCGCCGCTGCTTCTCGCGACCGAGGGAATGGCCGGTGAACACCAGCGGGATGCCGAGGCGCCGGCTCACCAGCGTGCCCACGTAGCCGGCATCGGCGTAGTGGGCGTGGATCCAGTCCGGCAGCCGCGGACGGGCGGCCAGGGTCGCCACCAGGGCATCGGCGAGTTCATCGAGGTGGGGCCAGAGCTGCTCCTTGCGCAGGTAGCGGCGCGGGCCGAAGGGCAAGCGCAGGATGCCGGCACCTGGGCCGAGCGACTCGTGTGGTTCGGCATAGTCGGGCGAGACGCGCCGGTCAGGGATGCGGCGCGTCACCACCTCCACCTGGTCCACCTCAGGGCGGGCCGCCAGGGCACGCACCAGCTCCAGCACATAGGTGGTCTGGCCGCCGGTGTCGGCATCGCGGCCGAGCTCCAGATCGCGGCCGCGGAACAGGCCGTGTAGGTGCAGATGCAGGAGCTGGAAGCCCATGGGTCCCCCGAAGCGGTGGGCGCAGCGCCAGGCGCCGGCTGTTACCTCACGCCTAGGCGCGTTTCAAGGGGGTGGGCGCAAATCCACCAAAAGGGCTCAGCAGCCCGCGCCTGCTATGGAGGAGGCCCAGATCGACGCTGGCACAAGGGAAGCGAGGCCTCCAAAGGGAAGACCAGGCCCCGATTCTGTTGCATATCGAAACACTTGGGCCGCCCTGGTCTGGGGAGGGGTCCGCCGGAATGGCGGCCTAGGCGATGGCGGCCAACGCTCTCGACTCCTTTCCCTTCGAGCAGCAGAGGACCGGGAATGCTGGTGGGCAGGATCAGCGATCCCAGCGGCATCGTGGACTATGGGATTGCGGAATCGCGGAATCGCGGAATCGCGGTATTGCGTTATTGCAATTAGAAGCACCCCGGCGTCCACCTGTGCTCGCCATGTCCCGCAGGTGGGTGTCGGCATGGATGCGTTCCGCCAGGGCTGTTTCATCCCTCCCATCCAGGGCTCGATCATTCAGAACGACCGGGACATCAGCTTCGGGACCTGCGTTGCCGCCCTGTTTGCCCGTTGTCTTCGCGGCAATCCTGCAGTCTGTGAATTTCCAATGCAGGACTCCTTCCAGGACTGTTGTGGCTGGTCAGGCTTCCCGTTGAAGATGTCGGAACATGGCGACCCAGTTGCGCCTCCACTCCTGCGATCCGTTCACCTGTGCACGGCCGAGCCTCAATGCCTCGGCCTGAACTGATCTGGTTGCTCCCGGTCGTGCTGGCGGTTCTCTTCATGCGGCCGCTGCTGGCCCAGGCGGCGACGGCATCGGCCTGCCCGGCGGGCATGGTGCCGATCCCTGCGGGCCAGTTTCGCATCGGAGCCGCGGGGCAACTGGGGGAGGAGCGCGCCGCGGGCGGGGTTCGCCTCTCCCCCTTCTGCCTCGGTGCCCATGAGGTGACGAACCGGGAGTTCGCCGCCTTCGTGGCCGCCACCGGCTACCGCACCGTCGCGGAGCGCCCCCTCTCGATCGAGCAGTTCCCCGACCTGGCGCCGGCCGAGCGCGCACCGGGTTCGCTGGTCTTTCGGCCCGTCTCCGGGCACGGGCCGATCGAGGAGCTGAGCTGGTGGCACTGGGTTCCGGGGGCCGACTGGCGCCACCCGGCCGGACCGGACAGCACGCTCGCCGCCCTGGACGACCATCCCGTGGTCCAGGTGGCCTACGAGGACGCGGAGGCCTACGCCGCCTGGGCAGGGGCCTCCCTGCCCAGCGAGGCCCAGTGGGAATTTGCGGCCCGGGGCGGCCTGAGCGATCAGGTTTATGCCTGGGGCAACACCTGGAACCCGCGCCGGGCCAACACCTGGCAGGGGCCGTTCCCGATCCGCAATACGGCCGAGGATGGATTCTCCGGCACGGCCCCGGTGGCCTCGTTCACGCCGAACGGCTACGGCCTCTTCGACATGACCGGCAACGTCTGGGAGTGGACCGAGGACTGGTATGAGCCTGGCCATGAAGCCCAGGCGAATCGCGCCGATCCCGTGGTCAGCGCTGCGGTGGCCACGGGGGATCCTCGCGATCCGGGCGTGGCCAAGCACGTGATCAAGGGCGGCTCCTTCCTCTGCTCCCCCGACTACTGCAGCCGCTACCGGCCTGCTGCCCGCGAGGCCCAGAGCCCGGACACCGGCACCTCCCACATCGGCTTCCGCCTGGCCGCTCCCCTGGCCTCCCCTTCCCTGCCCTCCCCGCTGCCCCTCCGTGGCTGATTCCCCCTCCAACGCCCGATTCGCCCGGATCCGTCGTCTCCTGGCCTGGTTCAGTGTCTCCGGCACCCCCGGCCTGGTGCGCCGCCTCGGGGCCCTGGCCCTGGTGGTCGTGCTGGTGGGCTGGCAGGTGGGCTGGGTGCCGGCTGCCGCCCAACGGATCAGCGGCACCCCCGGAGCCCCCAATGCCACCACCACACTCCCCGGCAACCAGCTCCCGGCCCCATCCCCACCCTTCGGTGGGGTGATCAAGGACGGCGCCCTGCAATCCAAACCGTGGTGGGCGCCGCGGATCGTGCCGCCGCAGAGCGCGCCCAACGTGCTGCTGATCATCACCGACGACGCCGGATTCGGGGTGCCCAGCACCTTCGGCGGCGTCATCCCCACCCCGGCGATGGACCGCATCGCCAAGGCGGGGCTCCGCTACAACCGCATGTTCTCCACGGCGCTGTGCTCCCCCACCCGCGCTGCCCTGATCACCGGCCGCAACCACCACTCCGCTGGGTTCGGGGTGATCTCGGAGCAGTCCACCGGCTTCCCTGGGTACAACAGCATCATCGAGCGCGACAAGGCCACGATCGGCCGGCTGCTCAAGGACAACGGCTACGCCACCGCCTGGTTCGGCAAGGACCACAACGTGCCCGCTTTCCAGGCCAGCCAGGCCGGGCCGTTTGATCAGTGGCCCACCGGCATGGGCTTCGAGTACTTCTACGGATTCGTGGGCGGTGACGCCAACCAGTGGCAGCCGAACCTGTTCCGCAACACCACGCAGATCTATCCGTTTGAGGGCAAGGATCCCGGCACCTGGAATCTGGTCACCGAGATGGCCGATGACGCCATCGACTACATGACGCGGATGCACCAGATCAACCCCAGCAAGCCGCTGTTCATCAAGTACGCACCAGGCGCTACCCATGCCCCCCACCACCCCACCAAGGAGTGGGTGGACAGGATCCATGCCATGCATCTTTTTGATGACGGCTACGAGAAACTGCGGGAACGGATCTTCGCCAACCAGAAGCGGCTCGGCGTGATTCCGAAGGACGCCAAGCTGGAACCCTGGCCCGCCGATGTGATCACCCCCTGGGACAAGCTGAGCCCGGAAGCCCAGAAACTGTTCATCCGCCAGGTGGAGGTGTTCGCCGCCTACGCCGCCTACAGCGATTACGAGATCGGCCGGGTGATCCAGCAGTTTGACGACCTCGGCAAGCTCGATAACACATTGGTGATCTACATCAACGGCGATAACGGCACCAGCGCCGAAGGCGGTCCGTTGGGCACCCCCAACGAAGTGGCCTTCTTCAATGGCCTCAATAAGCTGCCCGTCGAGGTGCAATCCAAGTTCATCGACGTCTGGGGCACCGAGCAGACCTACAACCACATGTCAGCGGGCTGGTCCTGGGCCTTCGACACCCCGTTCACCTGGTTCAAACAGAACGCTTCCAAACTGGGCGGCGTCAACCAGAACATGGTGGTGTCGTGGCCGGCGCGCATCAAGGACAGGGGCGGCCTGCGTGAGCAGTTCGTGCACGTGATCGACGTGGTGCCCACGATCCTGGAGGCGGCTGGTCTGCGGGCGCCCGAGGTGGTGGATGGCATCCCCCAGAAACCGATCGAGGGCACCAGCTTCGTCTACACCTTTGATGCGAAGAATGCCAAGGTGCCCTCACGCCACAAGACCCAGTACTTCGAGATGTTCGGCCAGTGGGCCCTCTACGACGACGGCTGGCTGCTGAGTACCAAGGTGAACCGCGCCCCCTGGGACGCCTTCGGCCCGGCCAACCCCGATCCCCTCAACAATCAGACCCTGGAGCTCTACAACCTGAACAAAGACTTCAGTCAGACCACCGATCTGGCTGCGCAGAATCCCCAGAAGGTGAAGGAGCTGAAGCAGGCGTTCATCGCTGAGGCGAAGAAGTATCAGGTGTTCCCACTCGATGCTTCGGTGGCGGCGCGCATCGTGGCGCCACGGCCCAACATCACCGCTGGCCGCAACAGCTTCGTCTACACCCGCCCGATGGTGGGGCTGCCCCAGGGCGATTCGCCCGTTCTGCTCAACACCTCTTACACCGTTACCGCCGACATCGACGTGCCGGCCAGTGGGGCCGAGGGCATGCTGCTCACCTCGGGGGGCCGCTTCGGTGGCTACGGCTTCTACCTGAAAAACAACAGACCGGTTTGGCTCTGGAACATGGTGGATCTGGAGCGCCTGAAGTGGGAGGGCACCGAGCCGCTCACCCCGGGCAGGCACAAGGTGGAGTTTGATTTCGTCTACGACGGCAAGGGGGCTGGCACCCTGGCCTTCAACGACTTCAGCGGCGTCGGCCGCCCCGGCACCGGCACCCTCAAGGTCGACGGCAAGGCGGTGGCTACCAAAACCATGGAGAAAACCCTGCCGATGATCCTGCAGTGGGATGAGAGCTTCGACATCGGCTCCGACACCCTCACCGGTGTCAACGACGCCGACTACCAGCCGCCGTTCCGGTTCACCGGCACGCTCAACAAGCTGACGATCAAGATCGATCGGCCCCAGTTGTCCCCTGCAGACATCAAGAGCCTTGAGGCGGCGATGCGCAACAACCGGCTGAGCGAATAGGGCGCTGGTCAGGCCTGTGCTGATCGCCGATCCAGGGCATCACGCCCAGGGGCCGTTTGGGCCACGGCCCTGGTCATGCCCTGGATCGGCTTAGGTGCGGGATAGCGGGGGCGCTGAGCTGGCGGCCCGGCCAGGAGAGGGCCTGTCAGCGCAGCGGCCTCAGCCCCTACCCCGGGGGCCGCGGTCCTCGGCGCCGGCATAGACCGCCTGGCTGCCGAGCTCGTCTTCGATGCGCAGCAGCTGGTTGTACTTGGCGACCCGTTCGCTGCGGCTGAGGGAGCCGGTCTTGATCTGGCCGGCGCGGGTGGCCACCGCCAGGTCGGCGATCGTGGTGTCCTCGGTTTCGCCGCTGCGGTGGCTGATCACGCTCGTGTAGCCGGCGCGGCCGGCCAGGTCGATCGCCTGCAGGGTTTCGGTGAGGGAGCCGATCTGGTTCACCTTGATCAGGATCGAGTTGGCCACCCCCAGGTCGATGCCGCGCTGCAGGCGGCTGGTGTTGGTCACGAACAGGTCGTCGCCCACCAGCTGCACGGTCTTGCCCAGGCGCTCGGTGAGCAGGGCCCAGCCGTCCCAGTCGTCTTCAGCGAGGCCGTCCTCGATTGACACGATCGGGTAGCGGCTCACCAGCTTGGCCAGCTCCTCCACCATCTCGGCGCTGCTGTAGCTGCCGCCGCCGAAGGCATAGCGGCCGTCCTTGTAGAACTCGGTGCTGGCCACATCGAGGGCCAGGGAGATCTGGTCGCCAGGGCGGTAGCCGGCCTTTTCGATCGCCTGCACCAGCAGGTCGCCGGCGGCGTCATTGCCGAGATCGGGGGCGAAGCCGCCCTCATCGCCCACCGCGGTGCTGAGGCCGCGCTCGGAGAGCAGGCCCTTGAGCACGTGGAACACCTCGGTGCCCATGCGCAGCGCCTCGCGGAAGCTGGGGGCGCCGTGGGGCACGATCATGAACTCCTGGAAGTCCAGGCTGTTGGCCGCGTGGGCGCCGCCGTTGATCACGTTCATCAGCGGCACCGGCAGCAGGGTGGCCAGCGGGCCGCCCAGGTAGCGGTAGAGGGGCAGGCCCACGCCGGCGGCGGCGGCCCGGGAGGTGGCCAGGCTTACGGCCAGGATCGCGTTGGCGCCCAGGGCGCTCTTGTTGTCGCTGCCGTCCAGGTCGCGCATCGCCTGGTCCACGGTGCCCTGGTCCAGGGCGCTGAAACCGCAGAGGGCGGGGGCGATCTTCTCCTCGATGTTCTTCACCGCCTGCAGCACGCCCTTGCCGGCGTAGCGGCTGCCGCCGTCGCGCAGTTCGTGGGCCTCGTGGGCGCCGGTGCTGGCGCCGCTGGGCACGATCGCCCGGCCGCTGGCCCCGCCCTCAAGCACCACTTCGGCCTCCACCGTGGGGGTGCCGCGGGAATCGAGCACTTCCCGGGCCACGATGGTGTCGATGACGAGGTCGAGGGTGTCGATCACAGCGGCCTTGGGTCTGTGCGCCAGATCCTATGGGTCGCCCCTGCCCGGCCTTTGGTGATCGTTGGCACGAAATTGGCCTTCAGGCCCGGACGCTCAGGGCCGTGGCGGTTCGGGCGCTGGCGTCACTGGCCAGAATGGAAGGCTGCGCCGCCCGGCTGACCTCCTCCATGCGTTTGCTCCACACCATGCTGCGGGTCGGGGACCTGGAGCGCTCGCTGGCCTTCTACACGGAGGTGCTGGGCATGCGGCTGCTGCGCCGCAAGGACTATCCCGGCGGCCGCTACACCCTGGCCTTTGTGGGCTACGGGGAGGAGAGCGACCACACGGTGCTGGAGCTCACCCACAACTGGGACACCAGCCACTACGAGATCGGCACCGGCTATGGCCACATCGCCCTGGGAGTCGACGACATCGTGACCACCTGTGAGGCCATCCGCGCCAAGGGCGGTCGGGTGGTGCGCGAGCCCGGGCCGAAGCAGCACGGCACCACGGTGATCGCCTTCGCGGAGGATCCCGACGGCTACAAGGTGGAACTGATCGAACTCGCCTCGAGGGCCCATGGGGCCTGATTTCGGCGGCGCTGGCGTCCCCCCGGGCGCCGTCCCGACCTCCGGCGCTGGCCCGGAGCGCGGCTCCCTCACCAGCACGCCCGAGCGCTTCAGCGACGCGGCCTGGGAGCTGCTGCTGGCCAGCCAGGACGCGGCCCGCCGCTGGCGCCACGGCCAGATGGATGTGGAGCACCTGCTGCAGGTTCTGCTCTCCGAACCGCCCTACGCCGCCTGGATCGATCCCCTGCCGCTGGACACCGGCCGGCTGCTGGATCGCCTCGAGGATTTCTGTGCCGATCTGCCCTCGGGCAGCGGCCGTGAGCTGTTCATCGGCGATGCGCTTGAAGATCTTCTGGAGGACGCCGATCGGCGCCGTGCCGCCTGGGGCTCGCGCCTGCTCGATGTGCCCCACCTGCTCCTGGCCCTGCTGGATGAGCCGCGGATCGGGGCGGCCCTGCTGGCCGAGGCGGGGCTGAGCGAGGAGATCCTGCTGCGCCAGCTGCGGCCTGGGGCTGCCGGCTCCGGCGGCCGGCCGGCCACCGGTCCTCCGGCGCCGTCGCTGCCGGCCGTGCCGCGCCGCCCCGAGCGGCCCCAGGCCGCCGAGGTCTTTCCCCCTGCGGCCAGTCCGGCTGGGGGGCGATCCCCCAGGTCCGTGGCGTCGCAGCCCCGTCCGGCGGGGTCGGGCGGGGCCAGCGAGGCCAGCGGTGAGGCGGGTGACGGCGGACTCACCCTGGAGCGCGAACCCGGCGCCCTGGAGCAGTTCGGCCGTGACCTCACCGCCGCGGCCCGCGCCGGTCAGCTCGATCCGGTGATCGGCCGCGATACCGAGATCCGTCGCCTGATCCAGGTGCTCTCGCGCCGGGGCAAGAACAACCCGGTGCTGATCGGCGAGCCCGGCGTCGGCAAGACCGCCATCGCCGAGCTGCTGGCCCAGCGGATCGTGGCCGGTGAGGTGCCCGATTCGCTGCGGGGTCAGCGCCTGATCGCCCTGGACATGGGCGCCCTGATCGCCGGCGCCAAGTTCCGCGGCCAGTTCGAGGAGCGCCTGCGCAGCGTGCTCCAGGAGGTGGCCGACGCCGATGCCACCCCTGGGGAGGCCGGCGTGATCCTGTTCATCGACGAGCTGCACGCGGTGGTGAGCAGCGAGCGCTCCGGCAGCGACGCCGGCAGCATCCTCAAGCCGGCCCTGGCCCGGGGCGAACTGCGCTGCATCGGCGCCACCACCCCCGAGGAATACAGCCGCAGCGTGGAGAAGGACCCGGCCCTCAACCGCCGCTTCCAGCAGGTGCTGATCAAGGAGCCTGGCATCGAGGAGAGCACCCTGATCCTGCGGGGCCTCAAGGAGCGCTACGAGCTGCACCACGGCGTGGCGATCGCCGACGGGGCCGTGGTGGCCGCCAGCCGCCTGGCCGACCGCTACATCGCCGACCGCTGCCTGCCCGATTCGGCCATCGACCTGATCGATGAGGCCGCTGCCCAGCTGAAGATGGAGGTGACCTCCAAGCCGCGGCTGGTGGAGGAGGCAGAAAGCGAGCTGCGCCGGGTGGAGCTGGCCCTGCTGGCCGCCGAGACGGCACCGTTGGCCGAGCGCACCCAGCTGCAGGAGCAGCGGCGCGTCGCCGCCGAGCGGCTGCAGGAGCTGCAGCAGCGCTGGCAGGGCGAGCGCGAACAGCTGGCCGAGCTGCGCCAGCTGCTGGCCGAGGACGAGGCCCTGCGCCAGGCCATTGCCGAGGCCGAGCGCGATGGCGACTTGGAGGAGGCCGCCCGGCTGCAGTACGACCAACTGCATGGGGTGCAGCAGCGACGCAGCGAGCTGGAGGCCCTGCTCCAGGCCGACCAGGCCAGTGGCCAGTCGCTGCTGCGGGAGCAGGTGGAGGCCGGTGACATCGCCGACGTGGTGGCCCGCTGGACCGGCATCCCGGTGCAGCGGCTGCTGGCCGGCGATCGCCAGAAGCTGCTGGAGCTGGAGGCCCGGTTGGGCGAGCGGGTGATCGGCCAGCCCGAGGCCGTGGCGGCCGTGGCCGCGGCGATCCGCCGGGCCCGGGCCGGCATGAAGGATCCCCGCCGGCCCGTGGGCTCGTTCCTGTTCCTGGGCCCTACCGGTGTGGGCAAGACCGAGCTGGCCAAGGCCCTGGCCGCCTCCCTGTTCGACGAGGAGGAGGCCCTGGTGCGGCTCGACATGAGCGAGTTCATGGAGCGCAACGCCGTGGCCCGGCTGTTGGGGGCCCCCCCCGGCTACGTGGGCTACGAGGAGGGCGGCCAGCTCACCGAGGCGGTGCGGCGGCGCCCCTATGCGGTGCTGCTGCTCGATGAGGTGGAGAAGGCCCACCCGGATGTGTTCAACGTGCTGCTGCAGGTGCTCGACGACGGCCGCCTCACCGATTCCCAGGGCCGCACCGTGGACTTCCGCCACACCGTGGTGGTGATGACCAGCAACCTGGCCAGCCGCGCCATCCTCGACAGCGCCCGGGATCAGGCCGGCGTCGGGGGGCCGGGGGCGGAGGTTGAGTCCGAGGCCCGCGAGGCGACCTTGGCCGCAGCGATCGAGCGGGCCCTGGCCAGCCATTTCCGCCCCGAGTTCCTCAACCGGATCGACGAGGTGATCCGCTTCCGGCCCCTGCAGCCGGCCGATCTGGAGCGGATCGTGCGTCTGCAACTGGCGGAGCTGGCGCTGCTGCTGCGGGAGCAGGGCCTGGAGCTGGAGGTCGACCCGCCGGTGCTGCCGCTGCTGGCCCGCCAGGGCTACGAGCCGGAGTACGGCGCCCGGCCGTTGCGGCGCCTGCTGCGCCGGGCGATCGAGAACCCGCTGGCCACCGAGCTGCTGGAGGAGCACTTCAGCGGCGCCCGCGGCGTGCGGGTCAGTGTCGCCGGTGAGGGCAGTGCGGGTTCCGGCGCCGACCGGCTGGCCTTCACCCCGCTCCCCTGAACGGCTGGCCAGCCCAATTCTCCTGCCCTACCGGCCCCGGAACGACGTCCGGTAGGGTGACTGTTTGCCGGTCCGCGCCGCCCCAGTGCCGCGCGATCACCTGGGGACCCCAGCTCCCCCAGTCGACCGACATCCCCCAGCCCCCCGGACCCGACGGTGACATCCACTGATACGGCTGATACGGCGCCCGGCACCACGGCGCCCAGCGGCGATCCGGTGAGCCCCACCGAGACGCCGAAGACGGGCTTCGTGGCCACCAGCCTCGAGGAGCTGCGCAAGGTGGTCTGGCCCAGTCGCCAGCAGCTGTTCAGCGAATCCCTGGCGGTGATCCTGATGGTGACCCTCTCGGCCTTCGCCATTGCCGCCGTGGATCGCTTCTACAGCTGGGCCAATACCCAGGTCTTCCGCTGAGCCGGGCCCGCCCGTCCCGCCGTTCTCGTCCTCTTTCCCGCCGCCCCCGCCTGTGTCCGACGTCGACCTGACCACCACCGATCTCGCCTCCACTGACGCCGGGACCGTGCTGGATCTGGCCGGCGCCGCGGCCCCCGAGGCCGGTGAGGCGGCGCCCCGGGCCCAGGTGGCTCGCTGGTACGCCGTGCAGGTGGCCTCCAGCTGTGAGAAGAAGGTGAAGGCGACCCTCGAGCAGCGCGCCGTGACCCTGGGCGTGGACAACCGCATCCTCGAGATCGAGATCCCCCAGACCCCAGCCGTCAAGATCAAGAAGGACGGCAGCCGCCAGGGCACCGAGGAGAAGGTGTTTCCCGGCTACGTGCTGGTGCGCATGGTTCTCGACGAGGACACGATGATGGCCGTGCGCAGCACCCCGAACGTGATCAACTTCGTGGGCGCCGAAGACCGGCGCGCCACCGGCAAGGCCCGTGGCCACATCAAGCCCCGCCCCCTCAGCCGTCAGGAAGTCGACCGCATCTTCAAGCGCGCCGCCGAGAAGAAGCCCGTGGTCAAGGTGGATCTGGCCGAGGGCGATCAGATCCTGGTCACCGCCGGACCGTTCAAGGACTTCCAGGGCGAGGTGATCGAGGTGTCGGGCGAGCGCAGCAAGCTCAAGGCCCTGCTCTCGATCTTCGGCCGGGAGACCCCGGTGGAACTCGAGTTCTCCCAGATCAGCAAACAGAGCTGATCGCCACGGCCGCCTCCCTGCGGAGGGCGGCCCCAGGTGATCCCCCGCCCGCGGGGGAGCGCCGCACCGCCGTTGCCCTAGGTTCGGCGATCCGCAGATTCCCCTCGCGGGGAAACCCGTTCCGCAGCCCAGCCGATGGCCAAAAAAGTCGTAGCCGTGATCAAGCTGGCCCTCCAGGCCGGCAAAGCCAACCCCGCGCCGCCGGTGGGCCCCGCCCTCGGTCAGCACGGCGTCAACATCATGGCGTTCTGCAAGGAGTACAACGCCCGCACGCAGGAGAAGGCCGGGTACGTGATCCCGGTGGAGATCTCGGTCTTCGAAGACCGCAGCTTCACCTTCATCACCAAGACCCCGCCCGCCTCCGTGCTGATCTCCAAGGCGGCCGGCATCGAGAAAGGTGCCGCGACCTCCTCCAAGGGCGGTGTCGGCGCCATCAGCCGCGCCCAGCTCGAGGAG
The DNA here is from genome assembly GCF_002252705.1 of Vulcanococcus limneticus LL. Lineage (GTDB taxonomy): Bacteria > Cyanobacteriota > Cyanobacteriia > PCC-6307 > Cyanobiaceae > Vulcanococcus > Vulcanococcus limneticus. Next base: position 49,518 of record NZ_NQLA01000006.1, read on the forward strand.
ATCGCCAAGACCAAGCTGCCCGACCTCAACACCTCCAACCTCGAGGCGGCCCAGCGCATCATCGAAGGCACCGCCCGCAACATGGGCGTCGCCATCACCGACTGAGTCCCATCGGCTGTCCGGCCATCCGCCCGGCCTGCCGCTGAGTTCCGTCCCCATCCACCCCACCGGGGGAGACCGATACCGGTCGCCCGCACCCCACTCCTGTCATGCCCAAAATTTCCAAGCGCTTCAACGCCCTCACCAAGACGGTCGAAGACCGCACCTACGCTCCGCTGGAAGCGGTGGAACTGGTGAAGGCCAACGCCAACGCCAAGTTCGATGAGACCCTCGAGGCCCACGCGCGCCTCGGCATCGATCCCAAGTACACCGACCAGCAGCTGCGCACCACCGTGGCTCTGCCCCACGGCACCGGCCAGACCATCCGCATTGCCGTGATCGCCCGCGGCGAGAAGGTGGCCGAGGCCAAGGCCGCCGGCGCCGACCTGGCGGGTGACGACGAGCTGGTGGAGATCATCGCCAAGGGCGAGATGAACTTCGACCTGCTGATCGCCACCCCGGACATGATGCCCAAGGTGGCCAAGCTGGGCCGGGTGCTCGGTCCCCGCGGCCTGATGCCGAACCCCAAGGCCGGCACCGTGACCACCGATCTCGCGGGCGCCATCAACGAGTTCAAGGCCGGCAAACTCGAGTTCCGCGCCGACCGCACCGGCATCGTGCACGTGCGCTTCGGCAAGGCCAGCTTCGATGCCGCCAAGCTGCTCGATAACCTCAAGGCCCTGCAGGAGACCATCGACCGCAACAAGCCCAGCGGTGCCAAGGGTCGCTACTGGAAGAGCCTCTACATCACCTCCACCATGGGCCCCTCCGTGGAGGTGGATGTTGCGGCCCTGCAGGACATCAAGCAGGAGTCCTGAGGGCCTAGTCCTGGCTGGTTTGCTGCCAGCGGGGATGCAACAGGGAGCCTGGGCCCGTGGGTCCAGGCTCCCTCGGCAGGCTGAACAGGTAGCCCTGGAAGCGGTCGCAGCCGTAGTCGCGCAAGCGGTGCCACTGCTCCTCCGTTTCGATTCCTTCGGCAACAACATCCATCCCCAGCGACTGGCACAGACTCACAACTGAGCGAATGACGGCGTCGTCGTTGGGGTTGGAGAGAAACCTCTGCACGTAGCTCTTGTCGATCTTCACTTCCTTGAATGGCAGTTGGCGTAGATAGCTGATCGAGGAGTAGCCCGTGCCGAAATCGTCGAGGGAGAATTCCACGCCATGATCGCGTAGGTGGTTCATGCGTTCGGTGACTTTGTCGAGATCGTCCATTATTGTCGCCTCTGTGATTTCTAGCTTGAGTCGCAGGCTCTCGATGCCTGCATCCTGCAATTGCTGCAGGGTGCGTTCCACGAATTGTGGATGTAGAAACTGGTTGGGGCTCAGGTTCACGGAGATACGGAAGTCTGCTGGAAGTTCCGCGCTCCACTGCCGCAGCACAGCGCCCACGCGCATCAGGCTCCACTCGCCGATCGTGTGAATCAGGCCTGAATCCTCGGCGATGGCAATGAAGTCATCGGGTTTCACTACCGGGCCCCCCGAGCGAGGCCAGCGCAACAGCGCCTCGGCCCCGCTGAGAATCCCCGCGCCATTGACGATGCCCTGGAGGTGCAGGGCCAGCTCCTGTTGCTCGATGGAGGTGCGCAGCTCCTGCTCCAGCCGCACTCGACGGGTGACCTGTTCCTGCATGTGCGTGTTGAACACCCGCACCGTTGCCCGTCCTGCTCCCTTGGACTCGTAGAGCGCCACATCGGCATGTTGCATCAGGTCCGAGGCCGTGGCGCTGCGGTGGTCGATCACGGCCACCCCGATGCTGGCGCTGTGATGGCTGATGCCCACATCCAACTGGTAGGGCTGGCTCAGCTGGTCAAGGATCTCCTCGGCCACCCCCCGGGCCCTCGCCTGCGCAGTCTGCAGGTCCTGGCCGAGGGCATGGAGCACCACCATGAATTCATCGCCGCCCAGCCGTGCCACCAGATCGTTGTTGCGCAGGCGCTGGCGCAGGCGCTGGCCGACGATGCGCAACATCTGATCACCGGCGGCATGGCCGTAGGTGTCGTTGAGAGTCTTGAAACCGTCCAGATCGATCATCACCAGAGCCATCCGCTGCCCTGTGGTCTGGAAGCTGGCGATCGCTCCCGGCAGCTGATCCATCAGGCCGCGGCGGTTGGGTAGTTCGGTGAGGTCGTCGTAGAAGGCGAGGCGGTGCACGTGCGCCTCATGCCGCTTGCGCTCGGTGAGGTCCAGGATCGTGCCTGAGAACCGGACCGCCTGGCCCTGGTCATCGTGGCTCACGGTGCCCCGCACCAGCACCGGCAGGGCGCGGCCATCCTTGCGGCACAGTTCCATCTCCTGTTCGAGTGTGTCAGCGCCTTGCCCCTCCAGGGCCTGTCTCAGGTTCCGTTCGAAGCGGTCGCGATCCGAGGGCTGGATGCATTCCAGCCAGAAACCCTCGCGCAGCTGCGGTTCACGGCTCTCGCCGCCGAGCATGGCGATCCAGCGGCTCGACACCAGGCAGAGATTGCTGCTGAGATCCCAGTCCCACCAGCCGTCGTTGGTGCCCTGCAGCACACGCAGCAGACGTTCCTCGGAATCCTTGAGCTCCTGCAGCCGCAGGTCGAGCAGATCGTGGAAGCGGCGTATCTCGAGGTGGGCGGCGAAGCGTTCGGCCACCTGGGTGAGCACCGCCAGCGTCTCGTTGCTGATGGGGTCAAACATGCCGGACAGGGTGACGGTGTTGGCCGCCATCACCACACCGATGCATTGGTTCTCGCCGTTGATGCAGCGGCAGATCAGCACATCGCAGAGGTCGCTCTGGGCAAGCAGCGGGATCTCTGCGGCATCGGCCCGGATGGTTTCGTGGGTCTCGTGAGCCAGTAGCCGATCGAGTAGCTCCAGGCTGAGATGCCGCCAGTCCTTGCCCTCGAGGTCAAGGCCGCAGGCGGAATGGTCAACCACCTGGCGCCCACTCAGCTCCCAGACAACACCAATGGCCATATCCAGCACATCGGGGATGGTCTCCGCGAAGACCTGAAGGCCATGCCCCCCCTGCTGCAGGGAGAGCAGCGTATTGGAGATCCGGTTGAGTCGGGTGAGTTGGGCGATCTGCCGGTCGAAGCTGGTGCGTACGGCGATCAGCTCCTGTTGCAGGCGGATGTAATCCGTGCTGTGGAAAGCCCGCGGTCCCCTGGCCTGGGGTGACGGCAGTGATTCGGACACCATCAGCTGCCGTCGGCACCGTTGCGGCGGTAGAGTGCCGCCAGGGCCGTGGTGTAGTTGTGATAGGCGTTGCGGCCGCCCAGTCGAGCGTACTCGCCGAATCCATACATGCCGAGCCACGGTGGCACTGCTCCTTCGTGGGTGAAGGGCTCCTGCATGAGGTGAACCAGCTCTTCCTTCATCACCCGGGCGAACAGGCGACGGCCCCGTGCCAGGCAGTCGGCATGGAAGACGGCCACAGGTGTGCGCCCTGGCTGGCGTGAGTCCATCGCCTGCAACATCCGCTCCATGTCGCTGAAGATCCGCTCCTCATCGCGCACGGTGAGCCAGAGGTCGGTCCCCTCCGCGCAGGCTGTGGCGTAGATGATCTCACCCTGCTCCGAGTGGTGAGTCACCGCGCGAAGGATGTGGTCGTTGCCGTATTCCGCGGCCAGGGCGACAGGCAGAGCTTCGGCCAGAGCACCGATCGGGATCGTGTCGGCCTCCCGGGCTTCAGGCGGCAGGCCCAGGCGTTCGAGGAACACCGGCCAGGCCGCTTGGCCGTTCAGCTCGATGATGCGGTTGCCTTCGCGGCGGGTGACCCGCAGGGGCGTCCCCACGGCCACGAAACCGTGACTGGCCTGGGTCTCGACCTCCAGGCTGGGATCCCAGATGCCCACCGCGAAGGCGGCGTGCTTGTAGAGCTGCCCGTCGATGCACTGGAAGGTGGCCACGCCCTGCATCTGGTCGGATGAGGTGGCTCCGAAGATCACCACATCGGGCCCGAGCACCGACTCGATGCCGGCGATCAGTTGGTCGTTGGCGATATCGATGCCGGAGGCGAGCAGGTAGAGCATGTGCACCGGCCGAGGCGCTGCCAGCAGGCCCTCGGCCAGCTCGACCCCCTTGGCGTAGGAGCTGGAGCCGAACAGGCCGTCGACGTGGCTGATGCAGGCTCCCTCGCCATGGATGGCCATCAGGGCGATGTCGTGCATGGACTCACCCGGACCATCCCGTCCGACCACGCCGGCGCAGGACGCCCCCAGCACCCGGGTGCCGGGGCATTCCGCCTGAATCGCCGCCGACAGTTTGGCGAGGTCGTGGCCGACGGCGGCATTGAACAGCACCAGGTCGGGGCTGCCCCGGCGCTCGATCCCCGCCAGTTCCAGGGCCTCAAGCACCGCCCGCTGGGTATTCACGGAGCGGGTGTTGCCGGAGCAGAAGCTAAGCATGGCGCCCATCGGCGACAGTGAGGCTCAACCTAAATTGGCTGGCCGTGGCCAGCCTACGGATAGGGGGAATGGCCATGGGGTAGCTTAAGGGACTGGATTCGTCCAGAAGGGCACGCGCCCGACCCCAGACAGCAGGTCAGTCCAGCGGGATTTCCCTCCGGGCCGTAAACCCTGCCGAGGTGCACGCGAGAGCTTCATTCCCTCCGGCGGAGCAGCCCTGCGGCTTCCCTGCTGGAACGGTTCCCGAGCATGCAGCGGCCTCGAGCCTGAGCAGCGGCAGTCTGACTGCCCCAGCGGCCCCTTCCCAGGGGCGATCAGGTGTCCAGGGCCGCGTACCCCGCTTGTTCCCCCGATCCGTTCCACTTCCTATGGGCCGCACGCTGGAGAGCAAGCAACAGATCGTCGAAGAGCTCAAGGGGCTCCTCGGTGAGGCCGAACTGGCGCTGGTCCTTGATTTCAAGGGCCTGTCCATCAAGGAGATGTCTGATCTGCGGACCCGTCTGCAGGCCAGCAACGGTGTGTGCAAGGTGACCAAAAACACCTTGATGCGCCGCGCCATTGATGGCAACGACGCCTGGTCGAATCTCGATTCCCTGCTCACTGGCACCAACGCCTTCGTCCTGGTCAAGGGCGATATCGGCGCTGCCGTGAAGGCCGTCCAGTCCTTCCAGAAGGACACGAAGAAGTCTGAGGTGAAGGGTGGCCTTTTCGAAGGTCAGATCCTCTCCCAGTCCGACATCAAGGCCATCGGGGACCTGCCCTCCAAGGAGGTGCTGCTGGCCCAGATCGCCGGTGCGATCAACGCCGTGGCCACCAAGGTTGCTGTGGGCATCAACGAGATTCCCTCCGGTCTTGCCCGGGCGCTCAAGCAGCACGCCGATGGCGAAGGCAGCGCCAACTGAGGCCTGCCCCACCCGTCGAGCCGCCCGAGCTCAACCGATCACTGTCCATACAGATCTGTTGCTGATTCCCAACCATGTCCGCTACCACTGACCAGATCCTCGAGCAGCTGAAGACCCTCTCCCTGCTGGAAGCTTCCGAGCTCGTCAAGCAGATCGAAGAGGCCTTTGGTGTGTCCGCCGCCGCCTCCGCTGGCGTCGTCGTGGCCGCCGCTCCCGCCGCTGCCGCCGAGGCCGCTGAGGAGAAGACCGAATTCGACGCCATCCTCGATGGTTTCGATGCCGCCGCCAAGATCAAGGTGCTGAAGGCCGTCCGCGAGGCCACCGGCCTGGGTCTGGGCGAAGCCAAGGCCCTGGTGGAAGGTGCCCCCACCCCCATCAAGGAAGGCATCTCCAAGGCCGATGCCGAAGCCATCAAGAAGTCCGTGGAAGAGGCCGGCGGCAAGGTCACCATCAAGTGATCGCCGCGGAGTGGCACCAGGCCCAAGGGGCCCGGCGCCACCCCAGCCCTTCCGGACCCTGGTCCCACCGCAGCCGGCCCCACTGGGGCCGGCTTTTTGCTGACAACGCTCCCAAGGGAGAGCGACGCCAGGGGCAGCGATGCCCAAGGATAGGCAGGCAAAAAAAAGCCCCGCCGAAGGCAGGGCTCTGAGCCGGAACTCTTCTGGGAGTCTGTCCTCGTTTCGACCCCGGAAGTGGGTTCCGCACTCCTCACACGCTTAGACCATAACCCGGTCTGAAGGGAGGGGGAAGGGGGAGGAGGGCCGCTGCTGCAACTGTCCCGCTTCGCTGGCCTGCAGGGGGTGGCTGGCCGCGCAGCGGCGCCCCGGCCTCTCACTCCCGGAAGGGGATCACCTGCAGCGGCACGGGACCGCTGGCCAGGGCCCTGTCCGAGAAGTCGCCAGCCCCAGGTAGGCCGGGAGCCGTGGCGGGACCCAGGCCGGCCCGGCGGCTGGCGCCGAAGCGACCGTCGCCCGGGCGGCCGTCACCGTTGCTGCCATCACTGCCGCTGCTGGCGGCGATCAGCTGACCCAGGGGCGTGGCGTTGGCGAAGTACACGTGATTGAGGGTCTGGCGGCCGTAGACGCGGCGCTGCAGCTCCCAGCCCGGCTCCAGCGTCAGGCCCACGAAACCGTCACGATCGCGCAGGGTCACGGTTCCCCGGCCGACCAGCAGCTCGGTGGGGTTCTCCGGAGTCATGGCCAGCAGCTGCAGGGTGCTGCCCTGCTGGCTGAGCCGCAGCCGGTAGGTGGTGCCCAGATCCTGCTGGCCCACCCGTAGCGAATAGCCGTTGCTGTCCAGATAGCGGCTGCAGATGCCCGTGTAGTCGAAGCGGTTCAGGGCCGGATCGATCAGGCCATCGGCCCGCGGTTCCCAGCAGCGTGGCGTGGCGGCGATCTGCTCGAGAACCAGCAGGTTCCAGTCGCTGCGGCCGACCGGCCTGGCCAGCACGGCGAAGCGGGCGCTGTCGATCGCACGGCTGTCGAACAGGGCGGCGGCTACGCCCCGATCCTGGAGCGTGAGGGCAGTCCCGGCGGCGAGGGCCGAGAGCCCGAGCCACGGGAGGTAGGTTCGCTGCATGGGTCAGGCTCCAAGGCGTCTCATTGTCAATGGTTTGTACCGGATTTCGGATGGTCAGCCCAGTGGCCACTGACCAGTCCGCCGAGCCGGCCCAGGCCCCGCGGGTGGTGGCGGCCGCCTGTGACGGCGCCTGTAGTGGCAACCCCGGCCCCGGCGGTTGGGGCTGCCTGCTGCGATTCGAAGACGGCACGGTGCAGGAGTTCGGCGGTGCTGACCCGGCCACCACCAACAACCGCATGGAGCTCACCGCGGCCCTGACGGTGCTCCAGAAGCTCAAGCAGCTGCCGCTCCACCCCGACCTGGCGATCCGTACGGACAGCAAATATCTGATCGACGGCTTCAGCAAGTGGATGCCGGGCTGGAAGCGCAAGGGCTGGCGCACGGCATCCGGCGGCCCCGTGCTCAACCGCGACCTCTGGGAAGCTCTGGATGCGGCCCGGCTTCCAGCCGTGCCCTTCCGCTACGTGAGGGGCCACAGCGGCGACCCCGACAACGACCGCTGCGACGCCATCGCGGTGGCCTTTTCCAAAGGGGGGCGGCCGACCCTGGCCAAGACCAGTTCCTCCACAACCACGCCGGCCGCCGAGCCCGCCTTGCCTGAGGCGGCGGAGCCAGCCCCGCCCGCCCTGCAGCAGCTGCTGACGCGGCTGGAGCTGGCAGACCGGCTGGCGGCCGGCGGCTATGGCCTCAGCCTGGTGGAGCTGGCCCAGCTGGTGCAGATGCCGCTGCGGACCCTGGAGGCCCGCCAGGGCCCCTGGCCCTGGCGCGACTGGCGGGTGCTGCCCGCCGGCGAGGGCCGCTGGCGCCTGGAGCGTGAGGCGGCAGGATCGGGGTGCGCGACCAGCGAGGACCTGGCCCATGGCTGAGGGCACCGGCAGCCTCTACCGCCGCTTCGTGGGCCCCCTGCTGGCCCAGGACGAGGGCGCCGACGCCGAGCAGCTCAGCCAGCTGACGTTGACGCTGCTGGGCCAGGCCTCGCTGCGGCGCGGCTGGCCGCTGGTGGCCGGCAGCCTGGCGGGCCTCGGCGCCGAGCTGCAGCGGCACGACCTGCGCCTGGAGCAGACCCTGTTCGGCTGTCGCTTCCCCAACCCCGTGGGGCTGGCGGCGGGCTTCGATAAGAGCGCCGTGGCGGCCGGCATCTGGCACCTGTTCGGCTTCGGCTTTGCCGAGCTGGGCACGGTCACCTGGCACGCCCAGCCCGGCAACCCCCGGCCCCGCCTGTTCCGCCTGGCGGCCGAGCGGGCGGCCCTGAACCGCATGGGCTTCAACAACGGCGGTGCCGTGGCGGCCCGCCGCACCCTGGAGCGCCAGGGCCTGCCCCCGGCTGGGCAGCGCCCGGCTGTGCTGGGGATCAACTTCGGCAAGTCGAAGATCACGCCGCTGGAGCTCGCCGCCGACGACTACGCCTCCTCCCTGGAGCTGCTGGCGCCGCTGGCGGACTATGCGGTGATCAACGTGAGTTCGCCGAACACGCCGGGGCTGCGGGAGCTGCAGGACGAGACCCAGCTGCGGCGCCTGGTGGAGCGGCTGCGGCGGTTGCCGGCCTGCCCGCCGCTGCTGGTGAAGATCGCGCCGGATCTGGAGGACGACGCCATCGACACCATCGCCCGCCTGGCCTACGAGGAGGGGCTGGCCGGGGTGGTTGCCGTGAACACCAGCCTCAACCGCCTGGGTCTGGAATCCCGCCGCCTGGTCCAGACCGGCCGCACGCTGGCCGAGGAGGCCGGTGGCCTCAGTGGGGCGCCGCTGCGGGCCAGGGCCCTGGAGGTGATCCGTCGCCTCCGGGCCACGGCCGGCCCCTCCCTGCCCCTGATCGGCGTGGGCGGCATCGACTCGCCCGAGGTGGCCTGGGAGCGGATCGTGGCCGGCGCCTCGCTGGTTCAGCTCTACACCGGCTGGATCTACCGGGGCCCAGAGCTGGTGCCGGCGATCCTGGAGGGCCTGCTGGGCCAGCTCGATCAGCACGGCTTCCGCAGCATCGGCGAGGCGGTGGGCAGCGGAGCGCCTTGGCGCTGAGCGGCCGGGCCCGATACCCTGCGCACACTTGTGTGGGGTGAGGCCTTGGTCCTCTCCGGAGTCCAGGAGCAGTTGCAGGAGCGGCTGACCCCCCTGAGGTCGTGGCTGTTCCCATCGATGGCCTATCTGGAGCTGGAGGACCGCTCGATCACCGTGCTGGCCGGCCAGCGCAGCGGCGGCGCCTTCCAGGCGGATGTGCTGGAGCGGGTGCAGCTGCCGGTGGGCCTGTGTGATCGGGGGGAGCCGCTACGCCAGGAGGCGGTGGGGGATTTCATCGGCGATCTGCTGATCGAGCGCGACCTCAACGGGGTCCACGTGCGGGCCTGTCTGCCGGCGGCCGCCAGCCAGTGGAAGCTGGTGCAGTGGCCGGGGGGGGAGTGGCCGCAGGATCCCGATGAGCTGCTGATCCGTCGGGGGGACGATTCGGGTTTCAGCTTGCCGATCCAGGCGGCCTACACCCGCGTGATCCCGCTCGACACCGACCTCACCGGCGGTGCCCCCACCTCCCTGGTGGTGGCGGTGCGTCAGTCGGTGCTGCAGGCCTGGATCGAGACCCTGGCCATCGCCGGGGTGACGCTGGACGGGCTGGAGGCCGCCCAGGTCTGCGAGCTGCGGGCCCTGGAGCCGCTGCTGCGCCAGGCGCCGGCCAGTCAGCTGCTGGCGGTGCTCAGCCTGCGGGCCGAGGCCGGCCGGCTGCTGCTGGTGCGCCGCGGCCTCCCGCTCTACGAGCACGCCTACCCGGCCGATAGCGGCGCCGTGGAGCTGGCGGAGCAGCTGCGCCGCAGCATCGACTTCACCCTGCAGCAGGACTCCTCCGCCACCGGCGTGCGCCTGCTGGTGCATGGCACCAAGGCCTCGGGCGCCTTGATCGAGCAGCTGGCCAGCCTGCTGCCCTGGCCGGTGGAACTGCTGGACCCCGTGGCGGAGGGCTGGATCCGCCTGAAGCCGGACGCCGAGCCGGATGATCCCGCCGCACCGACCGGCCTGGAGCTGCTGCGGATCACCGGCCTGGCCCTGGCGGAGGCGGCGCGATGAGCAGCACCTTCAAGCTGGATCGCCTCGACCTGCTGCGCCAGCGCCGCCTCGAGCTGGGGCTGCCCCCCGAGGCTCCTCCCCTGGTGGGCGCCCGTCAGCTGGTGCTGGTGGGGGGAGTGATCGGTCTCGCGGTGGCGGCCTCCGCGGCGGGGGTGTGGCTGTTGCTACAGGCCCGCCAGGTGTATGTGGAGGGCAAGATCCGCGAGCTCGGCTTGGTGCCCGTCCAGCTGAAGGACCTGGAGCAGCGGGTTCAGGCGGCCCAGGCCCAGCTCACGAAGATCAACACCAGCAACGAAGGGCTGGCCAAGGGGCTGGTGGCCGTGTCGTCCGGTTCGGCCCTGCTGACCCAGCTCTCCCAGATCACGCCCGAGCAGGTGCAGCTGACCGAAGCCACGGTGGCGGGTGCACCGTCGTCGGATCAGACGCTGACGCTCAAGGGCACGGCTGCCGACCCGCAGGCCTTCCGCCGCATCAATGCCCTCCAATTGCTGCTGGCCTATTCCCCCCTGTTCAAGCCCGATGGGGTGGTCCTGAAGAAGGCCGTGCGCGAACCAGCGGCAGCGGCGGCCGATCCCCAGGCCACCGCGCCGAGCGTCGGTCCGGTGGCGTTTGATCTCACGTCCCAGTTCAGTACCCTGCCGGCGACGGCCCAGCTGCGGCAGTTGCGGCGGCTGGGGGCCGATGGCATGGCCCGCCGCCTGGAGACCCTGCAGAAGGAGGGATTGCTGCGATGACGAACCTGCAGGTCGGTGTTGAGGCAGGGGGTGCGATCCAGAGACTGATCACGCGGGAACGGCTGCTGGTCGGCGCCCCGATCCTGGTGGGAGGCCTTGCGGCCCTGGGCGTTCTGGCTGTGGCCGCCTGGCCGGCCTGGCAGAAGCTGCAGCAGACAGAACAGCAGTTGCGATCCCTGCAGGCCCAGGCCGCCCAGCTGCCCCTGCTGCGCGCTCAGATCCGGCAGACCGAGGCGAGGCAGGCCAAGGCGGAGCTGAGTCAGGCCCGCATCCTGCATCTGATCGCCGGCAGCGGCGACATCTCCACGTTCATGGCCCAGCTCGGTGCCGAGGCGATCCGCAGCGGTGTGCAGCTCGACAGCTATGAGCCGGTGGAACAGGCAGCACCAGCAGCCCCTGCCCCGCCCCCTGCAACGCCCGCTGTAACCCCACCACCGGCCGGTGCGGCCCAGGGGGCTCAGCAGCCGCCCGCAGCACCTGAGGATCCGCTCTGCCGAGCGTCCCTCAAGCTCAAACCGACCTCCCGGTTGATCAGCGCCAAGGCCCCGACGCCCCAGCTGCTCGACTTCCTGCGCCGTCTGGAACGGCTCAGCCTGCTGGTGGTGCAGCGCGACCTGAGCCTCAAGCGCCCCGCCGCTCCCGCCCCACAGCCCGGAACTCCGCCGGTGCCGGGCAGCACCGAGCTGCGGCTGAATCTGACCCTCTGCTCCAGGGCCACCGGGGGCTGAGACTGGACTCAGCCCCCGGTGGCCCTGGTTTCAGTGAAGGTCAGTCGTTACCATCCGGGCGCATGGATGGGTGGGTTTGGTGAAACGGCTGGGTCTTGCAGGCACGCTGTGGTGTGGGGCCGCCACCTTGGCTCTGGTCGTGGCGCCCCCCCTGGAGCTGGTGGCCCAGGCCCAGGCCCAGATCCGTCAGGACGGGCTGCAGCTGCGGGTGAAGCGCCTCCCGGATGCGATCGAACTGGTGATCCAGGATGCGGGTGCCGGCAGTGCCCTGGAGCAGCAGCGCTCGGGCACGATCTGGACCGGAGAGCTGCGCACGGAGCGGGAGCGGGGCCTGAAGGCCGGGCCCCAGTCGTTGGCGATGCCGGATGCCGGCATGGAACGCATCACCTTTGATGGCACCGGCCGGCTGTTCCAGCTGAAGGTGACGCCCCAGATGGGCCGCTCGCTCGGGCCTCCGATCATCAGCAGCGACGGCAAGGACCTCACCGTGCGCTTCCCGGCGGCGCCGCTGCCGGTGAGCCAGACCTTCCGGCCCAACCTGACCCAGCCCACGGCGCTGCCGACTCCGGCCTACGTGCCGCCGCTGCGGCCAAGGGCCGTGGCTCCGCCGCTGGGCGACATGGCGGTGGGCTCGATGACAATCCGCAACCGGGGCTACATCAATCTGAGCGGGCCACCGGTGACCCTCACCACCCGCGGTGCCAACGCCCGTGACGTGCTGATGGTGCTGGCCCAGATGGGCAACTATGGCTTTGCCTATGAGGACAACTTTCTTCAGGGAGCACTGACGGATCCTCAGGGCAGCAAGGACATTCTCTGCGGTGTACCGGTTCAGCCCTTCAAGACAAAGCGGGAGAACGAGGATGAGTTCCAAGGGCCAAACAAGGCTTTTGTGCCCTGCCCGGTTACAGCATCGTTCCGTGGCGAATCCTTTGCGCGTGCCTTCAACTTTGTGCTGATGACCTCTGGTCTCAAGGCGAGAACAGATGGGAATACCATTCTTGTTGGACCCAATGTGCTTCAGAAGCCGATGGGCCCCCAGGCCTCCAAGGTGTATCGGCTCAACCAGTCGTCCCCAGATAGTGCGGCGGATTACCTGGCCAATCTTGGAGCTGCCGTAACAAAGACCTTCACGGAAACCATTACGGCGACCACCGGAGTGCCCCTGGCTGGTGCCTCCACCTCCAACCCGCAGACTACGCGCACCTCCACCAAGATCAAGGTGGAGGAATATCAGGCCAACAGTGGGCCATTACTGGGTCTGCGGGCGACCACAGATACCCGCTTGTCGACCATTACCTTGGTTGGCGAGCCTGGCCTGGTTGCGACTGCTGAGCAATACTTGCGCCAGCTTGATCTGCGCCAGCGTCAGGTGGCGCTGAGCGTGAAGATCCTGGACGTGACCCTGAATAATTCCACGGATATCGACAATAGCTTTGCGCTGCGGTTTGGCACCAATTTCATTGTTAACGATAGCGGCCGGCTATTGGCGGCCTTTGGAAGAAACCTGCCCGCCCGCCAGGCTGAATTCACGAATAGCAGAGAGCTGATCAGTACCTCTGACTCTTCTGGATCTTCTTCTGATCTGACTTCTGGCGCCACTAATAGGACTGGTTTTGAGAACTCGCTCACTGCTACCTTCGCCAACAGTCGAGCGTTGACACAGGATCAGATAGAGGAGGTTAACGCTAGCTTGTCGCGCCAAACGGGAACTGAGATCCAGAAGTTTACAGAGAAATCATTTGTTCCAAACCCCAACGCGACTGGGCCGGGGGATGCCTTTGTCGAGGTTGAGAATGATGTATTCCGTGTGGTCCCGATTGGGAGGACAACTCAGGCATTCGGCTCCGATCTCGTGTCGCGCATCCAGGAAGTTATCGCTAATTCTACTGGTCAGAACGTGAGCCTTGGCCGCACCGCATCAGGTTCGTCGACTAACGGCCGTGGAAGGACGGTATTTTCTGATAGGACCCGAGATGTTTCTGCTACTGGCGTTCGCAGGACCAACCCAGGCCTAAATTATCCGGATAATCAGTTCTTTAACTTCTTGCAGGCGCAAATCGTCTCGAGTAACGCCAAGGTCTTGGCGAGTCCCACTTTGATTCTTCAAGAGGGTGGAGCTGCTTTGAATGACAGGTCCATTGATGCCAATTCCTTGTCTACTGATGGCCAGATTGGTCGCTCTCGCTCAAATGAGTCCTATGTGAGTGTGGGTACTCAATTGGTGAAATCCTATAAAGTGATAACACAGGAAAATGCCCCCACCATCTGTGAGCCCGTTTTTGCAAATGCTGGCCTGACTTTTGGCGCTCGAGTCGACAAGATTGATGATAACGGTTTTGTTACTTTCTCTCTTTCTCCTGAGGTCAGTGCTCAGGTAGGCTCTGTGCCTGGCAACGGAGATTGTGGTGGCTATGCCATTCTCAATAGCCGACAGCTTGATACGGGTCAAGTGCGCGTGCGTGATGGGCAAACCTTGATTCTCACTGGTGTTATCTCTGACACCGACCGCCAGGACGTTTCCAAGTGGCCTGTTTTGGGCGATCTCCCCTTCATCGGTCAGTTCTTTAGGAGAACTGGCGGCTCGCGAACCAAGAGTGAGTTGGTGATCATGGTGACGCCACGTATCATTAACGATGAGCAAGGTGGTACCTATGGGTATGGCTACACGCCTTCAACCCAGGATGCTCGGCGTCTGATTTATTCCTCGGGTCAGTAGCGCCGCTGGGGCGCGTCAGAGTCTGGCTGGCCCTATTCGTTCGTTTGCGGTGTTGAATTGGAGGCTCCAGTGGCTTAAAACGCCACTGGAGCCAGGAACTTGAGGGCAAGTGGTGCCACCTGTTGGAAGATGTTAATTGCACCCTGGAGAAAGGCGCTGCCAGCCCCATTGCCCTTCTGCCGGGGATCCTTGGCCAGTTCGGCTGCGCCCTTGCGGAGCTGTTCTGCCGTTTCCTTCTGGCCCTGTTGTTCATACAGCGTGGCTGCGTAGGTGAAGTCCTGCGCAGCCAGTTGCCGTTTGGCCTGTTCGGCCCGCGTGATGCCCCGTGCCAGCCAGGTGAGGGCCGCATCGGGCTGCTTCAGCAGGGCCTTGTTGAAATATTCTTCCGCTTCAGGAAAGCGACCTTGCTGCGAAGCCTCCACACCGGCGTTGTGCATGGCGGGATAGCTGCTCACCTCAGCGCTCACTCCCGTGGCTCCACGCCAATGGCTGCGGGCCAGGGCCTCATTGTCGAGCTTGGCGCCGCTGAGATCCGCCTCCCGCAGGTCGGCTCCCTCCAGCTGGGCGCCGCGTAGGTCGGCTCCCCGCAGCGAGGCACCGGTCAGGGAGGTGAAGCTCAGATTCGATCCCCGCAGGTCGGCTCCATCCAGCTGGGCGCGGCTCAGGTTGGCGCGCTGGAGCTGGGCCTTGCCGAGCTGGGCATCCCGTAGGTCGGCGTACACGAGGTCGGCGTCCTGGAGGCGGCAGCTGGGACAGGTCTTGGTCTCCATCAGCCGCAGGATGTGCTCCTGGTTGCCGGCAAGGGCGCGGCCCGGTGCGGCCAGCATCAGCGCCGAGAGGCCAGCTCCAGCCCAGGCCGATCGCATCCGTGTCATGCCAGATCTCCTAGCGTTGCACCGTCCTAGCGGAACCATCTCGGGCGGCCAGTGCCGGTGGGGGGCTTTTCGGGCTGGCTGAGGTTCAGCTCAGGTGAGGGTCACCGCCGTGAAACCGGCTGGCGCACCCAGCCCGCTGCCGCTGCCCTGGG
Organism: Vulcanococcus limneticus LL; assembly: GCF_002252705.1. Lineage (GTDB taxonomy): Bacteria > Cyanobacteriota > Cyanobacteriia > PCC-6307 > Cyanobiaceae > Vulcanococcus > Vulcanococcus limneticus. Next base: position 64,729 of record NZ_NQLA01000006.1, read on the forward strand.
CGCCGAAGATGAAGTCGTCGATCGTGAGCCCCGTCGTGTAGGGCAGCAAGATCGAGGAGTCGCCGTAGCTGATGAAGCTGTCGCGCCCGTTTTCGAACACGAAGAAGCGGCTGCCCTGATCGGCGGCGGTGAGGCCGTTCTGGAACCAGATCCGATCGCCCTCGCTGGCGTGGAAGTCGAAAATCACATCGTTGCCTTCCTGGAAGGTGTCGAAGATGAAGAGATCGGCGCCGCCCTTCGGGGCCAGAGGATCGGCGCTGCGATCGGGAATGATGTAGGTGATGTCATTGAGGTACTTCGTTGAGAGAGGGCTGTCTGGTGAGTAATCGGTATTGAACTCATTGGCTAGCTTGCCCAGGCCCTGAAAGCTGATGACGGTCTGATTGTTGGCAATCGCCTTGTCGATGGTGTCTTGCGGCAGCGTCGCGTCGGTGCTCTCCTGCAGGAAGTTCTGCTGGATCAGCTCAAATGTCACCGGCTTAAAGGTGAACTCCTGGGGGCCCTGACTCGCGGGAGAGAAAAAGGCAAACTGGTCGTAAATGTCGAAGATATAGGGCTCGTTCGCGAAATCGGCGTCGAAGGTGTATTCCCAGTCGCCATACATGAAGTCGTCGCTCTGGCCGCTGATCAGGCGGTCGTTACCGCCCTGCACCGGGCCATAGACGTTCACGGCATCGCCATGCATCAGCGTGCGACTTTCGGCCGTGGGGGCGCCGGTGAGGATGTCGTCCCCGCCTCTGCTGTAGGGCTTCATGGCGGTGGCGTCGCCGACGAGCTGGGTGTAGATGCCGAAGGCCTGCAGGTCGTCGCGGCCGCCCTGCCCATAGAGCTCTTCGCTATCGCCCACCAGGCGATCCAATGAGCCGGTCCCACCAATCAAGATGTCGTTGCCACCGGCGTCACCTACGGCGATCAGCGACTGATCCCCAAGCAGGTTGTTCTGATCCTGCTCCCCGCCCTTGCTGTTGCCGGCTTCCAGAAGATCATCGCCAAGGCCTCCGCTCAGCTCATCAAAGCCGGTGCCGCCGTAGATGCTGTCGTTCCCACCGGAGCCGGAGCCCTTGTCATTGTCGCCCTCAAGATAGAGCGTGTAGCCCCTTGAAGGATCATTGATGTCGACATCATTCGGCTTGTTGTCGAAGCGAAAGGTGGTGCTTCCTTTCTGGGGGCCGTTAATGGTGGTGGCCATCGCCGATGGTGAGGATCCTTGGTGTGGATGCTAGCGAGGGATGTCAGAGGAGCTTGCAATCCGGCCATCTCAAGCCGATTCCTCTTGGTCCCAGTTGATTGTTTGTCGTCAATCTCCGCTGGTGCGGCGTGTCAGGGCTTGGCGGGAGTGTTGCAGGCTCGCGAGGGCCCGTCGTCGTTCGGTGGTTTCTGGTGGCGCGTAGCGCAGCTGGCCATAGCTGGCGCTGAGCGTCTGCAGCGCCTCTCGCAACTTGGGGTGGACCTCGGCCGCGCGCGCGCAGAACGCCTCCAGGTCCTCACCGCCCCTGGGTTGCAGTCCCAGCTGGGCCAGCTGCGCCAGGCAGCGCTCCAGTTCCCGCCGCAGATCATCCCGGCGGCGGCCTTGATACTGCCGCCCCAGCAGCAGTGCCGCCGGTACCAGCGCCACCGCCAGGCCCCCCACCAGCACGGCCCCCTGCCATTGGCGCCAGCGGCCGAGCCAGCGGTCCATCAGCCCGTTCTGGGAGCGTCCGTCGAACTGCAGCACCCAGCGGGTCCAGGCCAGGTCCAGGCGGGTCCAGCCCTGCTCCAGCTGGCGCAGCCAGGGGAGTGTGCGGCCCAGCCGGCGCAGATCCTCCAGCTGCCCGGCCAGGCCCCCCTGAACCCCCGCCGCGATGCGATCCGGTGCCACCCAGCCGGTGGGATCCACCGCCACCCAGCCCTGGCCCTCCAGCCACACCTCGCTCCAGGCGTGGGCGTCCCGCTGGCGCACGTCCAGGTAGCCGCTCGTGCCGCCCGCATCGCCGATCCACTCGCCGCCCTGATACCCCAGAACCACCCGCGCCGGCAGGCCCGCCGCCCGCATCAGGGCCGTGAAGCTGCCGGCGAAGTGCTCGCAGAAGCCGGCCCGGCTCTCGAACAGGAAGGCATCGAGTGGGGCCCACTGCGGCAGCCGCCCGGGCTGGAGGGTGTAGCGGAAGGATCCGCTCCGGAAGAAGCGGGCCGCGGCCTCCACGCGGGCCGCTGGCGGGAGCGTGCGTCCCCACTGCTCCGCCAGCTGCTCCAGCCGCGGGTTGCTGCCGCGGGGCAGCAGCAGGTCCTGGGGCAGGGGTGGCCGGGTGCGCCAGGCGCTGGGGCCGGTGGGTCGGCCCAACGTGTAGCGCCGACGCTCACCGCCGGGGCCAGGCCCGATCAGCTCCCCCGCTTCGGCCATGCGGAGACCTGGCGTCAGCGGGATGCCTTCGCCGCTCCAGGGCAGCTGGGGCACGGGCGAGGGTTCCACCACCCACAGCTGCCAGGGGGTGCCCTGGGCCGGTGGCGGCGGCGGGGGCTGGCGCAGGTCCGGCGCCGCCAGGCTGCTCCAGCGGCGCCCGTCGAAGCGATCCAGTACCAGCACCCGCCAGTAGCGCTGGGCGGGTGGCGGAATCGCACCACTGAGCGGGCTGACTCGCAGCGCCGGCGAGGGGTCCTGCACCAGGCTGGCGATCGCTCCGGGGTCCAGCTGGTCGCTGAGGCCGGTGCGGCCGGCCGTGGCGCCGGGCAGGCTCCAGAGCGGGCCGAGGCGCGGCAGCAGCAGGAACAGCAGCACCAGCAGCGGCAGAGCCGCCATCGCCAGCTGCAGGCTGCGGCCCAGCAGCTGGCGCAGGGAGGTGCGCCCGCCCGCCTCCTGGCTGAGCAGGGCCCCCAGCACCACCAGGGCGGTGCTGGCCTGCAGCAGGCTCGGTCCCAGCTCCGGGTTCATCACCGCCAGCACGCCCACGGCGATCAGTTCCGCCAGGGCCGCGCGGCGCAGGTCTGGGGGACGGCGGCTCTCGCGCAGTTTCAGGCCCGCCAGAGCCACCAGGGCCACCGCTCCCCAGAACAGGATCTGGGAGCGGTCGGTGAGGGCCAGCTGCAGGGCCAGCAGGCCCAGGGCCAGGCCGTGCAGCAGCAGGCTCCTGCGGGCGAGGGGGCTGGCCATCAGAGGGGGTGGGTGCCGCCGCCCGCCCCTGGGGCCAGGGCCAGGGCCTCCAGGCAGCGCTGCAGCTGGGCCGCCCCGGTGGCTGGCGGGATGACCAGCGGCTCGCCGCCGCTCCGTTCCAGCGCCACGCCGAACGCCTCACCCGCCGCAGCCAGGCGGCAGAGCCGCTCGCACAGGTGCTCCAGGGCCTGCTCATAGGGCACGGCCGGATCGGGGGCCAGCAGCAGGGCGCCGGGCTGCGGGTCGCTGAAGCGCTTGCTGAGTCGGGTGCCGCTGCGGGCCAGCTGCTTCCAGGCCAGCCGGGTGGGGCCCTCCTCGGGGCGGTGGGGGCCCAGCTCGCGCCACTCCTCGCTGCCCTGCTGCTCCTCCAGGCCGCCGCCGCTGCCCTCTAGCTCGCCCTGGGCCGCCGCCAGGGTGGCCACTGGCCCGGGCCGCCGCGCCGGGTAGATCAGCTGCGGCGTTTCGGGCTCCCAGAGCGTCCAGCAGACGAACAGCCCCAGCGGAGCCGTGGCCTCCAGCCGCAGCCGACCGGGGCGCTGCAGGCCGCGTCGGGCCGGCTGCCAGGGCAGGGCCAGGGGCTGATGGCCCGGCTGGAGGCTGCCGCTCCACCCGGCGGCTGCCCCTCGGAACCGGGCCCGCAGCTGCAGGCGCTCCTGGCTGCTGCTGGCGAGCAGCGGATAGGGGAGCCGCTCACTGGCAAAGCCAGGCTCCGGCGTGCCACAGCGCAGCTCCAGCCCCTGCAGGTTGAACTGGGTGAGGTAGGGGGCCAGCAGGAACAGGCCCACGCCGCCGTAGGCCAGCAGCAGGGCGCCGTTGCTGCCGCCGTTGATGGCCAGCAGGTAGAGCACCACGCAGCACAGCAGCCAGAGCCAGCCGAAGCCCGTGGGCAGGATGTAGAGGTTGCGTAGGCCCAGCAGCAGCACGGCGCTGCGGCGTGGGCGAATCACCCGATCGGGGAAGGGATCGCGGGGGAGTGCGCTGGCTGCCCGCGCAGCCGGGCGCCCAGGAGTTCCCCCTGCTGCCTGCCCAGCCACTGGCTCAGCGGATCGCATCGACGCTCTCCAGCAGCTGGCGGCTGTGGCCGCCGGCCTCGGCCAGGGGATGGCCGCCGTCGAGCCGGTGCTCGGCCACAGCGGCGAACACCGCGATCACATCCGCAGGAGTCACGTAGCGGCGCCCCTCGATCAGTGACCAGGCCCGGGCCGCCTGCAGCAGCGCCAGCCCCGCCCGCGGCGAGAGGGGCGAGCCCGCCGCGCCGGCCCCGCGGCTGGCGGTGAGCAGATCGAGCACGTAGTCGATCAGGGCCGGCTCGCAGTGCTGCTGGTTGGCCTGCCGCTGCAGATCCAGCAGCTCGGCGGGTTGCAGCAGGGCCCCCAGCTGCTCCAGGCCCAGGCCCTGGCCCGCCAGCAGGGAGGCCTCCGCCTCGCGGCTGGGGAAGCCCAGGCTGAGGCGCATCAGGAAGCGGTCCAGCTGGGATTCCGGCAGGGCCGAGGTGCCGCCCTGGTCCAGGCCGTTCTGGGTGGCGATCACGCAGAAGGGCTGCGGCAGCGGGTGGGTCACGCCGTCCACGCTGACGCGCCCGGCCGCCATCGCCTCGAGCAGGGCGCTCTGGGTGCGGGGGCTGGCCCGGTTGATCTCGTCAGCCAGCAGCACCTGGGTGAACAGTGGGCCCGGCTCGAAGCGGAAGGCACCGCGGCTCTGGTCGAAGATCCGCAGCCCGGTGAGGTCGGCTGGCAGCAGGTCGCTGGTGAAGTGCACCCGCTGGAAGTCGAGCCCGAAGCTGCGGGCCAGGGCCTCGGCCAGGGTGGTCTTGCCCATGCCGGGCAGGTCTTCGATCAGCAGATGGCCTCCTGCCACCAGGCAGGTGACGGCCAGCTGCACCTGGCTGGGCTTGCCCAGCAGCACCCCGTTGATCGCCGCGAGCACCGTTGCGAGGGGGCGGGATCCCATGGGCGGGCGCGGGGCTGGCGGTGGGCCGTCAGGCTAGGCAGAGTCTTGGCCTGCCCCGTGAGCGCCCCCGGCCCCGCCAGTCCCGAGATTCACGGCGGCAACCTGGAGGCCGCGGCCCGTCGGCTGGGCTGCCGCCCTGACCAACTGCTGGATGCCAGCGCCTCGCTGGTGCCGTTTGCGCCCCCGTGGCGCCTGCGCCGGGCCCTGGGCCGCGCCCTGGCCCCCGCTGCCCTGCGCCCCTACCCCGACCGCGGCTACGCCGGCCTGCGGGCGGCGATCGCCTCCCTGCACGGGCTCGATCCGGCCTGGGTGCTGCCCGGCAACGGCGCCGCCGAGCTGTTCACCTGGGCCGCCCGCGATGCCGCCGCCGTGGGCGTCAGCCTGCTGCCTGCCCCTGGGTTCGCCGACTACCGGCGCGCCCTGGCCTGCTGGGGCGGGCAGGCGCGCAGCCTGGCCCTGCCTCTGGAGTGGCAGGGGGCGGGGCCTCTGCCGTGGCCCTGGGGCCACGGGGCGGCTCCCGAGGCCGCTGCGGGTCGTGCCGCCGTCGCGGACCAGCACGACTCCACTGCCCTCTGGATCACCAACCCCCACAACCCCACCGGCCAGCTCTGGAGCCGCGCCAGCCTCGAGCCGCTGCTGGCGCGCCATCGCCTGGTGATCTGCGATGAGGCCTTCCTGCCCCTGGTGCCGGGTGGCGAGGCCCAGTCGCTGCTGCCGCTGGTGGCAGGCCATCCCAACCTGGTGGTGATCCGCAGCCTCACCAAGCTGTTCGCCATCGCCGGCCTGCGGCTCGGCTACGCGGTGGCGGCGCCCGAGCGGCTGGCCCGCTGGAGCGGCTGGCGCGATCCCTGGCCCGTGAACGGCCTGGCAGCCGCCGCCGGCGAGGCCCTGCTGGCCGACCGGCGCGGCTATGCCCGCTGGTGCGCGCGGGTTCAGGGCTGGGCGGAGCGGGAGGGGGCCTGGCTGTCCGCCGGGATCGGCGCGCTGGAGGGGCTGGTGCCGCTGCCCTCCAGCGCCAACTTCCTGCTGGTGCGGGGCGAACGGCAGGGCCGGCCCTTGGCCCTGGAGCCGTTGCGGCTGGCCCTGGAGCGCCAGCACCGCATCCTGCTGCGCGACTGCCGTTCCTTCGAGGGTCTTGATGCCAGCTGGGTGCGCATCGGCCTCCAGGACCGCCGCGGCAATCGGCGCCTTCTTCGGGGTCTCAGCCGGGAGTGGCGCCCCGGCTGATCTGTTGGAGCAACAGGGCCAGCTGCTGGTCGGCATCGCGCACCGCCAGCCGCCCCATGCCGGCCCGCAACCTGCCTAACGGATCCACGGCCGGATCGCCCCCCCGCAGCCGCGGCCCCAGCAGCCGCCACACGGCCCGCTCCAGGGCCGGGTGCTCCGGCGGGTGCTGCCACACGATCACGGCGGCACCCACGGCCGCGGCGGCGCCGGCGTTGGCGTCCTGGTGGCGGTCGGCGGCCTGGGGGAAGGGCACCAGGATCGCCGGGGCGCCGCTCACCGCCAGCTCGCTGAGGCTGCCGGCGCCGGCCCGGCTGATCACCAGATCGGCGCACTGAAGAAGACCCGCCATGGCGTCGCTGAAGGGGCGCTCCACGTAGGCCGGATGGCGCAGCAGGCCCGCTTCGGGATCGCTGCTGCCGCTCAGGTGCACCACCCGGCAGCCGGCCGCCAGCAGCCGCGGCAGCAGCGGCCGCACCATGCGGTTCAGGCCCACCGCCCCCTGGCTGCCGCCCATCACCAGCAGCAGCGGGCCCGGGCCCGGTGGCACCCACTCCGGCAGGGCCGCCGGCCGCAGGAACTCCTGGCGCACCGGCGTGCCGGTGAGCAGCGGACGGCAGCGGGGCAGCCGCTCGGCGGCCTGGGGCAGGCCCACGGCCACCCGGCTGCAGAGGCGCCCCAGCAGGCGCGTCACCCGGCCCGGCACGCCGTTGGATTCGTGCAGCACCACCGGCACGCCGCACCAGCGGGCCGCCAGGATCGCCGGGGCGGCGATGTAGCCGCCGGTGCTGAACACCACGCCGATGCGCTCGCGCCGGATCAGGCGCCGCACCTCGCCGGTGCAGCCCAGCAGCCGCAGCAGCTGCCAGAGCTTGCGCAGTCCCCTGCCCTGCAGCCCCCCCGCCCGGATCGTGTGCAGCGGGTAGGCGGCGGGCACCAGCTCCTGCTCCAGCCGGTCCGGCACCCCCAGCCACTGGATCGTCCAGTCGGCGGGCAGGGCCTGGGCCACCGCCAAAGCTGGGAACAGGTGCCCGCCGGTGCCGCTGGCGGCGATCAGGAGCCGGCTCATGGGGGTGCTCTGACGCGCCTGGCGCCTGTCCGTGGCGCGCCTAACTTAAAAGCCAGGTCCCGCTGTGGTTCATGGTGCTGCTCCGCCCCTTTCTGCCCGCCCTGCTGGCGGCGGCGGCCCTGGCACCCCTCGCCCCCCTGGCGCCGTTGCAGGCGGCGCCCAGCCTGGCCGGCCTGGAGGCCGCCCTCAACGACCCGGCACCCCAGGCCCTCAGTGCCCTGCTGGAGTCCGGCAAGGGCCTGGAGCCGGCCGAGGTGCAGCGTCGCCGCGAGGCCCTGCGCAGCCGTTTCCCCGATGCCCGCTGGAGCGTCAGCCCCGGTGCCCCACTGCGGGACGGCCGCCCCACGGCGGACGTGCGCGTGACCGGCAGCCGCGCCGATGGGCCCTACCGCTTCCGCTTCGAGGCGCAGCAGCGGCTGGCCCTGAGCAGCAGCGGCGAGCGCTTCAACGGCCAGGAGGTGATCAGTGAGAGCTCCCTGCTGCGCAGCGGCGACAGCAACCTCAAGGTGAGCGTGCTGATCCCCGATGCCGTGCTCACCGGCCAGCGCTACGACCTCGATGTGATCTTCGATGACCCCCTCGATGGCTCCGTGGCCGCCGGGGCGATCCAGGCCGTAGGGCCCAGCGAGCTGGCCGCGATCCAGCCCCCCGGCCTTCAGCTCGAGGCCCTGGCCGGGGGCGGCCTGTTCAAGAGTGTTCAGGCTCCCTACCAGCCCGGCGTGCAGACCTGGGGCGTGCTGCTGGTCCATCCCCAGGGCATCGTCAGCGCCACCAAGAAGGTGCGGGTCGTGGCCGACCGGGCGGGCCTCACCCCCTGAGGCCCCCGGGGCCCTCGCCGTCTGGGCCCCGCGCCCCACCCTCGAACCAGCGCGCCAGCGCCGCCACGTCCTCGTCCCCCCAGCCGGCCGCCAGCAGGCAGTCCTCCAGGGCCGCGACCCGCTCGCTCACCGGCAGCTCCAGGCCAGCCGCCGCGGCCTCTGCCAGGGCGATGGCCAGGTCCTTGCGGTGCAGGGCGAGCCGGAATCCCAGCGGGAAGGATCCGGCGATCATGGCGCCGCTGCGGTGCTCCAGGGCCCAGGAGCCGGCCGCGCCGCCCTTGAGCGCCTCCACCAGCGGCTCGAGCGGCAGCTCCAGCCGCCGGGCCAGGGCCAGGGCCTCGGCCACCGCCGCGTAGCTCCCCGCCACCAGCACCTGGTTCACGGCCTTGGCGGCCTGGCCGGCCCCCACGGGTCCGAAGTGGCTGAGTCGGCTGCCCACGCAGCCCAGCAGGGGCCGGGCCCGCTCCAGGTCGCCGGGACTGCCGCCCACCAGCACTGAGAGCGTGCCGGCACGGGCCCCCTCGGTGCCGCCGGTCACGGGGGCATCCAGGTAGCCGATGCCCTGCTCCTCCAGGCGCTGGGCCAGCCGGCGACTGGTGGCGGGGGCGATCGTGGAGCAGTCGATCACGAGGCTGCCGCGCCGGGCTCCGGCTACCACGCCTGGCCCCCCGAACAGCACCGCCTCCACCGCCGCGTCGTCGCTGACGCAGACAGCGATCAGCTCGGCGCCTGCCGCCGCCTCCGCCGGGCTGGCGGCCCGCCTGGCCCCGCGGGCGGTGAGGGGCTCCTCCCGCCCACGCCGGCGGTTGTGCACGGTGAGCGGGAAGCCAGCCGCCAGCAGGTTGCTGGCCATGGGGCTGCCGAGGGCTCCCAGGCCGATCCAGGCCACGCTCGGCAGGGACGGGCTGGTGGCCAGGGGTGGGTGGCCGTGGGTTGGCTGCGGCATCGGATCGGCGGCGAGTGGCCAGCGGCGGCCAAGGACGATCCCAATCCTCAGGGGGCCTGGGGCCTGTGGGTTCGCCCAGGTGCCTGCAGCAGCGCCGGGTGCGCCAGCCTGCCCCTCAGCGGTCGTTCGGCTGGCTGAGCCAGCGTCGGCGCTGGCGGCCCAGCTCCTCCCAGCTCAAGCCGCCGTCGCCGTTCGCATCCACCTCGGCGAAGCGGCGCCGCATCCAGGAGAAGGCCTCGGCCTCGGCCCGGTCGATGCGGCCGTCGCCGTTGCGGTCGGCCCGGCTGAAGAACTCCCGCAGCCGCTCGCCCATCGCCTCGGTGCTGCGGGGAATCAGCTGGCCGGGATCGAGATAGCCGCGGTTCTCGCCCCCCAGCCGCTCGAAGTGGCGCTCCAGATAGGGGTGGCCCTCCACCTCGCTCCGATCCAGCCGCCCGTCGCCGTTGCGATCGAGGCGCCGGTAGAGCTTCTGCAGGCGGCCCTGGTAGAGCCGCAGCTCCTCGGCGCTCTGGGCCCGCGCCGCCAGCGGCGGCGGGCTGGCGGCCGCCACCAGCAGCGCCAGGCCGGCGGCCCGCAGCAGGATTGGGCCCCAGCGCAGCCGGCTGCTGGGCAGCGGGCTGGGGCGCAGGCCGGGCGGCAGAACGGTGCGGAGCGCGGAGCTGAACATGGTGTTCAGGCTATGGAGCGGGCCGCGGCTGGCTGCGACCGCGCCAGGCCGGAGTTATGACCAGATCCTTCCGCGGCCCCGCTGGGCGGAGTGGCTCCATACAGTCGGGCCAGCACAGGGCCTGGGGCCGATCGCCGCCATGGGCAAGACAGCACAGCGCATCTGGGTGGTGGACGACGACCCGGAGCTGCGGCGCCTGGTGGGCACCTACCTCACCGACCTGGGCTACGACGTGCGCTGCCTCAGCGACGGCGCCCAGCTGATGGCGCGGCTGGAGAGCCAGCGCCCTGACCTGGTGGTCCTCGATCTGATGCTGCCGGGTGATGACGGCCTCAGCCTGCTGCGGCGTCTGCGGGATCAGGGTGACGACATGCCGGTGGTGATGCTCACCGCCAAGGGCGATGCGGTGGATCGGATCATCGGCCTGGAGCAGGGGGCGGACGACTACCTGGCCAAGCCCTTCCTGCCTCGCGAACTCAGCGCCCGCATCGACGCCGTGCTGCGCCGCCGTGTGGCCTTGCCGGCCGGCACACCCCTGGCGGAGGGTCAGCAGGTGTGCTTCGGCGACAACCAGCTCGACCTGGCGGCCCGCAGCCTGCTGCGCGGCGGCGAGCCGGTGGCGATCACCAGCGGTGAGTTCAGCCTGCTGGCCGCCTTCGTGCAGCATCCGCACCGGCCCCTGTCGCGGGAGCGGCTGATCGAGCTGGCCCGCGGGCCCGATTCGGAAACCGACAGCCGCAGCATGGACGTGCAGGTGTCGCGGGTGCGGCGACTGGTGGAGCCCGATCCCGCCCGCCCCCGCTACCTGCAGACGGTGTGGGGCTACGGCTACGTGTTCGTGCCCGATGGCCAGCCCCGCAGCCGCTAGGGCGGCCCTGCTGCGGCTGGTCCGCTACCTGCTGCTGGGCACCGCGGGCTCGGCCCTGGCGCTGGTGCTGCTGCAAGGGCTGCTGGCCCGGCGGCTGGAGCGGGCCCAGATCACCCAGATGGGTGGCGAGGTGAGCTTCAACCTGCGCCTGGCGGAACTGGCCCTGGAGCGGCTGCCCCCCTCGGCGGTGTCGCGGCTGAGCGGGCTGCCGCTGAGGGTGGGCGGCCGGCCCGCCAGCGGCAGCGACCCCCGCCTGGCGCTCCAGACCCGGCGGTTGCAGCAGGAGCTCTGCCGCCAGCTGGCCCACTGCCCCCAGCTGCTGCCGGCGGCGGGCGAGCCGCGGGGGGCCTGGGTGGAGCTGTTCTCACCGCTGGAGCCGGTGTGGCTGTTCACCGCGCTTCCCTCCCCCAGCCGCTGGCCTCCGGATCCGCTGCTGCTGGCCCTGGCGCTGGTGGCGGGTGGCACGGCGTCCACCTTGCTGTTCCTCTGGCTGGAGGTGCAGCGGCCGCTGCAGCAGCTGGAGCAGGCCCTGGGCCGGGTGGGGCTGCAGCGGCGGCCGGAGGTGCTGGCGGCCCGGGGCACGGGCGCCGTGCGCCGGCTCACGGCCCGCTTCAACGCGATGGTGCAGCGACTGGATGCCAATGAGCGGGAGCGGGCCACGATGCTGGCCGGCATCGCCCACGACCTCAAGAGCCCCCTGACCCGGCTGCGGCTGCGGCTCGCCGTGCCGCTGCCCGAGCCCGCCGACCGGCAGCGCAGCGAGGCCGATCTCGACGCCCTGGAGCGCATCACCGGCCAGTTCCTGCTGTTCGCCGGCGGGGCCGATGGCGAGCGGCCCGTGGCGCTGCCCCTGGACCAGCTCCTGGCGGAGTCGAGCGCGGGGCTGGATCCGGCCACCCTCAGCCTGGATCTGGAGCCCCTGGAGCGGGTGGTGCAGCCCACGGCCCTGGCACGGGCGGTGGGCAACCTGATCGACAACGCCCTCAGCCACGGCCGGCCGCCGCTGCGGATGGTGCTGCGCGACGAGCCACTGGCGGACCAGCCCGGTGGGCAGGGGTTCCGGATCGAGCTCTGGGATCGGGGCGCCGGCATCGCCCCGGAGCAGTGGCAGCAGGCCCTGGTGCCCTTCCAGCGGCTGGATGAGGCCCGCGGCGGCCTGGGCCATTGCGGCCTGGGCCTGGCGATCGCGGCGCGGGTGGCGGCGGTGCATGGCGGCGGTCTCAGCTGGCGGCGCGGCGCGCTGCCGGACGGGGCGCCCGGCTTTGCGGTGGTCCTGCACGGCCGCTCGATCGCCCCCGGCACCGGCTCCATCAGCCCCAGGGGTGGAGCCCAGGGCTGAGGTGTGTCGAGGACCCAGCCGGGTCGGGGGAGTTGGGTGTCCCCGGTCCGATCTGGTCACAGGTTGGGGCGCTGGTGGACACACCTGCGCTGTCACTCCGGCAGAGGCTGGAGTTGTCGCGATCCCAGACCCCATGACCCGCCCTGCCAACGTTCTCTCCCGCCCGTCGCTCCGCCCGCGTCACGCCGCGGCCCTTGCCCTGCTGCTGGCGGTCGTGGGGGCCAGCGGTGCCGCCCTTGCTCAGCCATACCCGCCCTATGGCGCCCCTGGACCCAGACAGCCCTACGGCGACGGCTGGCGCGCCCAGCAGGTCACGCCCCCCGCTCCCGGCGAGGGCCGTGGCTGGGCCGATGACCGCCGTCCTGACGGGCGCTGGGCCGAGCTCAAGCGCCAGGAGGCCGAGGTGATCGCCCGCTTCAGCCCGCGCCAGCGGCGCGAGTTCTTCGAGGCCCGCCGCAGCCTGGAGCGCCGCCAGGCCGACCAGCAGATCAGCCTGCTGAACGGCACCGAGCGCTGCCTGGACCAGGCCCGCGGTGCCGAGATAGCCCAGACCTGCCTGCAACAGGAGCGTCAGCAACGCATGCAGCAGCACCGCCAGCAGCGCAACGACCTCAGCCAGCTGCGCCAGCGCTTCGGACTGCCGGCCCTGCCCGAGCGCCGCTGGAAAGGACCTGGCGCTGGTGGGCAGGGCAGCTGGGGGCCGAAGCCGATGCCCACGCCTTACTACGGCACACCCCAGTCGTTCCAGCCGCGCATCCAGCCCTACCACCCCCTGGCCTGGTACTAAGTCCAGAACAAAACAGGGCCCGCATGGGGCCCTGTTCCTGGGTGATCACGGCGCCGTGATGTCACAGCGCCGGGCCATCCTCAGATTCCGAACTTCAGGCCTCGTCGAGGGCGGCCACGCCGGGCAGCACCTTGCCTTCCAGCAGCTCGAGGCTGGCGCCACCACCGGTGGAGATGTGGCTCATCTGATCGGCCACGCCCACCTTTTCCACGGCTGCCACCGAGTCGCCACCGCCGATGATCGTGGTGGTGCCGGTGGCAGTCAGGCCCGCCAGGGTGTGGGCGATGGCGTCGGTACCGGCGGCGAACTTGTCGAACTCGAACACGCCCATCGGGCCGTTCCAGATCACGGTCTTCACGTCGGCCAGGGCCGCCTGGAAGGCCTTGATCGAGTCGGGACCGATGTCCAGGCCCATCCAGCCGTCGGGGATGACGTTGATGTGGGTGGTCAGGGTGTTGGCGTCGGGCGAGAAGGAATCGGCCAGCACCACGTCGGTGGGCAGCAGCAGCTCCACCCCCTTTTCCTTGGCCTTGGCCTCCAGTTCGCGGGCCAGATCGAGCTTGTCTTCCTCCACCAGGCTGTTGCCCACCGAGAGGCCACGGGCCTTGTAGAAGGTGAAGATCATGCCGCCGCCGATCAGCACCTTGTCGCACTTGTCGATCAGCGACTCGAGCACGCCGATTTTGCTGCTCACCTTGGAGCCGCCCACAATCGCGGCCAGGGGCCGCTTGGGCTCATCGATGGCGCCCTGCAGATACTGCAGTTCCTTCTCCAGCAGGTAGCCGGCCACGCTCGGATTCAGGTACTTGGTCACGCCCTCGGTGGAGGCGTGGGCGCGGTGGGCGGCGCCGAAGGCGTCGTTCACGTACACGTCGGCCAGGGCCGCCAGCTGCTTGGCGAACTCGGGATCGTTCTTCTCTTCCTCGGCGAAGAAGCGCACGTTCTCCAGAAGCAGCACATCGCCCTCGGCCAGGGCCGCCACCTTGGCCTCGGCGTCGGGGCCGATGGCGCTGTCGGTCTTCACCACGGGCTTGCCCAGCAGCTCGCCCAGGCGGGCCGCCACGGGGGTGAGCCGCAGGGCGTCGTTCACCTGGCCCTTGGGCCGGCCGAAGTGGGCGGCCAGGATCACCTTGGCGCCCTTGCCGACCAGGTCGTTGATGGTGGGCAGGGCGGCGCGGATGCGGGTGTCGTCGGTGATGGCACCGGCGTCATCGAGGGGAACGTTGAAGTCGACCCGGACCAGCACGCGCTTGCCGCGCAGGTCATCAGCGGAGAGGCTGGCCAGGGAGCGCTTCGCCATGGGGTGGAGACGGTAGGGAAATTTGGGCGAGATTAACCTGCGGCCCTTTCGCGTCCGTGGGCGCGGTTCCGTCCCCCGCCGCGGTCTGTGCCCGCCGTTTCTCGCTCCAGCCGCTTCTCACTGCCGCGGTGGGAACGTGGGCCATCGGCACGGGCCTCGCCCTGGCCAGCCAGTGCCGCCCCGCCCGGCGCCCGTCTAGACAGGGACATGACCGGCCCGATGGCCATGTTCGAGACGATTCTCTTCCCGATCGACCGCAGCCGCCAGGCGGCCGAGACCGCCTCCACGGCCCTCAAGCTCGCCCAGCAGCACGGCAGCCGGCTGGTGGTTCTCTCCGTGGTGGAGCCCGACCAGGACGACCCCCTGGCGGTGGCCGAGCTGCTGGAACAGGCCCGCAGCCGCTTTTCCGAGCAGGGCGTGAGCTGTGAGGTGCTGGAGCGCCAGGGCAAGCCGGCCTTCGTGATCTGCGATGTGGCCGATGAGATCAACGCCGATGTGATCGTGATGGGCACCCGCGGCCTCACCCTGGAAGCCGACGAGGCCCCCAGCACCGCCTCGCGGGTGATCCAGCTGGCGCCCTGTCCGGTGCTGGTGGTGCCCTGATGGCGGCTGATCTCGCCGCCGGTCTGCTCAGCACAGCGGCCCCGTCGATCCAGTGGTATCCGGGCCACATCGCCAAGGCGGAGAGGTCGCTCACCGACAACCTGGCCAAGGTGGATCTGGTGATTGAGGTGCGCGATGCGCGCATCCCCCTCGCCACCGGCCATCCGCGCCTGCAGCGCTGGATCGGTGGCAAGCCGCACCTGCTGGTGCTCAACCGCCGCGACATGGTCTGCCCCGCCGCCCGCGCCCAGTGGGACGCCTGGTTCCGCGCCCGCGGCCAGACCCCCTGGTGGTGCGATGCCAGGGCCGGCACGGGCGTGAAACAGCTGCAGCAGGCGGCGATCCGCGCCGGCGAGGCCCTCAACGCCCGCCGCAGCGGCCGCGGCATGAAGCCCCGCCCCGTGCGCGCCCTGATGCTGGGCTTCCCGAATGTGGGCAAGTCGGCCCTGATCAACCGGCTGGTGCGCCAGAAGGTGGTGGAGAGTGCCCGCCGCGCCGGCGTCACCCGCAGCCTGCGCTGGGTGCGCCTCGGCCAGGACCTGGACCTGCTCGATGCCCCCGGCGTGCTGCCCCCGCGCCTGGACGACCAGCTGGCGGCCCTGCGGCTCGCCCTCTGCGACGACATCGGCCAGGCCGCCTACGACGGCGAGGCGGTGGCGATGGCCTTCGTCCAGCTGCTGGCGGGCCTGGAGCCGGTGGCGGCCGCCGGCGTGGCGGCTGGGTTGCTGCAGCGCCGTTACGGCGTGGAGGTGGAGCCGCTGGGGGCTGGGGAGACCTCCCCGGAGGTCTGCGTTGATGCTGTACAGCCCCTACAGGTTCCTGGAGGCGGTGGCGAGGGGGGGCTGCAGGCCGCGGCGCCCCAATCTCCAGGGTCCCAATCCGAGGCTCCTCAACCCGAGGCTCCTCAACCCGAGGCTCTTCAGCGCCCGGCCCTCCCCAATGCCGCCGCCTGGCTGGAGGCCGCCGCCGCCCGCCATACCAGCGGCGACACCGCCCGCATGGCCCAGCGCCTGCTGGACGACTTCCGCCGCGGGGTGCTCGGCCCCATCGCCCTGGAGTTGCCGGTGAACGGCCAGGTCCAGCCCCAGCCATGAGCGCGGACAGCGAAGACCGCTTCGGCCAGGGGGACGGCGAGCTGCTCACGCTCACCTATCCCAAACCCCTGCCGATGCGGCTGGATCGCTGGCTGGTGGCCCAGCGGCCGGAGCAGAGTCGGGCCCGCATCCAGAAACTCATCGACGCCGGCTACGTGCGCGTCAACGGCACCACGGGCCGGGCCAAGACGCCCCTGCGCCCGGGTGATCAGGTGCAGCTGTGGATGCCGCCCCCGGAGCCCCTGCCCTACCTGGTGCCCCAGGCGATGCCGCTCGATGTGCTGTTCGAGGATGGGCATCTGATCGTGCTCAACAAGCCCGCCGGCCTCACGGTGCACCCTGCCCCCGGCAACCGGGACGGCACCCTGGTGAACGGGCTGCTGCACCACTGCCCCGACCTGCCCGGCATCGGCGGCGAAATGCGACCCGGCATCGTGCACCGCCTCGACAAGGACACCACCGGCTGCATCGTGGTGGCCAAGAGCCAGGAGGCCCTGGTGAAGCTGCAGGTGCAGATCCAGCGGCGCATCGCCTCGCGGGAGTATCTGGCGGTGGTGCACGGCCAGCCGGCGGCGGAGCGCGGCACGATCGTGGGCGCGATCGGGCGCCACCCGGTGGATCGCAAGAAATATGCGGTGGTGCACGACGGCACGGGCCGCCACGCCTGCACCCACTGGACCCTGGTGGAGCGCCTGGGCGACTACGCCATGCTGCGCTTCAAGCTCGACACCGGCCGCACCCACCAGATCCGGGTGCACTGCGCCCACATCGGCCATCCGATCGTGGGCGACCCTGCGTACTCGCGCTGCCGCAGGCTGCCGATCGAGCTGCCGGGCCAGGCGCTGCATGCCGTTCAGCTGGGGTTGGACCACCCGGTCACGGGCGAGCGGCTGGTGTGCGAGGCGCCGTTGCCCGAGGTGTTCGAGAAGCTGCTGGTGGCGCTGCGGCGCCGGCTCTGACGCGCGACCTGGCGCCGCAGGCCCAGATCGTTCCGGATTCAGGGCTCCGGCCGCCTGGGCTCGAGCAGTTCCCGCTCCGCCTCCTCGCGCAGCAGCTCGAAGATCGTCTCGCGCTCGAACAGATCGGCCACGGCGATGGCGGTGAGGGCGCAGAAGCCGATCGGCAGCAGCAGGGCGTAGTTCTTGCTGAGCTCGAAGGTGAGCAGGATCGCTGTGAGCGGTGTGCGGGTGAGGGCTCCGAGGAAGGCGGCGGCGCCGGCGAACAGCAGGCTGGCTGGGGCGTCGTGGACCAGGGCGAGGGAGACCTGCTGCAGCAGCGTGCCCAGGGAGGCCCCCACCACCAGGGCCGGCGCCAGGAAGCCGCCAGGTGCCTCGGCGGCCACCGCCACCGCCGTGGCCGCCGCCTGAACCGCCAGCGCCAGCAGGGCCCGGGGGGCCGTGTCGATGCCCAGCAGGGCGTCGAAGTAGAGGCCATCGGGGTTGTCGAAGGCGCTGGGCAGCAGCGACCAGCCCGCCCCCACCGCAACACCCACCAGCGGCAGCAGCTGCCAGCTGGGCAGTCGCCAGCGGATGAAGCGGCGGCGCAGGGCCTGGATCCAGCGCTGGTAGAGCATCGCCAGCACGCCCGCCAGGGCACCCAGCAGCAGCAGCAGCGGCAGGTCCACCAGCCGGAACTCGTTCACGCGGCTGGGGTAGTCGACGATCGGTGCCAGGTTGTGCAGGATCGGGTGCAGGGTCGGCAGGTTCGCCAGCAGCCGGGTCCAGGCGATGGTGGCGAAGGTGGCCGCCACCGCCAGGGCGTTGGTGCGGCCGTCGGCATGCTTGAGCAGCTCCTCGAGGGTGTAGGCCAGGCCCCCCAGGGGCGCGTGGAACACGGCGCCCAGGCCGGCGCCGCTGCCAATCGCCACCGCCACCCGCTGGTGGTGGTGCTCGGCGCCGGTGAGCCGCGCACTCTCCCGGGCCACCGAGGCGCCGATCTGGATCGAGGGCCCTTCCGGCCCCACCGGGATGCCGCTGCCGATGGCGATGCCGCTGGCCAGCAGCTTCACGATCGCCACCCGCCAGCCCATCGGAATCGGCCAGCCCCTCAGGAACAGCATCACCTGCACGATCCCCGAGCCCTTGGCAGCGGGTTCCAGGAAGGTGATCAGTCCCCCGGCCACGGCGCCCCCCAGCAGCCCCAGCACCGGTAGCACCAGGGCCCGGGGCATCAGGGCGGCCAGCTGAAGCCGCACGCCATTCACCAGGCCGATCTCGTGGCCGTAGAGCCAGATCGCCAGAGCCACGGCGATGCCGATCAGGTTCACCAGCAGCACCAGTTGCAGCAGGCGGTGCAGCTTCGTGGTCAGGGTCATCGCCATCTCACACCAGCTCCGGCAGGCGTGGGCAGGCCTCCACCAGGGTGCGCGTGATGGCGGCCTGGGGCGCCCGCAGCAGCCCTTCGCCCGGACCCTCCTCCACGATGCGGCCCCCCTCCAGCACGATCACCCGCTGGCAGAAGCCGCTGGCCACCGAGAGGTCGTGGGTCACGAAGATCATGCCGAGCCCCAGGCGCTCCTGCAGCTGGCGCAGCAGGGCGAGCACCTCGGTCTGCACCTCGGCGTCGAGCATGCTCACGCTCTCGTCGCAGAGCAGTACCTGGGGCTCCAGGACCAGGGCCCGGGCGATGGCTACCCGCTGCTGCTGGCCGCCCGAGAGCTGCCGCGGCAGGCGGTTCTCGAAGCTCTCCGGCGGGTTGAGCCCCACGGCCGCCAGCAGCTCCCGAGCCCGCTGCCGCGCCTGGGGCTTCTTGGCCAGGCCATGGATCAGCAGCGGATCGGCGATGGCCTCGCCCACGGCCATCGCCGGGTTCAGGCAGGCCAGCGGGTCCTGGAACACCATCTGGATTCGGCGCCGGGCGCGGCGCAGCGGCCGGCCGCGCAGCTGGCGCAGGTCCTGGCCCTGCAGTTTCACGGCGCCGCCCCGCACCGGCGCCAGGCCCATCAGGGCCCGGCAGAGGGTGCTCTTGCCGCAACCCGAGGCCCCCACCACGCCGATCGTCTCCCCCTGCCGCAGGGTCAGGCTCACCCCGTCTACGGCCTTCAGCCAGCGGGGCTGCCAGGGCGGCGAGGGCAGGCCGTGCCAGCAGCGCAGCTGCTCCAGTTCCAGCAGCACCGGCGCCTGGGCTGGCGCCGCCGGTGTGGCCCCGCCCTCGCGGGCGCGGGCCGCCGCCACCAGCCGCTGGGCCAGGGGGGAGGTCGGTGCCGTGAGCAGGTGCCGGGCGGGGCCCTGCTCCACCAGCCGGCCCTGGTCGAGCACCGCGATCCGCTGGCACCAGCGGCCGGCCAGGGCCAGGTCGTGGCTGATCAGCAGCAGGGCGCTGCCGGTCTCGCGGCAGAGCTCGCTGAGTTCGGCCATCACCTGACCCGCCACCGACACATCCAGGCTGGTGGTGGGTTCATCGGCGATCACCAGTGGCGGCTGCAGGGCCATGGCCAGGGCGATCGCCAGCCGCTGGCGCATGCCGCCACTGAACTCGTGGGGGTAGCTGCCGTAGCGCTCCGGACTGATGCCCACCCGCGCCAGCAGGTCCTCGGCCCGGCGGCGCACCTGGCGGCGCGTCCAGGCCGGACGGTGGGCCGCCAGGGTGTCGGCCAGGTGCTCGCCGATGGTCAGCAGCGGATTGAGCCGGGTCATCGGGTCCTGGAACACCAGGCCCACCGCCTCGCCCCGCAGCCGCCGCAGCGGCCCCCGCCGCAGCTGCCGCGGGTCCTGGCCCGCCAGCAGCAGGCCACCCTCGCAGCGGCTGCCCGTGGGCAGCAATTGCAGCACCGCCCGCGCCACCGTGCTCTTGCCGCAGCCCGAAGGGCCCACCAGGGCCAGGCTGTCGCCGGCCGCCAGGCTCAGATCGAGGCCGTCGAGGGTGGGGGAAGCGGCGCCGGGGTACTGCACCACCAGCTGCTGCAGGTCCAGCACCGGCCCCTTGTGGCGGTAACTGGGGCCGGAGGGGGAAGCGGCGGCCATCAGCCCAGGCATTGGCAGGCGCCCAGCTTGGCGGCCGGCAGGCCCGGGCGCCCGCGTGTTGCGCTCTCTGAATACGATGGGTCAATCCGCAGGCTCCCATGCTCCACGCGGCGCCCGATACGGCGGAAGTTGACCAGCGCGACGGCGGCCAAAGCGATGCTGTCCGTCGAGAGGCCATTCAGCGTGATGGCGGCCAGTCCCTGGCGGGCGTTGCGCCTTCTCCGCCCAGTGGGCCGCCCGCCGTGAACTCTGCAGCGCTTGAGCCTGGTGTCCCGGCCCCCGCGACCAGCGATCCGGCCTCCAGCCTGAACCGCCGCCCGATCCGTTGCCCCGAGGACTACGGCATTCCCCTGCCCGACTGGCTGCGCTGCTGCATTGAGCACGTGCCGCCGGGCCAAGGCGAGACCTGCCCCACCGACACCGAGGCGCTGTTGGCTGCCGCCTTCGACTTCGCCTTCCAGCTCCACGACGGCCAGGTGCGGGCCAGCGGCGAGCCCTACATCATTCACCCGGTGGCGGTGGCGGATCTGCTGCGCGACATCGGCGCCAGCGCCAGCGTGATCGCCGCCGGCTTCCTGCACGACGTGGTGGAGGACACCGACGTCACCCCAGAGCAGATCGAGGAGCACTTCGGCGCCGAGGTGCGGGCCCTGGTGGAGGGCGTCACCAAGCTGGGTGGCATTCACTTCACCAACAAGACCGAAGCCCAGGCTGAAAATCTGCGCCGCATGTTCCTGGCCATGGCCAGCGACATCCGCGTGGTGCTGGTGAAGCTGGCGGACCGGCTGCACAACATGCGCACCCTCGGTGCCCTCAAGCCTGAGAAGCAGCAGCGCATCGCACGCGAGACTCGCGAGATCTACGGGCCCCTGGCTAACCGTCTCGGCATCGGCCGGCTCAAGTGGGAACTGGAGGACCTGGCCTTCAAGATCCTCGAGCCCGAGGCCTACAGGGAGATCAAGCAACAGGTGGCCACCAAGCGCAGTGAGCGTGAGGAGCGGTTGGCCGTCACCGTGGAGCTGCTCAGGCAGCGGCTGGTGGTGTCCGGGCTGGGCGCCTGCGAGGTGAGCGGCCGGCCGAAGCATCTCTATGGAATTTGGAGCAAGATGCAGGCCCAGCAGAAGGCCTTCCACGAGATCTACGACGTGGCGGCCCTGCGCATCCTCACGCCCGATCTGGAGAGCTGTTACCGGGCCCTGGCTGTGGTGCACGACACCTTCCGCCCCATTCCCGGCCGCTTCAAGGACTACATCGGTCTGCCGAAGCCCAACGGCTACCAGTCGCTGCATACGGCGGTGATCGGCCGCCACCGGCCGATCGAGGTGCAGATCCGCACCGCTGAGATGCACCAAGTGGCGGAATACGGCATCGCCGCCCACTGGAAGTACAAGGAGGGTGGCTCCCCGGCGGCCCTCGGCAACGATGCCGAGCGCTTCAACTGGCTGCGGCAGCTGGTGGACTGGCAGAAGGACGGCGGCTCCGAAGACAGCAGCGACTACCTGGCCTCGATCAAGGAAGATCTCTTCGACGAGGAGGTGTTCGTGTTCACTCCCACCGGCGATGTGGTGGGGCTGCGCAAGGGTTCCACTGCCGTTGACTTCGCCTATCGCATCCACTCCGAGGTCGGCAACCATTGCCAGGGAGTTCGCATCAACGATCGCCTCTGTCCCCTGCCGACGCCGCTGCAGAACGGCGACTTCGTGCAGATCATCACGGCGAAGAACGCCCACCCGAGCCTTGATTGGCTCAACTTCGTGGCCACCCCCACGGCCCGCAATCGCATCCGCCAGTGGTACAAGAAGAGCCACCGCGAGGAGAACATCCTGCGCGGCACAGAGATGCTGGAGCGGGAACTGGGCCGCGATGGCTTCGATGCCCTGCTGCGCGGCGAGGCCATGGCCAAGGTGGCGCGCCGCTGCAACCTGGTGGGCACCGAGGACCTGCTGGCTGCGATCGGCTTCGGCGGCGTCACGCTGCAGCAGGCGGTGAATCGCCTGCGGGAAGAGATCCGGCTCAGCAGTCAGGCCGCGGCCCCCGTGCTCAGCAATGAGGAGCTGGCCCGCAGCGTCACCGCCCAGGCGGACCAGGCCTCTCAGCCCGCGCCCCACCACCACGTCGAGGCCGGCAGCGCCAGCCCGATCCTCGGACTGGAGGGCCTGGAATACCGACTGGGGGGCTGCTGCAGTCCGCTGCCGGGCGAGGCGATCGTGGGCAGCGTGGCCCTGGGCAACCACGGCATCACCATCCACCGGCAGGACTGCGCCAATGTCACCCAGGTGCCGGTGGAGCGTCGGCTGCCGGTGCGCTGGAACCCCCTGGCGGATGGGGGCCGGCGCCGCTACCCCGTGCAGCTGCGCATTGCGGTGCTGGATCGGGTCGGGGTGCTCAAGGACATTCTCACCCGCCTGTCCGACAGCCGCATCAACGTGAGCGATGCCCGCGTGCGCACCAACCCCGGCAAGCCGGCTCGCATCGACCTGCGGGTGGAACTGGCCAGCGCCAGCCAGTTGGGCACCACCATGGATCAGATCCGTGCGATGGCTGATGTCCTCGACATCGCCCGCTCGGGCATCGGCTGAGCGGGCGGGACTGTGGCATGGAATGGGGGCACGGCCGAGCGGCGTTGCCGCTTCGTTGAACAGCCCTAGCCTCGGAGCTGATCGTCACGCCCCGTCACGATGATTGTTCCTGCCCAGGGCGGCCAGGTCGCTGCGCTGGATCCTGCGCAGCGCCGGGCTGATCGCCTGATGACCGAAGCCATCGAGGAGGCCGTACGGCCCCTGTTTCGGGTGAACCGCGGGCTCGGCTGGCTGCGGGTGCTGGTGTTGCTGTTGCCCTCGCTGGCCTGCCTGTGGCAGTACTACCAGGAGCCGAACCTGGGGCTGGCCCTGCTCTGGCTGGTGGCCGCCACGCTGCTCTATTCCTTCCTGATGATCGCCACCCACGACATCAGCCACGCCACCCTGCTCGACCAGGGCGATCTGGAGCAGGGGCTGGGCTGTGCACTGAGCTGGCCGATCGCCTGGCCCTATCTCACCTACCGCAATCTGCACATGCTCCATCACCGCATGAACGGAATGGACCTGCGCGATCCGGAGCGGCGTGAACCCACGGAGGAGGAGGCGGCCAAGGCCGGCCCGCTGCGGCAGCTGCACTTTCGCCATCCCTTCTGGGGGAGTGTGCTCGGGCTGGGCGGCCTGCAGTTGATCCTCTCGATGTTCTGGTTCGGCTGGAAACTGCGGGCCACCCACTCCAGGCTGTGGGCTGGATTGCGGATCGATCTGCTCGGCATCCTGCTGGTGCAGGCACTCCTGTTCGCCTGGGCCATCAGCCAGGGCCAGGTGCTGAAGCTGGTGCTGATGCTGGTGGTGGTGGAGCGTCTGGTGGGGGCTGTGATGCAGGCCCGAGGCATGATCGAGCACCACGGCTTGTGGCTGCCGAGCACCACCTATGAGCTCACGCAGCTCTACACCTCCCGCAACATCGTGGCGGGCCCCCTGGTGAACTTCCTGATGGGGGGGCTGCCCCACCACTCCCTGCATCACGCCTATCCGTCGATCCCCTACGACCGCCTGCCGGAGGCCTCGGCCATTGCCGAAGCCGAGTTGGCCAGGCACGGCAAACCGGCCCTGCCGCGGGTGGGAAGCTACGCCGAGGGCCTGGCGCTGTTGTTCTGAGCCCCAACCTTGGTCAGCCACCAGCGCACCCCCACCAGCAGGAAGCGGGGATCACTGAAGAATTCCGGCGGCTTGCCCTCCACCGCATGGCCTGCGAACTGGAGGACCCAGCCGAGCACGAACAGCCCCAGGGCCGCCCACCACAGAACCGGCCAGGCCAGGCCGAGGGCTGCCAGGCCCAGGGAGACCACGATCAGCGGGATGCCGATCAGGTGGCAGGCCTGATTGATCGGGTGCTGGTGGCTCTGGCCGTAGCGCTGGATCCAATCGCTCCAGGGTCTGCCGGCCAGCATGGAGCCACGGGAGCCAGGTATGGCCCTCAACCTAGACGCGTCGGCCTCTCCCGAGCCCATCCCATCAGCCCAGCACCGCATGCCGGGACTGGCATGGTTTCATGAAGCCCTCACGGATGCTGGCGGCGGTGGTGGAACGGTCTCCCTGGATCTCCACGATCGGCTGGTTGCGGGAGCATGCCTTTCCTGCGGCGGTCCTTGGCTCGTGGCTCGCGTCCCGCCTGTTCGTGGACCTGATCCTGGTCATTGGTGGTCTCGCCCGCAGCATCCCGTTGAAGCAGGTCTTCTCAGCCTGGGATGGCAACTGGTACCTGCTGATCGCCCGGGAAGGCTTCACCTGGGCCCATGCCATCCCGGCAGATCCTGCCGATCTGCACATGCCCGTGCAGACGCCCTTCCCCTTCTTCCCACTGTTTCCGCTGTTGCTGGCCCTGGGACGACACCTGGGTTTGTCGCGGTTCACCGTCGGCTTGGTGGTAGGTCACCTTGCCTTGTTGGTGGGTCTGGCCCTCACCCACGCCCTGGTGCGCCGCCTCTCAGGGAAGACCGCGGCGGACTGGGCTTGCTGGTTCCTGGCCTTTTCTCCGGGATCAGTCGTCTACTCGATGCTGTATCCGGAGGGCCTGCTCCTGGTCTGCTCCAGCGGTGCTTTCCTGGCCCGCTGGCAGGGCCGTTGGCGCCTGGCTTCCCTCTTGGCGGCCCTTGCCACCCTGGCTCGTCCGAACGGGCTGGCCGTCGCCCTCGCCCTGGCTGGCGAGGCCTTCATCTCAGGAGAAGGCAGGAGACGGGCCCTCAGGATCCTGGCCCCGAGTCTGGTCGTGCTGCTGCTCTGGTCGGGCTACCTGATGGCTATCACCGGTAACCCCCTGATCTGGGTGCAGGCCAAGCAGGCCTGGCGGGAAGTCACACTCTTCAACCTGCTGTCTTCAGTGGGGGGGTTCCCATGGATTCAGTTCGCAGCGGGAGTGGTGGCCCTGACGCTGCTGCTGCTGGGCTGGTCGACCCAACCCTGGGGGTGGCGGCTCTTCGGTCTGCTGTGGATTGCCCCGTCGTTCCTGCTGGGCATGGTGGGTTTTCCGCGTTATGCGGGCGCTTGCTTCCCGGTTTTCGCGTCCCTGGGTGATCAGGTCGCCCGACGCACGCTCTTCTTCCGATTCACACTTTTGGGCCTCTCTGCCGCGGCGCTGGCGCTGCAGACGGTCCAGGTTGGGTTGCTGCTGCGCTGGATTCCGTAACAGGCGCCTACTCCCAGGATCGAAGCTCAGCCCAGCACCGCTACGCAGCGTCCGCAGAGGCTGGGATGGGATGCGTGTGTTCCGATGTCGGTTTCGTAGTGCCAGCAGCGCTCACACTTCTGGCCCTCGGCCCGGGCGATCCGCACTGTGACGCCGCCCTCGCGGGCCTCCGCCAGCACGCCGGCCGGAGCTGCGCCACCGATCCGCACCGCTGAAACCAACAGCCAGTCCGTCAGGTTATCCACCTGCGGGTGGGCGCTGGCGGCCAGCAAGGCCAGGGCCTCCTGCAGGGGGGCGGTGTCCTCGCCGGCTTCAAGCTCCAGCTGCACCTGGGCCTCCAGGGAGGCGCCGATGCCAGCTGCCACCTCCTGCTCCTGGCCCTTGCCGCCCTGCTTGCGGCAGCTCTCCAGCTGGCGGTTCACCAGGGCCCGCAGCTCCAGGATCCGCTCCAGCGGTGCCTCCAGCTCCGGAGCGCGCCAGGGGTCTGGAGCCGTGGGCCAGCCCCGTTCAAACACCGAGCGCTCGGCCACGGGGTAGGGCAGGTTCTGCCAGATGTCCTCGGCCATGTGGCACAGCACCGGCGCGATCAGGCCGGCCAGGCGCTCCACCACCAGGCTCAGCACCGTCTGGCAGCTGCGGCGGCGGAACTCATCGGCTCCACTCACGTAGAGGCGATCCTTGGCAATGTCGAGGTAGACGTTGGAGAGATCCACCACGCAGAAGTTCTGCAGGGCCTGGAAGAAGCGGTAGAACTCAAAGCGCTCGAAATCGCCCGTCACGCTGTCGATCAGGGCGGCGGTGCGCTGCAGCATCCAGCGGTCCAGCAGTGGAAGCTCGGCGATGGGGATCGCGTGGCCGCCTTCTGCCCTGGGCCGTGGATCGAAGTCGTGCAGGTTGCCCAGCAGGTAGCGGGCGGTGTTGCGCACCTTGCGGTAGACGTCCGCCAGCTGCTTGACGATCCCCGGGCCCAGGGGCACATCGGCGGAGTAGTCGACCGAGCTCACCCAGAGCCGCAGCACGTCGGCGCCATAGGCCGGCTCCTGCTTCTCGTTCCTGCCGCCCTCCACCAGTACCGCCGGATCCACCACGTTGCCCAGCGACTTGCTCATCTTGCGCCCCTTCTCATCGAGGGTGAAGCCGTGGGTGAGCACGCGCCGGTAGGGGGCCTGGCCGTTGACGGCCACCGAGGTGAGCAGGCTGCTCTGGAACCAGCCGCGGTGCTGATCGCTCCCCTCCAGATAGAGATCGGCGGGGTAGTTGAGGCCGGCGCCGCGGGGGTGATCGCCCGCCAGGCCGCCGAGCACGCCGGCCCAGGAGGAGCCGGAATCGAACCACACGTCCATGGTGTCGGTGCCCTTGCGCCACTGCTCCGCCTCGCCGGCGTAGGCCGGCGGCAGCAGGCCGGTCTCATCGCGCTGCCACCACACGTCGGCGCCATGCTCGGCGATCAGCCCCTGAACGTGCTGGAGGGTGGCCTCATTGAGCAGCACCTCGCCCGATTCGCGGTGATAGAACACCGGGATCGGCACGCCCCAGGTGCGCTGGCGCGAGATGCACCAGTCGCCGCGTTCGCCCACCATCGCCCCGATGCGGTTGCGGCCGCTGGCCGGCAGCCACTCCACCTGGGCGATGGCTCCCAGGGCCTGCTGGCGGAAACCCTCCACCGAGGCGAACCACTGCTCGGTGGCGCGGAAGATCGTGGGCTTCTTGGTGCGCCAGTCGTAGGGGTAGCGGTGGGCGTAGCCCTGCTCTGCCAGCAGCACCCCGGCGTCCTTGAGGGCGGCGATGATCGCCGCGTTGGCGTCCTTGAGCACGTTCAGCCCCGCGAAGGGGCCTGCCTCGGGCGTGAGGGTGCCGGCCTCATCCACCGGGCAGAGCACCGGCAGGCCGTACTTCTTGCCAGTGTTGAAGTCGTCCACGCCGTGGCCGGGCGCGGTGTGCACCAGGCCCGTGCCCGATTCGGTGGTGATGTAGTCGCCGCCGAGCACCACCGGACTGCGGCGCTCCAGCAGCGGATGGCGGTAGACGATTCCCTCCAGTTCGGCGCCCTTGACCGTGACCAGGGGCTCCAGCCGCAGCGCCAGGCTGGCCTGCAGGCCCTCCACCAGCTCCGAAGCCACCACCAGGTGGTTGGAGAGGCTGTCGTTGCCCTCCACCCGGCAGATGGCGTAGTCGAGTTGGCCATTCACCGACACCGCCAGGTTGGCGGGCAGGGTCCAGGGCGTGGTGGTCCAGATCGCCACCGAGAGGGTGATCGGCCTGCCGCCGTGGACCGGCTGGCCGAGGGCTTCGGTTTCGAGGCCCACCGCCTTCAGCTTGTCCACCAGCCCCTCGGGCACCTGCTCCACCGGGAAGGCCACGTAGATGCTCGGGGAGGTGTGGCCGTCGGGGTATTCGAGCTCGGCCTCGGCCAGGGCCGTGCGGGAGCTGGGACTCCAGTGCACGGGCTTGAGGCCCCGGTAGATGTGGCCCGCCAGCACCATCCGCCCGAACACGCCGATCTGGGCGGCCTCGTAGTCCTTCTGCAGGGTGAGGTAGGGGCTATCCCAGTCGGCCCAGATGCCCCAGCGCTGGAAGCCGGCCTTCTGGCCCTCCACCTGCTCCAGGGCGTAGGCCTGGGCCTTCTGGCGCAGGCTCACCGGGGTGAGGGCGGCCCGCTCGCCGCTGCTAAGGCCCTGCAGCACCTTGAGTTCGATCGGCAGGCCGTGGCAGTCCCAGCCCGGCACGAAGCGCGCCCGCTTGCCCTGCAGCAGGGCTGTCTTGTTGATGATGTCCTTGAGGATCTTGTTGAGGGCGTGGCCCACGTGCAGGGCCCCGTTGGCGTAGGGCGGCCCGTCATGGAGGGTGAACACGGGGCCGGCGTTGCCCAGGCTGAGGCGCTCGTAGATGCGCTGCTCGGCCCAGAACGCCTGGATCTCAGGCTCGCGCTGCTTGGCGTTCGCCCGCATGGCGAAGGGCGTCTGCAGCAGGTTGAGCGTGTCCTTGTAGGAGACGGGCGCGGAGCTGGCGGTCACGGCGCCGGGGGCAGCAACCGCCGATTATCCCGCTTGGCTGCGGGCCTCTGGGCTGGGCGCGGAATCGGCGGGGGCCTGGCCGTGCTCCGCTTCCATGAGCGCCTCGATCTCGGCGAAGCTGCTCACCACCACCGTCTCGGGCTGGGGATCGCCTGTGGGCGTGGCGGCCGTGGCGGCTGGCGCCGGTTGCGGGGGTGACGGCTCAGGCGCTAGGGGCTCCGACGTTGGTGCGGGGGCTTGGGGCTGATCGGCTGCGGCCGCAGCCGGCTCGGCTCCAGGGCCGGGTTCGGCCCGCACCCAGCGCTTGCCCGTGGCGGAGGCGCCCTTGGCCGGCGTGGCCTTGGCGGGGCGGTTGAGGGCTGCACCGAGGCCCTGGCCGGTCTCGCCCACGGCCGCCGGCAGCTTGGCCAGGGTGGTGGCGAGCTGGCTGACGCCCGTGCGCCAGCGCTCGCTGGAACCCAGCCGCTGCTGCTCCTCGGGCGTGAGCTGGCGCCAGCGCAGCTGCAGCACCTCGCTGCCCAGCCGGCCGATCAGCAGTCCACCGCACAGCACCGCCAGCATCGGCGCACCGCTGAGCCGCTCGGCGCTGGTCACCAGCACCAGGCCCAGCAGCAGCACCACGGCGCCCCAGAGGGCGTCGCGGGGGCGGCTCATTTCCGTGACCAGCAGGGGCAGCAGCAGCACCGCCAGGCCCACCAGCAGGGCCAGGCTTCCGCTGATCGTGGCGAGCATGGCGGCCGGAGCGCGGGCCCCCATTCTGGGGCGGCCCCGGCTTGGTGCCTGCCCCTACAGTCGCCTCGCTGCCCGCCTGGCGGAATTGGTAGACGCGCTGGTTTTAGGTACCAGTGGCTTCGGTCGTGGGGGTTCAAGTCCCCCGGCGGGCATCGCTTCAGCGCTGGCTGATTCCTAAGCTGGCCCATCAGGTTCTGTTCAACAGGTGCCCCCGGAGGCGATGACGCAAGCCTTGCTCCAGTCGCCCGAGGCCTCCTCCATTCGGCCCAGCCTGCGCTCGGTGCCCAGGGAGTTTCTGGATCCTCCGGCGCCCTGGAACCCCACCGTGGGCCTGTTCTTTGGTGGCTACGCCCTGGCGGCCGTGACGATCGCCGGCTGGTTCCGCTGGGACTGGCCCCTGCCGGCCCTGCTGGTGACGGGATTTCTGGCCCTGCACCTGGAGGGCACCGTGATCCATGACGCCTGCCACAACGCCGCCCATCCCAACCGTCTCTGGAATGCGGTGATGGGCCACGGCGCCGCCCTGCTCCTGGGCTTCAGCTTTCCGGTGTTCACGCGGGTGCACCTTCAGCACCACGCCCATGTGAACGATCCGAAGCACGATCCCGACCACATCGTGAGCACCTTCGGCCCACTATGGCTGATCGCACCGCGCTTCTTCTACCATGAAGTGTTCTTCTTTCGCCGCAAGTTGTGGCGCGGCCATGAACTGCTGGAGTGGGGCATCGGCCGCGGCATCTTTCTCGCCATCGTGCTGGCCGGTGTGAAGTATGGCTTCATCGATTTCATCTTCAACTGCTGGTTCGCACCGGCCCTGATGGTGGGTGTCACCCTCGGCCTTTTCTTCGACTACCTGCCCCACCGCCCCTTCCAGGCCCGCAACCGCTGGCACAACGCCCGCGTCTATCCCAGCAGGGTGATGAACTGGCTGATCATGGGCCAGAACTATCACCTGGTGCACCATCTCTGGCCCTCGATCCCCTGGTTCGAGTATCGCCCTGCGTATCACGCCACCAAGGAACTGCTCGACGCCAAGGGTTCACCCCAGCGTTTGGGCCTGTTCGAAAGCCGCGCCGATTTCGTCAACTTCGTCTACGACATCCTGCTGGGGGTGCGCAGCCATAAGCGCCGCCGCAGCCGGCTGCGGCCGATTGCCGGGCTACTGCCCAGCTTCCGGGCCCGCCGCCACGTGCTGGAACTGCTGCACCGCACGGCGGTTTCGCCCCAGCGCTGAGGCCAGGGCTTCGCCGGGTCAGTCCGATCAGTCAGTCGGCCAGGATCTGGGGCACGCGGAAGAAATCGCCTTCCCGCTGGGGCGCTCCATTGAGCAGCTCCTCGCGCACGGCCGTGGGTACCACCACGTCCTCACGGGTCACGTTGACCACCTCCACGGCGCGGGTGGTGGGGGGCACGCCCTTGGTGTCCACCGCCTCCAGATGGGCCACGTAGTCGAGAATCCGCTCCAGCTGGCCGGTGTAGGTGGCGATCTTGGCCTCAGGCAGATCGAGGCGGGCCAGCTGGGCCACCTTGCGCACGTCGTCGGCGGTGATGTGGCTCATGGTCGGCGGGGGATCGTGGAGGGCTGGATTGGTGGAAACCTAGGCGCTGGCGGGTCGCTGGCCGCCGGGGTGCGGGCCGCGAGGACTGCCCTTCAGGCCTGGGGATCCAGCAGGAAACGCTCCAGATCCGCCGCCAGGGCCGTGGCGGCCACCTCCAGGAAGCGGGCGCCGTGCTCGGCGGTGGCCAGGGAGGGATCGGAGCCCATGCGGCCGTCGGGGTGGCGGCGGCGGAAGTCGTCGGGGCCGTGGATGGGGCCGGCGGGCGCCGCTTCAGGCAGGGGGCGCTGCTTGGCCTCCAGGCTCGGCTCCAGCTGCATGGTGATGGCGATCTCGCTGGGGGTGGCGTGGTGCCCCTCCCGCTCGCCGTAGAGCTCCCGGGCCAGCCCCATGGCCTCGGGGGCCATGAACCAGTTGGCCAGCTTGCAGCGCAGGGCGCCGCCGCTGGACAGGCCCCGGTCGATGGCGGTGCCGTAGGCCTGGGCAAAGGCAGCCCTGGTGGTGGCAATGTTGCCGCCGTGGCCGTTGATCACGTAGATCCGCTCGAAGCCGTGGCGGGCCAGCGACAGCACCAGATCGTGGATCACGGCCAGCAGGGTGGCGGGCTGGAGGCTCATCGTGCCGGGGAAGCCCAGGTGGTGTTCCGCCATGCCGAAGGCCTGCACCGGTGTCACCAGCACGCCGGTGCGGCGACCCACCTCCAGGGCCACCGCCTCGGCGGTGAGGGCGTCGGTGCCGATGGCGCCGGTGGGGCCGTGCTGCTCGGTGGAGCCCAGGGGCACGATCACGCCCCTGCAGGTCTGGAGGTACTCCTCCACCTCAGGCCAGCTGCGCAGCTGCAGGCGGATGGCCTCAGTGCTGGCCACCGCTCCGGGGAGGCTGCCCGCGGCGGTGCTGGGCTGGCTGGAGGGGCTGGTGGCAACCACGACGGCGGACCTGCTCGAATCCGACCATCATCCCTAGCATTGATGCCACCTGGCGCGGTCCCGTCCGCTGGAGCCGCGCCCCGCCGGAGCCAGTCCGATGCTTCACCGCAAGCTCTACCGCTTCCAGTGCGAGCAGCGCCCGGTGTGGGTGTTCCTGCGGGATCAGCAGCGCTGGATCGAGCAGGCGCTCGTGGTGGAGCTGGAGGGTGACCTGGTGACCCTCCGCTACGACGCCGAAGAGGACGACGAGCACCAGAGCTGGGAGGAGTGCGTGCGGCTCGATTCGATCGGCGCCGTGAGCACGCGCCTGGCCTGCGTCAGCCGCAGCGCAGACGCCGAGGATCTGGCGGTCACCGGGGACTGTCCCGAGTCCGAGCAGCTGCCCAGGCCCTGAAGGGCGCGCTGGCGGGCCTCAGTGGGCGGTGCCGTTTCCGTCGTAGTCGTCACTGTCGTAATAGCCGCCCTTGGTGCCGAAGAACAGGGAAGCGAGCACGAACAGGCCGCTGGTGGCCAGCAGCACCGTGCCGAGGTTCAGGCCGGGCTCGAGATGGGGCACAGATGGGTGGGTCGGAGGGACGCCGTGGGCGCGCCCCGATTCTGGCTCGCTTCAGCCGCGCTGGCTCGCCAGGCCAGCGGAACGGCACTGCAGCGCCGGAATCGGCCGCCGCTGGACCCGTGCGCTGCCAGGATCGTGGTCCCGCCGCCGTTGCCGTCGATCGCCGGGCATCCCGCCAGCTTTGGGGCCCTGCCCCGCGCCTTCTTCGCCAAGCCGGCGCAGCAGGTGGCGCCTGAGCTGATCGGCTGTCGGCTGGTGAAACGCCAACCCACTGGTGAGCTGCTCTGGGGCGTGATCGTGGAAACGGAGGCGTACAGCCAGAGCGGGCCGGCCTGCCACGGTCACCGCCGCCGCTCGCCCCAGAACGAGACGCTGTTCGGGGAGCCGGGGCACTTTTATGTCTATGTGAGTTATGGCATCCACCACTGCGTGAAGCGAGCCCGTCTCTCAACGACCTCAGGCTGGGCTTGAGATTTCAGTGCTGCCAACGGGGGGCGCCCAGCCAATCTCCAAGCCACTCCCAGAAAAATTCCCTGATTTTTCGCCCAGAGCATTGCCCCAGCTACGAAGGGCTACAAGCTGTGGGGGCTGGCTTGGCTGGGTCAGTGGTGCAGCCGTAGCCCTGGTGTCTGACGTAGACCCCGGAAACCGGTCCAGGGTGAATGAGAGTCCTCAGCCGGCCAGACTGGGCCGGGGACTCGACCATGAAACGCACCAGGCACACGGCGGAGCAGATCATCCGCAAGCTTAAAACTGCCGAGCAGCTGATCGCCCAGGGCAAGACCGTCGCCGAGGTCTGCCGCGTGATCGAGGTGACACAGCCGACGTACCACCGCTGGCGGCAGCAATACGGGGGCATGCAGGCCGAGGAGGCCAGGCGGTTGACTCAGCTGGAAAAGGAAAACGCCCGGCTCAAGAAGCTGCTGGCAGAGGCGGAGCTGGAGACGGCGACGCTCTAGGAGGCTGCTGAAAAACCAACCGATCCGCGGGAGAATGGCCCAACGGCACTGAACGGATGCGCGGCCAGCAGCAGCGGACCGGTCCCCTGTTCTCCTACGTCTCCACCGAGGAGCGGATCCCCAGGGCCCATCCCCTGCGGCAGGTGCGGCGGCTGGCGGATCAGGCGTT
>NZ_NQLA01000054.1 GCF_002252705.1 Vulcanococcus limneticus LL
CCGCACCTCCGGAATGACAGCTCGTCATTCCACCTTGTTCAACCTCTGATCAGGGCATTCGGGCCTCGGGATTTACACCACGCGAAGGGACGCGGCCCGGCTCCTGGCGGGTACCGCGCCAGCGCTTCGATCCCCTTCAGGACGCCAATGCCTGGGTGCCTCCCGATGTTCCGTTGACGGACGCCAACCGGCGCTTTTATGTGCGGGCACTGGAGGTGACGCGCAGCTTCGGCCAGGGCGCCCTGCGGGATCCGCTGGTGAACAGCTGGATACTGCCGCTGATCAATGGCATGACGGCGTACTGGCCCAGCAAGCCCAGTTACGTCTACGACGCCTCATCCACCCTCGACTATCGCCAGACGCCCTGGGTCACCCTCACCGATCCGAAGGTCAACCCCCGCGGTGAACCCCGCTGGGTGGGGCCTGAATTCGATCCAGCGGCCAAGGACTGGTCGCTCAGCGTGGTGGCCCCCTTCTTTCGCGATGGGCGCTGGGCCGGCTCCGTCGGGCACGACATGGTGGTGTCGCGGTTGATGGAACATCTGTTCAGTAGCCGAAAGCAAGGCGACACGGCCCTGTCGCAGCCACTGTTTGTTGCCGCTTCCAATGGCGAGCTGCTGGCCCTGCCCGGGCGGGTGCCGGGCCCAGGGGAGCGCATTCCCTCACGCTTTCTCCCCCTGCTGATGCCTCAGGGGAGGACCCGAGCTCTGCGGGTGAGTGCCGACGGTAGCGACTACCTGGTGGTGGCGTCGATCCCCACCCTCAACGCCAGTCTCTTCTACCGGGTGGATGGCGCCTGGCTGCAGCGCACTGTGCAGCGGGAACTGGTGGGGCTGCAGCTCGGCCAGGGGTTGTTCGTGCTGCTGGTCGTGGGTTCGGTGACGGCCCTGGCCTTCAAGGATGGCCAGTCGCGCCGGCAGCAACAGGAACTCCTGGAGTCGCGCAACCGCGACCTGAGCGAGCAGGCCCGGTGCGATCCCCTCACCAACCTGCCCAACCGCCTGGGGCTGATCGAGCGGGCCCAGGAGTCGCTGGAGCGGGCCCGACGCAACGGCAGTGATCTGCTGGTGGTGTTCCTCGATCTCGATCAGTTCAAGGTCGTGAACGACTCGTTGGGGCACAGCAGTGGTGATGCCTTGCTGCAGGGGGTCGCCGAGCGGTTGCGCAGCACCCTGCGCAGCACCGACACGGTGGCCCGCCAGGGGGGAGACGAGTTCGTGCTGATCATCGAAGACCTCGATGATCAGTTCGACGCTGCCCACTTCGCCGAGAAGCTGCTGAGGGCTTTTGAACAGCCCTTGCTACTTGACGGCCAGCCGCTGCGGGTCACCCCGTCGATCGGGATCAGCCTCTTCCCCGGCGACGGTGCGGACATCGAAACGCTGATGCGCAAAGCCGACATCGCCATGTATGTCGTCAAGGGATCGGGACGCAACGGCTGGATGTTCTTCGCCGAAGAGATGAACCAGGAGGTGCAGGAACGGTTGCAGCTTGAGCGCGACATTCGCCAGGCCATCGACCGTCGCGAATTCCGCGTGTACTACCAGCCGCAGTGGCGGATCGATCGCTCAGCCATCACCGGCTGGGAGGCCCTGCTGCGGTGGGAGCATCCCCAGCGGGGGCTGCTGCGGCCTGATCAGTTCATCGCCGTCGCGGAGGAGACGGGCATGATCCGCGACCTGGGTCGTCAGGTGCTCGGCATCGCCTGCCAGGAGGCCGTGCGCTGGCAGCGCGATGGCCTCGGTCGCTTCTCGGTGTCCGTAAACCTGTCGGCCCGCCAGTTCGATCAGGACAACCTGCTGCAGGAGGTGGAGGAGGCGCTGCGGGTGAGTGGACTTCAGCCCGAGTTGCTGGAGTTAGAAATCACCGAGACCGTGATGCTCACCAACCCGGACAAAACCATGAAGATGCTCAATCTGCTGCGCCTCCAGGGAATCCGGGTGACGATCGACGATTTCGGCACCGGCTATTCCTCGCTCAGCTACCTCAGCATGCTGCCGATCGATCGCCTCAAGATTGACCGCAGCTTCGTGAGCTCCAGTCTGGATGAGGGCAGCGGCTCGGTGATTGTGGAAGCGGTGATCTCCCTGGCCCGCTCCCTGCGACTGGGAACCATTGCCGAGGGAGTGGAGACCGATGCCCAGCGGCGCTTCCTCCGACTGCAGGGCTGTGAGGAGATCCAGGGATTTCTGGTGGGGCGGCCGATGCCTGGCGAGGCGATCGATGCCTTCCTGCTGGCTGCCCGGCGATGACCCGGAGCTTCTCCCTGCGCAGCCTGCTGCTGGGGCCGCTGCTCCTGCAGATGGTGCTCATGATGCTGGTGATCGGCCTGGTGCAGTTCCAGGGGGAGCGCCAGGAACTCACCCGGCTGGCGACCCGCAGCCAGGAGCGCACCAGCCTCCAGGTGCGCGACTACCTGAAGCGGTTTCTGCGCACCCCCCAGCAGGTGATCGCGCTGATGGGCGAGGCGGTGGCCAACGGCCAGGTGGATCCCTCCAACAGGGCCGCGACGATGCGGACACTGTGGATGCTCCGCCGCACCTTCCCTGAGGCGGCCTACCTGAACTACGGCTGGATCAATGGCGATTTCATCGGTCTGGGGCAGGTGGACAACGACAGCGACCGGCCGTTCCTTGAGGTGGCCTCAGCCACCAGCATCGAGCGTCTGGAGGTGACCCGGCTGGATGAGGCCGGCCGACTGGCCGGTCTGCACCGGATCAAGCCCTTCGCCGACTTCCGCCGCGATGGCTGGTATCGCACACCGCTGCAGGCCGGTCGTGCGGTGTGGACCCCGATCTACAACTGGGTGGATGCCCCCGAGGTGATGGCCCTGGGGGCCGGCATGCCCGTGCGCCGCCAGGGGAGGGTGGTGGGAGTGGCCGGGGTTGACATCTTCCTCGCCAACATCGGCCGCTACCTGCGCAGCCTGCCGCTGGCCGAATCCGGCGTGATCTACATCGTGGAGGCAGACGGGCGTCTGGTGGCCGACTCCAGCGGTGGCCTGCCGTTCTCGATCGTGAATGGCCGGGGGGTGCGACTGCACGCCCAGGAATCCCGGGATCCCCTGATCCGCGCCAGTGCCCAGGCCCTGCTGCAGCGCCAGGGATCCTTCCGAGCCCTCAACCACCCAGCCCAGCTCACACTCCCCCACCAGCGCAGCATCGCCCTGGTGCGCGTGGATCCCTTCCACGACCGCCAGGGCCTGGACTGGCGCATCGTGGTGGTGATCCCTGAGCCGGAGGTCTACGGCGTGTTGCTCAAGGAGACCACCCGCAACGCGCTGGTGACGGCGACAGCAATCCTGCTCTGCGGGCTGCTGACCCTGCTGGTGGTGCAGTTCGTGATCCGTGATCTCAACCGGCTCATGCTGAGCACCGAGGCGTTTGCCGAAGGCGACCTCACCCAGCCGCTGCCCAGGGGGTCGATCCGGGAAATCTCCCGGCTGGCCACCAGCTTCAACGAGATCACGATCCGGCTGCGGCGCAGTTTCGCCACCCTGCGCCAGCGCAACCGGGAGATCGGGCGGCTCCTCAACCAGCAGCGGGCCCTGCTGTCCTCGCAGGAGGAGCAGCTGCAACAGGAAGTGAGTCAGCGCCAGCGGCTCGAGCAGAACCTGCTCCAGGCCTCGGCCGGTAAGTCGGTGCCGGCCCTGGCCGATCCCCTCACCGGGCTGTACAGCGCGGTGGGTCTCGAGCGCCGGCTGCGCCAGGGCCTGCGCCAGGATTCCCGAGCAGGCGCCTCGGTGCTCGTGCTGGCCCTGGCCCTCGCCGCCGATCGCCAGGAGCCTCTCGATGCGGCGCCCCTCCAGCTCCTGGCGGCCTGGCTGGAGCAGCAGGCCGTCGAACACCAGGGACTGGCCGCCTATCGCGGATCCGGCCGCTTTACCCTGCTGTTGCGGGGCCTGGAGCAGGACGCTCTGGCCGAACTGCTGAGGCCCCTGGCCGAAAGCCTCGCCCCCCTGAGGCTCTGGAGCGGGCACGCCTGGGCTGCCGTCGCCGACTTGGATGGCACCGGCGTGCTGGCGCTGCTGGAACAAGCAGAGCTCGCCCTCGAGCTCGCCCTGGCCCGCGACCGACTCAGCTGAGTCCCCATCCCTGGGCCGACGCCCGTTGCTCGACAGGATGGGCGGGCAGCGCGGAGACAGGGAGCGAGGCTGACCGCCTCTGGTCCCAACGGGCAACACGGCCCGCGGATCGTCCAGGAGAATCCGAGCACGTCCAGAGACATTGACCGGAACGTGGCGCCAAGGTGGGGCAGCACACCTTGGCGCCCCAGAGCCCCGGCCCACCCCATGAATGTGATCGAACGGGCCGAGTGCCTGCTGGATTCAGGCAGCTCGGGGAACATGAACTTCACGGTGATTGCGGCCTACCGGGGCCCACTCGACATCCAGACCCTGGAGCAGGGCCTGAAGGCCCTGCAGGGGCAACACCGTCTTCTGGGCAGCACCCTGGTTTGGGAGGGCCGGAGCTGCCACTTCAGCCCCACCGGCCAACCCGTCCCCGTCCACGTACTGCCGCTGCCCGACAACGAGGCCCAGGCCTGGAAACCCGCCACCATGGCCGCGCTGCGGCAACGATTCGACGCAGCCGGCCAACCCCTCTGGCGGGTGAGCTGGCTGCGCGGGGCCAGCCAGGGCCAACTGCTGCTGACGTTTCACCACGCCATTGCCGATGGGCTCTCGGCGATGGCCCTGGTGCAGCAACTCTTCCAGCTCCTCGGGGCTCTCCCGGGGACAACGGCCGCACCTGCCTGGGCAGGGAACGGAGAGGAGAAGGCCCTGAACCTGGAGGACACCTTTGCCACAGCCCGCTATGGGGCTTTTCCGGTGCAGACCCTTCCGGAGCGCCAGGATGCCGGGCTCAGCACGGGCTACGTGCTGGAGGAGCTGTCGGCCGAGGCCAGCAGGGCCCTTCTGGGCTGGAGTCGGGAGCGTGGGCTGCGCCTCAATGCCACCCTGCATGCCGCCTTTCTGCAGGCCCTGGTGAACGACGGACTGCTGCCTCCTCGCACCACCGCCCACACCGTGGTCAACCTGCGTGGCCTGGCCCAACCGACCCTGCCCTGGGATCTGATGCGGTTGCTGCGGGTCTGCGTGGACACCCCGATCGTGGTGGATCCCACGGCACCCCTCGACGGGCTGGCCCTCCAGCTCCACGGGGTGCTGCAACAACAGCTCCGCAACGGCGCCCCGATCATGGCCCTGAACACCATCGCCGCCGCGGTGGCGGACGCCCCCAGCCCGCGCCAGCTGTGGCAGCGATCCTGGCGCGAAGGCGGCCTGATCACCAACCTCGGCAAGGTCCCCGTTCAGGCCCAGCACGGAATTGTTGAGCTGGAGCGCCTGTTCTTCGTGGCCAACATCGAACCCATCGCCATGCCGGACAGGCCCCTGGCCGTTCTGGGGGCCCTGAGCTTCCGGGAGCGACTCATGCTCACCTGCTTCCACATCGAACAGCAGCTGGATGAACACCAGGCCATGGCGGTGATGGCCGACATGAAAAGGCGCCTGCTGGCGGCACCGGCTTCCGGCCGGAGTCACATCGCTTCCTAACCTGTCGCCAACCACGGTTTCCCATGGGCAGCAGCTTCGGCCAGCTCTTTCGCATCAGCACCTTCGGCGAGTCCCACGGGGGTGGTGTTGGGGTGATCGTCGATGGTTGTCCGCCGCGGCTGGAGCTCGATCTGGAGGCCATTCAGGCGGAACTGGATCGCCGCAAGCCAGGCCAGAGCAAGATCACCACGCCCCGCAAGGAGGACGACAGGGTCGAGATCCTCAGCGGCCTGCTCGACGGCGTGACCCTCGGGACCCCCATCGCGATGGTGGTGCGCAACAAGGACCAGCGTCCCCAGGACTACAAGGAGGTGGAGGTGGCCTTCCGCCCCTCCCACGCCGATGCCACCTACCAAGCCAAGTACGGCATCCAGGCCCGCAGCGGCGGCGGGCGCGCCTCCGCCCGGGAGACGATCGGCCGCGTCGCCGCCGGCGCCATCGCCAAGCAGCTGCTGGCCAAGGCCCACGGCACCGAGGTGATCGCCTGGGTCCAGCGCATCCACACGATCGAGGCGGCGATTGATCCCGCCGCCGTTACCCTGGCGGCGGTGGAGTCGACGATCGTGCGCTGTCCCGATGCCGCGGTGGCCGAGCGCATGATCGAGCGGATCGAGGCGATCGGCCGCGAGGGCGACTCCTGCGGCGGCGTGATCGAATGCGTGGTGCGCCATGGGCCAGTGGGCCTGGGCATGCCGGTGTTCGACAAACTGGAAGCCGACCTGGCCAAGGCGGTGATGTCGCTGCCCGCCACCAAGGGCTTCGAGATCGGCTCGGGCTTCGGCGGCACCCTGCTCAAGGGCAGCGAACACAACGACGCCTTCCTGGCGACTGACGACGGCTCCCTGCACACCGCCACCAATAACTCCGGCGGCATCCAGGGGGGCATCAGCAACGGCGAAGACATCGTGATCCGGGTGGCGTTCAAGCCCACCGCCACGATCCGCAAGGCCCAGCAGACGATCAACGCCCGCGGCGAAGCCACCACCCTGGAAGCCAAGGGCCGGCACGATCCTTGCGTTCTGCCGCGGGCCGTGCCGATGGTGGAGGCGATGGTGGCCCTGGTGCTCGCCGATCACCTGCTGCGCCAGCAGGGGCAATGCAGTCTTTGGTGAGCGGCGGTTCCAGTCTCAGCTGAGGCTGGCCAGCTCTCCCGCCCCATTGCCGCTGGACCCTGGGGCATCGTTGGCCGCCGGCGTGGAGGCACCGCCCGTCGAGCCAAGGCGGCTCACGGCCTTTGCCATGCGCTTGGCCACCGAGGAGGTGGCGCCCTTCGCCTGACCAGGACTGGCCTTGCGGCTGCGGCTGGCTGGAGCCTTGGCGGCCGGGTTGGCCTTCACAGCAGCTGAGGGCTCGGACGTCGCGGTGGGCTTGGCCTTGCCCGCGGTCCTGGAGCGCGAGGAGGCGGTCGTCGACGCCCGGGCAGGGCTGGTGGAGGCTTTGGCCTTGCGGGCTGGGGCCTTGGCGGGTTCCTTGGCTGCAGTTTTGCTCACCGACTTCGCGGCGGGCTTGGTGCGCTTGGCGGCGGGCTTGGTGGTCGTCGCCGCAGACGTCGGCGAGGACTTGGCTGTGGAGCGAGCCGACGACTTCGCCACTGACCTGGCCGTGGACTTTGCCGCCGACTTTGTGGCGGTGCCCTTTCCGGCTCCGCTTGTGGCGCGGGTGCGGTGGCTCAGCACCAGGGCCCACTCGGCGTCAGTGAGGTTGGCGGGCTTGCTGCCATGGGCATCCGCCACCTTGGCGGCCTTCTCAATATCCGCAATCAGGTTGCGCCAAGAGGTGGCAAACCGCTTATCCGACTGCGACTTGGCGCCGCTTTCCACCAGGGTCTCGACCACGCCAGCGGCACTCACCTTCTTGCGGCGGCGGGTGAAGATCTCCTTCTGCAGCTGGGCGATCAGGGCATCCGCCTTGTCGCTGAGGGTGATCGTGAGCTGAGACATGGAAGAACGCGGCGAAGAACGCAGTGCTGTCTCATTGCTAACACTCCACTCTCACGTTGACAATAGTCAGACCTCGCCGCGAGGCTGGAGCCGTGCCAACAGCTCCGCCAAGTCGGGATCGAGGTGTGCGTCGGCAACTGCGGGAGGGTCGTCTCCAGGCCTGGTCCCATCGCCGTCTGCAAAGCGCGGGCGATCGACGAACAGGTTGGAGCCCAGGGCCACCCCGGCCACACCCGCCGCCAGCCAGGGCAACACGTCGCCGCAGTGGAGGCCGCCAGCAGCGATGCAGGCTGGCAGCGGACCGAGCGGCCCCCGCAACGACGACCAGTAGCTCGGCCCCAGCGTGGCGGCCGGGTAGAGCTTCACCAGCGCACAGCCCAGCCGCAGGGCACCATGCACCTCCGTAGGAGTGAACACACCCGGCACCAGGGTGAGCCGCCAGTGCAGGGCCGCTTCGATCAGCGGCGGATCCAGAATCGGCGACACTCCATAGGCCAGGCCAGCGGCGCGGGCGGCCTCGAGCTGCGCCAGGGTGCGCACGGAGGCGGCTCCGAGCCGCAGCCCGGGGAACCGCTCGGCCAGCTCCCGGACCAGCGCGATCCAAGCAGCCTCGGGCTGGGTGGGCACCGCCAGCTCCACATGCAGCAGGCCCACCGCCTGCAGCTGCTGCAGCTGGCGGTGGGCCTCGGAGGCTGAGTGGGGGCGCAGCACCGCCAGCAGCGGCTGGCGGTGCAGGCTGGCGATCAGGCCGGAGGGATCCCCGGGGTGATCAGCCAAGGGGGCGAGCCGATCAGACGTACTCGGCCACCTTCACATCGGAGCGGATCAGCAGCTCCTGCAGCTCCTCCGCATCCACGGTCTCCTTCTCCACCAGAAGCTCGGCCAGCTCGTCGAGCACCGGGCGGTTGTCGCTGAGCACGGCGGTGGCGCGCCGGTAGGCCTCGGCCACCAACTGGCTCACCTCCTCATCAATGGCAGCTGCGGTGTCTTCCGAGAAATCGCGCTCGGCGGCGATGTCGCGACCGAGGAACATGCCGCCCTGGCTGCGGCCGAGGGCCACCGGGCCCAGACGATCGCTCATGCCGAAGCGGGTCACCATCTGGCGGGCGACGCGGGCCACCTGCTGAAGGTCGTTGGATGCGCCAGTCGTCACCTCGTCTTCGCCGTAGACGATCTCCTCGGCGACGCGACCACCCAGGGCCACCGCCATCTGGTTCTGCAGATAGGCACGGGAATAGAGACCCGACTCCATGCGCTCCTCACTTGGGGTGAAGAAGGTGAGGCCGCCGGCGTTGCCGCGGGGAATGATCGAGATCTTCTGCACCGGGTCGTAGTCGGGCATCAGGGCGCCCACCAGGGCGTGGCCGGCCTCGTGGTAGGCCACCAGGCGCTTGCGCCGCTCGCTCATCACGCGGTCCTTCTTCTCAGGGCCCGCCATCACCCGCTCGATCGCGTCGTTCACCTCATCCATTGACACTTCGCTCAGCTGGCGGCGGGCCGCAAGGATCGCCGCCTCGTTGAGCAGGTTGGCCAGGTCGGCGCCGGTGTAGCCGGGGGTGCGGCGGGCGATCTTGTCGAGGTCCACGTCCTTGGCGAGGGTCTTGCCGCGGGCGTGCACACCGAGGATCTGCAGGCGGCCGGCGTAGTCGGGCCGGTCCACCACCACCTGGCGATCGAAGCGGCCGGGACGCATCAGGGCCGCATCGAGGACGTCGGGGCGGTTGGTAGCCGCCACGATGATGATGCCGGTGTTGCCCTCGAAGCCGTCCATCTCCGTCAGGAGCTGGTTGAGGGTCTGCTCCCGCTCGTCGTTACCGCCGCCGAGGCCGGCGCCGCGCTGGCGACCCACGGCGTCGATCTCGTCGATGAACACGATGCAGGGGGCATTCTTCTTGGCCTGCTCGAACAGGTCGCGCACGCGGCTGGCCCCCACGCCCACGAACATCTCCACGAACTCCG
Source organism: Vulcanococcus limneticus LL (assembly GCF_002252705.1). Classification (GTDB taxonomy): domain Bacteria; phylum Cyanobacteriota; class Cyanobacteriia; order PCC-6307; family Cyanobiaceae; genus Vulcanococcus; species Vulcanococcus limneticus. The sequence continues at coordinate 9,454 of NZ_NQLA01000054.1, forward strand.
AGCCGGAGATCGAGAAGAAGGGCACGCCGGCCTCACCGGCCACGGCCTTGGCGAGCAGGGTCTTGCCGGTGCCCGGAGGGCCCACCAGCAGCACGCCCTTGGGGATCTTGGCGCCGACGGCAGTGAAGCGATCAGGGTTCTTGAGGAAGTCGACGACCTCGGTGAGCTCGAGCTTGGCGCCCTCGATGCCGGCCACATCGCCGAAGGTCACCTGGGTCTGCGGCTCCATCTGCACCCGCGCCTTGCTCTTGCCGAAGTTCATGGCGGGGTTGCCGCCGCCGCCCTGGGCGCGCCGCAGCAGGAAAAACAGGCCGCCGAGCAGCAGCAGCGGGAAGATCAAGCTGCCGATCGCCTGCTGCCAGGCGGCCGGCTCGCGGCTGGGCTGCACGGCGATGTCGACGTTGTGCTCGGTGAGCAGCTTGAGCAGGTCCTTGTCGGGAGCGAGGTTGACGACGGCGCGCTGGCCGTCGTTCTCCACCACCTGGGCGGTGCCGCGGTCGGGGGAGATCAACACCCGCGAGACCTCATTGCCCTGCACGGCCTCCACAAAGTCGCTGTAGCGGAGGGTGCGGGGGGCGTTAGCCGGATCCGGACGATCCAGGAAGGCGGTGCCCACGGCAATCACCACCACGGCCAGGAGCACATAGAGCCCCGCGTTCCGCCAGCGCTTCTTCACCTTGCGATCTCCGCTCTGGGTAGTAAAGAATGTTAACCGGCCTCAGGATCGGCCGGGCGCCGGCCGCCTGGGCCGGCTGGCAAGGGCTGCGGGCTCAGGAAGCCGAGCGCAGCACCTCCACCACGCTACGGAAGGCGAACCATTCCGGGATCTCCTCGCCGCTGCGCAGCATCTGGCGGAACTGGGTGCCGCTCAGCTTCTTCACGTGCAGGCCGCGGGCCTCGGCGTGCTCGGCGGTCACGTAGCCCTCTTCCTCCGTGTACACCAGGTTCAGCGAGGGCACCGTCTCCATGCCCAGCTCGGTGGCGTGGTCGCGGGCGAAATCCTGGGCCTGGTAGGGGCCGTAGAAGTCGTCGCCCGTGATCGAGCTCTTACAGCCCGCCATGTCGCGGCCAATGATGAAGTGGGTACAGCCGTAGTTCTTGCGGATGATCATGTGCTGCAACGCCTCGCGAGGGCCGGCCATGTGCATCGAGTAGGGCAGGTAGGCCCAGCGGATGCGGGGGTTCGCCACTTCATCCGCCAGGCGCTCGTAGGTCTGGAAGCGCACCGCGCCGGCGATGTCGTCGTCCTGGGTGGGACCGCAGGTGGGGTGCACCAGCACCACTCCACCCTGGCTGACGTTGGTGGCGTGCAGGGCGCGGGTGAACAGCTCGTAGTGGGCGCGGTGGATGGGGTTGCGGCACTGGAAGGCCACCACGTCCTCGTTGTCCGGCAGGGTGGCGCGCACCTCGGCCGGGGTCCCGCAGGGGAAGACGCGGTGCGGAAGCTCCAGTCCCTCAATCGATCCGCCCAGATAGAACCGACCGCGCTCGGTGGCGATCATCTTGACGGCCGGGTGCTCCAGGGAAGTGGTGCCGTAGCAGCCCTTGGCCTCGCGGGCCTTGTCGGGCTCCCACTTGCTCTCTACCGTCATCACGGCCAGCTCCTGGCCCCGGTAGGTGAGCAGCAGCCGCTGACCCACCCGCACGTCCTCGCGGTGGGTGTCCATCACGATCGGCAGGCCGAACAGCAGGCCGCTGGTGGTGCGATGGCTCTCCACCACCGACTGGTAGTCCTCCTGGTGCATGAAGCCGCGCAGGGGCGAAAAGCCACCCACCATCAGCAGCTCCACGTCGCAGGCATTGCGATCACTGCACTCGAGCACGTGATCCACGCCTGCCTTCACGGCCTCCCGCTGCTCGGCCGGCACCCGCAGGTCCACCAGGGTGCCGCCATGGGCGGGGATCAGGCCGTGGGACCGGCTGGGGGCGGCGCTGATGGTCATGACGGCGGGGTGAGCGGGGCAATCGATCGATTCTCCCAGAATGGTCCGCCCGGCAGGTCCGAATTCCACAGCGGGGGAGTGCCCGCCATCCGAACGCCATCCCGAAGGGATCGCCGCGGCATCAGCGCGGGATCGGGGCACGTTCGGGGCTGACATAAAAAAAGGGGCCCCTGGTGGGGCCCCGGTAAAGAACAGGCGAGCCGAGGCTCAGGCCTTCTCCAGGCGACCGTAGAGCTGGCCGGTGATCTTCACGTCGAGGGCCTGCTTGGTGCCCATGTCGGTGTCGGAGGGCTGGACGGCGGTGAACACGCCGGCGAACTCACCGGTGGAGGCGTCGACCCGGGTGATCGAGAGCTCCATGGTGCCGGTGCCATCGACGTAGCGCTTGACGCTCTCACCCACGAAGTCATCACCGGCAGGCACCAGACCCTGGGCGTACTCGACGCCGGTGGTCAGGCCGCGGCCCTTGGGATCCAGGAAGTTGGAGGTGCGGTAGCTCGGCACCCGGTAGGAGCCGGTGAAATCGGTGCTGGTGCTGAGGGCGGCCCCATCAGCCTTGGCGTCGAGCTCCTTGCTGGAGAACACGAACGGCACCTCCTCGCCGCCGGGCAGCAGCACGGTCACCAGCTGGAAGTCCAGGCCGCCCAGCTCGCTGAAGCTGAGAGCGTCGCCGGAGATCTTCAGATCGCCGTACACCTGATCCAGGCTGGTGGTGTACCGGGTGAGGATCTTGCTGGCCACGAACTGGGCTTCCTGGCGCTTGTTGGCCGGTTCACCCTTCACGTACACCTCGCTGGGGTGCAGGCAGATCTCGCGCAGCTGGTACTTGGCCGAGGCATCGAGGGGGATTGAGCCCCGGGCCGACTCGGGCAGGGTCGGGCAGTCGTTGGCCAGACCGGTGTTGTGGATGTCGTCGTAGGTGAGGTTGGCCCGTTCGACAGCCTTGGCGCCGCCGCCGCACGCGGTGACCAGGGTCAGACAGAGCGCCAGCGCGAGGGCCAGCAGGGGACGGAAACGCATGGGTAAAAGCCGGTCTGGCAGGGGAAATCCTCTGTTTGGGGGTGCGCCCGCTCGCGATAGTACCGGTGCAAAACCCTGATTCCGCGTACCATGTCGCGGCTCTCAACAACCTGTATGCGGGCCCTCAGCCCGAAGGCCCCATGACCGACGGCAGCAGCCCACCGGCCACGCCCCTCGCGGCAGCCCAGCCCAACACCGGAGGCGACGGCGAGGTCAGCAGGGCGCCCCGACTCGAGGCCCTGCTGGCCGGGTTCAGCGCCCTGGCCGCCGAGCTCGACGGCCAGCCCGAGGCCCTGCTCACGCTGCTGCGCCGCCTGGAGGAGCTACATCGCACCATCCAGGACGGCCCCTTCCGCGCCAGCCTGCCGGCAGATCGCAACCAGCTGTTCGATCTGCTCCAGAACCTGGAGCGCAGCGGCGGCTGGCCCTACATCCCCAGGCTGCAGCTGCGCACCTTCATGGATCTGCTCCAGCGCGAGGAGCCCACGGCCACCGTGGTCGTCGCCACCAGCCCCAGCGACGACACGCCGCTGGCCGCCTGAGCGCCTTCAGCCCGGCAGCAGCGCCCCCAGGGCGGTGAGCAGCCGGTGGGCCAGGGCCAGCTTCGAGGCGGGCTCCAGCCGCAGCTCCTGCCCGCCGGGGCCCAGCAGCCATCCCTCGTTGGTGGGGCTGGCAAAGCCGACGCCTGGCCGGTCGATCGGATTGGCGAACAGCAGGTCGCAGCCCTTGCGCGCAAACTTGGCGCGGGCTTCGGGCAGCACCGCACCGGACTGGGCCGCGAACCCCAGGATCCGCTGCCCCGCCGGCCGCCGCGCCACCAGTTCCGCCAGCAGGTCGGGCACCAGCTGCCATCCCCCCTGCAGCACCGCAGCCAGGCTGGTCTTGTCGAGCTTGTCGGTCAGGGGAGCGGCCCGGCGGTGATCGGCCACCGCCGCGGCCATGGCGATGGCATCGGCCTGGGGCTGCAGCTGCCGCAGCCGCTCCTGCAGCTCGGCGCCGCTGTCGATCGGATGGCAGCGCAGGCCCTCCAGCCAGGCTGGCGGCAGGGCCAGGGGACCGTGCACGAGATCCACCTGGGCGCCCCGCAGCCGGGCCGCCTGGGCCAGCAGCACCCCCATCCGCCCGGTGCTGGGGTTGCTGAGGCAGCGGGCCGGGTCGAGCCACTCGCGAGTGGGGCCGGCCGTCACCAGCAGGCGACGCCCCTGCCAGTCGCGGCGGGGGCCCCAGAGGGCCAGGGATTCCAGGGCCAGCAGCAGCAGCTCGGGCTCGGCCATGCGGCCGGCGCCCTGACGGTCGCAGGCCAGCAGCCCCTCGGCGGGGCCGAGCGGCAACACCTGCTCGAAGATCTGCAGATCGGCCCAGTTGCGCACCACACCGGGGGAGGCCCACATGGCCGTGTTCATCGCCGCGGCCGCCAGCACCGGCGCCTCGGTGGCCAACAGCAGCGAGGCCAGCAGCGTGTCGCCCAGGCCCTGAACCCAGCGGGCCAGGCTGGTGGCACTCAGGGGGGCCAGCAGCACCAGCTCGGCCCACTCCGCCAGCTCGATGTGCAGGGGCCGCGGCTCCCGGGGGCTCCACTGGTCGGCGTCGCGGTGACAGGGCTGGCGGCTGAGGCTGGCCAGCGCCACCGGACTCACCAGCCGCTCGGCGCTTGGGGTGAGCACGCAGCGCACCTCGGCGCCGCGCTTGGCCAGGGCGCTCACCACCAGCGGCAACTTCACCGCGGCGATGCTGCCGCTGATCCCCACCAGAATCCGCCGGCCGGCGAGGGGGTCAGCCCAGCCCGCAGCGGGATCGGGGGGCGCGGCGTCAGTCTTCATCAAAGGGTTCCTGGTCCACCAGATGCACGTAGGGGCGGGCCAGCTCGGGGCGGTGGATCGCCAGGGAGCGCATCAGGTGCCAGTCCTGCAGGCCGGCGAAGGGGGTGGGGTAGTCGTCCTCATCAAGACGGCGAGCCAGCTCGGCGATGGCGGCCTCATCGAAGGAGGCGATCAGCTCGGGCGTGATCGATCCGGCCTCAGGTGCTTGGGGCTCGGTCATGGCAGGGCGGCTCGGGCCCGTTCATTCTCGGGCCAGGGGCGTGGATCAGGGTCGTGGATCAGAGGCGAGGGGGAACGCAGCAACGGCTGGGGCCAGGCGGACAGCGCGGGGCCAGCCTGCAGGGGCAGGGTCATTGCTGATAACTTCGCTGCAGGGCCGGAGCCCGCTCCAACGCCGCCCCCCGGGGAATTAGCTCAGCTGGTAGAGCGCTGCGATCGCACCGCAGAGGTCAGGGGTTCGAGTCCCCTATTCTCCATCGACAGCCGGTTCAGACCACCACCGCCGGCCCTTCCCCGTCGGGAGCAGCGATGAACTGGAGCGCCGAGGCCGAGGCCAAATTGAAGGAAGTTCCCTTCTTTGTGCGGCCAGCCGTGCGCAAGCGCATTGAGGTCATGGCCACCGAAGCGGGCCTCGGCAGCATCGACCTGAGCTTCTACGAAAACGCCAAGGCCCGCTTCGGCCAGAAATGAACGGCCGCGGCCGCTCCGGCCCAGCCCAGGCCCCACCGCGGCGCCTGCGCCGACTCCACGCTGTCCTCGGCCACGGCAGCCTGCCCCGCAAGCGCACCCTGGCGGGCCTCGGGGCCCTTGGCCTGGTTCTGGCCGTGGGCAGGCCCATGATGCTGGTTGGATACGGCGCCTATGCCCTGGGCCGGGCCCTGGCAGGCGGGCGATGCGGTAAAAGGGAGGCCTGAACCGGAACCCGACGCCATGTCGCAGTCGAAGCGCGAACAGGTGGTGAGCCACCTGCGGTATATCCGCCAGGAACTGCGCGAGATGCACCAGGGCGTCATGGACGATGGCCTGCTGCCGGAGGCCGGTGAAGTGCGCGGCGTGATGGCCCAGATGGAAGCGCTGCTGGAACTGCTGGAGGGCAAGGGCTCCCGCAAGAGCAAGGACAACGACGGCTGAAGCCGGCAGCAGCGGGAGCCCGGGGCTTCAGCGGACAGGCGCTCAGGGGACAGCCCCATGGACGGTCTACCGCCCCTTGACAAGGTCCCAGCAGGGGACGGGTTGCACATTCGGCTGGAACAGGCTTTTCTGCCCGCGTCCCCATCCCCCGGCCCGGGCTTCCGCCCGGGCTTTTTTCATGGCGAGACGCCCGCCATCGACTCGGCCAGTACCAACCACTGTCGTCCCATTGGACTCATCGGCGCCAAAATGGTGTAGAACCGGGCCGGCAGGGGCCGGGCCGGGGTGATGGGGATCGCGGTTTCAGCTCAAAGCTCCCTGCCACCCTCCTGACGGGAGCCCTCCATCCCGTGCCAGACGCCACCACCAACCGAGCCACGCCGCTCTCACCGGGCGCCAGCGGCCAGGCACCGTCCACACCCCGGCTCCAGCGCACTCGGCTGCAGGGGAGCCTGGGCGGGGCCGGTCAGCAGCTGCAGCGCTGGGCCCAGAACCCCTGGCGGCGTCTCTCCTTGCTGCTGATCATGCTGCTCACCTGCTTCTTCATCGGCGGGGCGATCGGCACGATCACCGGCGCCCTGGCCTTCCTCGACCCCCTGGCCGCCCTGATCTGCGTGGCGGCGATCGAGCTGGCAGTGCGCTGGCGACGGCCACTGCTACAGCAACCGGGTGATCGCCTTGGCCTGCAGCTGCTGGACATGGCCCGCATCGGCCTGCTCTACGGCCTGCTGCTGGAAGGCTTCAAGCTGCTCTAAGGAACTGCCTCCCCCGAGCCGGATCAGCGCTCAGCCCGCCGGCCCCTCGGCAGCCGCCAGCAGATAGAGCAGGGCCATGCGGACCGGAATGCCGTTGGTCACCTGCTCGTCCACCAGGCAGATCTCCGGATCGTCGAGCAGAGCTCCGCCCATCTCCACGCCGCGGTTCACCGGGCCCGGGTGCAGCACCCGCACCGCCTGGCCGCAGCGCTCCAGACGCTGGTGCGTGAGGCCGTAGCGGCGGTGGTAGGCCTCCAGGCTGGTGAGCAGGTGCTGGTGCATGCGCTCCTTCTGCAGCCGCAGGGTCATCACCGCATCGGCGCCCGGCAGGGCCACCTCCAGGCTGCGCTCCACCGTGATCCGGCCGCGCTGGGCCACCGGATCCCGGGCCTGGCCCGGCGGTGGCGCCGCCACGAAGTCGACGAAGGCCTCGGGCAGCAGGGTGGATGGACCACACAGCACCACATCGGCGCCGCAGGCGGTGAGGGCCCAGAGGTTGGAGCGGGCCACCCGCGAATGCAGCACGTCGCCCACGATCACGATGCGGCGCCCCCGCAGCGCCTCCGGGCCAGGCCGCTCCGGAGCGAAGTGGCGCGCCAGGGTGAACAGATCCAGCAGCCCCTGGCTGGGGTGGCTGTGCAGGCCATCGCCGCCGTTGAGCACCGCCACCCGGGCACCGCTGGCCTCCAGGTCCCGCGCCAGGGCGGCCGGCACGCCGGTGCAGCGGTGGCGCACCACGAGCAGGTCCGCCCCCATCGCCACGTAGGTGCGCACCGTGTCCAGCAGGCTTTCACCCTTGCTCAGGGAGCTGGAAGAGGGCGAGAAGCTCTGCACGTCGGCCGAGAGGCGCTTGGCGGCGAGCTCGAAGCTGCTGCGGGTCCGGGTGCTGGGCTCGAAGAAAAAGGTGGTCACCAGCCGCCCCTGCAGGGCAGGCAGCTTGCGGGCGCCGCTGGTGGGCAGGGCCCGGAAGCGCTGGGCCAGCTCCAGCACGGTGGCGTAGTCGTCCAGCGAGAAGGCCGCCAGATCGAGCACGTGGCGATGGCTCCAACCACTCACGCCGGCTCGCCTCCGCTGCTGCCGCTGGGGGCCCAGGCCGCGGCCACGGGCGGGGTGCGGTCGCCGCGGGCACGGCGGCTGACGCTGCGGCAGGCCTGCAGATACCAGCGCCAGGGCAGCTCCTGGCCCAGGCTGATGCCGATGCGGGTGGTCTGCCTCACTGCCATACGCCCCTCCTGCTGCCACTGCTCCATCCGATCCTGCAGCTTGGCGGGGCGAGGGGCCAGCCAGAGGCCCCGATCGGGATGGGCGGGCTGGGCGTCGTGGGAGCGGTCGAGGCCAAAACGGCGGGCGAGCAGCGCCGGGCCCGCCGCCACCCGCTCCGGCTCAGCGGGCATGGCAGCGGCACGCAGCAGCACGCCATTGGCCCAGTCGGCCCGATCGGTCACCACGTTCACGCAGTGGTGAATGCCATAGCTCACATAGACATAAAACCGCGCAGGCTCACCAAACAGGGTTTCGTTGCTCGGGGAGCGGCGGCGGTAGCCGTGGCAGGCGGGCTCCTCCTGGGAATACGCCTCCGTTTCCACAATCACGCCCCACAGCAACTCGCCACCCTCTTGGCGTTTAACCAGCAGGCAGCCAATCAGCTCGGGGGCGACCTGCTCGGCGGGGCGGCAGAAGAAGGATTGGGGGAGGGGCTGGGAGAGCGTGGTGGCTATGGGAGTGGCTTGGGGAATGGGGCTTTCTTAGATTGGGGGAAAGCAGGTCGCGCAACGTGGGCAAGCCCAAGCGGAGTAGCAGTGGGTTCTCAAAAGCCAAGCCATCAGAAGCCCCCAAACAGCAGGTCGCCAAGGGCGCTGCGGGAGCAGGTGCCAAGGAACAGCAAGCTATTGCACTGATCAATCAAGGGAAACCCGAGGAAGCAGAGGCGATCTACAGAGAACTGATTGAGGCAGGAACAAGAAATCACGCTGTTTATGGCAACCTGGCGGCAATCTGCGAATCCAAAGGGAAGATCAAAGCAGCCATAGAATACCTCCAGATCTCGGTAGGGCTCAGCCAGGGAAACCCCGAAGCACATTACCGAATCGGGAAGCTGCACAAAATGACTGGGAACTACTCGCAAGCGATTTCCAGCTATCAAACCGCACTGCTATCAAACAAAAACGATCACAGAGTGCTAAACAGCCTTGGAATTGCCCTAAGATTAAACGGAGACCCAGAACAAGCCGCGCTATTCATTAAGCAGGCGCCAGGAGCTTGTCGCGCATAGAACCGCGCCCCCTCTCCGCAGCCACCCGTGAAATCCGCGCAGATCCCAGTGACTGCAATGGTTCTGGGCGATACAATG
>NZ_NQLA01000055.1 GCF_002252705.1 Vulcanococcus limneticus LL
GCCAGCACGTGGGAGGGGCTGCCGGCGCTGCAGGCCGAGCCGCTGCTCACCGCCAGCTGGCGGCGCAGGGCGCGGTGCAGGGCGGTGCCGTCCACGCCCGCCACGGTGACGTTGAGGTTGTGGGCCAGGCGGGGCGCCAGGGCGCCGTTGAGCTGGATGCCCCCCAGCGCCTGCAGCTCCGCCCAGAGCCGATCCCGCAGGGCGCCCAGCCGGGCGGCCCGCGGCTCCCGATCCGCCAGGGCCAGGGCCAGGGCCTCCGCCAGCCCCACGATCAGCGGCACCGGCAGGGGGCCGGCCCGCAGGCCGCCCTCCTGGCCGCCGCCGTGCTGCTGGGGCGCCAGCCGCACCCCCGGGGCGATCACCAGGGCACCGATGCCCTTGGGCCCGTAGAGCTTGTGGCCGCTGAGGCTGAGCAGGTCGATGCCGAGGGCGGCGGGTTGCAGGGGGATGTGGCCCACGGCCTGGGCGGCGTCGCAGTGGAAGCGGATGCCGCGGGCGCGGCAGAGGGCGCCGATGGCGGCCAGGGGCTGGAGCACGCCGATCTCGTTGTTGGCGGCCATCACGCTCACCAGCAGCGTGTCGGGTTGCAGGGCCGCCTCCAGCGCCGCCGGATCCACCAGGCCGTCGGCGCCCACGGCCAGCTCGGTGAGCCGGAAGCCGTGGCAGGCCAGGTAGCGCAGCGGATCGAGCACGGCCCGGTGCTCGGTGGCCAGGGTGAGCAGGTGCCGCCGCTGCCCGCCGGCGGTCAGCTCGGCTTCGGCCAGGCCCTTGAGGGCCAGGTTGTTGGCCTCGGTGGCGCCGCTGGTGAACACCACGGCCCAGTGCTGGCTGTCCATGCCCGCCGGGCCATCCCCCAGGGCCAGGCCCAGCCCCGCCGCGAGACGGCCGCGGGCCTGCTCCACCGCCGCGGCCGCCAGCAGGCCGGGCCGGTGCAGCCGGCTGGCGGGGTTGGCGAACTGGTCGTTCCACCAGGGCGCCATCGCCGCCAGCACCGCCGGGTCGCAGGGGGTGGTGGCCTGGTGGTCGAGGTAGGGGGGCCGGGCGGGGCTGGCCTCGGCTGGGGGGGGAGCCGGGTCGGGGTCGCTGGGGTCGGGCGGGGTCAGTGGTCTTGGCGGCGGCGGCCTGGGGCCCCATGCTGGCAAGGGCGCCGGCCCCGGCGTCGCCCTTGCCAGCCCGCCATGGCCCGCTCGCTTCCCCTCGCGCTTGCCGTTGCCCTGGCGGCTGCCCTGCCCCTGGCCGGCCGAGCGGCCCGCGCCGCCGACGGCGACATGGTGACGCCCACCGCGGCCCGCCCGAAGGGGTTGGTGGTGCTCGAGGAACGCCCCACGATGGCGGGCCCGGAGGTGACCGGGGTGTTTTCGGTGAGCCGCGACCCTGCGGACCCGGCGGTGCGCCAGATCAAGGTGTGGCTGGAGAAGCCCAACGACCTGCGGGTGCGCACCGAGACCCTGCGCTGCAGCCCGTCGGCGCCGATGCGGATCACCAGCAACGGCCGCCAGTTCATCCTGCGGGAGCTCAATCCCGGCGGGATCATCACCCCCGCCAACCGGCTCGACCACCAGATCTGGTGGGCCGCCTGCTTCCCCGAGCACGCCGGCAAGGATCCCGCCGGCCTGGGGGCCGTGGCCCGTCAGCTGGGCTTTTCGGGCCAGCGGCAGGAGCGGCAGGAGGTGCTGTCCGGAAACGCTCGATAGATTGCGGCCATCGCCCCTGCCGCCCGCGGGCCCATGAGCCTCGATCCCGATCTCCAGCCCGCAGCCGAGGCCCCGGAGGCGCCGCCGCCGGCCCCGCCGCGGCTGCTGCTGGTGGACGACGAGCCGGGCCTGCGCACCGCCGTGCAGGCCTACCTGGAGGACGAAGGCTTCGATGTGACCACGGCCGTGGACGGCGAGGACGGCTGGAGCAAGGCCCAGGAGCTGCTGCCCGATGTGGTGCTCAGCGACGTGATGATGCCGCGCCTCGATGGCTACGGGCTGCTCAAGCGCCTGCGGGCCGACGAGCGCCTGGGGGGCACGCCGGTGATCTTTCTCACCGCCAAGGGCATGACGGCCGACCGGATCGAGGGCTTCCATGCCGGCGTGGACGACTACATCCCCAAACCGTTCGATCCGGATGAGCTGGTGGCGCGGGTGCGCAATGTGGTGCGCCGCCAGGAGCGGCTGCTGGCGGAGGCCGCCCGCTACGCCGATGCCGACATCGGCCAGATGGCCAAGCAGATCACCGAGATCCGCTCGCTGCTCCAGGGCGGCGGCACCAGGAAGGCCGCCGGCCCCGTGCGGCACGACTTCACCCCCCGCGAGGCCTCGGTGCTGCAGCTGGTGGCGGAGGGACTGATGAACAAGGAGATCGCCCGGCGGCTGGAAACGTCGATCCGCAACGTGGAGAAGTACGTGAGCCGGCTGTTCACCAAGACCGGCACCGCCAGCCGCACCGAACTGGTGCGCTACGCCCTCGAACACGGCCTGGTGGAGTGAGCCTCGTTGCCTGAGCCTGGGCCGTTGCCGCCGCACTGGCTGCCGGCTGCACTGAACCAGGGCTGGATCTACCGCGACCGGGTGCGGCCCGCCGATCTGGCCGCCGCCCCAGGGGATGGCCCGCTGCTGGTGAGCGCCTTCTACGCGGCGCGCTATCGCCATTCGGATGCGTCGGTGTGGCGCGAGCGGCTGGCCGCCGGCGAGATCCGTCGGAACGGCCAGGAGCTCCTGGCCGATGGGGCCCTCGCAGCCGGCGAGGAGCTGGCCTGGCATCGGCCCCCCTGGCGGGAGGCGGCCGTACCGGCGTCCTGGCCGCTCCTGTTCGATGACGGCGACCTGCACGTGATCGACAAGCCGAGTGGCCTGCCGGTGCTGCCCGCCGGTGGCTACCTGGAGCACACGCTGCTGCGGCTGCTGGAGCGGCGCCACGGCGACGATCCCGCCGGCATCCCCCGCCCCGTGCACCGTCTGGGCCGCTTCACCAGCGGCCTGCTGGTGTGCGCCCGCCGGCCGGCGACGCGGGCCTGGCTCAGCGCCCGGCTGCGGGAGAGCACGGCGGCAGACCCCGATGGCGCTGGCCCGGCCGAGGCGCAACGCTGCCGCAAGATCTACCGCGCCCTGGTGGTGCCCGGGGTTCTGGCTCTGGCGGCGGGCGAATCCCTGCCGCTTGACACGCCGATCGGTCGCCGTGCCCACCCGCAGCTGGGCCAGATCTGGTGTGCCGCCGATGGCTCCGAGCCCGGCGATCGCCCTGCCCGCAGCAGCCTCACCCTGCTGGAACGCGGCGTCAGGGCGGATCTGGTGCAGGTGGCGATCGCCAGCGGCCGCCCGCACCAGATCCGCATCCACTGCGCGGCGGTGGGAGCTCCTCTCCTGGGGGATCCGCTCTATGGGCCCGGGGGCCTGGCCCGGGCGGCGGCCCTGCCCGGCGACGGCGGCTACCGGCTGCAGGCCTGGCGCCTGGAGCTGGAGCATCCCGGCGGTGGCCGGCTGGAGCTGGAGGTGCCGGAGGCGCTGGGGCTCTGAGGGCTGGAGCCGGGAACCCTGGGCAGGAACGGAGGAGCTTCATCCGTGCCCAGCGATCCGAAACCCCCCGGCCTGATCCAGCGCTACCGGGAGGAGTTGCAGGTGCGGCACTACGCCCGCCGCACGGTGAAGACCTACGAGCAGTGGCTCAGGCGGTTCCTGCGCTTTCACGGACGGCGTCATCCCAGGGAGATGGGCAGTGCTGAGGTGAACGCCTTTCTGAGTCATCTGGCGGTGGACCTGCAGGTGAGTGCCTCCACCCAGAACCAGGCCCTGGCGGCGCTGCTGTTTCTCTACCGCGAATTGCTGGAGCGGGATCTGGAGCTGGAGGGGGTGGTGCGGGCGCGGACCAGGCGGCGCCTGCCGGTGGTGCTGAGCGAGGCGGAGGTGCGCGCGGTGCGTGACCGGCTGGAGGGCGACGCGGCCCTGGTGGTGGGGCTGCTGTACGGCAGCGGGCTGCGGTTGATGGAGGCCCTGCGATTGCGGGTCAAGGACCTGGATTTCCAGCGGCAGGAACTCACCGTTCGCGACGGAAAGGGTGGCAAGGACCGCCTGACGCTGCTGCCCCAGAGCCTGGTGCCTGGACTTCAGCAGCATCTGCTTGAGGTGCGCGACGTGCACCGGGCCGATCTCGCAGCAGGCTGGGGCCGGGTTCTGATGCCCTACGCCCTGGCCAGGAAGTACCCGAATGCCGAGAGGGAATGGGCCTGGCAGTGGGTGTTTCCCCAGCAGAATCGCTGGGTTGACAGGGAATCCGGCACCCAGGGCCGCCACCACCTCGATCCGAGTGTGGTGCAGAAGGCCGTGAAGCGCGCCGTGACTGAGGCCGGCGTGACGAAAGCGGCCAGCTGCCACACCTTTCGCCATTCCTTTGCCACCCATCTCCTGGAACGCGGCCAGGACATCCGCACGATCCAGGAACTGCTGGGCCATCAGGACGTGAGCACCACCATGATCTATACCCACGTCCTCAACCGAGGTCCACTGGGGGTACGCAGTCCTGCCGATCTTGTGTAGCCTGGCGAACAGGCGCATATCGGACCCGTGAACCACTGCCGCGGCTCCTGGGACTGGGGCCGAAAACCTAGGCGGCACAGGACTTCTCGTTTCACCGCTGCTGGTTTCTTGCCGTGGTTATCGGAAGGGATCGGCCTTGTGACTGGTGGTTCACGGAACCAGCCAATGACAAGTTAGACTTATCAGCAGCAGATACCGCCATAAACCGTCTAGAACCATGCCAAGCGGGGACAGGCTTCTTTTAGAGAGAAAAAGCCCTAATGCCGAGGATTCTTTTCGACGCAGATCAAAGAATCTACCTCTACGATTAACCGGTCATATTTAACGGCTTTGGGTCGAGAAAGAGTGCTGCTGAGATAGTTTACTGTAGCTTCTAACTGCGTTTCAGTTATCTCCTTCTTTGTTATTTTCTTCATTTCTTTGTGGATGCTAGTGGCTTCAGAGAGGCTTCGGAATGCTGCCTCTCGCTCTTTTCTGAAGTCCTTGGGCCAGTCCTTTTCTTCTGATTGGAGATAGTAATACTGTGCCTCGGCAACAATCGAAGCCGCCCCAAAGATAATCGCCTTTCTCCCCTTGCCCTCATGCTGGAGTAGCCGACACATCGCCTTGTAGATCTTTGATCGTGCGAGAAGAATAAGGGCCTCATTCTGAATTTGGTTGGGGTAGCCCCTCGCGAGTAATTGATTGAGGAAGCCCCAAGCTTCGTCATATCTGCCAAGTTTCTGTAGATAGGAGGGCAGCCTTAGATATGTATCAATGCCATAGCTCACAGAAGAGCTCTCGATTTTCTTGTATGCCTCTTTTAAGACTAGAACGGCTGCTGGTACGTTCCCATCTCGGTTGAGTTCTGTCGCAACCTTGAGGGTTTCGCTGGCCTGCAGTGATTGTACGTAATCGATGATGTTGCCAGAATCTGTCCGAGTATCTATGATTGCACTCTGTGCAATCCTTTTCCCCTTATCGGAGCAAATCCAGGCAGCTCTATCAGTGTCATGAGGCTCGATCAAGCCTTCACTCATAAGTTGGCCAACGAATGTCACGACATTCCCACCAACTAAATGACGATAGTACTGAAGACCATCATAGTAATCGACCATCTCTCTGGATAGAGGGGTATCGAGAAACTTTTTTAGAAACTGTACCTGTCCTGCGCTCAGCCTTGGCTGCGGTTCGTTGGATTGTGTAGGGCTGGTGTCTTTGCCTGAGGCGAATAATCGAGGATCAAGGGGTGGGGGAGGTGGTGGCGGAATGCCCAGCAACGTTCGAGAAAGACTTCCGCTATATCGCCTGCATCGTGGGCATTCTGTTGCATGGCTGGGGAGTTCTTCCCCGCATTCGATGCAAATCATTGTTGCCTCCCACATGTTCTAGGATTACCTTGATTCTACTGATGCGTCAATAGCCTGATGACCTTCGGCTGGCTTCGGCCGGTTCTGACTCTTGGCTGTTTGTCCTTGGAAAGTTTTTTGGAGCCAGTTTTGCTTAGCGATCACGGTGGTGTGGACTGTGTTCAACCTGCTAGAGAAACACAAACAGGGTGAGAGACTTTTCGATATGATCAAGTTGTTTCGGATCAGGCGGGGTGGCCATGAAGCAAGTACACGATCCTTGACGGCACCTTGAATGCTGTTGTCAACTCCATCAAGTTCAACTATAGTCAGCACTATCCCAGATGGCACGAGTCCCGCAGATATAAAGCAAGAAAGTCTAACAATGCCATCCACCTGTGCCGGCTCCGAATGAATCTTTTACACCCCTCGGTCTATCTCCGGCCAGGTGATGGCACGCGTTATGCAGACATGAGCTACAGCACGAGCTCGCAAAAAAAGACTTGCACCATTAGGGGACATGTGCTAAGCCTTCTTACAGCCACCTTGTAAACAAACCGATGTCCAGGATTTTGTCTAAGAGAAAATGCAAGCCATCATCCAGCGCAAGCAATGGCATACCAGTCTGGCGAAACCTCTGCTTTTTTGTTTGCTCGTTGTCTTTACAGCTGGGCGGCATGGAAAGCTTTGCCCAGGTAAAGAACATCTACGGAAATAATGAAACCGCAAAGTGCTATTCTTACTCAAGCGCTGATATGATTCAATGGTGTCTTGATTCCTATGAAAAGCAGCTTCAACAAGTCCTGGAGCGACAGCAGCGTTGTATAGCAATTCTTCAGAAGGGCGGATCAACTCTGCCCTCTTACTGTAAGAACTAATCAAGAACGCATAGAATGTTTTTAGGCCACACTAGAGATCTTATTGTCATGCCAATCAGCAATTGCTTTGCACATGAAATCTCCTGATCAGTTCACTCAGATTGCGAATGAGATTGCTATCAACGTGAAAGGTGCGGCATCCGAATCAAAGCGTCTTAAGCTTCGCACGCTTCTTGCTAAGTTTGGATACGAAAAGCGATCAGACAGCAATACTGCAGAAATTACCAATGCTCTAAACGAAGCAGGTCTTGCAATCAATCCTCCTTTGGTGAGGTATGGCGACACTTGGGAAATCAGCACAGAAGACTGGATCTATCTGTCTACAATTAAAGAAAATTTCGAAAGTCCTACCCCCCTCATGTCATCTCCATCGAAAGACTGGAATGCAGATGGTTGGTTTGACAAAGTTACAAGCCTGGAACTCAGATCAGAAAGAGAAGTCGAAATCAAGTTTGCAGTCCCGCTACTTACAAGGCTCGGATACAATGATTGCGATAGATTTGATGGCATGCCTGTTCGAGCTGCTCTTGGTTCACGCGATACGACACTAGTAATTGATCATGCCGTTTTTAACTCTGCGCTCGATGCATTAAGCGCACAACCTCTTATGACGATTGAGGCAAAGCGTGATAGCTATCTTTCAAGATCCAAGCAGCTACAGCAAGCGCATCATCAAGCTAAAAGCTATTGCTTCTGGACCCAATGTGATTTCTTTATGGTAACCGATGGCCAAGTGATCCATGTATATCGCGTCGGCCGCGGGAAATTTGATAACATTGACCCACTCTTTGAAAGTACATGTCAAGATCTGAAACGGCGCTTTCTAGACCTGTATTCGCTTGTATCAAAGGAGTCTCTGTCGCGTCACTATTTAAACAAACTTTCGGCTACTGAAGAGGCGACATGATTCCTTCATGACTGCATAACAACAAGATTCAGCGGTCGGGTTTAAGATTCCTACTAGAAGCATAGATGCTCTACCCGCCGCTGATCTTGAGCGTTCGGCGGGCACTTGCTCAGTGCTCCCGGCAATCCCCCGATCAACGCGTTTCAGTCGTTCAGGCAAGAGCGAGGGTTCAATCCCAGGCTGGCTTCAACCTGCCTGTTGCCAGAGGCGCAGCAGTTCATCCAGCTGGGTCCGGTCGGGAGGGGGCAGGCGCCGTACCCGGTTCGCCGCCGGGCCGCCGCCCCGCCCATCCAGGCCACGGAAGCCGAGGGTCCTCAGCACCGCCTGAGCCTCCGCGCCAGCCAGGAAGTCCACGAAACGCTCGCCATCGGCCTGGCGCCCCATGGCCTCACCCCGCAGCACCGCCGCTGCCAGCACCATCTCGATCGTGGGGTCGGGCACCATCAGGCGGTAGCCCCCCGGCCAGCGCTGCTGCGCCTCGGCGATACGCATCAGCGCCGCGGCTTCGTAGACCATGGCGATGTCGCCATCGTTGCGGCCGCTGCTGATGAACTCCCGCAGCAGGATGTCGGTGGAGCGGGCAGGCCGGTAGACGGCCCGTTTCAGCACCGCCACCGACGCGGCCCCCGGCAGATCGCGGCTCCAGAGCGCCAGCGTCAGCTGGCCCGAATTGGAACGCAGCGGATCGGTGGTGCGTAGGTCGAAGCTGCCCCAGGCCTCAGGCCCCCCCAGGGCTGACCATTGGCCAGCTGCGGCGGCCTGTTTCAGGCGCGCCCAGGAGAAGCGGCCATCCGGGAACAGCCGCGCGCCGCGATCGGGCCACACCACCGCCACCAGC
The DNA here is from genome assembly GCF_002252705.1 of Vulcanococcus limneticus LL. Classification (GTDB taxonomy): domain Bacteria; phylum Cyanobacteriota; class Cyanobacteriia; order PCC-6307; family Cyanobiaceae; genus Vulcanococcus; species Vulcanococcus limneticus. The sequence goes on from NZ_NQLA01000055.1 coordinate 8,469, forward strand.
AGGGTGCGGGCGATCGGTTGGGGCTCCCGGCTGAAGGGAGCCGGCTCCCCTTGCGCCGCCAGAGCCGCCTGGAATGCCCTTAGCTGCTCCCGGTTGGAGGGGATCAGCACCCGGGCTCGATCGGGTTTGCCCTCCTGGTTCTGATTCACCATGTCCTGGGCGCCCTGCACCTGCCAGCGCAGGTCGATGCCGGGATGACGGCGCTCGAACAGCGGCTCGAGTTGCTGTAGCGGCTGCTCCAGTTCTGAACCCACCGCCACCAGAAGGGGCCGGCGCAGACCTGGCAATGGCGCTGACGCGAGCACAAGGGCCGCTGCGGCGATGCCGAGGGAGAGGGCTCGGCGGCGGGTGATCACGGACACCGCAGGGGGCCAGGCGGAGAGGACCGGCGACGGCAGGCAGCCGGCCAACGCACAATAGGAGTGACGCGAGGCCTTTCCCATGGCACGGCTGATCGCCGGCGCGCTGGCGCCACTTGCACTACTGCCGCTGCTGGCCAGCTGCGGCCAGCTGTCTGCAGCGAGCCTCGAGATCACGATGCTGGTGGGCAGTGCCTTGGGCGGGTTCTGCAAGGAAGCGGCCGCCACCATCGAGCGCGATCCGCCGCGCCTCCCCGATGGCACCCGCGTGCTGTTGCGCTGCCGCGCCAGCGGCAGCGGGGATGTCGTCAGCGAGATGGAGGGCCACGCCCGTGCCGTGCTGCAGGGGGGTGGCCGTGCGGATGATCCCGCGATCCCCACCCTGGTGTCTGTCGATGGCGAGATCTACCAGGAGCTGCTGCGCCATCGCCTGCAGGCCATTGCCCCCGGGCGTTCCCTGATTCCCCCCAGCGCCGATGCTCCTGCTCTGGCCACCAGCCCGATGGTGCTGATGACCACGCCGGCCCTGGTGAAGGGGCTGCAGAGACCCCAGCCTTTCCTGGCCCTAGCCCGTGCCGACACCCATCAGCAGCTCGATCCCACCGGGCCGCCGCAGCCGATCCGCTTCGTGCAAACCGCACCCACCCGCTCCAATTCAGGGCTGCAGACGCTGGTGGCCATGGTTGCTGAGGTGTCCGGCAAACGGCCCGAGCAGCTCACCCTTGCCGATGTGAAGGCCCATGCGGCAGCTGTGGCCGCTATCCAGAAGCATGTGACCCGCTACGGCAGCTCCACCGATGAGCTGGCGCGCACGATGCAGCGCAACGGCGTGTTCTGGGCCTCGGTGGCCTCGGTCTACGAATCGTCGGTGGTGGCAGCTAACGGCCGGCGCGAACCGGGGCAGGAGGCTCTGGTGGCCGTCTATCCCCGCGCCACCTACACGAGCACCATGCGGGCCATCCTGCCGACGGCGCCCTGGGTATCGGCTCAGGAGCGGCAGGCCGCCGCACTGTTGATCGAGCGGCTGCAGCAGCCGGCGATCCAGCGCATCGCCGCCGATCAGGGCCTGCGACCCGCCAATCCTGCGGTGCCGATGCGCCGGATCACCGCCGCCTATGGCGCTGATCCCCGGGCCGTGTACGACTCCCTGCGGGCTCCCAGCCCCGAGGTGGTGGAGGCGATCATCACCACCTGGCGCAACCAGGTGAAGAAGCCTTCGCGCGTAGCCCTGGTGGTGGACAGCTCAGGCTCGATGCAGGGGGACAAACTGCCCTCCGCCCAGCGCAGCCTGCAGGCCTATCTGGCTCAGACAGGCCCGCGCGATGTTCTCGGGCTGATCGATTTCGACAGCACCGTGCGCGAGCCGGTGGAGCTAAGCGGTGGTCCTGCCGATGCGGCGAAGGTGATGACCTTCGTGAGCGGCCTGAAGGCAGACGGTGGCACCCGGCTTTACGACGCCGTGGAAGCGGGGCGCAACTGGCTGCGCCGCACCCGCAAGCCCGGCGAGATCCTGGCCGTGGTGGTACTCACCGACGGCAACGACGCCGGCTCCAGGCTGTCGCTGGAGACCCTCGAAGCCGAACTGCGCCGCAGCGGTTTCGCCAGTGACGATCGCATCGGCGTGTTCACGATCGGCTACGGCAGCAGCGGCAACTACGACGCGGCTGCCCTGCGCAGGATCGCCGAGAGCAATGGCGGCGTCTTCGTGGAGGGCACGCCCGACAGCATCCTCAAGCGCATGGAACAACTGCAGCAGTCCTTCTGATGTCGCGCCTGCCATCCGCCTGGACCAATCCGCTCGATGATCCCCTGGCCGTAACGGTGGCCGGTCTGCTGCTGGTGCTGCTGGTGCGGCTCACTCCGCTCGGTCTGCCGCTGGCCCTGCTGGCTGGCGCGATCGCTGCGGCTGGTCTGGCGATGCTTCGCGCTCAGCACGCCCGTCGTGGGGAACGGCTGCGTGACCGACGCGTGCGCGAGAGCATCGAGGCGGCACTGCAGCGTGCCAACCAGCTGGCGCTCCAGAGCGATCTGGTGAGCGGCGAAGCGATGGCCCGCTTCCAGGCTCCAGACCATCTGGACGCTCTCGGCATGGTGCAGCTGTGCTGTGAGCGCCTGCGGCTGCTGCCGGAGCGCATCCTTCAGCGCCGGCCGCTGTTGGAATCCGGCGGGGGCATCCTGCTCTCAGCGGAGGATCTTGAGGCACGCCTCAGCCGCGCACGGGAGGAGCTGCGCCGGGAGACCTCGCCAACGCTGCGACGCGAGCGGCACCAGCTCGTGGACCAGCTGACCCGCAACCTGGATGCGGCCCGTTTCGGCATGGATACGCGCGAGGCCCGGCTGCTGGCGCTCTCCACCCGGCTGGAACGGATCGATGGCGGGCTGCGGCATCTGCAGCAGCAGGTGGATGCGCAGTGGCCCAGCAGCGAGGCCAGCGATGCCGCGGTGGCGGAGGCGATTGCCCCGCTCGATGAGGCCCTCGATCAGATCGACCGGCTGCTCGATGCAGGAGAGGATCGCTCGCGCTGATATCCGCTGCCGTGCGAGCCGACCGAGCGGCTGCGCCGTTCACGCATCCAGGCTTTCGCGCAGGGTGTCGCTGTCGGTGACGATCACGACCTTGCGCTCCTCCAGCCGAAAACAGGCATAGCCGGGGTCGTCACCCCGGGGCTCGCCATGGGTGATGCGCGGCTGGCCGGAGAGTGTCCAGCGCGCTTCGAACGGCAGGAAGGAGCCGTGGTGCCAGAGCATGCGCGCGCCGAAGGCCCGGCCCAAGGACAGCACGCACGCGGTGGGGCCCATGGCCGCGGGGGGCTCGACCTCCTCGGCCTCGAACCAGCGGGCATAGGCCCGCTGAAGCGCTTCCCCCTCCAGCGACGACCCGCGCAGCACCAGCATCGAGGCCTCGGGCACCACCCGGACTCCCTCGACGACGTGCAGCAGCAGGGCGTCGCAGAGCACCCCGAACCCATCCACCATCTCGGCCACCTCGAACCGGATGCTGCGGCGCGACTCCAGCCGGATTCCCGGCCCGCCCCATGGGAACGACACGCGGGCGATGTCGCTCCAGGGCATGGCCCGGCAGCGGCCGAAGCGCAGACGCTCGATGCCCGCCGCGTCGACCACGAAGCTCTCCGCCAGACAGGAGACCACCAGCGCCACGCCCAGCAGCACGAAGACCAGGAAGACAAGGGCCGCCTTCGGACCACCGCGTGCCGCCGGCGCCTGCCAGGCGAACCAGGCACAGGCGGAGAACAGCACGATGCACCCCAGGCCGAGCCCCACGGTCCAGAGCGGGTAGGCCAGCAGCGCTGGCTGCGGAGTGCCTTTGGTGCGGTACCGGCGGCGGGCCGCTGCCCGCGAGCTCCAGGCGTGCGCCATGAATGCATCCTATGCATTGCCTTTTGTAGCGACGCGGTGGCCACGATGAGAGGGTGCCACGGGGAGACCGGCGGTCTGCGCTGGGGCCGGAGCCATGGGGGGCGCTGGAATGCCTCCTGGCCGTTTGCTCAGCTCCGCGTCACTCCCGAGCAGATCACGATCCAGCTGAACGTGCTGGGTGTGGTGCGGAGAACCTTCACGGTCGCCGCCGGGGATCTGCGTCAGCTGGAGTTGCGACCAAGAGCCGGAGGTCTCTGGGGAGGCCTGGTGCTTCTGCACAGCGATCCGAGCCAACCCGCTGTGCTGATCTTCTGGACGTTCAAACCCCGGACGCTTCAAGGGGCGCTGAATCGCCTGGGGTACCGACCGATCGGTCCATGAGTGGCGGGTTCAACCGCTCCGGTCTCATTGATCCGAATCCAGCAGGGCCGTCCTGGCGCTCTCCCGGGCCTGGGCACCATGGCTGGGTGAGGTGATCACGGCCCGCAGGGCAGGCACGGCCGCGGGCGGGAGTGGCCGTATCCGCCCCAGTTCCCAGGCGGCGGCAGTCGCCAGCCAGGGCTCCCGCAGGGCCGAAACGATCGGGGGCAGACAGGTTGCGCAGCGGATCGCCGCCAGGGCCCCCAGGGCGGCTTCCGCCACCTGATCGCGGCACACTCCCTCACGGTTTTTGCGGTAGTCAGGCGAGCGGCGGTCGAGGGTGCGCAAGGCGGCTGCCACCTCCGCTTCCTGAAACACGTGCCGAGTGCGGTTGGGGTGTTGCCGCTCCAGACGTTCCACCACCGCCCGTCTCGCCAGGTCCTGGTCCAGGGCCAGCACGGCCTGTTGGCAGGCCGGGGCGCGCCCGGGCCGGTCGGCGATCCGCGCGTCCAGCACGGCGGTGATCAGCCCGGCCTGGCCGCTGGCCAACGGACCCAGCGCCTGCATGGCCTCCAGGGTGACCCGGGCATAGGCCGGCTGGGTGGCCAGAACCCTGGCGAGGGGCCCCAGAGCTCGCCCGTCGCCGATGCGCCCGAGGGCCTCGATCACCGCGCTCCTGACGGAGATGACGCCGACCCCCGTGTAGCCATGGCCGGTGTCGCGATCCTCGGGCCCGGAGTTGAGGGCCTGCAGCAGAGCCGGCACGGCGGAGCGGGCGGCCGGACCCAGCTGGCCGAGACACCGAGCCGCATCCGCACGGCTGATGAGGTCGTCATCGCCTTCCAGGAGCCAGGTGAACAGGCTGGCGGGAAACGCTGCGGGCCGGCGCAGACTGCAGCGGTCGCCCTCAGCGCGGAACTGGAACGGCCCTCCCTCGAGCTGCCGCACCAGCCCCTGCACCGAGAGACGTTCGGGCGTGCCCTGACACCCCACCAGAGCGATCAGCAAGGCCGGAACGGCCAGCCATGGCCGTAAACCGATCCCTGCGCTGCCCATGGTGACCTCCGGTGCTGGGCGTCCTGTGGAGCACCACAATGCCCATGCTGCCGAGCCTGCCGATGCCTCGCACCCCCGCAGCCCGGACTTGCCCGTTGCCGTTGCTGGCGCCGGCACTGCTGCTGGCGGTGGGCTGCGCCACCCTGGCGGGCTGTAGCACCCGCCAGTCCGACGAGCTGGCCCTGCGGCGGGAGTTCGCCCTGCCCTGGGGCGCCAGCGTGGTGCGCTACGCCGCCTCGCCGGCGGAGCCGGGCTGGTTTGGCCGTGAGGGGCTCAAGATCACGATGGTGTTTCGGCTGAGCCCGGTCGATGCCGCAACCTTCAGGAGCAGCGCCCTGCGTTCAGGCCGCTGGCGGCCGCTGCCGATCCCTGTTGCCGAACTCCGGCACCTGGCGGGCATTCGCACGGCGATCGCATCGCGGACCCACGCGGCGCAGCACACGGGCAACCCGCTGGAGCCGGCAGGTAGCACCCACAACCCCAGCGCCGGGCAGATGCTGGAGCGCTTCCAGGCCTCGCTGCCGCCGCTGCCACGGGCCGGGCTCTATCAGATCCGAACCGCCGGCGACAACATCATGGGAGCACCCAAGCGGATCATCAGCCCCCTGCGGAACGACGTGAACGACTTCATGCTCGCCGTGCTTGATCCGGCGGAGCGCACCCTCACGATCCGCGTCAGCAGCAACTACTGAGTAGGCAGGCTGTGGCCGTCAGGCTCTGTCAGCCTCCTGCTCAGGCGATCGCCGCGAAGCAGTCGCGGAAGGCCGCGATCGTGGTGTCGATGTCCTCGTCGGAGTGGGCCAGGGAGGTGAAGCCCGCCTCGTAGGCGCTGGGGGCCAGGTCGACACCGCGCTCAAGCATGGCCCGGTGCAATTGGCCGAAACGCACCGTGTCGGCCGCCTTGGCCTCCTCGAAGTTGCGCACCGGCCCCTCGCAGAGGAAGAAGCCGAACATGGCGCTGATCGAGCCGCCGGTGATCGGCAGGCCGACGCTGCGGGCGGCCTCCTGGTGCCGTTGCTCAGGCGCTTGGTGATGCTGTCCAGGCGCTCGTAGGTGCCGGGCTGCTTGAGCAGCTGCAGCGTCTTGATGCCGGCGGTCATCGCCAGTGGGTTGCCGCGGAGGGTTCCTGCCTGCTACATCGGCCCGGCGGGGGCCACCATCGCCATGATGTCGGCCCGGCCGCCGTAGGCGCCCACCGGCAGACCGCCGCCGATCACCTTGCCCATCGTGGTGAGATCGGGGGTGATGCCGAACTTGGCCTGGGCGCCGCGGTGGCTGATGCGGAAGCCGGTCATCACCTCGTCAAACACCAGGAGAGCGCCGTTGTCCTTGGTGAGCTCGCGGATCCCATCTTTGGCCTGCAATCCGCGGAAGTCGGTTGTGCCCTCTTGCGTTGGCACACAGCATCGTGCCTGCCGGTGTTGCAGCGGAAGCAGAGGGCCTGCAGGTTGCTGAGGTAATCCGAGCCGCCCTGGTTCCTCGTCACGATGGGGTCCATCTCCAGGGCCCGATGGTGCCCGCGGACGCCGCGAATGTCCGACCGCGGGCATGGTTCAGCACCCGGACCTTCCCCGAGCCGCTGATCGGCCGGCGTAGGTGGCGGCTGCGGTGCGCGAAGCCGCAGGCTTCTGCGTGAGCAAACAACCCATCTCCTCGCCGCGGTGCATTCGGAAGGCATCGAGTCGCTGGTGGCACAGCTGCGGCAGCTCTTCGCGTAGTGGCTCCGCCACGCTGGCCTTCGGCCAGGTAACGGCGTCGCTCAGCTCTACTGCTGCGCAGAAGCCTTCGGCTACGCCGCCCACCAGACCGTAGGCGCCCTGGTCGTAGCGGGTGATGCCGTTGACGGTGAACCTTGCCCACCATCCGCTTGACGCATCCCGGTGGTGTAGTGATCTGGGTCACGTCCTCTCCCAGGATCCGGCGGGCTAAGTCCTGCGCTGGGATTCCTTCTGGCGTGGGCGCTTGTCGGCTGCAGTAACCCGGATCAGGGTGTGGCTGTGCCGCCCCAGTCTCTTTGCCCAGACAGGGACAGCAAGCATCCCGCCCACCACTGTCAAACTGGGTCCATTGGAGAGCGCCATGCAGGAAATCCTTTTCTTGGTCGAGCAAGCGGAGGATGGCTCCTTTCGGGCCAGTGCCGCCGCTGCCACCATCCACACCGAGGCCGACACGCTGGAGGATCTCCACCGGGAGATACGTGACGCCGTCGTCTGCCCTTCGATCCGGGCCAGGCGCCGTACCCACGTCTAAGAGCAGGCCTGTCAGAGTCACCCCCGCCGCTGGAGTCGAACCACCCGCTGTTGGCCTCAGCCGGAGGTGGTCTGAATCGATCCACCATCTCCGGAAAACACCATCCATCCGACTACGTTGGTGAGATGGCCGCCTGATCCGAGGCAGGGGCGTCGTCTTTCCTGGCAGTTACCGCTCCGCCACCCCAAGCTCCATACCTGCCACTTAAGGGCAATGTTATGCCGATGAATACATCACCTCAATACCATGATCCGTGATTTCTGAATACTGAGCTGAGCCAAATTTGCGCAAATGACGTATATTTGCGATTGCCACCCTCGGCATGTGCGTATAAGTTGTAACTGCATTCATTCATTCATTCATTCATTCTGGTCTTAAGTGCGTGAACATCCCCAATCCCATCCCAACACTGCGTCAAAGACTTCTCAATATTGAGAGTCTTTTGCGTGAGCTTAGCGACACTAGGGATCTTCGGTTGTATGACGAGACTCGAAAGGCTCAATTGGCCCATTCCAATCCATTAAATGCGTTCGGCAAAAAGTGTTTTTCACAAACTGACGAAGATGGAATAACCATCGAGATTCTTCGCAGAATTGGTTGCCTTGATAACGGTACCTATGCAGAGTATGGAGTTGGTGATGGTACAGAAAATAATACCTTGATACTGGCTGCTCTGGGGTGGCGAGGTTTTTGGGTAGGTGGCGAGACTCTCCGGCCTGATATTAACGATGGGCGAGGAAGCAATTTTCAGTATGCAAAAGAATGGATTACGCTGGATAACATTCATGATATTTCGAGCCAATGTCTTCAAAGACTTGAACGAAAGACAATTGATGTGATTTCCCTGGATTTAGACGGAAATGATATACACTTCATGCGTTCACTATTGAAAGTCGGTCACCGTCCCAAGCTGCTTATAGTGGAGTATAATGCAAAATTCCCGCCTCCCGTCGAGTTTGAGATTGCCTATGACCCCAAGCACGTGTGGCAAGGTGACGACTATTTTGGCGCATCGCTTACAAGCTTCGTAAAAGAATTTCATAAGTTTGACTATCAACTGGTCTGCTGCAATAGCCATACAGGATCTAACGCCTTCTTTGTGGATTCTGCATACGCTAACTATTTCAAAGACGTTCCGCCTGACCTTGACAGTATTTATGTGGGTCCAAGATATGCTCTGTACACAAAGTTCGGACATCCTGCCTCCATTGACACCATTGAAAGAATCTTTGATTTACTCTAGTCTGGGTCTATCCCGAGCATGCGCAACATTGTCTCTAGCTGAGTCGCATCCATGCATTCATTGTATTTTGCTTTCGCTGCCAGCGGTCAGGTGATGGCAGCGTTAGGCGGACAAGAAGCGACTTAGGTCAATCACACGATGACGAATACGCCGGTCACCTACCATCTCTTCACGAGGGCTGATGCAGAAGAGCTGTCGCGACTACTTGGTGAGGTGTTCGCGCATCGAGATCCACCGGCTGTGGCGGTCGGGCTCACCGCCTCAGAGTTTCAAACTTTCGTCCGACTCTACGGTCCGAAGGCAGACGCCGAGGGGCTAACCGTGGTCGCGCGATCGGCGGCGACGGGAGAGATGATTGGTGCGCTGCTTGCCGAAGATTCGGCAAGCGCCCCGCCCGACGGCTTCGATCAATTGAGCTCGAAGTTCAATCCCATCTTTGACATCCTGGGACAGCTCGACACCGAGTATTTCGCCGCTCGACCGAGACGCCTTGGAGAATCGCTGCATCTCTTCCTCTTGGGCGTGGCGCAGGGGTTTGCGGGCCATGGCATCGCTCAACAGCTCGTGGCCGAATCCCTGGCGTGCGGTGGACGCAAGGGCTACCGAATGGCAGTGACCGAAGCGACGAACAAGACCTCGCAGCACGTATTCCGAAAGCTGGGGTTCTTCGAGCGGGTACGGCGGTCTTACTGCGATCATCTCTTCGAGGGCCAGGCCCATTTCGTTTCGATCACGGACCAGGGCGGGCCGATGCTCATGAACCGGGAGATCACTCCATGACAAGCTCCCATTCACGGCCGCCGAACAACAGCATGCAGCGGATGGTGCTGCGCGCAGCCACTGATGCTGAGCGTTCGACGATGCCGAGCACAGTCTACAATTCTCTTCAGTCAGCTATCTGAGCTGTGAACCCAGAATATCAGGCAGCGCAGTGTGCCTCCAAAAGCACCGAAAGAAAGAGGGTTGTGATTATCGGGTTAGACCCAGGGCTGATTCAAAGTCTTAACTCGAGCTTGGTTCTGGCTTTCTCATCGCCATCGCCAGTAGCGCCGTGATGTCGTGAGTTACGGCTTGCATGCCG
>NZ_NQLA01000056.1 GCF_002252705.1 Vulcanococcus limneticus LL
GCTGGTGGATGGGGAGTGCCTGCGGGGCGACATGCGGGCGCTGCTGGAGCGTCTGCCGGACCTGCAGGGGCGGGTGCTGAAGATGCGCTACGGCATCCCCTGCGCCGATGCGCCCGATCCCGATGAACCGATGAGCCTCACCGGCATCGGCCGCATCCTGGGCATGAGCCGCGATCGCGTGCGCAACCTGGAGCGCGATGGCCTGGCGTCCCTGCGGCGACTCAGCGAAACCGTGGCGGAATACGTCGCTGCTTGAGTGAGTGCGCCTGGCGGCCCGGGAGTGCTGGCGGGTATGGGGGATGGGGGAGAGGAGCCGGGGGCCAGTGGGCCAGAGGTTGGCGCGCTGGGGCAGCTTGGGCTCCGGGTTGGGGTGTTGCGCGCAGGGTTGCTGGCTTGGGGGGAGCGGGATGGCCGCCGGCTGATCCCCTGGAAGTTGCGGCCTGATGGTGGCCGGGTGGGCTCCGGCGAAGGGCTGGATCCGTATCCGATCTGGGTGGCGGAGGTGATGCTGCAGCAGACCCAGCTGCAGGTGGTGCTGCCCTACTGGCAGCGCTGGATGGCGGCCTTCCCCAGCGTTGAGGTGCTGGCGGCGGCCGGGGAGCACGACGTGTTGCTGCTCTGGCAGGGGCTGGGCTACTACTCCCGCGCCCGCAGGCTGCACCAGGGCGCACGGCAGCTGCAGGGGCAGCCCTGGCCGCGGGATCTGGCGGCCTGGCTGGCGTTGCCGGGGATCGGTCGCAGCACCGCCGGCAGCATCCTCTCCTCGGCCTTTGATCTGCCCCATCCGATCCTGGATGGCAACGTGAAGCGGTTGCTGGCGCGGCTGATCGCGAGCTCCCGGCCGCCGGCGCGGCAGCTCGCCCGGTTCTGGCAGCTGAGCGAGCTGCTGCTCGATCCGCAGCGGCCCCGGGAGTTCAACCAGGCGCTGATGGACCTGGGCGCCACGATCTGCACCCCCCGTCAACCGCGGTGCGGCGCCTGCCCCTGGCAGGGGAGCTGCACTGCCTACGCTGCCGGCGATCCCGCCCGATATCCCGTGAAGGACGCCAGCAAGCCCCTGCCCTTCCAGGTGATCGGCGTGGGGGTGGTGCTCGATGGCGAAGGCCGGGTACTGATCGACCAGCGACTCAACGAGGGGCTGCTCGGCGGCCTATGGGAATTCCCAGGCGGCAAGCAGGAGCCGGGTGAGGCGATCGAGGCCACGATCGCCCGCGAGCTGGCCGAGGAGCTGGCGATCGAGGCGTCGGTGGGGGAGGAGCTGATCACGCTGGAGCACGCTTACAGCCACAAGCGGCTGCGCTTCGTGGTGCATCTCTGCCGCTGGACCGCCGGGGAGCCCCAGCCCCTGGCCAGTCAGCAGGTGCGCTGGGTGCGGCCCGAGGAGCTGGGAGCCTTCCCGTTCCCGGCGGCCAATGCCCGGATCATCGCGGCGCTGTTGGAGAGGCTGGGGCTGCGGTCCGCTGGGCTGGATGGGGCTGCAGCTGCCGGTGGCCCTGGCGGCGCTGACAGCGCGGGGGAGGCCGACCAAGCTGGGGGCAGTCGCGCGGCGGCCTGATGGCCCTGGCCCAGGGCGGAGACCCGGCTCCGGTGCAGCCCTCGCAGGTTTCTGGCGCGGAGGTCGCCGCCGCCGCGCTCGTCCCACCTCGGGTGCTCTGCCTCGGCGAGGCGCTGGTGGATCGGCTGGGGCCTCCCGGCGGCGATCCGGCCTCCGCGCCGGCCGATCAGCTCGACGATCGCCTGGGTGGCGCCCCAGCCAACGTGGCCTGTGCCCTGGCCAGGCTCGGCACGCCGGTGGCCTTCCTCGGCCGGCTGGGGCGCGATGCGATCGGTGCGGCGTTTGCGGAGCTGTTCGCGCTGCGCGGGGTGGAGGTCTCGGGCCTGCAGTGGGACGGGGAGCGGGCCAGCCGCGTGGTGCTGGTGCGACGCGATGTCGGCGGGGAGCGCCACTTCCAGGGCTTTGCCGGCGGCCGGGATGGGGGCAGCGCCGGCGGAGCGTCTGCTGACGCGGTCTTCGCCGACCAGGCGCTCGCCGCCGAGGAGCTGGCCGAGCCGCTGCAGCGGCTGTTGCCCCAGGCCACCTGGCTGCTTGTGGGCACGATTCCCCTCGCCAGCCCCCTGGCGGCCGGCGCCCTGCAGCTGGCGCTGCAGCGGGCGGTGGCCGCAGGGGTGGCGCTGGCTGTGGATGTGAACTGGCGGTCCACCTTCTGGGATGGGCGCGCCCCGTCGACGGCTGGCCCTTCGGCCGCGGCGGCAGCCCGGATCCGCCCGCTCCTGGAGCGGGCGGCCCTGCTCAAACTGGCCGCGGAGGAGGCCGAGTGGCTGTTCGCCAGCCGGGATCCCGCAGCCATCCGCGCCGCCCTGCCCCAGCGGCCCGCCGTGGTGGTGACCGATGGCAGCGCGCCGGTGGCCTGGTGCTTCGGCGACCAGGCCGGCGCGATGCCAGCCTTCACCGTGTCCGTGCTCGACAGCACCGGCGCCGGCGATGCCTTTCTGGCCGGGCTGCTGCATCGGCTCCGGCTGGAGCCGGATCTGGTGCGGGCCACGGCGGCCGAAGGGCCGCGCCTGCAGGCGGCGATCCGCTTTGCCAGCGCCTGCGGCGCCCTGGTGTGTCAGGGCGCGGGTGCCATCGATCCCCAGCCAACGGTTGAACAGGTGGAGCTGTTTCTGGCCGCAACCGGTTGAGCGGCCGCCTCCCTCCCACTTGGCTGGTGGCCCGGATCAGGTGGCCTCGATCAGGACACGGCGCCCTGCCTCGGGATCGGCGGGATCCAGAAGGCTGAGGGTCACCCGCCAGGCGCCTGCCGGCACGAAACTCAGCCGGCTCGGCCACTCCACCGCCAGCAGCGCCCCCAGCGCGATGGCCTCCTCCTCCTCCTGGGCGAACAGCTCATCGGCTGCGGCCAGCTGTTCCAGCCGGTAGAGGTCGAGGTGCACCAGGGCCGTAGGCGAGCTGTTGGGCCCACTGGCCCGCAGGCCTGCGTAGTGCTGGGCCAGGGCGAAGGTGGGACTGGTGATCGGCTCGTCGATGCCCAGGCCCTCGGCCAGCCCCTGCACCAGGCAGGTCTTCCCGGCGCCCAGATCGCCCTCCAGCAGCAGGATCGGTGCTGGAGTGGGCTGCGAACCCGGCTGTGGGGTTGGCGGCGGGGCAGGGGCGATCCCCTCCTGTCCGCTGGCGGCGGGCAGCAGCAGCGCGGCCAGTTCCCGGCCGAGGGCCCGGGTGGCGGCCGCATCGGCGAGAACACGTTCGCTGGGCTGGATTGCCCTGGCCAATGGTCCACCGTCCGGGATCACGCTGTTTGGGAGCACGCCTGTAGATTTCAGCTCACGCGAGCCCGAAGCCTCGGCGTCTCCGCAGATATTTCCCATCCACGCCCTCCCAGCCGGGAGCGAGCTGTTTTTCAGGAGTCGCAACCCATGGTGGCAACACCCGCTGCACCCGCTCTGCAGACCACGTCGTCGTACGTGATCGCCGATCTCGGCCTGGCCGATTTCGGCCGCAAGGAGATCGCCATCGCCGAGACCGAGATGCCCGGTCTGATGGCCCTGCGCGCCAAGTACGGCGCCGAGCAGCCCCTCAAGGGCGCCCGCATCGCGGGTTCCCTGCACATGACGATCCAGACGGCCGTCCTGATCGACACCCTGGTGGCCCTCGGCGCCGAAGTGCGCTGGGCCTCCTGCAACATCTTCTCCACCCAGGACCACGCCGCCGCGGCCATTGCGGCCTCGGGGGTCCCCGTGTTCGCCTATAAGGGCGAAACTCTGGATGAATACTGGGCCTTCACCCACCGCATCCTCGAGTGGGGCGATGGTGGCACGCCCAACATGATCCTCGACGACGGCGGCGATGCCACCGGTCTGGTGATCCTGGGCACCAAGGCCGAGCAGGATCCCTCCGTGCTCGACAACCCCTCCAACGAGGAGGAGACCGCCCTCTTCAACTCGATTCGCCAGAAGCTGGCGGCCCAGCCCGGCTTCTACTCCCGCATCCACGCCAACATCCAGGGCGTCACCGAGGAGACCACCACCGGCGTGGCCCGGCTGTACCAGCTGCAGAAGAGCGGCGAGCTGCCCTTCCCGGCAATCAACGTCAACGACTCGGTGACGAAGAGCAAGTTCGACAACCTCTACGGTTGCCGTGAGTCGCTGGTGGACAGCATCAAGCGCGCCACCGACGTGATGGTGGCCGGCAAGGTGGCCCTGGTGCTGGGCTACGGCGATGTGGGCAAGGGCTCGGCCCAGTCGCTGCGGGGCCTGGGCGCCACCGTGATGATCGCCGAGATCGACCCGATCTGCGCCCTGCAGGCCGCCATGGAGGGCTACCGCGTCGTGCGCCTCGACGACGTGGTGGGCGATGTGGACATCTTCGTGACCGCCACCGGCAACTTCCGGGTGATCCGCCACGAGCACCTGATCCAGATGAAGGATCAGGCGATCGTCTGCAACATCGGTCACTTCGACAACGAGATCGATGTGGCCTCGCTCAAGCAGTACCCCTGGGACAACATCAAGCCCCAGGTGGATCACATCCTGCTGCCCTCCGGTAACAAGATCATCCTGCTGGCCGAGGGTCGGCTGGTGAACCTGGGCTGCGCCACCGGCCACCCCAGCTTCGTGATGAGCAACTCCTTCACCAACCAGGTGCTCGCCCAGATCGAGCTGTACACCAAGGGTGACCAGTACGGCAAAGAGGTGTACGTGCTGCCGAAGCACCTCGATGAGGCTGTCGCCCGCCTCCACCTCAACAAGATCGGCGCCAAGCTCACCGAGCTCACCCCCGAGCAGGCCGCCTACATCAACGTACCGGTGGAGGGTCCCTACAAGCTCGACCACTACCGCTACTGAGTCGGTGCTCCCTGGCAGTGTCTCTGCGGGGAAGGCCCACTGCGTGACGCCTTCCCCGCAGAGACACTGCCAGGGATGGCTGTTGTGAAGGGGTTATGGCTGATTCCCTGACCTTGGGTGGGCATCAGCCATGGTCACTCTGTTGGTGCGGTGACAGCTGGGTCTCTGTTCTGTCCTGGGATGACAGGCCCGGCGCGCGAGCGGCCGGGCTTTTTTGTGGCCCTCGTTCCTGCGGTTTTGCTGTGGCCCTCGGGATCGATGCCGGACAATCACTGCAGTGAGCAGGAACAGCGATGGGGATCAGTGAACTGGTGCAGCAGCTGCCGCAGCTGATCGGTTCGGCCGTGGAGGCCAATCCCCTGCTGGGCTATGGCGCCATTTTCGCGGCGATGTTCCTGGAAAACCTGTTCCCACCGATTCCCTCGGAACTGATCATGCCCCTGGGGGGCTTCTATGTGCAGCAGGGCCAGCTGGCGCTGATCCCGGTGGTGTTGGCAGGCCTGTTCGGCACGGTGCTGGGGGCCCTGCCCTGGTACGGCATCGGCCGGCTGATCAATGAGGAGCGCATCGAGCAGTGGCTCGAGCGCCATGGCCGCTGGATCGGCATCAGCTCCCAGGAGCTGCACCGCAGCCGCGACTGGTTCTCCCGTTACGGCACGGCGCTGGTGTTCTGGGGCCGGCTGGTGCCCGGGATCCGCACACTGATCTCGGTGCCTGCGGGCATCGAAATGATGCCCTTCACGCCGTTTCTGATCTGGACCACCGCCGGCAGCCTGATCTGGACCCTGCTGCTCACCCTGGCGGGACTGGCCCTCGGTGAGGGCTACACCAACGTGGAGCACTGGATCGAGCCAGTGGCCAAGGTCGTGAAGGTGCTGCTGGTGCTGGCCGTTGCCGGATTCGCCGTCTGGCTGGGGCTGCGGATCTGGAACAGGCGCCGCAACTCCCACTAGCTCCTGGCTGGGCGGAAGGGGAGTTCCCCAGGGATCGTCCCGGGGAGACCCCTCCCACTGAGGGGGTCCCAGCCGAGGGGGCTCGGCTCGAGGCCGCTTCAGAACGGCACTTCCTCGTCGCTGGGCTCGCCGCCGCCGAAGCCGCCACCACCCCCGAAGCCGCCACCCTCGGCGTCGCGCTTGGAGCCCAGCAGTTCCAGCCGGTCGACCCGCACCACGGGCTTGCTGCGCTCTTCGCCGCTGGCGCGGTCGGTCCAGCGGTCGAGCTTGAAGCTGCCGATGATGCCCAGCAGAGAGCCCTTGCGCACGTAGTCGGCGGCCACCTGGGCCTGCTTGCCCCAGATCTCGAGGTTGAACCAGTCGGGCTCGTCGTCGCGGCTGCGGCGGTTCACGGCGAGGGTGAGGTTCGCCACCATGCTGCCGGATTCGAAGTAGCGGACTTCGGGGTCGCGGCCGGCCCGGCCGACGAGGGTCACGGAATTGACGCCCATGGCGTTCTCCTGGATGTTCGGTTGGTCAATGATGCGGCACCCGCTCCGGGCGTCGCCTCCAGAGAGTTCCACCGCCGGGCCCGGATGTACCGCCGCCAGCTCTGGGACTCCTGGCCAGGGTCCCTGTGGAGGCCCCTCCTATGATTCGCCCCGCTTGGTGGCTGCTCCGTGTTTTTTCGACGTTTCCAGCTCTCCCGTGACATCGGCATCGATCTGGGAACGGCCAACACCCTGATCTACGTGTCCGGCAAGGGCATCGTGCTGCAGGAGCCCTCGGTGGTGGCCCTGGATCTGGAGCGCGGCGTGCCCATGGCCGTGGGCGATGAGGCCAAGCTGATGCTCGGCCGCACCCCCGGCAACATCCGTGCCGTGCGGCCCCTGCGCGATGGCGTCATCGCCGACTTCGACGCCGCCGAGCAGATGATCAAGACCTTCATCCAGAAGGCCAACGAGGGCCGCGGCATCGTGGCGCCCCGCCTGGTGATCGGCATTCCCAGCGGCGTCACCGGCGTTGAGCGCCGCGCCGTGCGCGAGGCCGGCCTGGCCGGCGCCCGCACCGTGCATCTGATCGATGAGCCGGTGGCGGCCGCCATCGGCGCCGGCCTGCCCGTGACCGAGCCCGTCGGCACGATGATCGTGGACATCGGCGGCGGCACGACCGAAGTGGCCGTGCTCAGCCTCGGCGGCACCGTGCTCAGCGAGTCGGTGCGGGTGGCGGGCGATGAGCTCAGCGACGCCATCGGTGTGTACCTCAAGAAGGTGCATAACCTGGTGGTGGGCGAGCGCACCGCAGAGGACATCAAGATCCGCATCGGCTCCGCCTTCCCCGACGACGCCCACGACAACACGTCGATGGACGTGCGCGGCCTGCACCTGCTCTCCGGCCTGCCCCGCACGATCAACGTGCGCGCCGGTGACATCCGCGAGGCGATGGCCGAGCCCCTCAACGTGATCGTGGAGGCCGTCAAGCGCACCCTGGAGCGCACCCCGCCCGAGCTGGCTGCCGACATTGTCGATCGCGGCATCATGCTGGCCGGCGGCGGCGCCCAGGTGCGCGGCATCAGCGACCTGATCAGCCACGAGACCGGCATCCTGGTACACGTGGCCGAGGAGCCGCTGCTCTGCGTGGTCAACGGCTGCGGCCGCGTGCTCGAGGACTACAAGCGCCTTGAGCGCGTGCTCGACACTCCCGACTTCGCCCGGCAGTCGATCTGAACCCCATGAACGGGCGCCTGCCTCGCGTCCCCACCCTGCAGAAGCTGCTGCAGGCCTGGCCCTGGTGGCTTTTTCTGCTGGCCCTGGTGGGTGTGCGGCTGAGCAAGGGGGCCTTCCTCACCGATGCCTACGCCCTGCTGAGTCGGCCCTTCTGGCCCGGCACTGCGCAGGGCGAATGGATCCAGGCCGCCACTCGGCTCGCGGACCAGACTCGCCTGGCCCAGTTGGAGCAGGACAACCGCCGTCTGCGGGGGCTGCTGGATCTGCAGCGCGGCCGCGGTGACGCCATCACGGCCCCGGTGATCTCCCGCGAGACCGGCGGCTGGTGGCAGCAACTGGAGCTGGGCAAGGGGCAACTCCAGGGGGTCGCTGCGGGGGATCCGGTGCTCGGGCCCGGCGGTCTGCTGGGCCTGGTGCAGAGCGTGACCCCCAGCACCGCCCGGGTGCGCCTGCTCACCGACCCCGGCAGCCACGTGGGGGTCTGGGTGGGCCGGACCCAGCGCCACGGCCTGCTGATCGGCCAGGGCACCGCCCGCCCCGTGCTCCACTTCCTCGACAAGGACACGGGCGTGAGGCCCGGCGATGTGGTGTCTACCTCCCCCGCCAGCACCCTGCTGCCAGCCAACGTGACCGTGGGTGTGATCCAGAGCGTGAACGACCAGGCCGTGCCCGCCCCCGAGGCCGTGGTGCAGCTCAGCGCCCCCCTCGACGCGGTGGACTGGGTGCAGGTGGTGCCCCGCCGCGCTGGTGCCTGAGCCATGGCCCGCCTGTATTCCCAGCTCTGGTGCGGTGCCACGGGCCTGGCGGTGCCGTTGCTCACCCTGGCCTCGCCCGGGCTGCTGACGGTCGCCGGGGTGGGGCCAAGCTGGGCGGTGCTGTGGCTGCTGCCCTGGGCCCTGGTGGACGGGCCCCGCTCCGGCGCCGTCGCGGGCCTGGCCCTGGGGATGGCCCTCGATGGTCTGCAGCTGGGCGGAGCCAGCCAGATTCCGGCCCTGGCGCTGCTGGGCTGGTGGTGGGGCCGTCTGGGCCGCAACGGACCCCCGGTCGAGCGCAGTTTCAGCCTGGGACTGCTGGCGGCTCTCGGCAGCTTGCTGCTGGGTGCCAGTCTGCTGCTGCAGCTGGGCCTGCCCGGGTCGGGGGGCTGGAGTGGAGAGGTGGTGCTTCTCTCCGGCCTGCACACCCTGTTGGCCCAGGGGCTGATCACGGCCCTGCTGGCGCCGCTGGTCTGCTCCTTGCAGCTGTTGTTCTGGCGCCAGCAGGTGTCGCTGCGGAACTGACTTCCATGGCCGATCGATCCCAGCCCGAACTCCCGCTCCAGGCCGTGGCGCCCCAGCGGCGGCGGCGCTCCATCCTGGCCGCTGGCCTGGTGCTGGCGGGGCTGGGGCTGGGCCTGGCGGGCTGCGGTCGGCCCAAGCCGGAGCGGCGCCAGCTGCAGGTGTGGACCCTGGATCTGGCCCCCAAGTTCAACGACACCATCAACGGCGCCATCGCCGCCTGGGAGCGCCAGCACCCGGAGGTGGACGTGGTGTGGACCGACGTGCCCTGGGGCTCGGTGGAGCGCAAGCTGCTGGCCGCCGTGTTTGCCCGCACCGCGCCGGATGTGGTGAACCTCAACCCGCTGTTCGCCGCCAACCTGGCCAGCAAGGGCGGCCTGCTTCCCCTCGATCCGCTGCTGCCGCCCGGCGCCGAGGCCAGCTACCTGCCCCGGCTCTGGCAGGCCGGCCGCAGCGCTGGGCCCGACGGCCGGCCCCAGCAGTTCACCGTGCCCTGGTATCTCACGGTGCGGATCACCCTGGCCAACACCGGCCTGCTGCGGCAAGCGGGCTACACGGCGCCACCGCGCCGCTGGGAGGAGGTGCCCGCCTACGCCGAGGCGGTGAAGCGCAAGACCGGTCGCTACGCCCTGTTCGTGACCGTGGTGCCCGACGACTCGGCGGAGCTGCTGGAGTCGATGGTGCAGATGGAGGTGACCCTGCTGGACGGGCGCCAACGGGCCGCCTTCAACAGCCCGGCGGGCCGCCGGGCCTTCGCCTTCTGGACCGACCTCTACCGCCGCGGCCTCCTGCCCCGCGAGGTGGTGAGCCAGGGCTACCGCCGTGCCATTGAGCTCTACCAGAGCGGCGAGCTGGCCCAGGTGGGCAGCGGCGCCGAGTTCCTGCGCAGCATCCAGACCAACGCCCCTCGTATCGCCGCCGCCACCCGTCCCTTCCCGCCGCTCACCGGCGCCTCCGGCGACGCCAACGTGGCGGTGATGAACCTGGCGGTGCCCAAGCAGACGCGGCTGCCCAGGGAGGCCCTCAGCCTTGCCCTGTTCCTCACCGACGCCACCAACCAGGCCCGCTTCGCCGAGCAGGCCAGGGTGCTGCCCTCTTCGAAACAGGCCCTGCGCCAGCTGGAGGCCAACCTGCGCCGCGAGCGTCCGGCCACCCCTAACGAGGCCCTGGTGCAGCAGGCCCGGCTGCTCTCCGCCGACACCCTGGAGCGCGCCCGGGTGCTGGTCCCCGCCAGCCCCGGCGTCAAGCGGCTCCAGGCGATCGTCTACACCCAGCTGCAGCGCGCCATGCTCGGTCAGCTGAGCAGTGACGCCGCCCTGGCCGAAGCCGAACGCCAGTGGAACGCCTACGCCACCGCCCGCTGGCCCTGAAGCCCCACCCCACCTCCCTTCCCGGCCTGCGCCAGTCCAGCGGGTGTGTGCCTACCGCAGCCCGCTGCGCGAGGCTGCGTCCGGCGCACACCCGCTGGACTGGCGGGAACACGGGCGAAGAAAACCTTAAGAGTTCCGGATTGGGGGCGTTCCGCACGGCGATGACGGCGCGTAAGGCCCTGTGTGAGAGGTAGTGTTGCGCTTCTTCATCCCCCTGCGCGCATGCCCCTGGAGGATCTGTCCCGGCATGGTCTTGAGCGGGCTGGGCGAGGCGTGACCAGTCAGGGCGTGAACGAGAACGACGAGGGGCCGGGTCAGGCCGAGCATCGGGCCACCCTGCTGGTGGTGGACGACGAGGCGGCGGTGCGGCGGGTGCTGGTGATGCGCCTGCAGCTGGCGGGCTATCGGGTGGTGTGCGCCGAGGACGGCGAGGAGGCCCTGGCCCTGTTCCACAAGGAGCAGCCCGATCTGGTCGTGCTCGATGTGATGTTGCCGAAGCTGGATGGCTTCGCGGTGTGCCGGCGGCTACGGGCCGAGTCCTGCGTGCCGATCATCTTCCTCTCGGCCCTCGATGCCATCGCCGAGCGGGTGGCCGGCCTGGATCTCGGTGCCGACGACTACCTGCCCAAGCCCTTCAGCCCCAAGGAGCTCGAGGCGCGCATCGCCACGATCCTGCGCCGCGTGGGCCGCGGCTCCGCCGGCGCCGAACCCCGCGATGTGCCGGCGGGCCAGGGTGTGCTCCGCGTGGGCGATCTGGTGGTCGACACCAACCGCCGCCAGGTGACCCGCGACGGCGAGCGCATCGGCCTCACCTACACCGAATTCAGCCTGCTGGAGCTGCTGTTCCGGGAGCCGGGCCGGGTGGTGCCCCGGGCCGAGATCCTGGAGCAGCTCTGGGGCTACCCGCCCCGCCGTGCCGCCGACCTGCGGGTGGTGGACGTGTATGTGGCCCGGCTGCGGGGCAAACTCGAGCCCGATCCGCGCAATCCGGAGCTGATCCTCACCGTGCGCGGCACCGGCTACGCCTCCCAGCGGGTGGGCGATCCCGCCCTGGCCACCGCGGTCTGAGCGGACCCGCCTCGGCCCGGACGGGCTGGAGCGGCCCGATCCGGCGGTCCTGCAGGATGGCTCCCAGCTGAGACCCCTGGAGCCTTGTCGGAGCTGCGCGAGACCCGCCTGGAGAAAGCCCGGACCCTCGCCGACCTGGGCCAGGGCCCCTACGGCCTGCGCTATGAACCCACCCACCGCACTGCCGCGCTGCAGCAGGCCCATGCCGACCTGGCCAACGGCCAGGAGCGCGATGTGGTGGTGGCGGTGGCCGGCCGGGTGATGACCCGCAGGGTGATGGGCAAGCTCGCCTTCTTCACTCTGGCCGATGAGACCGGTCCGATCCAGCTGTATCTCGAGAAAGCCACGCTGGAGGCGGCCTCTCCTGATTCGCCCCCTCCCGGCGCCTTCGCCCACCTCACGTCCCTGGTGGATGCGGGCGATCTGATCGGCGTGCGGGGCACCCTGCGCCGCACCGACCGGGGCGAGCTCTCGGTGAAGGTGACGGACTGGACGATGCTCACCAAGGCACTCCAGCCCCTGCCGGACAAGTGGCACGGCCTGGCGGATGTGGAGAAGCGCTACCGCCAGCGCTACCTGGATCTGATCGTCTCGCCCCACACCCGCGAGACCTTCCGGCGCCGGGCCCTGGCGGTGAGTGCCATGCGCCGCTGGCTGGATGGGCGCGAGTTCCTGGAGATCGAGACGCCCGTGCTGCAGAGCCAGCCTGGCGGCGCCGATGCCCGACCGTTCGAGACCCACCACAATGCCCTGGATCTGCCGCTGACGCTGCGGATCGCCACGGAGCTGCACCTCAAGCGGCTGGTGGTGGGCGGCTTCGAGCGGGTGTACGAGCTGGGCCGGATCTTCCGCAACGAGGGGGTGAGCACGCGCCACAACCCCGAGTTCACGTCGGTGGAGATCTATCAGGCCTACGCCGATTACATCGACATGATGGAGCTCACCGAGCAGCTGATTGCGCACGTGTGCCAGCAGGTGTGCGGCAGCACCCAGATCAGCTACCAGGGCACCGAGATCGACCTCACGCCACCCTGGCGCCGGGCCACCATGCATGAGCTGGTGCAGGACGCCACGGGGCTGGACTTCACCAGCTTCAGCAGCCGCGACGAGGCCGCCGCGGCGATGCAGGCCAAGGGCCTGGAGGTGCCGGCCCTGGCCGATTCCGTGGGCCGGCTGCTGGTGGAGGCCTTCGAGCAGCGGGTGGAGGCCGACCTGATCCAGCCCACCTTCGTGCTCGATTACCCGGTGGAGAACTCTCCCCTGGCCCGGGCCCACCGCAGCAAACCGGGGCTGGTGGAGCGCTTTGAGCTGTTCATCGTGGGCCGTGAGACGGCCAATGCCTTCAGCGAGCTGATCGATCCGGTGGATCAGCGCCAGCGTCTGGAGGCCCAGCAGGAGCGCAAGGCCGCCGGCGACGACGAGGCCCAGACGGTGGATGAGGACTTCCTGCACGCCCTGGAGGTGGGCATGCCTCCCACCGGCGGCCTGGGCATCGGCATCGACCGGCTGGTGATGCTGCTCACCGACAGCCCCTCGATCCGCGACGTGATCGCCTTCCCGTTGCTGCGGCCTGAGCCGGTCTCCGGGCCGCGCGAGGAGCCGCGGCCGGCCGCAATGGGATAATCGATCACAGTAGGCAATCTCCCCCATCCATGAGCGGTGAGCGCGTCGGTTTTCGCTTCAAGCACGCGGACGCGGTGGTGAAGCGCAACCCCCAGGGCCGTTCCCGCCGGGGATGGGTGATGGAGCCAGTGGAGCAGACCACCAGCCGGGGCACCAAGATGCCGGCCTACCGGATCCGCTGGCGCGACAGTGAACGCCCGGAGATCGTGCTCCAGCACATGCTGATCGCCGATCCCGACCCCACGCCTCCCCCCGAGGGCGTGAGTCTGGTGCCGCCGGCGCCGAAGGGCTGAGTCCAGCCCCCCGAGTCCAGGCTTCCTGTCTGCGCGGCGCGATCCGCGGGCTGCCTTGCTGCGGCTCCGCAGGCGTCATCGCCTGGAGCCCTCCCTAGGACATCCGCACGGGCTGTGTGGATCGGCAGACATACGCCGGAGCTTGCCTGCCCTGCCGGCGCCAGGCCAGCCTGGTCTCAACACCTCGGATCCCTGGCTGCTCAGCCCTGGCGCCGGCGCAGCTGCTCCAGGTCCTGCTCCGCTTCGAAGCGTGCCCAGGCCTGCTCGAGATCCTCGGGATCCGGCTGGGCCCGATCCCCCTGGGCTGGCTCGCCCGGCGCTCCGCCCGCTTGGGGGTGCCCCGATCTGCTCTGAGCGGCTTGGGCGCCGGCCGGGCTGGTCGGTGCCTGCCCCTGTTGCTGCCGTTGCTCCTCCTCGGCCAGGGCCTCGAGCTCCAGCTCCACCTGGCGGAACTGGCTGCCCAGCTCGCCCAGGGCCTGCCAGCGGTCGCGGCCCTGGGCCATCAGCCCGTGCAGGTGCTGCTCGGCCCGGGCCGCCAGATCGCTGGCCCCGGCGGCCCGGGCCCGCTCCACCCGCCGTTGCCACTGGGCGATCTCCGCGGCCAGCTGCAACAGCCCGGTGCGGGCCTGCTCGGCCTGGCCGCGCAGCTCCAGCCGCCGCCGCTTGAGGCGCTGCTGGCGTTCCCGCTGCTCCTGCTCGCGCAGCAGCGCCTCCTGGGCCGGATTGGCGGCCAGGAAGGCCTCGAGCTGCTGCCCCAGCTGGGCCTCCAGCCGCTCAAACCAGCCCGCGGCCTCGCTGGGATCGGTTCCGGCGCTCATCCGGCAGCATCCGCTGCAGGGCTGTCCGGTGCGCGGGTGATCAGCGGCGCTTCGATCTCCTCCTGCAACGGCGTGATCGCCGCCTCGCGGGAGCGCAGCAGCAGCTGGGTGAGGCGGGCGATGCCGCCCTCGCCCAGGTCCTGGCCGGCGACCCGATCGAAGGCCTCCATGTAGAGCTGCTCCAGCTGGGCGATCAGGCCCTCGCGCAGCTCGCGCACGGCGCGACGCTGGTCTTCCCTCGACATCGGCTCAGGGCTCCGGATCCGGCTGGACGTGTCCCGAGTCTGCCTGGCCCCGAGGGGCTGGGCCGGTGGCCTGCTGGCGCGGAGTGTCTGCGGCCACCCCGGGGGCCGGCGGGGGTGGCGGCCGCGGCCCCTACGATCCCCCCACCACGTCACGTCGTCACAAGGCCAGCGCATGGGCGGCATCACCCCGGGTTTCGTCGGCGCCGTCGGCCATACGCCCCTGATCCGGCTCCAGGCCCTCAGCGAGCTCACGGGCTGCGAGATCCTCGGCAAGGCTGAGTTCATGAACCCCGGGGGCTCCGTGAAGGACCGCGCCGCCCTGGGGATCCTGCTGGAGGCGGAGGAGCAGGGCCTGCTGCAGCCCGGCGGCACGGTGGTGGAGGGCACGGCCGGCAACACCGGCATTGGCCTGACCCACCTCTGCAACGCCCGCGGCTACAAGGCCCTGATCGTGATTCCGGACACCCAGTCGGCCGAGAAGATCGGCCTGCTGCGGAGCCTCGGCGCCGAGGTGCGCACGGTGCCGGCGGTGCCTTACCGCGACCCCAACAACTACGTGCGCCTCTCTGGCCGCATCGCCGCCGAGACACCCGGGGCCGTGTGGGCCAACCAGTTCGACAACCTGGCCAACCGCCGCGCCCACTACAACTCCACCGGTCCTGAGATCTGGGAGCAGACCGAGGGCAGGGTGGATGCCTGGGTGGCGGCCACCGGCACCGGTGGCACCTACGCCGGCGTGGCCCTCTACCTCAAGCAGCAGAACCCGGCGGTGCGCTGTGTGCTGGCCGATCCCCACGGCAGTGCCCTCTACAGCTGGGCCAAGACCGGCGAGCTGGCCAGCGAGGGGAACTCGATCACCGAGGGCATCGGCAACAGCCGCGTGACCGCGAACCTGGAGGGCGCACCTGTGGATGACGCCGTGCGCATCGACGACCAGCAGGCCCTCGACACCATCTACCGGCTGCTGTGGCAGGAGGGCCTGTTCCTGGGCGGCTCGGTGGGGATCAACGTGGCCGCGGCGGTGGAGACGGCCCGACGCCTCGGCCCCGGCCACACCATCGTGACCGTGCTGTGCGACAGCGGTGATCGCTACCGGTCACGGCTCTATGACCACGACTGGCTGGTGGCCAAGGGGCTTCGGCAACCTGTGCGCGAGTCGTGAGCGGCGCGGTGCTGGGTCAGTTGATCGGCGAGCGGTACCGCCTGGAGACGGAACTGGCCCGCGGCACCCAGGGGGTGCTCTGGCGCGCCAGCGACCAGCTGGCCGGCAACACGCCGGTGGTGCTGCGCCAGCTGGGGGGCGATCAGCCCCAGCTCCAGGCCCGGGTGCGCGAGCTCTGGCCGCGGCTGCAGGGGGTGCTGCATCCCCAGGTGCCGCGCTTCGGTGGGCTGATCGAGGCCGAACCTGAGCTCTGGCTGGCGCGCGAATGGCAGGACGGCCGCACCTACGCCGAGCTGCTGGAGGCACGGCGCCAGCGCCAGCTCGTGTTCGGCGCCGGCGAGGTGCTGCTGCTGCTGCGCCAGTTGCTGCCGGTTCTGGCCGCGCTGCACAGCCAGGATCTGCTGCACGGCGACCTCACCCCCGCCAACCTGCTGCGCCGCGAGCGCGATGGCCTGCCGGTGTTGCTGGACTTCGGTCTGGTGCGGGGCACGGCGCTGGCCCAGGTGTCCGGTGCGGCTGGCCACGGCGCGCCGATCGGTGTCACCCCCGGCTATGGCTCCCCGGAGCTGGGCCGCGGCGATCCGGCCGAGCCCTGGATGGATCTCTACGGCCTGGGGGTGGTGGCCCTGGTGCTTCTCAGCGGTGACGAACCGGCCGAGCTGCTCGATCCGGTGACGATGGAGTGGCGCTGGCCCGCCGCCCTCGATGGCGAGCCCGCCCTCAAGGCGGCCCTGGAGCCGCTGCTGGCCAGCGACCCCAGCCGTCGTTACCCCTCAGCTGGCGCCGCGCTGCAGGCCCTGCAGCAGCTGCCCATGCCCGACAGCACGGGTCCCGTGCCCCGCGCCGATCGCACCGTGGTGCTGGTGCCCCAGGCGCCCCTGCCGGAGCCGCTCCCGGTGGCGGAGGTCGCTGCGGCGGCGGCGCCCGTCCCCGCTCCCTCCGAGCCGGCGCCCCCAGAGCAGCCGCGGGCTACTACGCCATCGCCTTTGGAGGCCGCCCCCACCCCTGGGGCCACCGAGCTGTCCCAGGTCGCTGGGGTGGCGCCGGCTCCTGCTCCGCTTGCCCCGCCGCCGCTGCGCAGCCGCCAGGAGGAGCGGGAGGAGGCCGCCGAGGGGCGCCTCTGGCCGGTGGTACTGGCCCTGGTGATCTCGGCGGTGTTGGGCACGGCCCTGGGCTGGCTGGTGCTCAGCCGCGGCCGGGTGGCCACCACGGAGCCGGGCAGCGGCCTGCAGCTCCCCAGCAGCCTGCCGCCGGCGGAGGTGGACCAGCGCCAGCAGCTGCTCAACCGGCTGCGGGCCCTGCAGATCGACCGCGGCTGGTTCCTCAAGCTGGTGGATGCCAGCCTGCTGGCCCAGTTCCCGGAGCGCGGCGGCCGCCTGCCCAACGACTCCCTCGACGACGCCCCCCTGCGCAAGGTGTGGAACGAGCTGGCCCAGGAGTGGATCAGTCGGGTGGAGCAGTTGCCGCTGGAGATCCGCACCCGCCTGGGCAGCTTCACCGCCGGCGACTGGCAGAAGCGCCAGGCGGCCCTGGTGGGCCGCGGCCTCAGCGCCGAGGTGCTGCGCCAGCTGGTGTCGGGCAGCGCCCAGAACCTGCTGCCCGGCCGCTCCGCCGGCGACATCCCGCCCGAGCCCTTCCGCCAGCTCTGGTACGCCGCCGCCGAGCAGGGCCTGGCCAACGTGCGCATCGAGCCGATCCAGACCCGTCTCGGCCAGACCAACGTGGTATCGGCCCAGGTGGATGCTGGCGGCGCCCGCCTGTTCCCGATCCGCCTCTCCCCGGGCACCCGCCTGGTGCTGGGGGTGAACGGGTCGCCGCTGATGCAGATGAGCGTGTTCGGCGCCGACGGCAGCGTGCTCGAGGCCAGGGGACCGCTGCGGGTGGTGAGCATCGCCAGGGTGGCCGGCTCGCCCGTGCAGTTGCTCGTGACCAACGACGGCGTGGCGCCGGCCCTGATCACCCTGTCCCTGCGGGTGGATCCGGCGGCTCCTGAGGCCACGGCCCGCCCGGGCGAGGCCGCCTTGCCGCCCGCCGGCAGCACGACCCAACCCGCCGATCCCGCCCAACCCCAGGGTCAGCCCGCCCCGGCCAATCCCGCCGCGCCGGCCCAGCCGGCCCCGGCCGCCCCCGCCACCCCGGCAACGCCATCCAGCCCGCCACCGCCGGTGAACTGACCGGGTCCGGACCCCCTGATCTACAGGCGGGGG
>NZ_NQLA01000057.1 GCF_002252705.1 Vulcanococcus limneticus LL
CACGTCGGTACATGTGGAAAACTTTGGTCGGCAATTTGGCCGTAACAGGCCGATTTGCGCACATTTTACCGGCAGAAGCTGCTCAGATCCATTGCGGTGCAGGAGATCTGGCGTTTCTCAGGAGGCCCTACCTAATGAAGAAGTTGCTTGCTTGGCAATGGGCTGGCTATCCGAGGTTCCACGCCAGCCGTGCGAACCTGCTGTTGCACATAGTGGCTGTGCCTGTGTTTCTCGCTGGTAACGTAGTCCTGCTCATCTCGTTGGTTCGCTTCTCCTCGGTCTTGCTTGTGGTCGGCGCAGCCAGTACAGGGCTTGGCCTGGCACTTCAGGGTAGAGGGCACAAGTTGGAGGCCCTGCCGCCAGAGCCCTTCACCAGTATTGGCAATGCAGTCGCTCGCATCCTTTTGGAGCAATGGGTTACCTTCCCTCGCTTCGTCCTGTCCGGGGGCTGGTCTCGCGCCTTGCGCAGTGCGGCCTAACAACTCGCGCAACCCCCACTGCGGGTAGATTACCTCGAACGTTAGTCATTCGCTGGATGAGCTCTGTTCACGCTAGGCAAGGTTGTTCCTTGGGGCTGTTCGTTCGAGGAGTCCTCTGCCATGTTTTCACTGGCCGAGGCTGATATGGCAGGCCGTATCCTTGGCTGGGGAGATGGGCCCGCAAACTTCAATGCAGAATCTACTAGAAGAGGGGCAAATGCTGTATCATGCGATCCAGCCTTTTCATTCGGCAACGCCGATGTCGAAGCTCGTGTTTCTGCTACTTATGGGTAAGTGATTGGGCAGGCTAGGCAGAAGCAGAATGAGTTCATCTGGGAAGTAATTACATCGGTCTAACGGCTCGGAAAAGTGTGCATGGCCGCATTGCAAGCTTTCTTGGATGACCATCCAGCCTGTCTTATTGAGGGTAGATTCCTGAGCTTGCATTTGCCATCTCTTCCGTTTCCTGACGGCGATTTCGACTTGGCACTTTGCTCGTATCTTCTTTTCTTGTTGAGCCAGCAGCTGAACGAGGCGTTTCATCAATCCTCGCTGCTGGAGCTATGCCGCGTTGCTCAAGAAGTCAGGGCGTTTCCACCTCTTGCCTTGGGCGGCGAGAGTTCGCCTCATCTTGAAGGGGGTATTGAGATGCTGCGTGCGGCTGGACACACGGTGTCGATTCAGCGGGTGAACGACGAGTTCCAGGGAGGCGCCTGCGAAATGCTGCGGATTCAATGCGCTGATGGCTAGTATGAATAGTCAGTAGGCGGCTCTAATGGTGCTTGCTGGTTGCGTAGGACTACTGCCCCGCTTCTTATCTTGGGCATTCGACTGAAACACATGCCCATCGATCGAGCCAAAGATGCCAACAGCTGATGCCGAAGTCCGTACCGTACTTGAAGAATGGGCTGAGGCAACACGGCTGGGTCGAAGGGACGAAATCCTGAAGCACCACTCAGCGAACCTGGTGATCTTCGATGTATTGCCTCCAATGATGTATGCAGGTGCTGAAGCCTACAAGCGTAGTTGGGACGAGTGGCAGCCAGGCACACAGGGGGAGGCTGTGTTCAATCTTGAGAATCTGACCATCACTGCCTGTAGCGACGTCGCTTTCGCCCACAGCTTCATTCGCTGCGGTGGCACATTGCCTGACGGGACAACGTTTCAGGACTTGGTGCGGGCGACGTTCTGCCTAAGAAAGGTCGATGGCTCATGGTTGGTTGAGCACCAGCATGTGTCTAAGCCCTACGTGAATTCGTGAACAACGTGCTCCCGCTGACGCGTAACATCAAGCCATAGAAAATGGGAGCGGATCGCGTCGCCAATGCCTAAGCCACTGCCCGCTTCTGATCCTGAGCGTTAGCCCCCTTCTATCTCGGCGTCAGACCAGGCCAGCAGCGGTGTGTCATAGCCCAGCCTCAGCGGGTGCTTGGGGTCACCTGCGGTAGTCAGTCTGAAGTGCTGGATGGGCTTGCCTGATGAGGTGAGGGCATCGATGAGTGCAGCGAACGCATCCAGGAGCTGGGGCGGCACCTTCGTGGTCTTCCCCCAGCACGGTACGAGGATATCGGCGTCCTCGATGATGCTGCTGAGGTGGTCGCCGATCTCGGGCCCGTAAGGGTCTTCGACCGTGGCGAGTTGCTTCACATCGGTGGCGCGGTACGCGAACACGTTGCCAACGATGAAGCGGCTGCCTCCCCATGTCTTGGTGAAGCCGATCCACTTGCGCACTGTGGCGTCATCCCGGTTGGCGTCTGCGGTGCTTGGGTTGATGCCAAAGAAGGCGTACACCGGCCCTTCCATGGCGACAGTGCGTTCCAGCCGGTAGCGGTACAAGCCGCACGGGCTGATGATGGCGCTCATGGTTGTTCTTTCTGGTTGTGTCCGCATCGGGCTTCGGGCGGCGGGGCTCCATGGGCTTGCTGCTGACACCCCGCCTCGCTGATGCCCTGAGTGTCGCTGTGCGGATGCTGTTCGGCAGATCTCAGCGTTCTGTCATAAAGCTCGATCGACACAGCAGGCAGCCCTTACCCTCAGTCTGTACCAGTCGAATCGCACTGGGAAATCCCTCCTCTGGCATCTCGATGAACATCCGCCTCCCACGTACCGCTGCCCTGCTGGGTCCTGGCCTTCTGCTGTTCTCGGCGTTGGCTCCGTTTCACCAGGCTGCGTCCGCCGAGACGCTGGTGTGAGCCGCTGGCCGCTGCAAGCTGGAGCGAGGGGGGATTCAGCTCTTCAATGGCCACTGCAGCTTCAAGCACAAGGCGGCCGGTGGCACCGATGCCTTTGTGGTGAAGCTCGATGACGGCACCGACTTCAACTTCTCTGGTCCCAACCCTCAGGCCCTGCAACTGCAGACTTACTCCGGGATCGTGAACGTGCGCCACAACGTCAAGCCCGACCATGATCTGTTTCTGTGGAACACAGACGGGGGAGACCATCGCCTCTCGGTGAGGCTCGACAGCGTGCAGAACCCCGACGCGACCTTCGAGGACAGGCCCCAGAAGGTGACCAACGCAACCCTGGCCGGTGTCGCGCTGGGTGGGCTGATCGGCGCCCTGATCGCCGGATCGAGCAAGGGCGGCAGCAGCGAACCCGCTCGGGTGGGGGCCCCAGTGAGTTCACTGCAGTCACTGGTGGGTGTCAGGGGCGCCAGTGCCGAGAGCGAGATCACCAGCAAGGGTTACACCTACCGGGGTGGTGATCAGATCGGCGACAGTGCCTTCTCCTACTGGCAGCAGCCCCGCACCAAGAACTGCGTGGCGGTGCGCACCACCGACGGACGCTATCAGTCGATCACCTACACCGAACCCAGCAAGTGCAGGTGATCGCCTGAGCGCTCAGGCCATGATCGCCCTGGCCGCCGCTCCTCCAGACGGCGGCCTTGGGCTTGACCTGTGAAATCCAGAACGACATCGGCCGCCTTCAAGCAAGCCATGGAATCCATGGGAGGCCTGCAAAAGCCAGTCCGACCGCGAGCCAATGGGCCTGCCAGTGCAGGACATGGCAGGTGAATGAATTCCAGCGTCTCGTGATCCTCCTGTCTCTCGCAAAACGTGGACTCAAGCACTGCTGAGTGGAGCACGTGGAGCCGCAAGCCAACTGTATGAATCGGAATCCAATTATATCTCGGCTATCTGGCAATCTTCTTTGCCACATGGGTCATCAATAAGGTCGATTATAATCGGATTGGCGAGAGTGCGCTAACCACAAAGCTGTGGTACGCATTCCCAACCCTTTTCGGATCCGCGTTCCTTGTGGTTGCCATCACGGTCCTGGGATGGTGGCGCATGGTTCTGTTCGACAAGACGAAATCCGGCCCCCGATGGGCGTGGGCGCTTCCCATCGCTATGGCGGGGATCATTGCGATGAATTTCTTGGCTGCTACGTCGAAACAGCCCAGGTTTGAGCTTCTTTCCTGGTCAATGCTCGGAGCCGTGGGGGTTGGATTCGGCGAGGAAATGATTACTCGAGGAAGTATGATTGTGGGTCTCCGAAGCCGTTTTAGCGAAGGCAAGGTATGGCTGATCAGCACCCTCTTGTTTTCCGCGCTTCATATTCCCAGTGTCCTATTCGGATTTCCTCTATGGGCCATGCCGGTACAGGTGCTGTTGACATTCATCATGGGGAGTGGCTTCTACGCCATTCGCCGGGTGTCTGGCACTCTGATCGTGTCTATGGTTCTCCATGGGCTTTGGGACAGCGCCCTATTCCTTAATGACGCTGTTGGTGGAGAATCCTCCTCCATCCAATACGCCGTGTACCCCATCGCGATCATCTGCGTAGTCGCAGTCCTTCTTTGGGGGCGGAATGCGCAAGCCCAGCATGGGTGCCTTCGGGCTTGATGCTGCCCCTAGCCTCTGTTCCTGAGGTCGCCTAGCATTGAGTTCCGGCGGGCGGTGCCAACGACATCTGATGTGTGCATAGCGATCTTCTCCACCGAAAGGAATGCCATGGCAACTCAGTTTATTCGGCCGAAGGACAATCCCTGGAAACTGAAGACTCCTCCAGGCACTTCCGAGTACACGATGCACACGGACGAGAAGGACGGGAGGGCGATACTTGTCTGCACTGTCGGCAAAGCTGTCCTTCACTACGATGCAAAGTGCATAGACGATCTCCACACCATGCTCAAGCAGGCAGGTGATTGGGTTGAACTCGGTGGCACTGACGAGCAAAAGCCAGCCAAAGACGGCACCGTTGAAGCCTGGGGCCGTTCAGAGAGCAATCCAGTTGGCGGCTGGTATGGGCCGAAGAAGGGCCTCCGCGGGCGCTTTGGTGTTTACATCCCGCCCCTGATGGAAGAGCTGGGCCTGTGCGAGCTTGAGCACAATCCCAGAAACAACCGAATGCGCGCTAAGTGAGTGCTGCGACGCCTGGCATCACGAGTCAGCGGGCCGTGTCACAATCCATGATGTGTACAGAGCCCCTTACATCGCTGAAATTGTGGGCTAGCCAGATTGGGGCCTTTGAAAGATGAATTTCGGGCGCATCGATACTGGGCGCAAGAGTGTGTCTGAACAGCTCCACGCGAATGGGGCGCTGCTAGGTGTCTCCTTGCAGCAGTTCTGGCAATGGGCAGGTTCGGATCTCATCAGCAACTCACAGCGCGGGATCCTTGCTGAGTTTCTTGTAGCGCATGCGCTGGGAGTCGATAGCGGTGTTCGCACCGAGTGGGATGCCTCTACAAACACCTCTGCTACAGAGGCAGCCAAGCCAGCAGACGTCTATGTCTTCGCCGTGCATGTCCACATCGTCAGGCATCGATTGCTCCGCTCAACGTGAATCAGTGGGAGTTCTATGTCCTCGCTACGCCTGTTCTCGACCAAGAGTGCGGTGGCCAAAAGAGAATCTCCTTAGGCACGCTTCAGAGGCTCTGCCCAAGAGTGGTGCCCTTTGAGGGCCTCGCCGATGCCGTACTAATGGCAGACAGTTCCCATTGATCTATGCTTGCGAGTGCTGCCTAACGCTCATGATCAGCTGCGGCATGAACTTCCCTGCCGTCATGGCGAGTGTTTGATCGGCCTGCTGAATCCTGGTGTTAGGTGGCGCAGTCTCTGAATTCGTGGCTACGCTTCTCCAGTCGCCAATCCTATTGCGATGAGCACAGAGAATTCTGAGATTGAAGCCGTAGAGCAGGCGCTTCGATCTGCAATGCTTGCGAGCGACCTGGCCGCACTTGATGGCTTGGTTGATGATGCTCTTCTCTTTGTTGGTCCAGACGGGAGCGTTCTATCGAAAGACAGTGATCTGAGCCTATATCGCTCTGGCGAGCAAAGAATAGCTACGCTGGACTTTCAGGGTCAGCAGATACGAGTTGGGGATGCGGTGGCCTCCGTCACTGTCTTGGCCTTCGTTTCCGGTGTGCACAGGGGCCATGCCTTTGAGGGTTGGTTTCGTTATCTGCGCGTCTGGCACCGAACGCCAACTGGTTGGAGGGTTATCGCCGGTAGCGTGTCTGCTTCACAGGGGTAGCGTCGTTGCCCCCAGTGACGCCTAACCCCCCTTGTTCAGCAAATGCCATCTGGGACTCTGGATCTGCTAGAGCCCATCAGGTACTGCCACTCTCTTGTATCAAGTTCCAGTACCTGGGTCGACAATGCTGGTGAATCCTCTGAGGCGCAGTTCGCCGCTGATCCCAGGCGTGGTGATGAACCTGTGTAGGGCTGTCCTGTTCGTGCTGTCGAGAGAGCGATGCAGGTGGAGAAGCCGGTGTCGATGCCACTGTCTGGTCTGACTCTGCATTCTACTGGCGGAGTAGGGATATGTGCTTTGATTCTTGTGGTTCTATTCTCGGCCTGTTATGCATCTCATCTCAGTGGTCTTCAGATCAGTCTTCCATGGCTTGACGTGCTCGCTTCAGAAGTAATGAGCTACCTGTGGGAAGATCGGTTTCTCGACGCTGTTTCCAAGCTGCTTGCCTCCAAATCAGTGTGATTGGCCACTGTTGCTGATTTCTGTCTGTGTGAGGACGTGGTTCTGGGTTGATTCCTGAACGCCAGCCTTCTCTCCTCAACGGCCTGTTCGCGCCCTGTTGCTCGGGCCTGCTTGCCATGGCCCAGCCTTTCACATAGCCTCCGCGCGAACCGCCCGTGGACACCTGTAGGCCGGTCTGGCCCATCTGGCCCATCTGGCCCAGCCAGAGGCCCATGGGTTCATGTCTTGGGAGTCTGATGGTGGAGGCTGAATGCGCACAGTATTGACGGCGCTCGGCTGGCTCTTTCTTGGGGCCGATTTGGTCGCGTTGTTGTTCTTTCTGAGCTGGTCTCTCACGGCCAGTTCTCGAGATGGTGAGATCGCCTATGCAATCGTAGCTCTGTTGTTAACTCTGGCTTTGGTTGGGGTGGGTGGTGGACTGTTGATCTTCAGCGCCAAGCGCAAGTCACTGTTGGGGCTTTGGTGTTCGACGCTCCTTTTGGGTGCTCCGCCTGTGACTGCCGTCAGCCTGAGAATCATCAACTCCCTGTAGGGCACCGCCGTGGCGCTGGTTTCTCCCGGCTGATCGGTTGTGCCGTTGTGGCCGGCCGGCGCTATGTAGACGCCATGGAGTTCCCCCCGCCCCCTGCCGCGCCTGCCAGCTGCCAGGCGCAGATCCTGCAGGTGCTGGCCACGATCACGGCCCGCAACCTCTCCACCCTGCAGGGCCCGCCCCTCAACGCCTTCCTCAGCCTCAATCCCTCGGCCGTGGATCAGGCTGCCGCCCTCGATCGCGCCCGGGCCGTCGGCACCCCTGCCGGCCCCCTCCACTGCCTGCCCCTGGCGGTGAAGGACAACATCGACACCGTGGATCTGCCATCGACCGTGGGCTCCCTGGCCCTGCTCGGCAACCAGCCCTCCGCCGATGCGCCGATGGTGGTCCGGCTGCGGGCGGCCGGTGCCATCGTGGTGGGCAAGACCAACATGGATGCCTTCGCCTTCGGCATCCGCGGCCTCTCGGGATCCGGCGGCCGGGTGGGGAACGCCTACGACCAGGCCCTTAGCTCTGGTGGCTCCTCGGCGGGATCGGGGGTGGCCGTGGGGGCCGGGTTCGTGCCCCTGGCCCTGGGCAGCGACAACTGCGGCTCGCTGCGCATCCCGGCTGTGTACAACGGCGCCGTGTCGCTGCGGCCCACCCAGGAGCGCTTCGATGCCACCGGCCTGTTCCCGATCGGTTTCGTGAATGGCACCCCGGGCCTGATTGCCCGCGACGTTCCCCTGCTGGAGCGGGGTCTGGCCGTGATCGGGTCCGACTGGCGCTCCCAGCGGGCCACCGCCTCCGGCGCGCTGGTGGGCCGGCGCGTGGGTGTGCTGGTGGCGGCTGGCCGGGAGGCCCTGGGCCCCACCGATCCCCAGGCAGCCCGGCAGCTGGATCGGGCCCGCCAGTTACTGGTTACGGCCGGCGCCGAGCTGGTGGAGGGGGTGCGGCTGGCGGACTTCGACACCCGCCTCGATGGGAGCTTCGTGAAGGGCTCGGCCGCCCGCATCGATGCCCTGCTGGCGCGCTATCCGGCGCCGCGCCGCAGCTGGAGCGAGATCTGCGGTTCCGGCCGCATTCCGCCGGAGTGGAGCCCGGCCGAATGCCGCAGCCTGTTCTCCAGTGATCCGTTGGCGGAGCGGCGGGCCCTGCGGCGCATGGCCGCCAACCGCCAGCTGGTGCAGGAGCAGCTCCGCCGCCAGCGGCTGGACGCCCTTCTCTACCTCACCGATCGTCAGGGCGCCGCCCGGGCCCAGCCCTCCAGCCGCCTCACCTGCTGGGTAGCCAGCCTCGCGGGGTTGCCGGCCCTGGCCCTGCCCATCGGCCTCGACGGCCGCGGTCTGCCGGTGGGGGTGGAGCTGCTGGGGCCGGCCGGCGCCGACGAGCAGCTGGTGGCGATGGCGGCCCAGCTTGAGCAGCGGCGCGGACCCCTGTCGCCGCCGTCGCTGCCCCCCGCCGACCCCCGCCTGGCGGCCCTGGGACCCACGGACCAGAACCGGATCGCCCTCACCCTCGGCTGGCTGGCCGACAGCAGCCGGCGCGGCGCGGCCCTGGGTGACCTGGAACCGGCCCGGTTCCGGTCGCTCACGCAGGCCCTGGTGCACCGCTGGCCACTGCCCTGGGGCCAGCCCCTGGAGCGGGGCACTCCTGCACCTGCGCCATGACCCTGGTCGATTGGCCATCTCCCAGGCCGCGCCTTCTTGCTCAAGGTCCACGCCAAGGCATGCTGATGTGTCGCTCAAGATTCCAGGGCCTGGGTGAATTCCTTCACCGCCAGATGGGCCAGCTTCTTGATCAGAAATCCTCTGACGATCACAGGGACTAGCCTGATCATGGCTTCTCGGCTTCCGCCTCCGATGCGTGCTCCTTTCGCTGCAACCGCCGCTGGCCTCCTGGTGATCAGTCTCCCGGCTGGCGGTGCCTTGGCCCAAGCAGCAATCCAGACTGAGAGGGTCACATTCCGGGCCGGAGCCGAGTCCGCCCTGATCAAGGGCCCGCTCAAGGGCGACCAGACCGTCGACTACAAACTACGTGCTGGCGCTGGTCAGACGCTGACGGTGGATCTCAAGGGCTCCAATCCGCAGAACTATTTCAACGTGCTGGCGGCCGGTACTGACAACGCCCTGTTCATCGGCAGCAGCTCTGGCAACCGCTTTCGTGGACTGCTGCCCAGTGATGGCGATGTCACGGTGAGGGTGTATCTGATGCGCCCGGCGGCGCGGCGCAATGAATCGAGCACCTACAGCCTGCGCGTGGGGGCCACCGGGACTCCCCTCGCACCCGTGCCAGCGTCCCGCGATGCCCTGATTCCAGGCACGCCGTATCACGCCGCCGCGCAGGTTCCCTGTGTCTCCGGCAGCAGTGCCCAGGCCGCCAGGTGCAAGGCCTCCGTGATCCGCCGCGTCAACAACAGCGCCACGGTGGTGCTGACGAATCCCGAGGGCCAGAAGCGTCAGTTCCTGTTCGTCAAGGGCAAGGCCGTCGCCTCGGATCAGCCCGAGAAGCTGGCGGTGCAGCGGCGCGGTGACGTGTCGGTGCTCACGTTGGGGCAGAACTTCGAGCGTTACGACATTCCCGACGCCCTGGTGGTGGGCGGCTGAGCCCCAGCTGCAGGACGCAAGGTCGGCGCGAGCAATGGTGGCGCGTCACCAGCGCCCTTGCTGCACCACAGCCAGCTGGAGGTTGCCTGGAGGCTTGCTTGACGTTGGTGATCCAGTGGCTTGCTGCCCAGATGAGTTCTGGTAGGCTCTGAATCTATGGTATAGAAATACAAATGGAGTCCGATTCGCGGGGTGACTCTCCAGGGCCCGGTGGGGACTCCGCCAAGGGATCGAGTGGATCTCTGGCGGCAAAGCTTCAGATCGCCGTGGCGATCATGGTGCCCTTTTTCGGGGTGGTCAACACATCCCAGTCCCAGTATCTCCAGGGACAGCTTCAGGAGATGAAGCAGGAGTCTGAGCGAAAACAGCGATTCGCGAGCAGCATTCAGTCGCAACTCGAAAACCTCACGGGTCGCAATCCCGTGAAGGCCAAGCTGGCCCTGGCTAGTTTGTATGCGCTGGCCAAGGATGAAACCGACAAGGCAATTCTCTTCACGGTGGCGATCAGCAGTGGCAGTCAGGAGCTGAGGGACGAGATGGCTGACCTGGTTCTGGAGGATGTCGCGGCCTCGCCCGAATTCAAAGAGCAGATAAGGCTGAAGCTCGGCCGAATGCTCGCCATTGCCGTCGAGGGCTCCAGCCTGGATCCCGTTGGGGCGCTTCCAGCCAAGGAGATGGGGACTGAACAGCGGATGCTGGAGCGCCTGACGCGCGATCAGGGGGTGCTAACCGGTTGGATCGATCTGGGGGCGCTGGCCACGGGGAGTGGAGCACCTTTGGAAGCGCGGGGTACGGCAGTGCCTGTGCCCCCGGTGCGGGGCAGCGAGGTCACCCTGACCAGATCCGTCGATCTGTGGGAATCCGCGCCGAACGGCCAGCGGCCCGGCCGCATGACGGGCCGTGTGGCCCAAGGTTCCAGGGTCGCGATCGAGGACATCCGGAGACGTCCCCGCGCTGGTTCGACTGATGCCGTGTGGGCGAAGATCACCGTTCGCGGTTGAGTGCCGCTGCCCCACGGCCCGACCCGGATGGCCAGGCCAGGGCCCTGTCCCTGGGGGAAGCGTGCGAGGGCCAGGGATGATGGGGGATTGGTCCCATCGCGTCCCATGAACATCGACGGCCAGGCCTGGCGCACCATTGGCCTGGAGGAAGGCGGACGCTCGGTCTGGGTGATCGACCAGACCCAATTGCCCCACCGCTTCACGACCCGCTCGATCAGCTCGGCGGATGAAGCAGCCGAGGCGATCGCCACGATGGTGGTGCGGGGTGCCCCCCTCATCGGCGTGACCGGGGCCTATGGGCTGATGCTGGCCCTGCAGGCGGACCCCAGTGACGCCTGCCTTGGGGCGGCCTTTGACCAGCTCAACGCCACCCGGCCCACGGCGGTGAACCTGCGCTGGGCCCTGGAGCGGGTGCGCGCCAAGGTGGCGCCGTTGCCGCTCGAGCAGCGGGCCGAAGCGGCCCAGGCCGAGGCGGGCGCCATCGCCGACGAGGACGTGGCCATGTGCGAGGCCATCGGCGACCACGGCCTGGCCATCTTCCAGGAGCTGGCGGCGGCCCGGCCCACCGAGCGCCAGGGCCAGCCCTTCAACGTGCTCACCCACTGCAACGCCGGCTGGCTCGCCACCGTCGACTGGGGCACGGCCCTGGCGCCGATCTACAAGGCCCACCGCGCCGGCCTCAACATCCACGTGTGGGTGGATGAGACCCGCCCCCGCAACCAGGGCGCCAGCCTCACCGCCTACGAACTGGGCCGCGAGGGCGTGCCCCACACCGTGATTGTGGACAACGCCGGCGGCCACCTGATGCAGCACGGCCAGGTGGATGCCGTGATCGTCGGCACCGACCGCACCACTCGCACAGGTGACGTGTGCAACAAGATCGGCACCTACCTCAAGGCCCTGGCCGCCCACGACAACGGCGTGCCCTTCTACGTGGCCCTGCCCGCCTCCACCATCGACTGGTCGATCGCCGATGGCGTGGCCGGGATCCCGATCGAGGCCCGCAGCGCCCTGGAGGTGACCCACCTGCAGGGCCGCGCCCCCGATGGCGCCATCACCACGGTGCAGCTCACGCCCGATGGCAGCCCCGGCTTCAATCCCGCCTTCGATGTGACCCCCGCCCGGCTGGTGACCGCCCTGATCACGGAGCGCGGCGTGGCGCCCGCCACCGAGGAGGGCCTGAAGGCCCTCTACGCCGAGCCCCTGGCGGCTCAGTAGTTCCTCAGCCGGCCGTCCACCCTCACCGTCAGGGCTGGCGTCACGGTGAGATCGAGCAGGTACCCGCCCCGGAGTTCGATGTAGCCCTGCTCGCCGGTGTCGATCCAGCGCCGGCCGGCGCGGAAGCGCAGCCGCACCCCGGATTCGCCGCTGGGCCTCACCTGCAGCGACCGCCGCTCGGCGGGTCCGAGGCGACCGAGGAACTGGCGGAAGCCCTGGCCCGAGATCTCCAGGGCGTTCAAGGTCCTGCCGGAGCGGTTGTCGATGCTGATCCGGGGCGCGGAGTTCGGCCAGGGCAACGCCGCGCAGCCCGCCAGCAGGCTCGCCAACACACCCGCCAGGGCGAGACCACGGCCCAGGCCCGCCCGGCTCACAGGGTGGGTTTGAGCAGATTGATGCGCTCGCCCGAGGCGTCGGGCTGGAGCGTGAGGGTGGAGTAGGTCCAGGTGCCGCCGGCCTGGCGGGCCTCCACGTAGAGGGTGCCATTGCCCCTGGAACCCTCCAGGGGTATGGCCAGGCTGGCCCGGCCCGTGCTGCCGGAGCGGTGGATGTTGCCAGACACGATGAAGCCACCGCGGATCGGTGTGCCCAGCCGGCTGATCACCAGGGGATCGGCCTGGGCCCTCGCCAGGGCTTGCTTGTAGGGCGTGGATGCCTTGACCAGCCCGAACACGAAGCTGATGATCAGGGCGATAAAGCCCACCACGCCGGCCACGGCCGAGAGGCAGCCCGTCGGAACCACCCATTTCCAGTTGCGGCCCCACCAGTTGGGGGGTGGTTTTGGCTCCATCGATCCACTCTGGCACCGGTCCTTGGGACAGGGCCACGGCTTTCAGGGGTGATGTGCTTGCGAAACAGGGGCGCCACCTTTATGGTCCCGCTCCCCAGACACCGCGCGCTGACGGCGGGTCCACCTGCAAGTGGTGACGTGACGTGCTGGATTGTGCCGCGCTGTTCATCTCTGATCTCCATCTCGGCTCCAACCAGTGCGAGGCCCGGCAGCTGAGCCAGTTCCTGGGCCTGATCCGCCCGCGGGTGCTCTATCTGGTGGGCGATGTCATCGATCTGGAGGCCATCCGCATCAATGCCCATGTGAGTGAACGCTTCCTGACCGATTGGGTGGATCGGCTGATGGACGGCAGCGCTGCCGATCCTTTGGAGAAGGCTTGCATCGGCTCCCGGAAGTTGTTGCGCAACAGCCATCTGCAGGTGCTCCAGGACCTGCGCGATCTTGTCCGCGGCGGGGTGCGGCTGGTCTACGTGCCGGGCAACCACGATGCCTACCTGCGCAAGTACGCCGGCCTGGACACCGATCACTTCGCCATCCGCCGTGAGGACGTCTACACCGCACCCGATGGTCGGCGCCTGCTGGTGCGCCATGGCGATGAGTACGACGGGGTGATCCAACTGCATGAACAGCTGGCGGGTCACCTGATTCGGGTTCAGGAGCAGTACAGCCAGCTGATCCAGTGGTTTCGCAGTGCCGGCGAGGTGATCCGGCCCGCCGCACCCCTCGCCAGCTGGAATCCCGAGGCGATCCTGCAGGGCGCCGTGGAGATCTTGGCCGAGCCGTGGGTCTGGCCGGTGCCCGCGCCCCGGGGGCTCCGGAGCTCCCCCTTCTCGCTCGCCTTTGCCCTGGAGCGGGCGATCAAGACCCGCACCGGCCACGATCGGGTGCTGAAGCGGTTGATGACCCAGCACCTGTTCCGCGAGAACCGCTCCGGCCAGCGCCTCGCCGGCCTGATCAATGGCCACACCCACATTCCCGAGGTCACGTCCTTCGAGGCGCCCCCGGAGGCCGGCGCGGATCCTTTGGCGCCCTGTCACATCACCACCTACAACGACGGCAGCTGGGCCCGCAGCCAACGCCAGCTGGGTCGTACCGCCCTGGTGGTGGCCCACGACGGCACCATCGGCATGATCCGCTTCGACCGCAAAGTGGGCATCGTGCCCTTCCGGCCGCCGCGCTTTCCTTTCAACAGCTATCCGCTGCGTCCCTGCTCGGTGTGCGGAGCGCCGGTGGCGGATCTCGCCAAAGCCGAGGGGTCTGCTGCTCTGCCGGATCCCGGCATCGGTGAGCTCCTGGCCCTGGTCCGGGGCTTGGCCTGGCCTGAGCGGAGTCACATCCGGTCATGACCCGCTGGGCCGGGGTCATCCCACAGGCACAGGCCCTGGTCAGCCTGGAGGCACTGCCCCAAGCCCGCCGACCGCCCCCCGGATGCTGCCTGACCTCCTGCGCCGGACCGCCCCGACCAGCGGCTCCTCGCCCGGTTCGCCCCCAGGGTCACCCCCTGGGCCACCGTTACCCGGCTCACCAGCCTCGCCGCCGCCGCCAGCGGCCCTGGGCCCCCTGGCGGCGCGGCGCCGCTGGCTGATCGCCGCGCTTCTGCTGACCCTGGGGCTCGGGGGCACCAGCCTGTTCGTCTGGCGCGAGCTGCAGCGGCGCGGCCGGCTGGCGGAGCTTGTGGCCCAGAGCGCCCTTGTGGTGCGCCGGCCGGTGCTGCTCAAGGTCACGGCGGCTGGCTCGATCCGGCCCACCACGCCCGTGAACATCAGCCCCAAGCAGCCGGGCCGCCTCAGCCAGCTGCTGGTGGATCAGGGCGATGGGGTACGCGCCGGCCAGGTGCTGGCCCGCATGGACGACAGCAACCTGCGCGGGCCGTTGCTGCGGGCCCAGGGGGGCGTGGCGGCGGCCCAGGCCGCGCTGCAGCAGCGGCTGGTGGGCAACCGCAGCCAGGACATCGAGCAGGCCCAGCGCAACCTGCAGATCGCCCAGGCGGACCGGCTCGCCGTGCGCACCGCCTACCTGAGCAACCGCCAGCTCTACGGCTCCGGCGCCATCGCCCGCGTCACCTATGAGGCCAGCCGCGCCCAGGATCTGGCGGCCGAGGCCCGCGTCCGGGGCCAGCAGGCCCAGCTGAATCTGCAGCGCACCGGCAGCCGCCCCGAGGAGATCGCCGCCGCCCGGGCCCAGCTGCTGCAGGCCCAGGGTGAACTGGCCACCGTGCGGGCCCAGCTGGAGGACACGGTGATCCGGGCCCCCTTCAGCGGCGTGGTGACCCAGAAGTATGCGGATGTGGGCGCCTTCGTGACGCCCACCACGTCCGCCAGCGCCACCAGTTCGGCCACCTCGTCGTCGATCCTGGCGCTGGCCAGCACCTTGGAGGCGGTGGCCTCGGTGGCCGAGGTGGATGTGGGCGCCATCCGCGAAGGACAGCCGGTGGAGCTGCAGGTGGATGCCTTCCCGCGGCGGGTGTTCCGCGGCCGGGTGCGCCTGGTGGCGCCAGAGGCGGTGGTGGAGCAGAACGTCACCAGCTTCCAGGTGCGCATCGCCCTCGATCCGGAGGCCCGCCGGCTGCTGCGCTCGGGCATGAACCTCACGGCCAACGTGCTGGTGGGCCAGCGGCCCGAGGCGCTGCTGATCCCCACCGCGGCGATCGTGAGCCAGGAGGGCGGCACTGGCGTGTTCGTGCTCACCAGGCAGGGCCGGCCGCGCTTTCGGCCCGTGCGGGTGGGGGCCACCGTGGGCATCGAGACCGAGGCCCTCAGCGGGGTGGCCGAGGGCGATCGGGTGCTGCTCACGCTGCCGGGTCGACGCCGCCCCAACGACCGCCCGGTGCGCGCCAACTCGCCCTTCAGCCAGAACGGTGGCGGCCGCGGCACCGGTGGTGGCCGGCTGCCCCGCTGATGGCCTCGCTCCTGGAGATGGTGGCCCTGGCCTGGGGGTCGCTGCTGGCCAACCGGCTGCGCTCGCTGCTCACCATGCTCGGCGTGATCATCGGCATCGCGGCGGTGATCGCCATGGTCACCCTCGGCCGTGGCGCCCAGCTGCAGACCGAGAGCCAGCTCAAGTCGCTGGGCTCGAACCTGCTGTTCGTGCAGAGCGGCGCGGCGGTGGGCGCTGGCCCCGCCTCCCGCGGTGCCGGCTCGGCCACCACCCTCACCTGGGACGATGCCCGCGCCATCGCGGCGGCCGCCCCCGCCGTGGCGGCGGTGGCCCCGGCCCTGAGCCAGCGCAACCAGGTGGTGCTGGCGGATCGCAACACCAACACCACGATCGTGGGCAGCACGCCGGACTACGCCCTGGTGCGGGATTTCCTGCCGCTCACGGGCCGCTTCTTCAACGGGGCGGAACTCCAGCAGGGGGCGCGGGTGGCGCTGCTCGGCCAGACCGTGGTGGACAGCCTGGGCCAGACGGCAGAGGGCGTGCTGGGTCGCGACGTGCGCATCCGCGGCGAGGCCTTCCGGGTGATCGGCACCCTGGAGTTCAAGGGCAGCACCGGCTTCCGCGATCAGGACGACCAGGTGCTCATTCCCCTCACCACCATGGCGGCGCGCCTGGTGGGGGTGAATGCCACGGCCGGCATCGCCGTCGACAGCATCGCCGTGTCGGCACGGACGCCGGCGGCGATGGCGGCGGCCGAGTATCAGATCACCAACCTGCTGCGGTTGCGCCACCGCATCGTGCCGCCCCGTGAGGACGATTTTCTGATCCGCAACCAGGCCGATCTGGTGAGTGCCTCCAATTCCGTGGCGGGCATCTTCACGGCCCTGCTGGGGGGATCGGCCGCCATCTCGCTGCTGGTGGGTGGCATTGGCATCATGAACATCATGCTGGTGTCGGTGAGTGAACGCACCCGCGAGATCGGCATCCGCCGCGCCATCGGTGCCCGCCAGAGCGACATCCTGCGCCAGTTCCTGATCGAGGCGATGGTGCTCTCCCTGGCGGGGGGAATCCTGGGGGTGCTGCTGGGGGTGGGGGCGTCGCTGGCGATCAACGCCGCCTTCGGCTGGAGTGCCGGTGTGGCGATGGATGCGGTGGGCTGGTCGCTGGGTTTCTGCCTGCTGATCGGCGTGTTCTTCGGCGGCTATCCGGCCCGCAAGGCCGCCCGGCTGGATCCGATGGCCGCCCTGCGCAGTGAGTGATGCTGCGACCGCTCAATCTGTTAGGGAAACTCTGGACAATAGAGGCTTGAGTGCCCGCTTAGATCAGCCAATATTCTTTAAGCCTGGATTGGCCTCTAGCGTCGCAAGCTGGTGGCTC
>NZ_NQLA01000007.1 GCF_002252705.1 Vulcanococcus limneticus LL
TACGGCTGGATCAAACAGGCCGCCGGGTTGCGGCAGCTCAAGGCCAGAGGCCGCACCCGGGTCGGAGCGGTGTTCCGGTTGCATGTGGTGGCCTACAGCCTGATCCGCCTGGCCAAGCTGCTCAGCCCACAGGAGGCCATGGCATGACATCGGCCGAGAGGGGCGATTGGGGCCGATGCCGTGCTCAACAAGAGCAGCGGATGCCAGAAGGCGCCCCCGAATTGCTGATCAAGAGCCCCAGATGACAGGTACCGGCCACGGCAGGAGCGGCAACAGCAATGCGGCGCGGGTCTGGGCGGCTATTTCA
Organism: Vulcanococcus limneticus LL; assembly: GCF_002252705.1. GTDB lineage: Bacteria > Cyanobacteriota > Cyanobacteriia > PCC-6307 > Cyanobiaceae > Vulcanococcus > Vulcanococcus limneticus. The sequence goes on from NZ_NQLA01000007.1 coordinate 308, forward strand.
GCAGCCTCCTAGATCCACGGCTCTGGCAGTCGGGCCAACAGCTCACTACTAACGTATCTGATATTATTTGAATCCACCTGAAGACAGAAGGGATACGAGCTGCATGTTCCGTACCGGTCCCGCGAGGGTTCCCCCAGATTTCTGCGCCCGTGCCGAGTGAAGAGAGGACCGCTCGCCTGAGCGTCCTGATCGACCCGAAGAAGAAGGCCTGTTTCGAGGAGCTGTGCCGCCGCGAGGACATCACCCCCTCCCAGGCCGTGCGCCAGCTCATCCGCAGCTTCATCGAAGAGCGCCTGGGTGCCGACTGGCGCGACCAGGTGCTGGGCGAGGACCTGCCGGATTAGCCGGCCAGCGGGGCCCTTGCCCTCCTCGGCCCAGACCACCCATCCCCTTGCACACCAGCCCATGAGCGGCGATCGCATCGGCCACCGCTACCAGATCGGCGACAGCGTGATCAAGCGCAACCCCAACGGCCGCTCCCGGCGCGGCTGGATCCTGGCGCCGGCCGAACAGCGCACCACCCGCGGCACCCGCATGCCCGCCTACGTGATCCGCTGGCGCGACAGCGAACGGCCCGAGCGGGTGCTGCAGCACATGCTCGTGGACGATCCCGAGGGCACCCCACCCGAGGATCCCAGCGTGCTCACGGTGGACGTTCCCGCCAAGCTGCTCAGCGGCAGCTGAGCGGTTCAGGGGAATTCGGGCTGCCAATCGATCGGCCGTTCCTTGAGCGGTGATCCCGCCAGCGACCCAGCCAGGCCCTCCCGCAGGGGGCGCTGGCGCCTCAGCCAACTCGCCTTGGCCAGCGGTCCCAGCATGGGTGCGCCCGCAGCCAGAAGGTGGCGCAGCAGGGCGTTGTGAGCGATCAGCCGGCCCTGGCGGGCTTCCGCCGCTTGCAGCTTCTGCATGTGCCGGATCTCGGGGTCGCGGCGCGCCTGGATCGCCGCCAGGGCCCGATCGAGAAGCTCCCGGACAGGGGCGGGGCCGGCGGCTCCGGCTCCTCCGGGGGCGTGCCAGAGCGGGATCAGCGCGTCCGCCGCCACCAGGCTGTCGCGCAGGGCCATGTTGACGCCCTGGGCCCGTACCGGACTCATCGGGTGGGCCGCATCCCCGAGCAGCAGCAGCCCGGGCTGCCACCAGCGTGGCGCCAGGCCCACCTGAACCCTCAGGCGCAGGGGGCCCTGCAGCGCCAGCGCCGATCTGCGGCAGTGCTCCGCCAACCAGGGGGGCGACAGAGCCGCAAACCGCTCGCACCAGGCCGCCGCTTCCAGCTGGGGCTGCGGCTCTCCCGGGGCCACAACCCAGCCGATCTGCAGCTGGCGATCAGCGCCGGCGAAGGCGCTGGCAATGGCACCGCCGGCCACCAGCGTGAGGAAGTCGTTGCGGCGCTCGAGCAGGGGGTGGCCCGGCAGCCGGAACCAAAGCACATCGATCGGCGCCGCGGGCCGGTGCAGGGCCAGGCCGGCCTGCTGACGCAGCTGTGAGTCACGTCCATCGGCCGCCACCACCAGCGCGGCCGGCAGTTCCTCACCATCCGCCAGGCGTACCCCCACCACCCGCCCGCCTTCTCGCAACAGACCCGTGACCGCCACGCCGGAGCGCCACTGCAACCCCGGCAGTCGCTGGGCCTCGGCGAGTACCGCCTCCAGCAGGTCCTGCTGGCGCACGAGGGTGCAGGGCTGCAGCGAGCCCAGGGGCTCGGCCACCCGGAACAGCTCGCGGCCCTCCACCCGGATGCTCCAGCCATGGAGTGGCTGGCGTGGCAGGCGCTCGAACAGATCCCAGAGGCCCATGCGGGCCAGGGCCTCCAGGCCCGAGGGCATCAGGGCATCGCCGCGGAACTGGCGGGCAAAGCCGGCGCGGGCCTCCACCAGGGTCACGGGCACACCGGCGCGGGCCAGCTGCAGGGCCAGGGTGCTGCCGGCCGGTCCCGCCCCAACGACCACCACGTCGCCCCGGCTCATCGCGCCCCTCCCTCGGAGAGGACAGAGCGGGGACGACGCAGCAACAGCACCAGCGGGATTGCCGCCAGGAACATCAGGGCCAGCAGCTTGAACAGGTCGTCGTAGGCCAGCAGCGCGGCCTGGCGATCCACCTCTCGATCGATCAGCTCCAGGGCCTGGCGGCCTGCCAGCTGAGGATCCACCCCGCGGCTCTCAAGCAGCCGCCGCAGTCCCTCCAGCCGCTCCTGCAGCGGCACCCCCAGGGAGCCTGCCGCCTCGGTGAGGGCGGCGCGGTGCTGGTCGTGGCCATGGGCGAGCAGGGAGGTGAGCAGGGCGATGCCCAGGCTGCCCCCCAGCTGGCGGGTGAGGTTATAGAAGGCGCTGCCGCCGTTGATCTCCTCCGGCGCCAGGTCCCCCAGGGCCGCGAGGCTCAGGGGCAAGAACATCAGCACCGTGCCCACGCCGCGGAAGATCAGCGGCCAGAACAGGGCATCACCGCCACTGTCTGGGTTGATCGAGGCCAGGCTCACCATCACCAGCGACAGCATCACGCTGCCGCCGGCGATCACCCGCCGCGGATCCAGCTGCTGCACCCGCTGGCTGAGCAGCAGCATGGTGGCGCCGCTGGCGAGAGCACTGGGCAGCACCAGCAGACCCGTCTGGATGGCGGTGTACTGCAGCAGCCCCTGGGCGTAGATGGGCACCAGGAACACCGTGCCGTAGAGCCCCACCCCCACCACAAGTGAGAGCACGCAGCCGGCCGCCAGGCTTCGGTGGCGCAGCACCCGCAGGTCCACCGCCGGCTGCGGATGGTTCAGCTCCCAGGCCACGAAGGCCGGCAGGGTGATAGCGCACACCAGGGCCAGGAGAACGATGCCCTGGTCCTCGAACCAGCCGTATTGCTCCCCCTGCTCCAGCAGCACCTGCAGTGAGCCCAGCGACAGGGTGAGCAGGGCGATGCCCAACCAGTCGACCGTTGCCAGCACCGGTGGTGGCTTCGGCTCATCCGGCGGCAGCGCCCGCAGGGCCAGCAGCACCGCCAGGATGCCGAAGGGCAGGTTGATCAGGAAGATCCACCGCCAGCTCAGCAGGTCGGTGAGGAAGCCCCCCAGGGTGGGGCCCAGGGCCGGGCCGGTGATGATCCCCAGCCCGAAGATGGCCTGGGCGAAGCCCTGGCGATCCTTCGGCACGGTCTCGAACAGGATGGCCTGGGCCTTGGCGAGCAGGCCGCCCCCCAGCAGCCCCTGGATGATCCGCCCGGCCACGAGCCAGGGCAGGGTCGGCGCCAGCCCGCACAGCACGGAGGCGGCGGTGAAGCCGGCCAGGGAGAACACGAAGTAGCCGCGGCGGCCATAGCCGTTGGCCAGGAAGGCGGTGAGCGGCAGGATCACCACATTGGCGATGCCATAGCCGGTCACCACCCAGCCCACCTCCGCCAGGGTGGCCCCCAGCTGCGACTGGATCGCGGTCACGGCCACGTTGACGATGCTCGTGTCGAGCACCTCCAGGAAGGCCCCGAGCGAGGCGGTGGCGATGATCGCCCAGTCCGCGGGGCTCAGGGGCGTGCGGCTGGCGGCCACCTCAGGTGTGCACTCGCACGGTGGCTGACAGTCCGGGCCGCAGCCGGGAGCGGAAGGGGCGCACCTGCTCAGGTTCCAGCTCAATCCGCACGGTCACCCGCTGCACCACCTTCGTGAAGTTGCCGGTGGCGTTGTCGGGCGGCAGCAGGGCGAAGCGCGAGCCGGAGGCCGGCGCCAGGCTGCTCACCACGCCGCGGAAGGCCACGCCGGGCAGGCCGTCGAAGCGAACCTCGGCCCGGTCGCGCACCTGCATCCTGGCCACCTGGGTCTCCTTGAAGTTGGCCTCCACCCACACCTGCTCGCCCACCAGGGTCATCAGGCCCTGGCCCGGCAACACCCCCTGACCGACCTCCACATCCCGTTGGCCCACCACGGCGGCGCCCGGCGCCGTGACCGTGGTGTAGGCCAGCTGCAGCCGGACCGCCGCCAACGCGGCCTCGGCCTGGAGCACCTCGGCGCGGGCGGCGGCGGCCTTGCTGCGGTCCACCTGGATCGTGGCGGTGTCGGCCTGGGCGCTGGCGCGATTGCCGCTGCTGCGACTCACGCGGCCCAGGGCCTGCTGCACCTGGCTGCGGGTCAGTTCCACCTGCTGCTGGGAGGCTGCGCCTTGGCGGTAGAGCGATTCGACGCGGCGCAGGTCGGAGGCGGTGCGCTGCAGCTCGGCCCGGGCCTCCAGCTGGGCGCCCTGGGCCTGCTCGGCACTGGCGAGGGCGTCGCTGCGGTCGGCACTCACGGTCACCAGGGCGGCATCCGCCTTGCGTCGGGCTGCCACCAGATCCGCCTCGGCCTTGGCCAGGGCCATGCGCTGATCGCGGGGGTCGAGCCGCAGCAGGGGCTGGCCGGGCCTTACGGCCTGGTGGGCCTCAACCAGCACCTGGGCCACGCTGCCGGGGATGCGGCTGGAGATTCGGTGCAGATGGGCCTGTAGCTGGGCGTTGTCGGTCTGCTCCACGCCCCAGTTGGCCCCGAGCCAGATGGCGCCGCCCCCCAGGGCGACGATCACTGCGGCGGTTGCGCTGGCCTTACCAGGCCTGAAGCCGGCGAGCTGGACTCTGCCGAGCCTGCGGACGGCAGGCTTGGGCCTGTCGTCCTGCTGCAGGCCGGCTGGCCTCACGCCGTCTTGCTCCGTGCTGACCGTCTGAGCCTTGAGCTTCGGAGCGCCGCCCATCCCCAAGGCCTGCAATCCATCAGTCTCGCAAGCAGGGACCGCCTCCGCGGTCAGAGTTCGCCAAGTCACCTAGCGCTAGGGTTCCGGGCCATCCACCGTGAGGACCACCTCGGCTCCAGGGCAGCGTCCCCAGGACGCCAGCGGCTGGGCCTGGTGGAGCGAGCCGGCGCCCCAGCTGCTGCAGGAGCTGGTGAGTGGCGCCGGCGGCCTCCAGGGCGCCACGGCCCGGGCGCGACTGGCTCGCCACGGCCCCAACAGCCTGCGGCTGGCGGGTGGGCCTGCTGGGGTGGCGCTGCTGTCGCGCCAGTTCACCAGTCCGATCATCCTGATCCTGCTCGGGGCGGCGCTGCTCTCGCTGCTGCTCGACTCCCTCACCGACGCCCTGATCATCTTGGCGATCGTGCTGATGAGCGGTCTGCTGGGCTTCTGGCAGGAGCGGAGTGCCGCCCGGGGGGGGGGGGGGGGGGGCCGAGCTGGTGAAACGCTGGTTCTACGCCTCGCCGGCGCCGAAGCGGTCCAGCTCGAGGTTGGAGCGGAACAGGCCACAGGCGCGGGTCGAGTCGGTCCAGCAGCCGATCGCCCTCCACCTCCTGAGTCACCTGCGCCACCCACGTCCCGCTTCCCGCAGCCGCCCCGCAGTTCGGGGCTGGCGGGACCATTCACCCCGACCAGCTGCCCGACTCGTCGCCCTGGTGGCGGCCCTGCTGCAGCTGATCCAGTTGCTGGGGCACCTGGGCCGCCATGCCGAGCCGGCCGCCATGCCTTCACCCGCCTCCCTGCACGGTCCCGCCCTGGTCCTGTCGCTGGTGTTCCTGCTGCAGTTCGCGGTGATCTTCTGGCTCGATCGCCCCATGTCTGGGGCCTGCCGGCTGGATCGACCTCCGCTGTGGAGGGGGGGAGTCCATTGGTATGAGGCCCGCCAGCTTTACCGATTTCTGGCCTGGTGCCCGCCCCGCTGGCGCGGGCACCATCCGTTCCTCAGCCCGTCTGGTCCGAGCTCCACTCCTGTCTGTTGACCCATGACTCTCGCCCCGCCGATCGCCCAGCAGGCCAAGCCCAAACCGCTCCACAGGGCGTTGATCCAGGACGGCGCCGGGGCTTGGGCTGGCACCATGGAATCCCCCAGCGGCCGGTGAAGGCGGGCACCTGGGGTTGCACGGGCTGGCTGCTAGGGGCGCTCACCATCCAGGGGTGCTGATCATCGGTCTGGAGGCTGCCCCGCCAGCAGCTCGCTGAGGCCTTCGGCCTGCCGGAGGGGGACCTGTTCCGCGCCCGCCACGCCTGGATCTGCGCGGTGGACCACGATGACGAGGGCCGCATCCGGGCCATCCGCCTCCCCGGTCCCTGCCTCCCCCAGGCCCATCCCGATCGCGATGCGCATCCTGTTCGCTGAAGACGATGCCCGCCTGGCCGAGCCGCTGGTGGACTACCTCAGCCGTGACCAGCACCAGGTCACCTGGGAGTCCAACGGCAACCGCGCCCTCGAAGCCCTGCTCACCGGGTCCTACGACCTGGCCCTGCTCGACTGGATGTTGCCCGGGCGCGATGGCCTGTCGATCGTGCAGGAACTGCGGCGGCGGGGCCACGACACCCTGGTGCTGATGCTCACGGCCCGCGATGCCGTCAGCGATGTGGTGGCCGGCCTGCAGGGCGGCGCCGACGACTACCTGGTGAAGCCTTTCCGGATGGTGGAACTGGCGGCCCGCATCCGCACCCTGGAGCGTCGCAGCGAACGTCCCTACCGGCCCGCCCAGCTGCAGTGGGGGGAGCTGCGACTCGATCCGATCGGGGCCAAGGTCAGCCTCGGGGATCACGAGCTCAGTTTCACCGCCAAGGAGCTGCAACTGCTGGAGTGGTTCCTCCGGCATCCAGGCCAGCTCTTCAACCGCGGCCAGCTGCTCGATCAGCTCTGGCCAATGGATGTGGGGGCAGGGGAAGACACCGTCAAGACCCACCTCAACAACCTGCGCCGCAAGGTCCGGGCGGCCGGCAGCGACGATCCGATCGAAACGGTCCACGGCCTGGGCTACCGCCTGGTGGCACGCCAACCATGAGGTTGTGGTCGCTTCCCGCCTGGCTCGCCCTGCCTCGGCGCAACCCGGCCTGGCTGAGGCACGAGCAGCGAACGGGCCATCCGGCCCGCAGCCTGCGGCGCCAGCAGGTCGAACTGTTCCTGCTCTACCTGGGCAGCCTGGCGGCCCTGCTGTTGGTCGTGGCGGCCGTGGTGCGGGCGGTGTCGCGGGAAGCGGAGCTCTCGCACCTGCGTGGCCAGCTCAGCCTGATCGGTGAAGACCTGGCGAGCCTGCCGCTGCCGGACCGCGGCAGCGAGCGGCACCTGCAGGAGAGCCACAAGGACTTCACCACCGCCCACCAGCAGGTGGAGTGGTTCCTCGAGACCAGCCAGGGTCAAGGCCACGTGGGTCCAGTGTCGCGGCTGGGAGAGGTGCGCAACCTCGGCAAGCTGCCGCCTCGGCTGCCGGGCCGCCGCTTCTACTGGCAGGAGGGTCCGGGCTGGCTGGCCCTGGTGCGACCGGTCGATGCCCCCGGCAGCCGCGGGGTGTGGCTGCGGATCAGCGCAGGCCTGGAGCCCCTGGAGAAGCGGCTGCGCCAGCTGGATCTGGCCCTGGCCCTGGCGGTTCTGCTGGCCCTGCTGCTCAGCGGGGTCTGCTCCTGGTTGCTGACGCGGCGGGCGGTCCAGCCCTTGGAGCGCAGCCTGGCGCGGCTGCGCCAGTTCAGCATGGACGCCTCCCATGAACTGCGTGGCCCCCTGGCAGCCCTGGCCGCCAACGCCGAGATGGGACTGCTCGACTGTGAGGCGCCCCTCCCCAGCAGGCCATCCCCGGCCGTCCTTCCAGGCACCATGCGGCTGCCGGATCCCCAGCGGCGGCGCTTCGAGGCGATCGCCAGCGCCACCGAACAGATGCAGCAACTGGTGGACGACCTCCTGCTGCTGGCCCGCCAGGATGAGCAGCGCCTGGAGGATCCGCGACCGCTCGACTTCTCGCGCCTGGTCGAGCAGCAGTTGGACCTGCACCGCGATGGCCTGGCCCTGGCCGACCATCCCCTGGCCTTGGCCATCGAGCCCGGCCTCACGGTGCTGGGCCAGGCAGCGCTGCTGCAGCGGCTGGTGCGCAACCTGCTCGACAATGCCCAGCGCTACACCCCGCGCGGTGGAGCCATCGGCGTCGCCCTTGAGGGCCGGGGAGGCCTGGCCTGCCTGGCGGTGACCGATGCTGGGGTGGGCCTCAGCGCCGAGGAGCTTCCACGGGTGTTCGACCGCTTCTGGCGGGCCAGTGCTGAGCGGGGGCGCGGCGGCACGGGCCTGGGACTGGCGATCGCAGCGCGGATCTGCGCCGCCCACGGCGGCTCGATCCGGGTGGCCAGCCGTCCCGGGGAGGGGAGCTGCTTTCGTGTGGAACTCCCCCTGCAGAGCTGAGGGCAGAGAAGGGAGGACGAGGGTCAGCCAGGCCGTGCCGGCGCTGGGCTCTGGGGCTCAGGCCTGCGGAGCCGGTGCACTGAGCAGGTTCACCGCTGAGAAGAACAGCGACACGCCGAACAGGGTGCCGACGGCCCAGAGGCTGTCGCTGGGCCACTCGGCCACGAGCAGGCCACCCAGCAGGGCGGTGATCAGCCCATCGGCGATCACCAGGCCCCGGGCCGGGGCACTGCTGGCGGCGGCACCGGCCAGTTCCATCACCCCTTCACCCACCAGCAACAGGCCGGTAAACAAGGTGAGGCTGATTTCGCTCTCCACCGGGTGGACCAGGATCCACAGGCCACCCACCAGGTAGAGCGCGCCGGCCAGCACCCGGAAGATTCTGCTGCGGGTATCGGCGGCCTGGCCCAGACGCAGCAGCTGGGCGATGCCCGCGGCGATGGCGACCGCGCCGATGGCGATGGTTAGGGCCGTCGCTGAAATGAACGGCAGGGCGATGGCGGCGGCGGCGCTGATGAACAGCAGCACCGCAGTGATCCAACGCAGGGTGTTGGGGGTCATGGGCAGAAGGCGCTCAACACCCAACGTAAGGGGGTTCCAGGTATCCAGCCGCGGTGGCCGAACTCCAGACGATCCCTAGGCTGCGAGCAGTTCGAACCCGCCCCTTTTCATGGCCGCGATCTACAGCGACAACAGCCTGACGATCGGCAGGACGCCCCTGGTGCGTCTCAACCGGGTGACGGCCGGGGCGAAGGCGCAGGTGCTGGCGAAGGTGGAGGGCCGCAATCCTGCGTACTCGGTGAAGTGCCGCATCGGCGCGGCCATGATCCAGGCGGCCGAGCGCGACGGCCTGCTGGTGGACGGCAAGGAGATCATCGAGCCCACCAGCGGCAACACGGGGATCGCGCTGGCATTCGTGGCAGCGAGCAAGGGGATCCCGCTGACGCTCACGATGCCGGAGACGATGAGCCTGGAGCGGCGCAAGCTGCTCACCGCCTACGGCGCCAAGCTGGAACTCACCGAGGGCCGTCTCGGCATGACCGGCGCCGTGAACCGGGCCAAGGAGATCGCCGCCATTGATCCCGATCGCTACGTGCTGCTGCAGCAGTTCGTGAATCCGGCCAACCCCCAGATCCACCACGACACCACGGGCCCCGAGATCTGGAACGACACCGATGGCCAGGTGGATGTGCTGGTCTCAGGGGTGGGCACCGGCGGCACGATCACAGGGGTGAGCCGCTACATCAAGACCACCCTGGGCAAGCCCCTGGTGAGCGTGGCGGTGGAGCCGAAGAACAGCCCGGTGATCAGCCAGACCAAGGGCGGGCAGGCGCTCCAGCCGGGCCCCCACAAGATCCAGGGCATCGGCGCGGGCTTCGTGCCGGGCAACCTGGATCTGGGCCTTGTGGACCGGGTTGAGCAGGTGAGCGACGAGGAGGCCGTGGCGATGGCACGCCGGCTCACCAAGGAGGAGGGGATCCTGGCGGGGATCAGCTGTGGTGCGGCCACGGTGGCGGCGGTGCGCCTGGCCCATGAGGACGCCTATGCCGGCAAGACGATCGTGGTGGTGCTGCCGGATTCCGGTGAGCGCTACCTCAGCTCGGTGCTGTTCGAGGGAATCTTCAACGAGCGGGGCCTGCCGGTCACGGCCTGAGCCTTGGGTCGGCAGGCCAGCCGCCCCCCACCGGCTCAGTCCGGCAGGGGGGTGACGCTCTTGAGCTGCTCGTTGAGCTGCACCGCCAGCGACTGGCGGCCCACGGCCAGCACCTTGAGCGTGTCCTCATGGATCCGCAGCTGGGTGTCGGCCACCTGCAGGCCCCGCACCAGCTCCTTGAGTTCCTCGGGCAAGCCGTTGAGGTCGTAACGCTTGCCCTCGAAGGTGAGTACAGGGAGTTGCTGGGCTGAGTCGGTCATGGGGGCTGGAGAGTCCGCGGCTCAGTCTAGGCCTGGCCTGGGGTGGTGTCAGCAGCTGTGGTGACCTTGGCCGCCGGCAGGATAGGTACCAGAGGCCGCTTGAAGAAGAACATCAGCAACTGCCCCACCTGGGAGGCCTCCACCATCTCCCAGCCCTCCTTTCCAAGCAGGTTGAGGAAAAACTGCAGCTGCTCGGCCGGATGCTTGGGAGCCTGGGCAGCTGCGGTGCCGTACTGCTCCGGGAACTCGCGGGCAATGAACTCCGGACTGAGCACTCCGTGCAGTTTCTGGCTGGCCGCCTGGGGATCGGGCGGTTGGGGTGCCTTGTTGTTGTCCACGTTGATGTGGATCACCCGGTATTCCCACTGCGCCATGGATCGCACCGTCGCTGTCGTCCTGGCGCAACAGGCTAGAGCGATCGGTCCGGCACAGCTGACGCCGTCGAGCAGCGACCGGGCCGTTCCACTTCAGCTGGCCCCACGGATCAGCTGGCGCTCGCACAGATCGCGGTAGCGCCCGGGCCGGCCGATCAGCAGGTCGTGGCTGCCCTGATCCACGATGCGGCCCTGCTCGAGCACCACGATCCGATCGGCCTCCTGCACGGTGGAGAGGCGGTGGGCGATCACCAGCACGGTGCGGCCGTCCATGGCCTGCTCCAGCCCGCGCTGAACCGCCTGCTCCGACTCGGCATCGAGGGCGCTGGTGGCCTCATCCAGCAGCAGGATCGCCGGATCCCCGAGCACGGCGCGCGCAATGGCCAGGCGCTGCAGCTGACCCCCGGAGAAATTGCTGCCCCGCTCCTCCACGCGACTGTCGTAGCCGCCTGGCAGGGCCTCGATGAAGCCATCGGCGTTGGCCAACCTGGCGGCGGCGCGGATCTGCTCGCGGCTCACATCGCGGCCGAAGGCGATCGCCTCGGCCACAGTGCCGGAAAACACATTGCTCTGCTGGGGCACCAGAGCCACGGCCCGGCGGAGTTCGGCGGCCCGCAGGTCCGCCAGATCCTGGCCGTCCAACAGGATGCGGCCCCGCTGGGCGGTGTTGAAGCGCAGCAACAGGGAAAACAGGGTGCTCTTGCCGGCGCCGGAAGGGCCCACCAGGGCCACCACCTGGCCGGGTTCGATGCACAGGTCGAGGTCCTGCAGCACCGGCTGGGCGTGGTCGTAGCCGAAAGCCACCCCCTCCAGCACCAGCTCCCCCTGCACCCGCCCGAGGGCCCGGGCATCGGCACGATCGGGGGGCTCCACGGGCTCCTGCTCGATCTGACGCAGGCGCCGCAGTGAGGCCTGGCCCTGCTGAAACTCGTTGTAGTTGGTTGTGAGGTGGCTGATCGGGTCAATCAGCATCAGCAGGGCCGCTACGTAGCTGCTGAAGCCCTGACCCGTGAGCTCGCCCGCCTGGATGCGCGCGGCGCCCATCAGCAGCACCGCCAGGATGCCGGCCGCCTCCAGGAAGCCCACCACCGGGAACTGCAGGGCCAGCAGCTGCTGGGTGCGGTAGCGGGCACGGCGGTGCAGGTCGATCTCGGTGTCGAAGCGGCGCTGCAGCCAGGGCTCGGCCGCGAAGGCCCGCACCAGCGGCAGACCGCCGATCGCCTCGGCGAGCAGGGCGGCCAGCTCGCTCACCTGTTTCTGGCTGCGCTCCGCAGCGCCCATCACCCGGGCCCCGAACAGGCTCACCAGCACGGCCACCAGCGGCGCCAGCAGCAGCGTGCCGACGGACAGCTTCCAGTCGAGCCACACCATGTAGCCGAACACCACCAGCAGCTGCAGGGCCGATGGGGTGGTGTCCTGAATCGTCTTGTAGATCACCTCGCCGACACGGTCCGCGTCCTCGGTGAGGCGGTAGGTGAGATCGCCCGAGGAGAGCTTCTCCAGGGCGCCGAACTCCAGCCGCTGCAGCCGGGCGAACAGCCGGCGGCGCAGCTCCTGGCTCACCTGCAGGGCAGGGTCGGCCAGCAACGTGTCCTGGCCAAACTGGGCCAGCTTCTGCAGCAGGAACACCGAGAGGGCCAGGCCAACGACCCGCAGCACCCGGTTGAAGTCGCCGGCGCCGATGGCGGGAATGAGCTGGCCCGCCAGCCACGCGAGCAGCGGCCAGCAGACCACGAACACGAGGGTGCACAGCCAGCCGGCCACCAGGCTGCGGCGATGGGGCTGCAACAGCGGCAGCAGGCGCCGGAAGCCGGCCGATGGGGGTGCGAGCATCGGGGCAAGCTATCAGCGCTGTTTTGGCGGACGTTCCCGAACCCATCCGGCTGGATCAGTTCCTGAAGTTCCAGGGACTGGTGGGCACCGGCGGCGAGGCCAAGCAGCGCATCCAGGGGGGCGAGGTGCGGGTGAACGGCTTCCAGGAGACGCGCCGAGGCCGCAAGCTCAAGCCCGGCGACCGGGTGGAGATCGCCGGCCAGACCCACCCCGTGCCACCGGCGGCCTAACGACCCGCGAGGGCCCCCAGTCCTCAGCGGAGGCGGGTTCAGCCTGGGGTCGAGCCCGGCCCTGGTGGTCCTCCCGGGACTTCTGGTGGCGAGGCCCATGGAAGGCCGACCCTTAGGTTAAGGGCCTGTTTTTTCCCTGGACGCCGTGGGCAAGTCGGTCATCGCGGGCAACTGGAAGATGCACATGACCTGCGCCGAAGCGCAGGCCTTCGCGGACGCCTTCAAGCCCCTGGTGGCCCACCTGCCCGTAGGCCGGGAGGTGGTGCTGGCCCCGCCCTTCACCGCGATCGCCACCCTCAGCGCCGCCCTGGCCGGCACCGGCATCCGCGTCAGCGCCCAGAACGTCCACTGGGATGGCTCCGGCGCCTACACCGGCATGATCTCGGCGGCGATGCTGCTGGAGCATGGCGTGACCCACGCGATCGTGGGCCACAGCGAGCCACGTAAATACTTCTCCGAAACGGACGAGCAGATCAACCTGCGGGCCCGGGCAGCCCAGAAGGCCGGCCTCATCCCGATCCTGTGTGTGGGCGAGAGCGACTCCCAGCGCGAGGGCGGCGAGGCCGAGCGGGTGATCCAGCGCCAGGTGGAGCAGGGCATCGACGGCCTTGATCCCGCGCGGCTGATCGTGGCCTACGAGCCGATCTGGGCCATCGGCACCGGCAAAACCTGCGAGGCCGCAGAGGCCAACCGCATCTGCGGCCTGATCCGCCAGTGGGTGGGCTATCCCGAGGTGGTGATCCAGTATGGCGGCTCGGTGAATCCGGGCAACATCGACCAGCTGATGGCCCAGAGCGACATCGATGGCGTGCTGGTGGGCGGCGCCTCGCTGCAACCCGAGACCTTCGCCCGCATCGCCAACTACCAAGTGCCGGTGGCGGCCTGAGCGCCGCCCCCCACCGCCCGGCAGCCGCCATGGCCCTGGTCTGGGGATCGCGCACCTACGTGATGGGGGTGATCAACCTCACCCCCGATTCCTTCAGTGATGGCGGCCGCTTCAACGCGCCCGAGCGGGCCTTGGCCCAGGCCAGGCGGCTGGTGGCCCAGGGGGTGCACCTGCTGGATCTGGGGGCCCAGAGCACCCGCCCCGGAGCGGCGGACATCGGCGCCGTGGAGGAACTGGACCGGCTGCTGCCGGCGCTGCGGCTGATCCTGGAGGGGCGCGCCGCCGGTGCGCTGCCCCATCCGGAGGGCTTCACCCCCCTGATCTCAATTGACACCTTCCGGGCTTCGGTGGCGGCGGCGGCCCTTGAGGCCGGCGCCGACTGGATCAACGACGTGGGCGGCGGCCGGCTGGATCCGCCGATCCTCGACGTGGTGGCGGCGGCGGGCTGCCCCTACGTGCTGATGCACAGCCGCGGCGACAGCCGCAGCATGGATGAGCTGGCAAACTACGGCGCCGTTGGCGAGGAGGTGCTGGCGGAGCTGCGGCGCGGCAGCGAGCAGGCTCTGGCAGCGGGGATTCGTCGGGAGCAGCTGATCTGGGATCCGGGCCTGGGCTTCGCCAAGACCACCCGCCACAACCTGGAGCTGCTCGAGGCCCTGCCCCAGTTGCGGGCCGAGGGCTTTCCGCTGCTGGTTGGCCCCTCGCGCAAGCGCTTCATCGGCGACGTGCTGGCTGAGCCCCGGCCCCGGGCCCGGCTGTGGGGCACGGCCACCGTGGCGGCTAAGGCGATCGCCGGCGGCGCCGACATCCTGCGGGCGCACGACGGCGGTCCGATCGTGCAGACGGCCCGCATGGCCGACGCGCTCTGGCGGATCAGTGGGGGGTGAACTCGATCTGGCCGTCGCCGCTGATTCGGGCCTTGGAGAAAAAGCGGGCGGTGACATCGGAGATGTGGCCCTTGGCCGCCATCACCTCCCCCAGCAGGCCACCGCCTGCCTTCTGGGCGGCGAGGGCCTCCCGCAGCTGCTCCTCGCTGATCACCCCGATCTCCACCAGGCGCTCGCCCAGGCGCTTGTCGTTGAAGCCGGCCTCGTCAAACAGGGCGGGGTTGAGCAGCAGGTCCAGGAGCGCTGGCGGAATCTGCAGGTTGAGCTTGAGGAACTCGCCGAAGCGCTGGCTGCCGGAGAAGGGCCGGTAGTCCTCCAGCAGGCGATCGAGCTCGGCGGCGTCGATCACGCCGACCTGCACGAGCTTGTCGCCAAGGGTCTTGCGATGGAAGGTGGATTCCTGCTGCTCGCTCACGGCGAGGTTGCCCTCCACCAGCTGGGGTTCCGAGAACTGCTCGCGCACCCAGGGATCGGTGGAGAGGAACTTCAGTAGCTCCGTGGGGTTGATGGTGAGGCTTCCGAACTGCTGTTCCAGGAGCTCCTCCACGAAGGCCACCTCGGTGCTGGGGCCAAGCACCTGAAACGGCTGTCGCTGGCCCCGGCCGGGGGCGATCAGCTCAAGCTGCACCCGGGGTGCAGGCAGACGGATGCGAAGCATCGCGGTGGCAATGGGTGTTCAGGCGACCCTAGCGAGAAGACCACAACGCAAGACTCGCAACCGACTACCTCTTCAGAGGTATCTACCGAGCCGTTACCATTAAACAGCTCCCGGAATTGACCGCAAGTCCCTGACGCAATTCTAGCAGCCTGCGGCGTTTCATTGCCAAGTGCAGCAGAATCATCTAAACAGGTTGCGAAGCAAGCTGCCATGAGGCAGGAGTTCGTGGTCGGATCCGCCGCTGTTGATCGTGCAGGCTCCT
The DNA here is from genome assembly GCF_002252705.1 of Vulcanococcus limneticus LL. GTDB lineage: Bacteria > Cyanobacteriota > Cyanobacteriia > PCC-6307 > Cyanobiaceae > Vulcanococcus > Vulcanococcus limneticus. Next base: position 15,479 of record NZ_NQLA01000007.1, read on the forward strand.
GGGCTGGGCGAGCCGGGAGTTCTCTGAAGGGCTTCTTCAATCACCTCCTCGACCTGATTGAGGAGCTCTGGCGCCACAAGTTCTTTTCCAACCTCAAGCGCACTGAGTGGGAAGATTATCAGGTTGGACCCATTATGGTCAGCTCGATCCTGATCAACCTGCTGGAACTGGCCTCACCTATCTATATCAACCTCGTCTACACCACGATCCTGCCCGCCCGCTCTGTTTCGAGCCTGCTGGTGCTCACGGTGGGAATCGTAATACTGCTGGCCCTAGCCGGCTGGCTGCGCGCGGTGCGGGGCAACCTCACCGGCTTTGACGGTGCCCGGATCGAGCACCAGCGTCGGATGGAGGCCCTAGCCCACTTCACCCAGCTGCGTCTGGGTGACTATCTGAAGGACTCGCCGGCCACCCACGCCGAGCGACTGAACAGCATCAACCTGCTGCGCGACGAGAGCGCTATCCAGGCCTTCACCACGGCGATCGACCTGGCCTTCTCGCTGGTGTTCGTGCTGGTACTATTCCTGATCGGCGGCAGCCTGGGGCTGATCGCTATGCTAGCGATCGTAATCTACTTGTTCCGCGCCCTGCATTTCGCCCGCGAATTTGAGTCGATCTCCCGCGGCAAGGATCAGGTGGAACTGGAGCGGCTCAACTACCAGTCTCAGATCATGGGCTCGATCGATCTGATCAAGTCCAACGGCCTGGGCAGGGTATTTCTCACGGGCAACGAGGAGCGCCAAGAGCGGGTCGCCTGGCAGCGCATGCAGAACTACATGTTCTCTGGCCAGTACCAGGCGTTCGGCAGCCTGATGAGCCAAGTCACCATGGCCGCCCTGGTGACCTTGGGGGCGTTTCTGGTGATCGCCGGCCGCCTGCCGGTGGGCGCTCTGGCTGCGGCGTTGCTGCTGGGGGGCAAGATCCTGCAGCCCTGGCAGCAGGCTCTGGGCCTGTGGAGCAGCTACCGCCGCCTAATCCACGCCCGGGACGAGCTGGAAACGCTGATGGCCCTTCCGTCGGAACCGGACGGCGGGTCCGAGGCGCTGCAGGCCGATCAACCCCTTCAGATCACCATCCAGGACCTGGCCCTGCCGCCAATCCCAGCGGGATCTGCAGTGCTTGTGCGCGACCAGAGCCTCGGCAGCGATGCCCGTCGCCTGTTCCTCCAGCTGCTGCAGTTTGAAGAAACGGCGGAGCTGAAGCTGAACGGTCAGCCCATCGGGGCCTACTGCCGCGAGCGTCTGCGTCACGATGTGGTCTACGTCGATCCCTCCCAGACATTCTTCGACGGCACCCTGCTGCAGAACATCACCGCCTTCCAGCCCAACCGCTACGGGCGCAAGGCCCTGTTCTGGTCGGTGCTGCTGGGGCTGGATTCCAAGGTGCGCGCCCTCTCGGAGGGGTACAGCACCACACTAGGCACCATGCAGGCCAGCGGCCTTAGCAGTGACACCCGACAGCAATTCCAACTGATCCGCGGCATCGTCCGCGATCCTCTACTTCTGCTAGTGGACCTCAGAGACAGCTCCTACGGCAAGGAGTTCATCGACGGGCTGGCACGGCTGGTGAAGCGCACCCAGGGACGCACCACCGTGCTGATCTGCGGTGCCGGCAATGCCCTCAATTCCGTGACCGACCAGTCCATCGATCTGCCCCGCCTGGGCGCGGAGCTGGGCGCATGACCAGCCGCAACTCGCTGCTCCGCGACCTCACCCTCAGCCCCGAGGCGCCCCTGGCCTTCTGCCTGCGGCTGTTGCTGCAGCAGCTGATGTGGACAGGTCAGCCTGAGGAGCTGTTCGAGCTGATCGGTGACGATCCGCGCACGATGGATCTGGTGGACGTGCGCAACGTGCTCTTGCGCCTCGGCTACGGCAGCCGCAGTGAGACGTTGCAGAGCTGGAGCCAGCTCAACCCCAACCTGCTGCCCTCCCTTTACCTGGCGCCGGACAACATTCCCTATGTGCTGTCCCGCGACAGCAAAGGGGAAATCATGGCCGGCCATGTTGGCGGCCGCGTGGATCCCACCGACCTGCCCAGCGGGGGCCAGCTTGTGGTGCTGCAGGAGCACTATGCGATTGAACGGGTTGGCCTGCTGCAACAGATTGCCTACCGCTTCACCAACCGCATCAGCCTGCTCTACGCCATCAGCTTCGCTCTGGCGCTGCTAGCCCTTACGCTGCCCTTATACATCCGGGCGATCTACAACATCTCGATCCCGAGCAACAGCGTCGCCTCCACCATCTGGATCTTCATCGGGGTGATGGTGCTGTTCGGGCTGGACTGGGTGCTGCGCCAGTGGCGTGCCAGCCAACTGGCGCTGCTGTCGGGCCGCATCGAGAGCCTGATGGGGGTGAGCATCGTTGAGAAGCTGTTCTCCCTTGACTACCGCCAGATCGAGTCGGTGGGCCGCAACGGCCTCTACTTCCGACTGCGCAACTTAGAGAGCCTGCTGGGCTATCTACAGGGACCCCTGGCTCTGGCCTGTCTGGACTTCCCCTTCATCGTGATCTATCTGGCCGCCGTTTTCATGATCGCAGGCGGGCTGGTGATCATACCGATCGTACTAATGGTAATCACGGCCGTGGTGGTGCTGTTCCTCACCAGCTACTACGCCGGCGCCGCCAACCTCACCCAGACCACCGGGACGGGCATCAGCCTGGCCCAGCAGGAGCTGGTATCGCGGTTCCTGGAGGTGAAGACCGCCAACATCGAGTGGGTGTGGCTGCAGCGGCTGCGGGGGCTTTCGGCCCAGAGCAGCATGAGCAGCCTGGCACTGAACAGGCAAGCCAACCGGCTGCAGGCCCTGCTGAGCACGATGTCCCAGCTGGCGGGGGTGCTGACCCTCTCGCTTGGAGCCTGGATGGTCATCGGCAACAGCCGCCCGGATCCAACGGCGATGGGCTCCCTGATCGCAGCGATGTTCTTCGTGTGGCGCATCTTCACGCCGTTCCAGCAGATGATGAATGCGCTGCTGCGCTATGCAGACATGACCAGACAGTACAGGCAGCTGGAGCAGTTCCTCAGGCTGCGCAGCAGCGGCAACGCCAATGCCGGCTCGTCCTCCAGCATCCTTCGCCTGCGGGGCAACGTGATCCTGGATTCGGCCGCCTGCCGGCTTAGCAACGATAGCGGCCTAGCCCTTAGCCGGGTCTCTCTGTCGGTATCGCCGGGCCAGATCCTTGCGGTGACGGGTACAGCCGGCTCCGGCAAGAGCGTGACCCTGAAGTTGATCGATCAGCTCTACGCCCTCACCGCTGGCACCCTGCTGTTCGATGGCAACGACTACCGCCAGTTCAGCACCGAGGCCCTGCAGCGCAACATCGCCTACCTGATGCCCAGCCTGGAGCTGCTGCCCGGCACGATCTGGTCGAACCTCACGGCGATGAACCCAGACGCCACGGTGGAGGGGGTGCGGTGCCTGTGTGAGGATCTTGGTATCCTGGAGCTGCTGGAAGCCCTGCCGGATGGGCTCAACACCCCCCTCAGCAAAGAGATCTCGCACCACATCCCCTTTGGCGTGCGCAAGCTGATTGCGCTGGCCCAAGCCGTGATCAAGGACACGCCAATCCTGCTGCTCGACGACATCAGTCAGGGCCTGGCCCCAGACCAGTTCCAGTGCGTCCTGGAGGTGCTGCCCAGCCTGAGGTACTGCCTGTTCAGCGGCCAGGAGCGCAGCGTGGTCCTCTCCACCGACAACAAAGCCCTACTGGAGCTGGCCGACCGACTCTGCATCCTCGACAAGGGCGTGACTGCCTTCCAGGGCACAGCCGCAGAACTGCGGGCCCAGATGCAGCAGCGCAGCGTCGCCTAAGACCCGTCCAGACTGTCTCCCTACCCCCCGGCCATGAGCAACACTCCCTCCGACTCCGCGGCCAGCTCCGAGTCAACCTCAATCCCCCAGCCCAGCGGCGGGCGCGGCGGGGACCTGGTCCTGCCGCCCGGCAGTGCCCTGCTGCGCCAGCTACCGGGCCTCGACAACCCGGATGCGACGGGACTGGTGGGCCGCAGCAGACTGAGCCAGGCCCTGGAACTGGAGGAAAAGCCCGATGGCCGCTACCTGCGCATGGTGCTTTACGGACTGGGCGCCGCCTTCCTGATCTTCATCCCGTGGGCGGCGCTGACACCGATCAACGAAGTGGTGGTGGCCTCCGGAGAAGTGGTGCCCGAGGGCAATGTAAATACGATCCAGCACTTGGAGGGCGGCATCGTTGAGCGGATTGCCGTACAGGAGGGCGATCAGGTGAAGAAGGGGGATCTGATCATGCAGCTGCGCCCCAACCTGGTAGACAGCGAATACAAGGCGGCCCGCCAGAAACTGCAGGCGCTCACCCTACAGCAGGCCCAGCTGCAGGCCGCCATCCGAGGGGACAACGTCTTGCCGCCATCGATCAAGGAGCTTGGTGCCTTGGGCAACAAGGTACATACGGCCCAGCTCAACCTGCTCAACAGCCGGCTCGACAACACCCAGGATCAGATCGCCACAGTTCAAGCCCAGATTGACCAGAAGCGGGCCGAGATCGCCCGCTTCAACGACCAGGAAGTCAAGTTTCTGCGCGAACAGGACCTACTGCGCCAAGGCGTGAGCATGTACGAGAAGCTCGACAACCAGGGAGCTGTGTCGCGGCTGCAGGTGGTGAATGCCCAGCGGGAACTGGCGGCCTCCAACACGCGCCTGGCCGAGCTGCGAGGCAACCGGTCCGTGTCGTACAAGCTGCTGAGCGAGGCCCAGGCCAAGCTGCGCAGCCTGCGCTCCGGCCTGCGCCTGGAGGACAACTCCAAGATCGCCTCCCTTACCAATGAGGAGGCCGTGGTGGCGGAGGACATCCGCAAGGTACGCAACAGGCTGGAGCGCACAAGCATCCTGGCTCCGGTGAGCGGCCTGGTGCAGGACGTGCGCTACAAGAACGAATCGGCGGTGGTAGGCCCCGGCGCGGTGATCGCCTCGGTGGTGCCGGATGGCACGCCGCGGCTAGTAGAAGCGCGGGTGCGGCCTGCAGACATCGGCTTCGTGAAACTGGGCCAGAAGGCCGAGATCAAGCTCCAGCCCTACGACTACTCGATCTACGGCGCGGTTTCCGGCCAGGTGATTGCCATATCGCCCACCACCTTCCAGAACCCGGACGATCGTCAGTACTACTATCGAGTCAAGATTGCCCTGGAGGATCAGTTTGTGGATGCCAAGAACCGGCGCTACCCCATCCTGCCAGGCATGACCCTCACGGCCGACATCCAGGGCCCAAAGCGCAGTGTGCTTCGCTATCTGTTCCAGCCGCTGACCCGCACGATGAATTCAGCTTTCCGCGAGTCGCGCTGAGCGGCGCCACCGCAAGCCACTCCACCCAGATGGCGCCCTGTAGGCGCCAATCGTTGTGACATGAGCAGGGGGTTCTCATCATATCTTCAGGTCATGGCAGAACGCTGATGAGGAATTGATTTTGGGACAATTCGAATTAACCATGCAGGGTTGCAGAGGATCTCTCAGCAATTTCTAGTGGAGTTGTGGGCACACAACCCTTATCTTGATCATAGATAGGGATTGTGTCCGCTAACGGCGCGGCCACCCTGCGTTCCTCAGCCGTCTTTGCACTCCCGCCATGACCTCGACCCCCTACACCCCCGGGCCCACCCCCGAGGAGACCGCCGCCGCGACGGATGACGCGGGGGCGGCAGCGGCAGAAGAAGAGCGCAAGCTGTCCCAACAGGCCGGCACGCCTGATCCCTACACCCAGACGACCGGTCCGGAATCACCCGGTGGCAACACGGGCCTGGGAGACTCCGCCATCAGGTCCGCCACAGACGGATTCTCGCTAGAGGCGGTAGGGGCTAGGGCCTACACACCTTCCACAAACCTCGACGTGCCCGTCAGTGAAGGGGGCCTCGGAGGCGGTGGAGCACTGGGCGGCCTCGCCTTCGTGGCTCCAACGGGAGCACCCGTGGCCCCATTGTCGACAGCACCTTCTGTCTTTGCCCAGGAGTATGTGGCTCCCGTTTCCGAAGCTGCAGCAGCAGTTGAAGTAGCCCCGGAACCCGCACCGACTCCGACTCCGGAAGCGAGTCCCGCTCCAACGCCAGAACCGGCACCGGTGCCAGGGCCGGAACCCACGCCACTCCCCACACCTGAGCCAGCTCCAGCTCCGACACCCATTCCCACTGCACCGGAGCCCGCTCCTGTTCCTACTCCAGGTCCAGCACCTGGACCCACTCCTGAACCAACAAACGAACCCCCAACGGTCAGCGTTACACCGGGCCCGGATGGTCCCAGCGATCCGCCACCGCCCGGTGGCGATGGTGGTGTGGAAGCGCTACCTCCCGATGTCGTTCTGAATCCCGGCATCGTGGCGGAGCGGGGCTTGGTGGATGCCGGTGCTGAAGGGCTGGCCTCCACCACTGGCACCATCACGATTTTCGATCCAGACGGAATCAATAACATCGCGACTGTCACTATTGCCGGCACTGTACTCACGATTCCACAGCTGAGTGCTCTCTCGCCGACAAGCCCTGTCACGATTTCCCTTGGCGATGAAAGCCTAAATGATGGGGATGATCAACCTGAAGGTCAGCTGATCCTCACTGCCTTTGATGGCACCACGGGCGTTATCAGCTTCACCTACCAGCTACTGAATCCACCCGACAATTCCTTTAGCAATCAAAACATCAACGGAGACAATGCCCTTGCAACCCTAAGCGTGGTGGTAACGGACCTCTCTGGATTATCCAGTCAGGCCAATGGAAGTATTCTAATTATAGATGACCTGCCTAGCGTTGCCATCTCAGATTCTTCGCCATCAACTGCAGATGAGGGCTCCACAATTTCTGGTACTTGGAGTGGCTCGCTTGGCGCCGATCGCATCAATGGACGCTACGAGGTTGTTGTAGGTGATACCGTTGCAGCTCTCGATGAAGCCATTCAGACTCCCAGTGGAACGCTCACCGTCAGCATTGTCGACTCCGCGAGTGGCCCTGAGTATATCTGGACCTTTGAGGCAAGGCCCGATTCTCCATTTATAGAGCCAGAACAAAGCATCAGCTTTACCATTAGAGCACTGGATGGCGATGATGACATTGCCGAAGATTCCTATACCGTCTCGGTCAATGACACCATCAACACCTCCACGGTGACCCTGGCGCCGGTGACGGTGCAGGAAGGCAATACCGCCACCATCACGGCCACCGTCGACAACGCGCCGCAAACCGATCTCACCATCCAGCTCGATAACGGCGCCACCGTCACGATCCTTGCCGGTCAGACCAGCGGCGTCTCCACGGCATTTACGATCAACAACGTCGAGGACGTCTACAAAGATCCCTCCTCCTTCTCCGTTGCCATTGCAGAAACCAGCGGCGGTAACTACGAGAATCTGAATACCAGCTCCACCGCCACTGTCAGCGTCAATGACACCATCAACACCTCCACGGTGACCCTGGCGCCGGTGACGGTGCAGGAAGGCAATACCGCCACCATCACGGCCACCGTCGACAACGCGCCGCAAACCGATCTCACCATCCAGCTCGATAACGGCGCCACCGTCACGATCCTTGCCGGTCAGACCAGCGGCGTCTCCACGGCATTTACGATCAACAACGTCGAGGACGTCTACAAAGATCCCTCCTCCTTCTCCGTTGCCATTGCAGAAACCAGCGGCGGTAACTACGAGAATCTGAATACCAGCTCCACCGCCACTGTCAGCGTCAATGACACCATCAACACTACGCTGGCCACTCTCACGGCCAACACCTCGCAGATCGGCGTGATGGGAGGAATGGTTGAATACACAATCACGCTATCGAGTGCTCTACCGGATTACAGTCCAAAGGGTGACCTTACATTTACGCTTACAAACGGCAGCACGGTTGTCATTCCAGCCGGATCCAATTCAGCCACTATTGCGACGCATTACGAACTCTCAGACTTAGAAGGCCTAGGGCTCGACAACGGTGGGACTCTCAATGTAGGTATTACCAACATTGTCGAGAGCCAGACAGGGCAAGTTTATGAGGACCTGCAACCTCAGGGCCCCATACAGATTTCGGTTATTGATGGAACCCCAACTGGTGGAATTACTTTAAAAGCTTTCACCCTAGTGACTGACGAAAGTGCCGGAGCCAACAACCCCTTACAGAATGGAGGCACTGAAACTGCTCCAGCCGGAACTCTCGGCAAGACTACTGTTTCCTATGCCAATCTTGTCAACGATACATTCTCGTTCGGTCCCGATGGTGCGGCATCATCGAATAGTAAGACTTTCTCACTTGCGACTCAGAATGGTATATCATCAGGCCTTAAGACGTCAGACGGTCAGACAGACATTCTCCTCTATCAAGTTTCACCAGATCTAGTTGAAGCACGCGCTGGCAGCCAAAGCGGAGCGCTAGTTTTTACTGGTCAAGTGAATAACAGTGGCGACCTAACCCTAACGCAGTATAGTGCGGTTCAGCATTTTAACGCCCAGAACAACGACGACATATCTTCAGCACTTGCAACGAATGCTCTCAAGCTCACGGTTGCGGTGACTGATGCAAGCGGGGATAGCCACTCGAGTTCAGTTGATCTCGGTTCTGTTATTCGGTTTGAAGACGATGGGCCAACGGCAGCCAACATAACGCAGGATGGCCTAGCCACTCTTGGAGCCAAGACCAACATCATGCTGGTTATTGACGTTTCAGGCAGTATGGATGATGCATCCGGCGTCGGCAGCATGACTCGCTTGGATTTGCAGAAGTCTGCTGCTATTGAGCTGCTCGATCAGTACGAAGCGCTTGGAAGCACCTCTGTTCGAATCGTAACCTTCAGTAGTTCCGCCCAAGAGGTAGGCTCCACTTGGACAACAGTAGATAATGCAAAGGCAAGCATTCTTGGGCTAACCGCAGATGGGTATACGAACTATGACGCCGCTCTAAACCAAGCATGGAATTCATTCGGTGATAATGGCAAAATTGCTGATGGCCAGAATATTCTGTATTTCTTCTCAGATGGGCAGCCAAATGTGAATTCAATTTCTGGCACTGGCACTGCTAATACCCCCCTGGGCGGAGGTGATGGAATTGACAACGCCGAAGCCACCGCTTGGGAGGGCTTCCTTGACACCAATAACATTAATGCTTTTGCCATTGGGTTAGGCTCTGGCGTTAATGCTACAGCATTGAATCCCATCGCCTTCAATGGCTCTGCGGGAACACAATCTAATGCGATCGTTGTCACTGACCTAAGCCAGCTAAATGCCACGATTCTCAGTACGATTAGTTCGCTGCCCATTAGTGGCTTGCTCCTCAATCCACCTAGCCCTTCTGCTGCATCATTTGGCGCTGATGGTGGCTGGATTCAATCGATCACGGTCGACAATACAGTCTATTCCTACAATCAACCAACTGATACCGCGTCTAGCAATACAGCAAACGGCACTTTTAACTCAAGCCCGAATGAATGGACCGTCAGCACTTCGGCTGGCGGCTCAATCAAGGTTGACATGGATAATGGAACTTATACGTACACTCCTCCAGTAAATCCAACTAGCAGCATAAGTGAATCCATTGGCTTTACCCTAGTTGATCAAGATGGTGATACATCAAGTGCATCCTTGGGTATTAACATAAATCTAGCTGGCACATCTGCCCTTGTTGTCCGCGATGACCGCATCCTAACTAATCAAACTGGCAGTGCCATTAGCATTCCTAAGTGGACCCTATTGGCTAACGACACAGGTGGAGTTGGCGTCACGGACCTGTCAGCCGTATCAGATGCGCTGAGTGGATCTGTGGCAATCAGTGGCACTAATGTTAACTTTACAGATAATGCAGGAGCCGATGGCGGGACATTTGCCTATACAAATACTACAGGCACCCAGTCTGCAAGCGGCAATGTCGAGCTTATCAGAAGCACATCGGGCACTATTAATGGAACCTATCGCGATGAAGTTCTTATTGGCAGAGATGCGAATGCTGATACACTTAACGGTGGTGATGGCAACGATGTGTTGCTTAGCCTAGGTGGCAACGATCGCCTTGATGGTGGGTTTGGTGCAGACATCTTAGACGGCGGAGCGGGGAATGACACCATCATCGGTGGATTGGGTTCAGACACAATAACTAGTGGATTGGGCAATGATCAGTTTGTCTACATTAAAGGGGAAGGAAACTCCGCAGCCAGAGACATAATAACTGATTTCGCCAATGGGGCCGATACAATTGTGATTCAAGGCAATAACATCAATCGGGTGGTGGTGTCCCCAGCGGTTGTGACCGGCTCAACCAATACCTACACTATCACTGTCGACTACTCAACTAGTGGTGGCTTTCAGACCATTTCTGGGGGCTCTCGGGACATCTTTACAATCGCCTTGCAGAATAACGGAGTTTTGAATGACGCCAACAAGACTGGAACGCCATCCAGCCTCAATGGCATTGCCATCACATCTTCGTCTGCCACCATTGATGGAACTATCGTAGGCGCCACACTCTATCTTGACCTCAATCGCGATGGGATCATACAAGACAACGAATTCCTAGGTACATCAAACCTTTTTGGTCATGTTGAGTTTGTTGTTGATCTTGCCAAGTTAGATGTCAATGGTGATGGGCAATTTACCCTCGGAGAAGCGAGGGCAGTCATGGCTGGCGGCATTGATGTAGATACCCAATTAACCTATGAGATCAATCTCTATGGCCCTGTGACTGCAGGTATGATCACGCCACTCACTTCCCTGCTTCAACCAATGCTGGAGGCTGGCATCTCGCTCGATGATGCCCAAGCCCAAATTGTCGCGAAGCTTGGTCTGCCAGACGGCTCTGATATTCTCGACCTGAATCCGATTACAGGCAACAGTAATGTACTTGGTCAGAACGCCGCAGTGATGACACTCGCCGTCCAGTTCAGCGAACTGGTCGCTCAGCAGCTCGGAACAGATGAGGCCCATGCATCTTTCTCCGTCTTTGAAGCCATTAGCACTGTCATCACCGGCCTTCCAGATGGAGGTGTTGCTGACTTCAGTGATCCAAGCATCTTGGCTTCGATTGCAGCTGAACTCAATCTGGAGACCTATTCCGGCAGCTCGGTTAGCTCCTTGATGGAGGCAAGCCAGCAGGCGCTTCAGTACAGCCTCAGCAGCATCGGATCAGAAGACAAGGCTCTTGCCAGTATCAGTGCCGTTCAAAATCTCACCCAAGGCACCTACGCACAGGCAATCGAATCAGTCCAGACTGGTGACCTGAATGAACAAGCTCTTCTGGATCTTGCCAATACGCTCCACTCTTATACAAGTGGCGTGATCACCATCGAGCAGCTTGGATCGTTTAACCAGATTCTCGGCGCAGCCCTTGGCGATGGAGTGATCACATCCACCGAGTTCCAGATTGCTTTGCAATCCCTGCCAGACGTGGGTGGTGCCGCCGCTGTTACCAATGGCTTCGAATCTGAGAACATCAGCAACCTAGCGGCTCAATTCCTCAGTAACCTAGAAGCCAACAACACCGATGGCACCGCTCTTACCTCCGGTGAGATCGCCTACGAGCTGGATGCAGCGGTCAGTGCTTTCCTTATCGAGCACAATATCTCCATTGACCACTATCAGGACATTCAGCAACAGGTGGTTGATCAAGTCTCCCAAGCTCTGGCCAGCCAAGGGTTAGTTATTGATTCTTCAGTTCTCCAGGACCCCGCCGGGCCTGTTGCAGGCGGTGCTGTGAACTCAGCGCTGGATAATCCGATGCATGGCGACGACATTTCCTTGGCTGCCCTGATTGAGCAGGTGATTGCCCATCCAGAGTTACTTACACCCGCCCCAGCGGAGGCCACGCCTGTTGCTGCGATCCTGCCGGTAGGCTCTCCTGCTGAGGGACAACCACTGGATCTTATTTCCGGCGCTGACAGCAGCCATCTGACGCCGGGCGACAATGGTTCAGACCCTGCCAATGGCGCCGCCACTGATCCGAACCACAGCCAAGATCCCACCCATGTCAGTGATTGGAGTGATCCTGGCCTTCTGCCTGCCCTGCCCGGCTCAGTTCTGGATCCGGTGCAGACCAACGCTGGTGGCCAACAGGCCCAGCCCGCAGATTCCAGCAACACCACTGCCACCCCTGTGGTTGAGAGTACAGTTTTGGACGCACCGCTGCAGCAGCCACTGGCAGATCTCGCGAGTGTTGTCGACACTTACATCGCCGATCACCCAGTCACTGAAACCCAGTTGGCTGACATCCATCAGGAGGTGGCCCTCACAGAAACCCTAACCGTGGATCCAATCTCCCACGATTCAGGTGGTGCGGCTGACCTTGCGGTGCAGGATAGTAGTGGTGCTGACAGTACGAGTCACGACCCCACAGATGTCGCCCAGCATGATGCCGGGTTGCAGAACACTCCAGTCGTAGACATTAGCCCTAGTTCTCTAGATCCTGTTCACCACGATATCTTGACCTAAACGATAAAGGCCCGGCGACAAGCCGGGCCTATTTATTGGGTATTACAATGGGTCTTCGTGTGGCACTGCCTTGAAGACGTTCGCTTCAGCCCTCCGTAACCCCCTCAATCCGATCCTCGATCTCCTGGTAAATCTCCTGCAACTGCTGGATGTTCTCATCAGAGGTTTCCCAGTAACCGCGGCCATTCACTTCCAGCAGCGTGCCCACAATGCGGCGGAAGCTGTGGGGGTTGAGATCCAGCAGCCGCTGGCGCATCTCCGGATCGTTGATGAAGGTGTCGTTGGCCTCCTCATACACAAAGTTATCAACCGCGCCACTCGTGGCACTCCAGCCCAGGGTGAAGTTGAGGCGCTTGGCCACTTCGCGTACACCCTCGTAGCCCGAGTTGAGCATGCCCTCATACCACTTGGGATTGAGCAGCTTGGTGCGGGAATCCAGGCGGATCGTTTCGCTCAGGGAGCGCACCTGGGCATTGGCCGTGGTGGTATCGGCGATGTAGCTGGCAGGGGCCTTGCCGTCGTCCCGTAGGCCCTGGATCAGCTTGGTGGGATCACTGTCGAAGTAGTGGCTCACATCGGTGAGCGAGATCTCGGCAGAATCGAGGTTCTGGAAAGTCACATCGGCGGTTTTCATCGCCGATTCGAACACCTCGCGGTTCTGATTCATCTCGCCGGGGTTATCGGCGTTGAAGGCGAAGGTTTTGCGGGAGAGATACATCTCCTGGAGCTCGTTCTCCTCCTCCCAGGTGCTGTTCTCCACTGCCAGGTTCACATTCGATGAATAGCTGCCGCTGGCGTTGGAGAACACGCGCGTGGCCGCGTCGCGCAGCGAGATGCCATTGGCTGCCGCCTGTTCCTGGGCGTGGCGACGGACGAAGTTCATCTCAAGGGGCTCATCGGCCTCCGCCGCCATCTTCACGCCCTGGTCGATCAGAGCCATCTGGTTGATGAACAGATCACGGAACACACCGCTGCAGTTCACCACCACGTCGATGCGGGGACGGCCCAGCTCCTCCAGGGAGATCAGCTCCAGCTTGTTCACCCGGCCCAGGGAATCGGGCACGGGCCGTACGCCGATAAACCACAGGATCTGGGCCAGGGATTCGCCGTAGGTCTTGATGTTGTCGGTTCCCCAGAGCACGCAGGCGATCGTTTCAGGCCAGGTGCCCTGCTCGGCCTTCTGGCGCTCGATCAGCCGGTCCACCACCACCTTGGCCGCAGCAATCGCGGCGCGGGTGGGGATGGCCTGGGGATCCAGGGCATGGATGTTCTTGCCGCTGGGCAGCACGCCAGGGTTGCGGATCGGATCGCCGCCGGGGCCCGGCAGCACGTATTCACCGTCCAGCGCCTTGAGCAGACTCTCCATCTCCATGTCCGCGCAGATCTGCTCCAGGCAGAAGCGCAGGTAACCGAACAGCTTGTCGAGCTCGGCCTGATCCACATCGGGGAAGCCAGCGGCGCGGCAGGCGCTCAACCAGGGGCTGGGAAGCTTGAAGCCAAAGCGCTCCAGAAGGCTGAAGAACCAGCCGAAGTTCTGGCGCAGGGTGACGCGACCATCAGCGCCGGTCACGGCCTTCACCATCGAGCCCACAGCCACACGGCTCACCTCGGTGATCGTGCGGTTGAGCTCCACATCGGCAAGCACGCCGGTGTCATTGCCGATGTAGACGTCCGCAATGGTGCGGCCCAGACTCTCGGCCAGCAGGGCCGGAAGCGAGCGCAGGCCATCCTCCTCCCGCTCCAGGGCGGCGATGTTCACCAGGGTGGCGATCGCCTCATCGGCGGTGGGGGGCTTGCCGATCGTGTGCAGACCGCAGGGCAGCAGCCGGCTCTCGATCTCCATGAGCTGGCGGTACACCGCGCCCACCACGCCATCGCGGGCGTCGAGGTCGATCTCGGAGGCGTCGACATCGGGGAGGACGACATCCTTGTCGAGGTTGCACTGGCGTGCCGTTTCCACGATCGCGTTCACGATCTGCACGCCGCGGCTACCTTCGCGCAGCTGCTGGTAGGAGCCCACCAGCTCGCCCAGCTCCTTGAGGCCCTTGTAGAGACCGGCGTTCTCGGCCGGCGGGGTGAGGTAGCTGATGGTGGAGGCATAGCCACGCCGCTTGGCGATCGTGGCTTCGCTCGGGTTGTTGGCGGCGTAGTAATAGAGATTGGGCAGGGCGCCGATCAGCGAATCGGGGTAGCAGGTTTCGCTCATGCCCATCTGCTTGCCGGGCATGAACTCCAGCGAGCCGTGGGTGCCGAAGTGCAGCACCGCGTCGGCCTTCCACACCTTCTCCAGATAGGTGTAATAAGCCGCGAAGCCGTGGTGGGGGCTGGCGCTGCGGGAATAGAGCAGCCGCATCGGGTCGCCCTCATAGCCAAACGTCGGCTGCACGCCCACGAACACATTGCCGAAGTGACGGCCGTAGATCAGCAGGTTGGTGCCATCACTGTTCAGGTTGCCGGGGGGCTTACCCCAGTTCTCCTCCAGCCGCTCGGAATAGGGGGTGAGCCGTTCGTATTCCTCCACGCTCATCCGGTGGGCGATCGAGAGCTCAGGAGCGCCCTGCAGGGCCTCGGGATCGTTGATCACAGCCTCCATCAGCGCCTTGGAGTCGCGCGGCAGGTCCTGCACGTCGTAGCCCTTGGCCTTCATCTCCTGGAGCACCCGGTGGATGGAGCCGAACACATCCAGGTAGGCCGCGGTGCCCACATTGCCCTTGTCGGGCGGGAAGCTGAACACGGTGATCGCCAGCTTCTTCTCGGCGCGGGGCTTCACCCGCAGCGAGGCCCAGCGGATCGCCCGCTCGGCGATGGCATCGACCCGGTCCTGCAGGGTGTGGGCCTTGCCGGTGGCATCGTCGCGGCCGGAGAGCACGATCGGCTCGATGGCGCCATCGAGTTCGGGGATGGCGATCTGCAGGGCCACCTGCACCGGATGCAGGCCCAGGTCACTCTCCTCCCACTCCTGGGTGGTCTGGAACACCAGTGGCAGCGCCACCATGTAGGGGCGGTTGAGCTTCTTGAGCACCTCGATCGCCTTGGGGTGGTCCTGGCGGGCCGGGCCGCCCACCAGGGCGAAGCCGGTGAGGCTCACTACGCCATCCACGAGCGGCACGTCGGGGTTGAGCGGGTCGTAGAAGAAGGCGTTCACCGGCTTGGTGAAATCAAGCCCACCGCAGAACACCGGTATTACCGTGGCGCCGCGGTATTCCAGCTCCTGGATCACGGCCACGTAATGGGCCTCATCGCCGGTCACGATGTGGCTGCGCTGCAGCACCAGGCCGATCACCGGGCCCTTGCGGGCGGCCTCGGAGAGATCGCTGCGGCTAGCGGTCCAGTTGAGATATTCCTTGAGGTCTTCGAACATCCCCGGCGCCAGAGGATGCCAGATGCCGAGATCCGGGAACACCACGGGCTCGGCCACCTCCACGGCGGGCCGATCACTGCTGCCGCGGGGGAACACGTATTTATCCGCCAGCATCAACAGGAAGTTCCTGAGGTTGTCTGGCGTACCGCCCAGCCAATACTGGAAGCTGAGCATGAAGGAGCGGGCATCCTGGGCCTTCTCCACCGGCAGATACTTCAACACCGTGGGCAGGGTGTTGAGCAGCTTGAGCATGGCGTCCTGGAAGCCGGCACCGCCGGCCTCCTTGCGCTTTTTCATGAAGCCCGCGATGGCGCTCTTGCTCTGGCCCAGCTGGGCCATCGAGAAGGTGCCGAGCTTGTTGAGGCGCATCACCTCCGGCATCGACGGGAACACCACCGCCGCCTTGAGCCGGTCGCGATGGGGCGCCACGGCGTCCACCACCTTCTGGGCCAGGTCTTCGATGAAGATCAGCGAGGCGATGAACACATCCGCCGCCGCCACATCGGCGCAGAAGGCCGCGTAGTTCTCCGGATCGCGCAGCTCCTCGATCAGGTAGCCGCTCAGCTCGATGGCCAGGGGGCCGTTCTGATCGTTCAGCGAGGTGGCCGCCTGGGTGAGGGCGTTCTGGTATTGGGGCTCGAGCACCACATACACGGCCTTCATCACGGCCCGACCGTTCACGTCCGCGGGGCTGACGCGGCGGCTGGCGGAGCGGACCTGGGTGAACATGCGGGCGGATTGAGCAATGTGAAGCAGCCTACGAAGCACCGGCGCCCTGCGCGAGTGCTCCGGACAAGGCTTTACAGGCGTTCTGGGGGGGTGGCCGGCACCGCAGCGGCCCTGAGCGACCCCTCGCGGACCCCGGCATGGCCGTAGCCCAGCCGGCCCAGGAGCGGGCCCGCCATGGCGGTCGTCACCAGGGCCATCAGCACGCCGATCGTGAACAGCTCATCGCTGATCACCCCCAGGCCCAGGCCCACGTTGAGCACCACCAGTTCCGTGAGGCCACGGGTGTTCATCAGCCAGCCCAGCGCCTGGGCCTCCCGGCCCGGCACGCCGCTGAGCCGCGCCATCGCCCAGGTGCCCGCAAACTTGCCAGCCACCGCCACCACGAGCACCAGCAGGCCCGCCGCCACCAGGGCTGGGCTGTCGAGGCTGCCCAGGCGGGTATTGAGGCCGCTCACGGCGAAGAACAGGGGCAGCAGCAGCTGCAGCACCACGGCCTCCAGCCGCAGCTCGAGCCGGCGCCGCAGTGGCTCGTAGCGGGGCATCGCCAGGCCCCACAGGAACGCCCCGAAGATCAGGTGCACCCCCAGCCAGTCGGTGACGGCGCCGCTGAGCAGGGCGCCGCCGAACAGCAGGGCCTGCAGCAGCGGCCCCAGCTCATGGCCAGCGCGGTAGCGGGCCTCCAGCCAGCGGCGCACGGGCCGCAGCCCCACCAACAGCACCAGGGCCCAGAGGGCCGTGCCCAGCAACGAGGCCAGGGCGCCCCAGGCCAGGCCGGCGCGCGAGAAGGCCACCACCACCGCCAGAAGCAGCCAGGCGAGCACGTCGTCGAGGGCGGCCACGGTGATCGCCAGGGCCCCGAGCGGCTGGGCCATCAGGCCCCGATCGCGCAGGATCCGCGCCAGCACCGGGAAGGCCGTGATCGCCATGGCGGTGCCAAGGAACAGGGCGCCCGCCAGGCTGCGGTCACCGGGGAGCAGCTGGGGCTGCCAGGCCTCGAGCGCCAGGGCCAGGCCCACGCCCAGCACCAGGGGCAGGAGCACCCCCACCGCCGTGATCCGGCTGGCTAGGGGAATACGCCCCTGCAACAGCCGCGGGTTCAGCTCCAGGCCCACCAGGAACATGAACAGCACCAGACCCAGCTGGCCCAGCAGGTTGAGCTGGCTGCGCACGCCCGCGCCGAACAACTGGGCCTCCAGGCCCGGGGCGACGGCCCCCAGCAGGCTCGGACCCAGCAGGATGCCGCCCACGATCTCGCCGATCACCCGCGGCTGGTGCCAGCGCTCCGCCAGCGCCCCCAGCAGCTGGGCCACCACCACCACGAGCGCCACCGCCACCAGGGCGGCGGCGATGGCATCCGGTGCCTGGGGCGTGGCGGCGGCCAGCGGGAGCGCGAGGGTCACGCGGGGGGCAGCAGGGGTGACGGGGGCATCCTGATGGGGGCGGCCGCTGCTGGGGAGGCACCGACGGCGCGGGCTGCGGCGATGGGCTGTGGCGATGGGCTGTGGCGATGGGCGCGGGGGCCCATAGGCTCGGCTGGATCAGGCCTGGGCGGTGTCGGCGCCGGCTCAGGCCCCCGTAGCGGCTCCATCCCCTTCCATGACAAACGCCCCCGCTCCCTCCCCCAGCAGCACCCCGATCGCGGTGGTAGTGGCCGGCGCCCTCGGCCGCATGGGGGCCGAAGTGGTGCAGGCCGTGATCGGCGCCCCCGACTGCCGGCTGGTGGCCGCCATCGACACCACAGCCGGCAAGGAGGGGGCCGACGTGGGGCTCGAGCTGGGCCTGGGCGAGCTGGAGGTGGCGATCACCGGCGACTTTGAGGGGGCCCTCTGCCAGGCCAGCCAGGCGGTGCGCAACGACGGTCCCGGTGGCGGCGCCGTGCTGGTGGACTTCACTCATCCCTCAGTGGTTTACGAGCACACCCGCGCCGCGATCGCCTACGGCGTGCACCCGGTGATCGGCACCACGGGCCTCAGCCCCCAGCAGCTGCAGGACCTGGCGGCCTTCGCCGAGAAGGCCTCGATGGGCGGGGCCGTGATCCCCAATTTTTCGGTGGGCATGGTGCTGCTGCAGCAGGCCGCCGCCGCTGCCGCCCGCTTCTACGACTTCGCCGAGCTCACCGAGCTGCACCACAACCGCAAGGCCGATGCCCCGAGCGGCACCTGCATCAAGACCGCCGAGCTGATGGAGGAGCTGGGCAAAGCCTTCAACCCCCAGCAGGTGGAGGAGCACGAAACATTGGCCGGCGTGCGCGGCGGCCAGCGCGAGAGCGGCCTGCGTCTGCATTCGATCCGGCTGCCGGGGCTGGTGGCCCACCAGGAGGTGATGTTCGGCGCCCCAGGGGAGAGCTACACCCTGCGCCACGACACGATCGACCGCTCCGCCTACATGCCCGGCGTGCTGCTCACCGTGCGCAAGGTGCGCCAGCTGCAGGGGCTGGTGTACGGCCTGGAACGCCTGCTGTGACGCGCGGGCTGATTGCTGGGTTGCCGATTGCCGGCAGCATGGGCCGATGCTGATTCCCCTCAAGCCCGGTGAGCTGCAGCGCCTGATCCCGGCGGTGGCCACCGGTCCCCAGTTCGCGGCCTGCACCGGCAACCCCCAGAAGGTGCTGCAGCGGGTGCTGATCGCCGTGATCGGCGGCGTGATCACGCTGCTGATCAGCCAGAGCCAGTTCTCCAGCCGCTGGGGCCCGGTGTGGCTGGTGACCGGCTTCGTCTTCCTGCTCTACGTGCTCTGGGGCCCGATCCTGGAGGCCGGCCAGAAGAACGCCACCCTGCGCCGCTATCCGGCGGGGGCGATCTTCGAGGGGGAGGTGGCCGACCTGTTCACCCGGGAGCGGCTGGAGGGCCAGCAGGAGACCACCGACCGCAATGGTCGGCTGCAGCTGGTGGAGAACCGCCGCACCTGGCTCTGCCTGGAACTGGAGGACGAGGACGGCTACCTGGGCCAGGTGCGCTTCCCGTACGACAAGAAGCACCAGGCGATCCGCCCCGGCATGGTGGTGCGCTGCCTGGTATTGAGCGAGCGCAAGGACTTCTCGCGGATCGGCGCCCTCAGCGACGCCTGGCTGCCCCAGGCCAAGCTGTGGGTGGGTGAGTACCCCTTCCTGCTGCGGCCGGCCTTCGAGGAACTGTGCCTGCGGCGGCTGCGCTGAAGCCACCACACCAGCACTGAACCAGCCAGCCAGCCAGGCTGCCAGCCACGGCGCGGCCAAGACGCGCCCGCCTGCCGACGCCGGGGAGCAGCGGCGTGGGACGTCCCAATGCAGCCGCCAAGGTTCTCTCCAGGGCCTAAGGAACTCGCGCAGACGGCCGGCGCCCAGGCCCCAGGCCCCAGGCCCCAGGCGGAGGGAAGCCCCGCACAGACCTCAAGCGACGACACCCAGCCCACGGACCCCCACCGGTTAACCGTCCGTCATGGGGCGCAATATTGCGTTACATTGTGCTCATAGTTTCCGAGACGCCCCATGGCCCAAGCCCCTGCCGCCTCCCAGATCCGCGGCGCCACCGTCACCCAGGAAGACGGCGGCCGCCTCAATGCCTTCGCCACCGAGCCCCGCATGGAAGTGGTGGACGCCACCGATGGCTGGGGCTTCCACGAGCGCGCCGAAAAGCTGAACGGCCGCATGGCCATGCTCGGCTTCATCGCCCTGATCGCCACCGAGTTCGCCCTGGGCGGCGAGGCCTTCACCCGCGGCCTGCTCGGCATCGGCTGAGCCTCGCTGAACGGCTGGTCACCCACCAGCCAGCCTGACCGACCCTCAACGGTGTCGTCTTCCAACCGCAGCACAGACTCGTGCTGCGGTTTTTTCGTGCCGCCCCACCCAGCCCCGTGCCGTCTGGCCCGCCCCCCCTCGCGCCATGGAAACGCAGCAGCTGCAGGCCCGGGTCCACGGGGCCGGCCCCACCGGCGCCCTGGCGGCCCTGGCCCTGGCCCAGGCCGGCTGGCGGGTGCAGCTGCTGGACCCGCTGGGTGCCGAGGCCCTGCGGCAGCGCAGCCGCGCCTACGCCCTCACCCACTCCAGTCGAGAGCTGCTGGAAGGGCTCGACCTCTGGCAGCCCCTGGCGGCCCATCTGGCCCCGTTCCGGCGGCTGGAACTCTGCGATCGAAGCCTGCACCGCCAGGTGAGCTTCAGTACGGCCGACCTCGGGGGGGCGGATCGGGGGGCTGCGGATCGAAGGGGTGCAGTTCGGGGAACAGAAGGGACCACCGCGGACGCTGCCGTGGGCTGGGTGCTGCAGCACGGTCCGCTGATGGCACTGCTGCTGGAGCGCCTCAAGGCTGATCCGGCCATCACCCTGCTGCTCGGGGAGCCCCCGACGCTGGCAGACCCGCGATCCCAACGGCCCGCGATCCAGCAACCAACGGAGCAGACGCCGACCAACCGGAGACCAGAGGATCAGAACCCGATTGATCTCGTGGTGGCGGCCGACGGCAGCGCCTCCCCCACCCGCCGCGCCGCCGGCCTGGGCTGGTGCTCGCGGCCCTACCGGCAGGGCTGCCTCACAGTTCAGGTGCGGCTGCGCGGCTCCGATCCCGACCAGGCCTGGGAGCTGTTCCGCCCCGAGGGGCCCTTTGCGGTGCTGCCCCTGGGCGGAGACGCCTGGCAGCTGGTGTGGAGCGCGCCGCTGCAGCGGCTGCGGCAGCTGGAGGCGCTCGACCCCGTGGCCTTCCTGGATCAGCTGGCGGGCGTGCTGCCCGAGCAGCTCCAGGCGGAGGCGCTGCTGGATCAGCCCCGGGCCTGGCCAGTGGCCCTGGAGCTGGCCTGGCCCCTGGCCAGCCGCCAACTGGTGCTGGTGGGGGAGGCAGCCCACCGCTGCCATCCCGTGGGCGGCCAGGGCCTCAATCTCTGCTGGCGGGATGTGGCGCTGCTGCAGCGGCTGGCGGCCCGGGCCGCCACGGGCCGGCTGCGGACGGCGGCCCTGCCCCGGGCCTACGGCTGGGGCCGCGTGCCCGATCTGGCGGCGATCCTGCTGGCCACCGACGCCCTGGTGCGGCTGTTCTCCAACCGCAGCCCACTGCTGCTGCCGCTGCGGCGGCTGGCCCTGGCGGCCCTGGCCCGCTGGGCCTGGCTGCGGCGCCTCAGCCTGGCGGCGATGACCTACGGGCCTTGCCCGCAGCGGCGGAGCTGAGCAGCATGGCGCCATGGTGATCGCCACTTCGCCGCAGCCGGGCCCGAGTCCGGCGCTCCTGCGCTACCTGCGCCAGGGCCTGGGGCTGAGCGAAAGCGCCCTGTCGCTCGGGCTCAAGCAGGCCCAGGTGGAGCAGGCGCCGCTGCCTGTGGTGCTCTGGCGCTTCGGGCTGATCAGCCTCGATCAGCTCGACCAGGTGCTGACCTGGCAGGACCGTCAGGAATAGATCAGCAGCGACTCGACCGGCACCGCGCCGGGCAGCTTCTGGCGGCCTGCCAGATCCGCCAGTTCCACCACGAAAGCGAAGCCGATCAACTCTCCGCCCACGCTGTTCACCAGCTCGGCGCAGGCGCCGGCGGTGCCGCCGGTGGCCAGCAGGTCGTCCACGATCAGCACCCGCGGGCGACTCTCGAAGCCGTCGGGATGGATCTCCAGCCGGTCGGTGCCGTATTCGAGGGCGTAGTCGATGCCGTGCACCTGGCCGGGCAGCTTGCCTGGCTTGCGCACGGGCGTGAAGCCGATGCCGCGGTCGGTGGCCAGGGCGGTGCCCACGATGAACCCGCGCGACTCGATTCCCACAATGAGATCCGGCTGCAGCCGATCGCAGACATGGCCCAGCTGGCGCACCACCTCGCGCCAGCCGGCGGGATCGCGCATCAGCGGGGTGAGGTCGCGGAACAGGATGCCGGGCTTGGGGAAGTCGGGCACATCGCGCACCAGCTGGCGCAGATCAATCGAGGACATGGGCAGACAGGCGCCGGGTGCTGGCGGGGATGGACGGGGTGGGCTGGGCTGATGAATGGTCTGGTCAGCAGAGCGACCCCTGCGGATGACGAATCGGCTCCACGACTGGCAGTATCGCAGCCATGAGTGAAGCCCTTGCGCCTGCGGCGCCGCCGTCCCAGCAGGCCCACCCGAGCGGGGGGGAGCGCTCCAGTCCCCTCTCCCGGCGTGGCATCGAGCGCCTGGACCTCATGCTGCTCTGCGCCGAAGCCCTCGACTACAACGGTGGTGAGGCGATGGTGTGGATCAGCCAGAGCCTGGGCTTCACCGAGCTGTTCCCCAACCGGGTGGAGCTATGGAAGCGCCGCTGCCATAACCCCCTGCGCCGGGCCACCCGCCGCGGCCAGCTCCAGGAGGTGGAGACCGATGCCCTGATCCGCATCCTCAACGCCCTGGCCGAGCGGCTCTACCCGATGCTGCGCCAGCTCCTCTCCAGCGCCGAACCGCCGGAGCTCTCGGCCCAGCGCTGGCAGTTGTTCCGCCGCCGCCTGGACGATCTGGTGCAGGAGCGCTTCAACCTGCGACGCGGTGGTGTGCAGCGCCTGCTCGACGAGAAGGAGGGGCCGGAGCTATGCCGCCACCTGATCCAGGCCCTGGCCCTCAGCGCCGGCCCAGGGGGCTTTGATCGGCTCAAGGCGAGCCTGATGGACCCCGTGTCCTGAGCCCTCGCCCCAGCAACACCGCAGCTCCCCATGACCACCGCCGCGCCCCGATGAAGCTCAGCGCCCGCTACGAACAGACCAGCTGCCGGCTGGTCCTGGAGGGCTTCCCCGACCTCTCGGCCGGCCAAGGCGACCAGGCCCTCGGCATCCTCACGGGCTGGAGCCTGGCCCTGGCCGGCCGGCCGGAGCTGGAGGGCAGGCGCGAGCACCTGGTGGCCCTGCTGCAGGTGGTGCTGCCCTATGCCCGCCACCTGCTCAGCGGCGCACCCCGACCCTTCGGGACGGCCGAGACGCCCGTGGTGATTGCGCCCCAGGGCACGGGCCACGAGCTGCTCGTGCGCAGCAGCCTGCCCGACACCCCGCCCCTGAGCCTCCAGCTCGACGACGCCGAACTCGCTGACCTGGTGCGCTGCCTGGATCAGCTGCGGCTCGATGACCGCGTGCGGGTACCGCTGGAGCTGCCCACTCCCCAGCCGCTCAAGCGCTCCGAGCTGCGCCACCGCCAACCGCTGAGGCGGCGCCTGGCGGCACCGGCCACCGGCCTGGCGGCCCTCGCCCTGGGCTCCTTCCTGGCGCTGCTGCTGCCCACCCCGAAGCCCACCACGGCACCACCGGCGGCGACCCCCGCCACTCCGGCCCGCCCCGTCACTGCCGGTTGACGCCGGGGTCTGGCCCAGCACACTGGAGATCAGTGCAAACCTCCACGCTGCCCCAAGCCCCGTTGCCGTCTGCCACCCTGCCGCAGTCCACCCTGCTTCCCCTGTCTTCGATGTCGCTGAGCTGGTCCGAACTGCGCCGTCGCGTCACCCGCCTGGGGGCAGCGCTCGATGTGGTGGTGCGCAGCGATCCGGAGGTCTGCGGCCTGAGCGGAGACGGCTTCCACCTCTCCATGCACCACGGCGGCCAGGGCGACTGCACCGTCGGCGCCCTCAGCCTGGTGGACTGCCCCAACGAGCTCGTGCTGATCGAGTTCGAGCGCTGGATGCGCGGCGCCGGCTACCAGCTGGACGCCTGAGCTCCCCAAGGACACCCCCATGAAACGCCCCCGTCGCCGCCTGCAGCTGGTGCGCCCGGGGCGGCCAGGCTCCAGCGAAGTGCGCCACGTGTTCCGCCGCAAGCGTCCGACCAGTCGGTGGCGGCAACTGCTCGATGGCGTGCTGCTGCTGGCGGGCGGCACGGGTCTGCTCGTGGGTCTGTGGCTGCTCACTGAGCGGTTCGACACCCTGCTGTTGGTGAGTCGGGCCATCAGCGACCTGCTCAACGGCCTGGCGCGGCTGGGGGCGGGGCTGCTGCAGCTGCTGAGCGTGCTGCTGCTCGTGGGCCTGGCCCTGTTGGCGCTGGCGATGCTGGTGGGCGGACTGGTGCGCCTGGTGCGGGCCGTGCTGGCGCCTGCCCCGCCGAAGCGCCGGGAGTCTGGGGGCCAGCGCAGCTGACAGCCGCCTCGGCCCGGGCGATTGCGGGCCGATGGCGAGGCGAAGAACTCTCCCTAACATGCGGCCATGGGCAAGAAGGGCAAGCTCAAAGGCAAGGCCTCGGCGACGCAGGCAGCGGCGGGCTTCAACGCCGACACGCTGCTGCCCCGCCACGGGCGCTTCAGTGATCGCTACTACCCCTCCTCCCAGCTCGATGATCTTCCCGGAGTGGCGTCACCAGAGCCCGCCGCGGAGCAGGCTTCGAGCAACGGCAAGCTCGATCGCAAATTCTACGAGAAGGAACTGAGCCGACTCCAGGAGGAGCTGGTGAAGATGCAGTACTGGGTGAAGGCCTCGGGCTTCCGCCTGATCGTGCTGTTCGAGGGGCGGGATGCCGCCGGCAAGGGCGGCACGATCAAGCGGGTCACCGAGCCGCTCAACCCCCGCGGCTGCCGGGTGGTGGCCCTGGGAACGCCCTCCGACCAGGAGCGGACCCAGTGGTATTTCCAGCGCTACGTGGAGCACTTTCCCGCGGCCGGGGAGATCGTGATCTTCGATCGCAGCTGGTACAACCGCGCCGGTGTGGAGCGGGTGATGGGCTTCTGCACGCCGGCGCAGCTTCGGGAGTTCGAGCAGTCGTGTCCCGAGTTTGAACGGATGCTGGTGCGCTCGGGCATCGTGCTGCTGAAGTATTGGTTTTCGGTGAGTGATGAGGAGCAGGAAGCCCGCTTCCGCTCCCGCATCGACGACCCCACCCGCCGCTGGAAGCTCAGCCCGATGGATCTGGAATCCCGGGACCGCTGGGAGGACTTCTCCCGCGCCAAGGACGAGATGTTCGCCCACACCAACATCCCCGAGGCCCCCTGGTTCACGGTGCAGGCGGACGACAAGCGGCGGGCGCGGCTCAACTGCATCCAGCACCTGCTCAGCAAGATCCCCTACCAGGACATGACCCCCCCGGCGGTGAAGCTGCCGCCGCGCAAGGCGGCCAAGGGCTATGCCCGCCCGCCGATGAACGAGCAGTTCTTCGTGCCGAACCGCTACCCCTAGCGGTGCAGCTGCTGGAACCAGAACCCGGCAAGCTGCCAGGACGACCACAGGAAGATCCCCAGGAACAGCCAGTTCAGCCAGGCGGGGCGTTGGTCGTTGTCGAAGCGCATGGGCGGTGGGCCGGCCTCAGGGGAGGGGGGCGGATTCGAGCTGCCAGCGAAGCACACGGCCATCACCGACGCCAGCGCGGGCCTGGGCGCCGGGCACGGTGATCAGCACGAGCCGCTGGGGGCCACGCCTGTAGTCGTAGCGGCAGAAGCCAGCTCCGGTGCCCGAGCAGGCCGCCAGGCTGGCCAGGGCATTGCCGGCCAACTCACGCTCAAAGGCACTGGGCGTCTGCTCGGGGCCCGGCCGCCAGCCCTGCTGGTGCAGGCGGACATCGGCGGCCAGAATCGGCTGCTGGGCCTGGAGTGGCAGCGGCAGGGGAGCGGACCGCTCGGCTGGGGCCTGGGCCAGCAGCGCGGCAGCCAGCACCAGGGCCAGGGCGCCCCCAGGCCGACCCCAGTGGCGCAGGGCCGCGATCGGATCAGGCGGCCACCACGGGCTGGCGCAGGGCCCGCCGCCGCTCATGCCGCGCTTCGAGCTGGTTGTAGACATCCACGAGCTGGGCACGAATGGCCTCCGTGTTCTCCAGCTTGGCAAGATTCAGTAGCGCGGACTCAATCTGGGCCTTGCTGTCA
Source organism: Vulcanococcus limneticus LL (assembly GCF_002252705.1). Taxonomy (GTDB): domain Bacteria; phylum Cyanobacteriota; class Cyanobacteriia; order PCC-6307; family Cyanobiaceae; genus Vulcanococcus; species Vulcanococcus limneticus. The sequence goes on from NZ_NQLA01000007.1 coordinate 41,698, forward strand.
ATCAGCAGGCGGCATTCGCTGGTCCCGGGTTCGTAGGCCATGGCGCAGGTGGGTGTGGAATCCTTCGAAACCCATCGAATCCCGGCCAGCGCCGGGATGTGGTCGGGATTGCTGCCGTTTTGGACTTTGTTCAGCTGGGGCTCCGGCAGGCAGCGCGCCGGATCAGCCGGATCAGTAGAGAAGGGCAGGGTGACGAGTCCCGCCGGATGACGCCCGTGCTGGGGCGTAGGTCCATGCTCAGCCCAGCCGCCCCTCGCCGGCAACACCCCAACCATGACTGGAGAGCGCCGAAGTGTGAGCGGATATGACCCCGGCCCTGAGTCGCGGCCCCGAGGACGAGGCCGATTGGCCCGGGCAGCTCCGGCCAGCCCCAGTGATTAGCCTGGATCCAGAAGCCTGCGGGGACGGCGGGGCGGCATGGGGGGCGAACCTGCTGAATGGAGGGCACAAGGTCGGCCAGCGGGTCTGGTGTGCTGTCAGCCATGAGCCAGCGGCTGCGCCAGGAGCCGATGACGCTGCGCCTGCGGGCGGTGATGGACCAGCTCGAGCAGGCCCTGGTGTCGGTCGACGACGGCAGTGGCCGGGCAGAGGCCAACGCGGCGGCGGTGCGCCTGCTGGGCCTGGAGAGCGCTGAGCTGCCGGCCCAGGCCGTGCTGGCGGCCCTGGAGAATCTGGCCCGGCGCGCCATCAACCGTGACGCCACGACCCCAGGCGCCGGCGAGGAGCCCCAGCTCTGGCGCTTCAGCGCCGCCCCCACCCATCTGCAGGTGCGCTGCACCCCCGTGCACCAGCCGGGTTTCAGCGGCCGGGTGTGGGTTCTCGACGACGTCTCCGTCCTCATGGCGAGGAACGAGTACCTGGAGGCCGCCAACGCCGCCGGCATCGTGGGCGTGTGGGACTGGGACGTGCCGGCCAACGTGCTCAGCTGGGATCCGGTGATGTACCGGCTCTACGGCCGCGATCCGGGCGACTTCGGCGGCGCCTACCAGGCCTGGGCCGATGCGGTGCATCCGCAGGATCGGGCCTATGCGGAGGGAGAGATCCAGGCGGCCCTGCGCGGCGAGCGGCAGTACGCCCCACGCTTCCGGGTGATCTGGCCCGACGGCTCCGTGCATCACCTGCAGGCCGTCTCCCACACCACCTACGACCGCGAGGGCAAACCCCTGCGCATGCTCGGCGTCAACTACGACCTGACCGAGCAGGTGCGCATCGCCGAGGAGCTGGCCGCTCAGAAGGCCCTGCTGGACACGGTGCTCGGCCACATCGACGCCCACGTATACATGAAGGACCGGCAGGGGCGGTACGTCTACGTGAACCCTCCGGTGGTAGCCCAGTTCGGTCGGCCGATCGAGCAGATCCTGGGCCACACCGACCTGGAACTGCTGCCGCCCGACGAGGCCGAGACCCTGACCGGCGGCGACGCCCAGGTGTTCGAGCAGGGGGGCACCCTGACCCTGGAGGAACACCTGCGCGCCCCGGACGGGCAGGTGCGCCTGTTCCACTCAGAAAAGCTGCTGCTGCAACGGCCGGGCCAGGACGACTGCCTGATCGGCTTCTCCAAGGACGTGACCGAGGCCCGGCGCCGTGAGGCGGAGCTGGAGCAGCTGCGCCACCGCACCGAGCGCCTGGCGCTGGACCTCACCGACCACATGCCGGCGGGCACCTACGTGCTGCGCTTTGAGGCCGATGGCACGCCGGTGTTCGACTTCGCCAGCCGGCGCCTGCTGGAGATGCTGGGTCTGGAGCTGGAGGCGCTGAAGGCCGACGGCAACCTGCCCTTCCAGCTACTGCAACCCGTCGATGCGCCGGAGATGTGGGCGCGCCTTTTGGAGTCCTACAGGCGGCGGCAGCCCTTCACCTGGGAGGGGCGGCTGGTGGTGGGGCACGGGCCGCTGTGGGTCTCGATCGAGGCCCTGCCCCGCAGCCGCCAGGACGGCTCGGTGGTGCTGGAGGGCGTGGTGCTCGACGTGACGCGCCGCAAACGGGCCGAGCGGGAGCTGGTGGAGGCCAATGCCCTGTTCCGCCAGTCGATGCAGAACGCGGCGGTGGGGCAGTGCCTCTGCCGGCCGGGCACGGGCGACCTGCTGGAGGTGAATCCCGCCCTGTGCAGCTTCTTCCGGCGTGACGCGGAGACCCTGCTCGCGTGCAGCTGGCAGGAGCTCACCCACCCGGACGACCTGGAGATCGATCGGGCCCTGGCACGGGAGCTTGAGCTGGGCCGGCTGGACACCTACCGGATCCGCAAGCGCTTCCTGCGCCCCGACGGCTCACTGCGCTGGGGTGATCTGTCGGTGTCGTGCATCCGCAACGCCGATGGCAGCGTGCGGGTGGTGCTGGCCCAGATCACCGACATCACGGAGCAGATCCGCACCCAGGAGCAGCTCAAGGAGGAACAGGAGCGACTGCACACCACCATCGACTCCCTGATCGATCCCCACCTGCTGCTGGAGCCGGTGCGCGATGTGCTCGGGGTGATCGTGGACCTGCGCATCGCCGATGCCAACCGGGCGGCCCTGGTGGAGATGGGCAGGACGCGCGAAAAGCTGCTGGGGCGCGCCCTGCTGTCGCTCCTGCCGGGCATCGCCAGCACCGGCCTGCTGGATCTTGCACGGCAGGCGATCGAGGGCGGCCAGCCCATCAGCCTCGATGAATTCCACTACCCCGCCCACGAACTGGCGGGCGGCGATGTCTACCTGGACGTGCGCATGGTGCAGGTGGTCGGCAACCTCAGCTTCACCTGGCGGGATGTGAGCGAGCGGCGCCGGGCCGCCGAACAGCTGGCCCGCTCCGAGGAGGACTACCGCCTGCTGGCCCTCAACATGTTGGATGTGGTGATGCGGCTGGCCGAGGACGGCACCGTGCTCTGGGTCTCCCCCTCCCTCACGCCGATGCTGGGCTGGACGCCCGAGGAGTGGATCGGCCAGAACAGCACCCGCTTTCTGGTGGATGGCCCCGACTCCGAGATCTACCGGAACAACCTGCAGCGGCTGCAGCGCGGCGAGTCGGTGGTGGCCCGCGATCGGATGTATGCCAAGGGCGGCAGCATCCACTGGGTGGAGAGCCACCTCAGCAGCTACCGCCGCAGCGACGGCACGATCGATGGCCTGGTGGGCACCTTCCGGACCGTGGACCGAGAGGTGATCGCCGAGCAGCAGCTCCAGCAGGAGGCCAACTCCGACGTGCTTACCGGCCTGCTCAACCGGCGCCAGATGCTGGAGCGCCTCAGCCACTTCTGCGGCAGCCGTCGCCAGGGCGAAGGCCGCGCCGCCCTGCTGTTCTGCGACCTCGATCACTTCAAGGAGATCAATGACCAGTACGGCCACCAGGCAGGCGATCAGGTGCTGCAGACGCAGGCCGAACGGCTGCGGCGCTGCATCCGCACCGATGACCTGGCGGCACGGATGGGCGGCGACGAGCTGGTGGTGGCGCTGATCGGCGTGAGGGGGCTGGTGGATGCGCTGGCCATCGCCGAGAAGATCCGCCGCACCGCCAACGAGCCGATCGCGGTGCTGGGCGAGCGTGTGAACGCCAGTCTCAGCATCGGTGTGACCCTGATCGAGCCCGGGGAGACTGTGGATGCGGTAATCGCCCGGGCCGACGCGGGCCTGTACGCCGCCAAGCAGCAGGGCCGTAACCGTGTGATCCCGATCAAGACCTGAACAGCGCCGCTGGACCAGCGCCGACGGATCAGCGTGGCTGGGTGGCGGAGCCGCGGCGGCGGCCGCCATCACCTCGCAGATCCCTGGCCCGAGAGACCGACGGACGCACCAGACCGCTGGCGGTGCGGGCGGTGCCACCCTCAGCGGGCCGCTCGATTGGGTTGGCCTTGAGCTCGCTGCGCACCTGGTTCAGCAGCCGGAAGTGGCCGGTGGAGTTGTACTTGCGCAGCACGGCCGGATCCCAGGCCATCGGGGCTCTTGTTGCAGATGGACTCAGCCTATGGCCACGCCAGCTGGCGATGGATCCGTGATAAGTTGTTACAGCGTCAACTGGAAGTCGATCCGCCTTCGTGAAGCCTGCCAGCTGAGGCAGGTCGCTGGCCCCGCGGGGGTGTCGCGAAGAGGTGTTCCCGGTTCCGCAACCCATCCATCGTTCTCGCCATGACCCGGCTCGTCGGCCTGCAGGCCCCTGACTTCACCGCCACCGCCGTGGTGGATCAGGAGTTCAAGGAAGTGACCCTGTCCCAGTACCGCGGCAAGTACGTGGTGCTGTTCTTCTACCCGCTGGACTTCACCTTCGTGTGCCCCACGGAGATCACCGCTTTCTCCGACCGCTACAGCGACTTCTCCAGCCGCAACACCGAGGTGCTGGGCGTGTCGGTGGACAGCCAGTTCTCCCACCTGGCCTGGATCCAGACCGAACGCAAGAACGGGGGCATCGGCGACATCGCCTACCCCCTGGTGGCCGACCTCAAGAAGGACATCGCCCGGGCCTACGAGGTGCTGGATGAGGAAGCCGGCGTGGCCCTGCGCGGTCTGTTCATCATCGATCCCGATGGCGTGATCGCCCACAGCACCATCAACAACCTGCCCGTGGGCCGCAGCGTCGACGAGACCCTGCGGGTGCTGCAGGCCTTCCAGTACATCCGCAGCAACCCCGACGAGGTGTGCCCCGCCAACTGGACCCCCGGCGAGAAGACCATGAAGCCCGATCCCGTGGGCAGCAAGGAGTTCTTCGCCGCCGTGAACTGAGCCACGGGCGATTGAGGCCGAGCGGCCAAGCCAGGCACGCGAATAGCGCTGTGTCTGGCTCCAGCTGCCATCTTCTGCGCTCGCAGTAGATGGCAGCTCGCTATCCATGAACTGGCTTGTCCATGAGCTGTCTGTTCATGCACCGGCTGTCCATGCACGCGAGGGGCCCCTGGAGGGCCCATTTTTTATGGGATCCAGCGCACCATTCCTGGGGTGCAGCCAGCTCCGTCTGTTTGCAAGCCGATGGATCCTTGGTCCTGGGCCCTCAGTCCAGCAGGGTGAGGGTGCCGGCCGTGGCATCGAGGCGGCAGCGGCGACCCAGGGGCAGGGCCAGATTCGGCCGGCCGTGGCCCACCGCCAGACCGCTCACCAGGGGCACCCCCAACAGGGCCAGGCGCTCCAGCAGGATCTCCTCCATGGAGAAGTCGCCGGGGAGGATATCGTCGCGGGCCCAGTCGAAGCGCCCCAGGCCGATGCCCCGCACGCCGCGCAGCAGGCCGGAGCTGCGCCACTGGGTGAGCAGGCGGTCGATGCGGTAGGGAGCTTCGCCCGTGTCTTCGAGCACGAGCACACAGCCCTGCAGGGAGGGCAGCCAGGGGGTGCCGATCAGGGAGGTGGCGATGGTGAGGTTGCTCACCATCAGCGGACCCTCGGCCACAGCAGCCGCGTGGGAGTGACCCCCCTGGAGTCTGGTCCCGTGGCCCCGGCCCTGCAGGGGCGCCACCGCCTCGCCCCGCAGCAGGCCCGCCAGGCGACGCCACTGGGGCATGTCGCCACCGAACCAGCCGTGGATGGCCCCCAGGCTGCCCGCCGCCCGCTGGGCCAGCAACAGGGCGCTGCAATCGGAGAAGCCCACCGTCCAACGTGGCCCCGGCGGCACCTGAAATCCCTGCTCCAGCAGGCGGGTGCTGCCCCAGCCGGCACCCACGTAGAACAGGGCCTGAACGGCGCTGTCGGCCCAGGCGCGGCGCAGGGCATCAGCCCGCACAGCATCGGAGCCGGAAAACCAGCGCCAGCGGCCGAACAGCTCGCGGGGCGTCTGCAGGGTCCAGCCCTGCTCCTCGCACCGGAGCCGCAGCACGGCAAGGCCGTCGTCACCGGACTCCAACCAGGTGCCGGGGGCCAGGGCGGCAATGCGGCTGCCGGGAACCAAGGGTGCGGGCCAGCCAGCGGCAGAGGCGCCCCTGGGCGCAGCGAGAGCCAAGTCCACCGCCTGGGCTGCGCGATCGACGCCGGCCCCACGGGCGGAACCACTGGCCAGCCCTGGCCCGGTGACCAGGGCTGAACCCGTGCCCAGGGAGAGTCGCAGCAGCTCCCGGCGGCGCATCGGCCTCAGCCCAACAGGCTGGCCAGCAGTCGCCGCCCGTCGATACCGCCGGTGGTTGGATCACAGGCCCGCTCCGGGTGGGGCATCAGGCCCAGCACGTTGCCAGCCCGGTTGGTGAGACCGGCCACGTCGCCCACCGAGCCATTGGGGTTGCGGCTGTAGCGGAGCACAACCTGGCCCCTGTCCTCCAGGGCCTGGAGCTGGTCGGGATCGATCTGATAGCGGCCCTCGCCGTGGGCGATCGGGAAGGTCACCTCCTCGCCGCTGGCGTAGCCCTGCAGCCAGGCACAGGCGCCCGGTTCCACCCGCAACCGGGCCGGTTCGCAGAGGAAGTGCAGCTTCTCGTTGCGGGTCAGGGCGCCCGGCAGCAGGCCCATCTCGGTGAGCACCTGGAAGCCGTTGCAGATGCCGAGCACCCGGCCGCCACGCTCGGCGAAGGTCGCCACCTCCTGGAGCACCGGAGCAAAGCGGGCGATGGCACCGCAGCGCAGATAGTCGCCGTAGCTGAAGCCGCCCGGGATCACCACGGCCTCGAGGCCGCTCAGGTCGCGCTCCTCATGCCAGAGGAAGCGGGTCTCGATGCCGAGGCAGCCCTGGGCCGCCCACTGCACGTCCCGGTCGCAGTTGGAACCGGGAAACACCACCACACCGAGGGTCATGCTCAGGCCTCGGGGGCGGGGTCGGCGAGCTCGAGGCTCCAGTCCTCGATCACGGGGTTGGCGAACAGGCGGTCGCTGAGCAACTCCAGACGCTCGCGGGCACTGGCCGCATCGGGGGCCTCCAGCTCCACCTCCACCGCCTTGCCGATGCGCAGCCGGGTCACGCCCTCCACGCCGAGGCGGGCGGCGGCGGCCCGGGTGGCCTCACCGGCGGGATCCAGAACCGAAGGCCTCAGCGAGACCAGCACGCGGGCGGAGAAACGGGGCACCTGAGCTGCACGAGGATTGTTAAATCTTGGCAGGCCGGGCCCCCTGCCCCCTTGCCGCTGATCAGGTTGGAGGTATCTCTCCGGGAGGGCCATGGACGCCCGCCGCCCCGCCACCAGGCTGCATCAAGGCTGCTCAATCCCACGGGGATCCCGCCCGACCAGCCTGCACCGGCTGGGCTCGAGTTCCGCTGGGCTGCGATGGCGCCGGCTCGGACTGCAGGCCCTGGCCCTCGCCGCTGCGGCCCAGACCCTGCTGCCGTCACCAGCCACGGCACAACAACAGCTACCGCTGGAATGCCGCCTCGGCGACGGGGCCTGGCGGGCCTGCACGATGACCATCGCCCGGGCGGGTGAGCACTGGTGGCTGCAGGTGGGCAGCCGCCGGCTGGAGTTCCGCAGCGACGGCCGGGGATCCATCACCTTGAGCACCGGGGCAGGCCCCGGACGGTCGGTGATGCCGGCCTGGCAGCCGGATCGGGCCCTCTGCTGGGATGGGGTCTGCGCCCGCGGCGAGTTTCCCCTGGATTGAGGGCCGCACCGGAGTCGCCGTCTGCGGCCTCGCAGCTGCGGGGGGGCGCTCCGCCGCCGGCTTCAAGCCAGCAGGCCCTCCAGCGCCCGCTGCAGGGCCTGGCCATCGAGACTGAGGCCAAGGACAGCGAGCTCCAGGCCAGGGGCCTGGCGCTCGCTGGCGGCGGCGCTGCTGCGGGGATCGAACCAGCACTCCAGCCGCGGTCCCACGGCCTGGATCTGCAACGGCTGAACCTTGCCCGGCAGCCAGGCCCGTCCCTTCAGCCGCAGGATCGACTGCCCGATGATCTGCTGGCGCAGCTGCGCCTCCAACCGACTGCGCTCGAAGACCCCATCGAGCCGCACCGCCGCCGACTGCATCGCCACATGGGTGTGGTCGTGGTGGTCGTGATCGGCGTGATCGTGGTGGTGATGGCCGTCGTGATGGTCGTCGTGATGGTGGCCGTCGTGGTGATCGTCGTGGCCGTCGTGATCGTGGGCGTGGGGTTCAGCGGCACCGCGATCCAGGCCCAGCAGCAGGGCAGCGGGCACCTGGCCCCGCTCCATCGGCAGCACCGACACCCCCGGACGCAGCCGCTTCTCCAGCTCAGAGCGCAGCTCGGCCAGCCGCGGGGCGGCCACCTGGTCGGCCCTGCTCACCAGCACCAGATCAGCGGCCTGGAGCTGGTCGTCAAACAGATCCTCAATGGCGCTGAGGTGGTCAAGGCTGGGGTCAGCCTGCCGCTGGGCCTCCAGGGCCGAGGCATCACCCACCACGCTGCCAGCGGCCAGGGCCTCACCGTCCACCACCGTCACCACGCCGCTGACGCGGGTTCGGGTGCGGATCTCGGGCCACTGAAAGGCCTGAACCAGCGGGGCCGGCAGAGCCAGGCCGCTGGTCTCCACCACGATCCCGTCCAGCTGGTCGGCCCGCTGCAGCAGGGTCTGCATGGTGGGGAGGAACTCGTCCTGCACGGTGCAGCAGAGGCAGCCGTTGGCCAGCTCCACCACGCGGCCATCGAGCTCCTCCTCGGGGCAGAAGCCGCAGCTGCGGATCAGATCGCCATCGATGCCCACCTCGCCGAACTCGTTCACGAGCACGGCCAGACGCAGGCCGCTGGTGAGCAGCAGATGGCGCAGCAGAGTGGACTTGCCAGCGCCGAGGAAGCCCGTCACCACGGTGACCGGCAGGCGCGTCAGGGTTGGGGTGCTCACGTCAGGGCACCAGGGCGGTCCAGGAGAAGCTGGCGCCCACGCCGATCAGCACGCCGGCCGCCAGCCGCAGGTTGGCCGCACTGAGGCCGGCGGCCCAGCGCCGCACCAGGGTGAGCGAGCCGACCAGCAGCAGCCCCTGGCTGATCAACAGGCCCAGCAGATAGAAGCCGACCGATGTTGGCTCCCAGCCCAGCACCGCCTCGCTGAGCACATAGCCATGCAGCGCAAAGGCAGGCAGCAGCAAGGCGGCGGGCAGGCGACCCAGCTGCACCAGGCCCACCACCACGAGGGACAGGGCCACCAGCAGTTCGGCCCCGGGGAGTCCGGGCAGGACCAGGCCCAGCAGGGAGGCGGACAGACCCGTGGCGAGCAGGCCCAGCACCCAGCGGGTGGGGCGCTGCAGGCCGACCAGGCCCAGGGCCAGCAGGAACAGCAGATGATCGGGGCCGAGCAGCGGGTGCCCCAAACCGCTGAGCAGGCCGCTCAGGGGCGAAGGCGTGAGGTGGAAGAAACCCATCAGGTGATGGGCCGAGGCCGGCGCAGCAGCCAGCAGGGACAAGGCCGCGACTCCGAGGGAGAATGCCGCGCTGAGGCGAAGATTGGTCATCCGGAAAGCTGGTCCGCGCCAGGGATGGGGTGGGCTCCGGTGGGCGTTCTGACTTGGGACGCGGCCCCTGGGGGTGCGGCCCTTCACAGCTGCGGGACAGCGCCGGACTCGGCCCTTGGCAGATGCCAGAACCCCACCGGACTTTCCCCGTTACCTCCGCTGGCTGATCCCCAGCGGAACCGGAAGCCACAATCTAGGCGTGTCCCAGAGGCCCATTGGCAGGGCGCCGCCCCTCAGCGGCAGGCGAGAGAGTCGCGGGTGTCGGCACCGGTGCGGGGATTGGTGCCGCTGGCCCTGGCGCAGAGAGCCTTCTGCTGGGGCAGGTCGAGCACCGCATCGCTGAAATCGGCGCCCTCGATCTGGGCGTCCGTGAACTTGCTCTGCATCAACATGGCGTTACGCAGCACGGCCCCGGAGAGGTCGGCGCCGTCAAACCGACTGGCGAAGGCCACCACGTCGCCCAGGTCGGCGCCGCTCAGGTTGGCCTGCTGCAGGTTGGCGGTGTTGAACACGGCGCCGCGGAGGTCCGTGTCGCTCAGGTCGAAGCCCTGCAGGTTGGCCTTGAGGAACTCCTGCTTTTGCAGGTTGCGGCCGTGCATGTCGCTCTGGAGGTCCTGCAGGCTGCGCAGGCCGCGCAGTTCGGGGGCCGTGATCGCGGCAGCCGGCGCGACCGGGCCCAGCGCGGCGCCAAGCATGAGGGCCAGCGGCAGCAGCAGGGCGAACAGGCGGCGGACCAGGCGCGGGCGGACCAGACCCTGACCGGCCAGGAGCTGGGGAATCCGCGAACCGGCGAAGGGGGGCAGCACCGCAGAACTAGCTTGGTCGGCTCAAGCTATGGCAGCGATCCACCGCAGCGCGACCCGATGAGCATGTCCCTGAGGGTGGTTGTCCCCCCCCATCCCCTGATCGGCCACTGGCTCACCGTGCTGCGGGATCAGCAGACCCCACCGGCCCTGTTCGCCACCGCCATGGCCGAACTGGGCCGCTGGCTCACCTATGAGGCTGTGCGCGACTGGATCCCCCATCAGCGTGTGCCCGTGCAGACCCCCCTGGCCCTGACCGAGGGCACGGTGGTGGACGCCTCCGTGCCGATCCTGGCGGTGCCGATCCTGCGGGCCGGCCTGGGGCTGTGGGAGGGCGGCCGCATGGTGCTGCCCGCGGCCCAGGTGGCCCACATCGGCCTGGTGCGCGACGAGGCCACCGGCCAGGCCCACTGCTATCTGGACAAGCTGCCCGCCGTGATCCCGGCCAACGCGGGGGTGCTGGTGTTCGATCCGATGGTGGCCACCGGCGGCACCCTGCTGCAGGTGCTGGAGCGGCTGGAGGCCAGGGGGGTGAGCGGCCAGCGGCTGCGGGTGGTCAGCGCCCTGGCCGCCAGCCCGGGCCTGAAGGTCCTGGGGGAGCGCTTCGCGGACCTGACCCTCTACACCGCCTGCATCGACGCCGAGCTGGACACCGCCTTCCGGATCGTGCCCGGTCTGGGCGATGCGGGCGATCGGCTCTACGGCACCGAGCCCAACAGCTGAGGGCGAGTCCTGGCCCGCCGGGGCCGTGATCCCTAGGCTGAAGGTCAGTCCAGCCCAGTCCCGGCAGCGATGGCCAACCGCGAGAGCAGCTCCAGCCTCCTGCTGAGCACCCTGGCCGGGGCCGTGCTCGGCGCCGCCGGACTGGCCTGGTGGCTGCTGTCGGAAACGGAGAAGCGGCAGCAGCGCCAGCGGCGGGAGCGCAGCCTGCAGCTCTCGCGCCTCTCCAGCGGCGACGGCGACGAGGTCGACACCAGTCGGCGGCCGGTGCTGGATTCGGAACTGCAGGACAAGGTGCAGCAGCTCAACCGGGCCATCGACGACGTGCGCCGCCAACTGGAGGGCCTGGGTAGCGGCAGTTGAGGGCGCCCAGGCCCGGGAGCGCCGCTCGGTAGGTTTCCCAGCAGACACCGCCGCCGGCCATGCTCCGCTCCGCCGCCATCACCCAGGGGATTCAGCGCTCCCCCAACCGCGCCATGCTGCGGGCCGTGGGCTTCGGCGACGGCGATTTCAGCAAGCCGATCATCGGCATCGCCAACGGCTACAGCACGATCACGCCCTGCAACCTGGGCCTCAACGACCTCGCCCGACGCGCCGAGGAGGCGGCCCATGCCGTCGGCGCCATGCCGCAGATGTTCGGCACCATCACCGTGAGTGATGGCATCTCGATGGGAACCGAGGGGATGAAGTACTCCCTGGTGAGCCGTGAGGTGATCGCCGACTCGATCGAAACCGCCTGCAACGGCCAGAGCATGGATGCGCTGCTGGCAATTGGCGGCTGCGACAAGAACATGCCAGGTGCCATGCTGGCGATGGCGCGCATGAACATCCCCGCCATCTTTGTGTATGGCGGCACGATCAAACCGGGCAAGCTCGGTGCCTGCGACCTCACCGTGGTGAGCGCTTTTGAAGCGGTGGGCCAGTACAGCGGCGGCAAGATCGATGAGCAGCAACTCACCGCCATCGAGAAGAATGCCTGCCCCGGCGCCGGCAGCTGTGGCGGCATGTTCACAGCCAACACGATGAGCGCCGCCTTTGAGGCGATGGGGCTGAGCCTGCCCAACAGCTCCACGATGGCGGCCGAAGATCCGGAGAAGGCGGACAGCGCGGCCCGCAGTGCCGAAGTGCTGACCGAGGCGATTAAAGCCAACATCTGCCCGCGCGATCTGATGACACGCGAGGCTTTCGAAAACGCGATCAGCGTGATCATGGCGGTGGGGGGCTCCACCAACTCGGTGCTGCACCTGCTGGCCGTGGCCCGCACCGCCGGGGTGGATCTCTCCATCGACGACTTCGAGACGATCCGCCAGCGGGTGCCGGTGATCTGCGACCTCAAGCCCAGCGGCCGCTACGTGACCGTAGATCTGCACCAGGCCGGCGGCATCCCCCAGGTGATGAAGCTGCTGCTCGATGCCGGCCTACTGCACGGCGACTGCAAGACGATCGAGGGCAAGACCCTGCGGGAGGTGTTGGCCGAGGTGCCCGCCGAGCCACCGGCCGGCCAGGACGTGATCCGCCCGCTCTCCAATCCGCTCTACGCCAAGGGCCACCTGGCGATCCTCAAGGGCAACCTGGCCGAGGAGGGCGCCGTGGCCAAGATCAGCGGCGTCAAGAACCCGGTGATCACCGGCCCCGCCCGCGTGTTCGAGAGCGAGGAGACCTGCCTGGCCGCCATCCTCGACAAGCAGATCAACCCCGGTGATGTGGTGGTGGTGCGTCAGGAGGGGCCGGTCGGTGGTCCGGGCATGCGCGAGATGCTCAGCCCCACCGCCGCGATCGTGGGCCAGGGCCTGCTGGACTCGGTGGCCCTGATCACCGACGGCCGCTTCTCCGGCGGCTCCTTCGGCCTGGTCGTGGGCCATGTGGCCCCCGAGGCCGCCGTGGGCGGCACGATCGGCCTGGTCCAGGAGGGCGACAGCATCACCGTGGATGCCAGCCAGCTGCTGATCCAGCTCAACGTGGACGAGACCGAGCTGGCACGCCGCCGTGCCGCCTGGACGAAGCCAGAGCCTCGCTACACGACGGGCGTGCTGGGCAAGTACGCCCGTCTGGTGAGCAGCAGCAGCCTGGGGGCGGTAACCGATCAGGGCTGAACGCTTCCAGCACCGGTGGAGGGCGACAGCCCCAGCCGACCCCGGTGCTGGATCCCATCGTCAAGCAAGCGGGGGCGTGAGGGCCAGAGAGAGAATGGCCGGGGTGCCCACAGGGAGGGAGGGTCCGAGAGTGGGGAGCGCTGACCCTGCTCATCCCGGGCCTTCCGTTCCACAGCCATCACTTGATTGAGGCCATTGTCTCGATTCGGATCATCAGGTGACATCTCGAGGAAAGAGCGGCGAGCAAGGGTAGCCTTTGACCAGAACTCATCCATGTGGCGCAGTCTTTTCTCATCCAGAGCCCAGTCGATCAATACCTGTCCCGCTTCAAACTTAAGATCATCACTTTCCCCACTCACGGCTGCGAGAGCATCGGCATAGTGCCTCCTCATTTCGTTGACCTTCCTGAAGGGGGGAAGACCTTGAACGTAGGCCAGCCTTACAAGCGCTCGGCTCCTTTCGATGGGGTTTCGAGCGGTTTGCAGTGCCTGGGAAAAGTACTGTACTGCCCTCTTATTCTCTTGGCTATCTTTAGCAAATTCATCGCCAAGAATGATGTGCTCTGCATGGAGAACTCTGTCTCCCAGCTCACGCGCTAGCGTATCTGCGGAGGATCGATAGAGCCCTTGGTTAAGCTCGATAAATCCCACGGCTTCGCCTATCCGCCTTCTCTTAGATTTTTCCTCGCTCAGCAAAACGAGCTTATCAAGGACTCCTCGAAACTCCTCTCGCTTCTCCCGGAGCTCCTTTTGATCGCCCTGATTGGTTGAGATGATAAACGAGATCAACGAAACCACCACAGCAAGGAAACTCCACAGATTTGATGGTTCTAGATACCAGGGTCTGCGGGGCTCCGTGACGATGACTTGCAGCTGATCAACCTGATCCCGCACCAACTTCAGATCAGCCTGCGACACGAAATCCAGCTTGTCATCTGGGGCCATCATTGATTACGACGACGACACCATGAGGATGGCACAAATTCCCACCCAGCTCTACATGTGGGAGATCCATTCGAGCGCGGCCATCCCCTGATGCCTGTCAGACCTGGATTGTCCAGACCAAAGGCATCCCATGATCAACTGGAGATCAGCCGTCCGTGATCAGGGCGCGCAGCCGCCGGGCCAGGGCCTCCAGGGGCACGCCCCAATCCGGTCGCTCGCAGCGCTGGCCGCTGTCAGCGGCCATCCAGAGCGGGTGGCCGCCCTGCCAGAGCACAGGGGCAGCGGCATCATTGCAGCGCGACACCATCAGGTGAACCGAGCTGCCGCTACGAAAGACCTCCAGCTCCAGATCACAGTCGGGATGGCGGCACCCCTGCTGATCGCGGGCCTCCAGCAGCAGGATCAGATCGCCGGAGTCCGGGGAGAATGGATCCGCGGCGATCACGGCGGCGTGCCGCCAGGGCTTGAGACACAGGTCGGCGACGGCCGCCACCTGAGACAGGAAGGGAGCCAGATCGTCGGGCAAGGCGGGCAGCATGGGGCGGGACGGAGGTGAGGCCTGGGGCTCAGGGCACGGCGCGGATCGCCCGGATGCCGAGGCGCAGGGGCCCCGGCCGGAAGCCCGGATTCAGCCCACCGGCATCGCCGAACTTGGAGTGCAACAGCTGCAGTCGGGTGATGCGGCTGGGATCGAAGCGCAGCGGTGCCCCCAGGGGCAGACCCTGCACCGGCTTGGCCCGCACGCTGGGGGTGAGCCGGTTGAAGGGAATGGTGATCACACTCACGCCCGAGGCGTTGGTGGCAAACTCGGCCACCCAGCGCAGGCCGCCGGGGATCAACTCGGTGAGGCCCGCCAGACCATCGGCGCAGGCGATCGCCAGCTTGTATCGGCGTCCATCCCCCTCCAGCTCGAGTTCCAGGGCTCCGTAGGCCGAGAGATCCAAGGGGGGCGCGAACTGGGGGGAGCGGCAGCTCACGAAGCCACCGCCCTGCTCGATCACCTCGGCCTCCATCAGCAGCCCCTCGGAACTGCTGCGGCAGCTGCCCTGGCTGCGTCCCCCCATGATCGTGTCGTTCAGGCTCTGCCAGCCGGCGAAGCCATCGCCCGCCACCACCACGAGCGGTGCAGGCGTGGCCGGAACAGCAGCAGGGCTGGCCGGGCTTGGCGTCGCAGGAACAGGGGGCGGCAGGTCCATCGGCGGGGCGGCTGGGACGGCTCCCGGGCTTCTCGGGAACTGGGGGTCAGCCTGGCGCAGGCAGCCTCCGCCTGGTGAGCTGCTCCTCGCTCAAGCGGGGGCCGTGAGCCCCGCGGCGGCGGCGGCATCGGCGAGCACCAGGACGGGGCTGCGGGGCTGCACCAGCCGGGCCGGCGTGCGCTCCGGTGATTCGGCCGGATCAAGCAGCCGCTCCAGGGCCTGGCGCTTGCCGGTGCCGCTCACCAGCACGATCACCTGGCGGGCGGCGCTGAGCACCGGCGCGGTGAGGGTAATGCGATCCAGCCCCTTGCCCTGGCCCACGGTCACGGCCCGATCCCTCACCGTCGTGGCCGTGCTGCCGGGAAACAGGGAAGCCGTGTGGCCGTCGTCCCCCAGGCCCAGCAGCATCAGATCGAACACGGGCGGATCGCCCGGACACAGGCGTCGCACCAGGGCCTCGAAGGCGTGGGCGGAGGCGGTGGGGCTGTCCAGATCGGTGGGCACGGGGTGGAAGCGGGCCTGGCGGGCGGGCTCCTGAGCCAGCAGGGTCTCGGCCAGCAGGCGGGCATTGCTGGCGGGATCGGAGGCCGACACCCAGCGCTCATCGCCCAGCAACACATCGACCCGATCCCAGGGCAGGTGCTCCTGGCCCAGCAGCCGGTAGGCGGCGGCGGGGGTGGTACCGCCCGAGAGGGCGATCTGGCAGCGGTCGCGCTCATCGAGGGCGAGATCGATCGCGGTGGCGATGCGCTGGGCGGCGCGGCGGGCCAGGTCGTCGGGGCCTGGGGCCACCTCGAGCTTGTAGCGCGCGGAGGAAGGGCTCATGGCGTCAGGCCGCAGCGACCCCCAGCATGGCGAGGACGCGTCAGTCCAGCCATTCCGTGTGGAAACTGCCGGGGCGGTCCACCCGCTCATAGGTGTGGGCCCCGAAGCAGTCGCGCATGGCCTGCACCAGGTTCTGGGGCAGGCGCGGGCTGCGGTAGCTGTCGATGTAGTCGAGGGTGCTGCTCAGGCAAGGCACGGGGATGCCAGCCAGGGCGGCGCCAGCCACCACCTGGCGCAGGCCGGGCAGGCGCCGGTTCACCTGCTCGGCGAACCAGGGGTCCACCAGCAGATTCGGCAGATCGGGATTGGTGGTGTAGGCGTTCTGGATGCGTTGCAGCAGCCGGGCCCGGATGATGCAGCCCCCCTTCCAGATCTGGCCGATGGCCGCCAGATCGAGTCGATAGTCATGCAGGACGGACGCCTCCTTGAGCAGTGCCATGCCCTGGGCATAGCTGGCGATGGCCGCCAGGACAGCCGCATCCTGCAGAGGCGCCATGGCGTCGGCGGGGCTGCCCAGCTCGATCGGATGGGCGGGGGGAGCGGGCAGCACGGGGGCGGCGGCGATGCGCTCGACCCGCTGTGAGCTGAGCACCCGGGCGTTGAGGGCGGCGTAGACGGTGGGTACCGGCACCCCCATTTCCAGGGCGCTCACCACCGTCCAGAGCCCCGTGCCCTTCTGGCCGGCGGCATCCACGATCAGCTCCACCAGATCAGCGCCGCCCTCGGGGTCCTTGGTGCGCAGACACACCTCGGTGATCTCCACCAGGAACGACGCCAACTCCTCGGTAGCGTTCCACTGGCCGAACACATCGGCGATGGCATCACCATCGAAGCCGGCGCTGCGCTTGAGCAGGTCGTAGGCCTCGGCCAGCACCTGCTCGATGCCGTACTCGATGCCGTTGTGCACCGTTTTCACGAAATGGCCGGCGCCGCCCGGGCCGATGTAGGTGACGCAAGGGCCATCGTCGACCTGGGCCGCCATCTTGCGGACCAGCGGCTCGATCGCCTCGTAGGCACTGCGGGTGCCGCCGGGCATCATGCTCGGCCCCTCCAGGGCCCCCTTGGCACCGCCCGACACGCCCATGCCGATGTAGCCGAAGCTCTTGCTCTCCAGCTCCGCCACCCGCCGTTCGGTGTCGGTGTAGAGGGAATTGCCGCCGTCGATCAGCAAGTCGCCCTCCTCCAGCAGGGGCGAGAGAGACGCGATCAGGTCGTCGATCGGCTGACCCGCCTTCACCATCATCAGGATGCGGCGCGGCCGCTCCAGCTTGGCGATGAAGTCCTCCAGGGAGGTGGAGCCGATGATCCGCTTCCCCGCCCCGCGACCGGCGAGGAATTCCTCGGTCTTGGCGGTGGTGCGGTTGTAGACGACGCAGGAGAACCCGTTGCGCTCAGCGTTGAGCACCAGGTTCTCCCCCATCACCCCCAGGCCGATCAGACCGAAGTGAGCCTTGTCCATCGAAGGCGACTGCCTGTGCTGACTGGCCTCAGTGTGGCGAGGGCGCAGCGGCGGCGCTGGAACTCAGGGGCCTCTGTGAGAGAGAGCGCACCGAGCGGGGGCTGGGGCTGGCTCAGATCACGCTGCCGTCGGCGATGGTGGCGTTCTTGACGACCACCACGATGCCGTTGCGGATGTAGAAGCCGAGCTCGGGCCGGTCCGCCTCCTCGACGTGATCCTTATTGACGATGGTGACGTTGCGGCCGATGCGCACGTTCTTGTCGAGGATGGCGCGCCGCACCGTGGTGCCCCGGCCCACGCCGATCGGGGTGCCACCCCGCTCCCGCAGCACGGCCCGATCCTCGCTCGACTCGAAGTAGTCCGCCCCCATCACCAGGGTGTCCTGCAGCACCACCTCATCCTCCACCCGGGTTCGCACCCCCAGCACGCAGTGGTGGATGCTGCAGGCCTTGAGCATCGAGCCCTCGCCCACGATCGACTGGGTCACCTGGGCATCGAGCAGCTTGCTCGGCGGCAGATAGCGGGGACGGGTATAGATCGGGAACTTCTCGTCGTAGAAGGAGAAGGCCGGATTGGGCTGGTCGGTGAGGGCCATGTTGGCCTCGTAGAAGGCGCCGATGGTGCCGATGTCCTCCCAGTAGTCGTCGAAAAGGAAGCTCTGCAGATTGTCGCCCCGCTCCAGGGCGGTGGGGATCAGTTCCTTGCCGAAATCGGTTGAGTTGGGATTTTTGGTCAGCAGGTCAAACAGGGTGTCGCGGCTGAAGACGTAGATGCCCATGGAGGCCAGGTAGGGCCGCTTCAGGGCCTCTTCGGATGAGAGACCCAGGCGTGAGGTATCCACCCACATGGCCTTGAGCGCCTCGCCCGTTGGCTTCTCGCGGAATTCGTGGATGCGGCCGACGCTGTCGGTGTGCATCAGGCCGAAGCCCTCGGCCTGGGCGGCATCCACCGGCAGGGCGCCAATGCTCACATCCGCGCCCGTGTGGATGTGGTGATCCACGAACAGGCTGTAGTCCATCCGGTAGAGCTGGTCACCCGAGAGGATCAGGTAGTGATCCACATCCCACTCCTGGAACAGCCACTGGTATTTGCGCACCGCGTCGGCAGTTCCTTCAAACCAGGAGGGACTTTCGGGGGTCTGCTGGGCTGCCAGCACCTCCACAAAGCCCTGGCCAAAACCGGAAGAGAGGTTGTAGCTCTGGGTGAGGTGACGGTTCAACGAGGCACTGTTGAACTGCGTCAACACGTACATCTTGTTGATGCCGGAGTTGATGCAGTTACTGATGGGAATATCGATCAGTCGATACTTGCCAGCCAGCGGCACGGCGGGCTTGGCGCGGGTCTTGGTTAGGGGGTAGAGGCGGGTACCGGCGCCACCGCCGAGAATGATGGCCAGAACACGCTTCATCTCCGCTTCCCCAGGAATTGTAAGGCTCTAGAAACGCTAGACGATGGCCTTGCGGCACCGCTGCATGGCGCCGCACATTGGGTCAAAAAGACAGGCGTCCTAGCGCTCTGCCACTGCAGGTAGGTCCCATGCTCCCGCAGCCGATCGCCGGCTTCCGTCCAGGGGTGCCGCAGGGACTCAGGCCTCGGCCGAGCTGTCGTAGAGCTCGAACAGATCCTGGATCACCTTCATGGCCACATGGCGCTGCTGACGCGGCTGGGGCGCCCGCAGATTGGTGACGGGAGTATGCAGAATTTTGTTAATGATGCCCTTGCTGAGGGCCTCCACCACCTTGCGTTCCCGGGCCGAGAGATCGGGCCCCATGCGGCTGAGGGCCTTCTGCAGTTCCTGCTCGCGGATGTCCTCCAGTTGCAGCCGCAGTCGGTTGACGATCGGTACGGCCTCCAGGCCGTCCCACCACTCCAGAAACTGGCGACCCTCCTCCTGCAGCAGTCCCTCGGCCTCGGCGGCGATCTCGCGGCGGGCCTCCTGGTTGCGGGCCACCACCTCCTGCAGGTCGTCCACGTCATAGGACTCGACCCCGCCCAATCCGGCCACATCGGCGGCGATGTTGCGGGGTACGCCGATGTCGATGAGCATCAGCGAGGAGCGGCGATTGAGCCGGCCCAGGCGCTCGGCATCGATGATCGGATCATCGGCCGCCGTGCTGGTGAACACCAGCGAGCAGGTGCTCAGGCAGTGGTTCAGGTCGCTGAGGGGGCGGCACTGGACGGGCAGTCCGGGGAAGTCGGCCGCCATCTGCTCAGCCCGCTCCACGGTGCGGTTGAGCAGCACCACGCCCTTGGCCCCCTTGGCCTGCAGGTGCTGCAGCAGCAGGCGGGCCATGCGGCCGGCACCCACCACGGCGATCTGCTCCTGATCGAGGGGCACCAGATCGTCGACGCCGCGGGCTTGGCCCACCTTCAGCTGGGCCAGCTCCACGGCCGCCGAACTGATCGACACAGCGCCGGTGCCGAGGTTGGTCTCGGTGCGCACCCGCTTGCCGGTGCTCACGGCCTGGTTGAGCAGGCGATTGAGGATCGGCCCGATCGAGCGGTGCTCCTGGCCGAGCCGGTACATCTTCTTGACCTGGGAGAGGATCTGGCCCTCCCCCAGCACCAGTGAATCGAGGCCGGCGGCCACCCGCATCAGGTGACCCACGGCCTCCTCGTGGTGATAGGTGAACAGGTGCGGCGTGAGATCGCCGAGCTCAAGCCCCGACACCTCACTCAGGAATGTTCCCACCGCCGTCACGCCCTGCTCCGGATGGCGCAGCAGGGTGTAGATCTCCAGCCGGTTGCAGGTGCTGAGGATGGAGGCCTCCAGCACCTGCTCGTCGGCGCGCAGCCGCTGGAGGGAATCCTCCATGGTCTGCTCGGCGATGCTGAGCCGCTCGCGGATCTCCACCGGAGCCGTGTGGTGACTCAGGCCGACGACGGCAATGTGCATGGAGGCTGACCTCGTGCGCTGGGTGGGAGTGGATTCAGCGCAGAGCGATGCTCTTGGCCCCGTCCTTGATGTGGATGGTGTTGGTGAAGCGGGCCGTGTTGTCGAGGGTGCTGATCACCAGGGAGCTGGTTCGGACGCAGTCGGTCTCGAACTTGACGCCGTCGAACAGCAGGCCGTCGGTGATGCCGCTGCCAGCGAACACCACGTTCTCGCCGGAGGCCAGCTCCTCGGCCTCGTACACCTTGTCGACATCGGTGATGCCCATCTCATTGAGGCGAGCGATGTTGCCTTCCTTGGTGTAGTCAGCCCACTCGGAGGTCTGGGCGACGGCGGGGTCATACACCAGCTGGCCCTGGAAGTGGCCGCCCAGGGCCCGAAGGGCGGCGGCCGAGATCACGCCCTCAGGGGCGGCGCCGATGCCGAAGAGGGCGTGGGTGCCGGTGCCGGCAAAGCCGCAGGCGATGGCGGCCTGCACGTCGCCGTCGGAGATGGGTTGAACGCGGGCGCCGGTGGAGCGGATCTCCGCGATCAGGTCCTTGTGGCGGGCGCGGTCCATCACCACGATCACCAGCTCGCTAGCGGCCAGACCCAGCACGTCGCTGAGGATCTTGATGTTCTCGGTGGCGCTGTTGCGGATGTCCACCTTGCCCTTGGCGGCCGGGGGAGCGGCCAGCTTCTTCATGTAGAAGTCGGGGGCGTTGAACAGGCCACCGCGGTCGGAGGCTGCAAGCACCGCCATCGAGCCGCGCTGGTTGTTGGCGCAGAGGTTGGTGCCCTCGCAGGGGTCCACGGCGAAGTCGACACCGGGGCCGGTGCCGCTGCCCACTTCCTCGCCGATGTAGAGCATCGGCGCCTCGTCGCGCTCGCCCTCGCCGATCACGATGCGGCCCTGCATCTGGATCTGGCCCATGCGCTTGCGCATGGCCTCCACAGCGGCGGCATCGGCTTCGTCCTTCTTACCCAGGCCGGTGAGTTCGGCGGAGGCGATGGCGGCCTGTTCGACGACCTCGAGAATTTCCTGAATCAGCGTGCGATCCACAGCGGTCCGGCGTAGGGAGGGGGCTTGAGCGGGGGAGAGGGGGCTTCGACGGACGCATCAGGGCCGGCGCAGCCAAGGCGGCAACGGCGAGGCGATGGGGTCGGAGGGAATGGTGCGGGCAACGGGCGGAACGGACGGCACAGTCGCCTGTGGGGGCCGGCTGGGAAGTGCTCCCTGGTGCCGGGCCCGGCGATTCGGGCCGGTGTTCAGCAGTTGCAGGGCCTCTCGGGCTTTGAGCGCCGTCCACTGTATCAGCGACGGCCGTCAGGCCCCGCCGGGGCCGGGCGAAGGCCGATTCCTACAATCCCAATCTCCCCGCGCCCCGGTGGCCCCTCCATGAGCACAAAGCCCCTGGTGATCTCCCCGTCGATCCTCTCCGCCGACTTTTCCCGCCTCGGCGAGGACGTGCGCGCCGTCGATCAGGCGGGCGCCGACTGGATCCACGTGGATGTGATGGACGGCCGATTCGTGCCCAACATCACCATCGGCCCGCTGATCGTCGAGGCCCTGCGCCCGGTGACCTCCAAGCCGCTGGACGTGCACCTGATGATCGTCGAGCCTGAGAAGTATGTGCCCGACTTCGCCAAGGCCGGCGCCGACATCATCTCCGTCCAGGTGGAGGCCTGCCCGCACCTGCACCGCAACCTGGCCCAGATCAAGGACCTGGGCAAGCTGTCCGGTGCGGTGCTGAACCCCAGCACCCCGATCGACACCCTGGAGTACTGCCTGGAGCTGTGCGACCTGGTCTTGGTGATGAGCGTGAACCCCGGCTTCGGTGGCCAGAGCTTCATCGAGAGCCAGGTTCAGAAGATCCGCGACCTGCGCCGGATGTGCGACGAGAAGGGCCTGGATCCCTGGATCGAGGTGGACGGCGGCATCAAGGCCGAGAACGCCTGGAAGGTGATCGAAGCCGGCGCCAACGCGATCGTGAGCGGCTCGGGCGTGTTCAACCAGCCCAGCTACGCCGATGCCATCACCGGCATCCGCAACAGCAAGCGCCCGGTGGCCGTGGCGGCCTGAGCCCTGGGCACTGGTTGCGCGAAGAGGGGGGCCTCGTGCCCCTTTGTCGCTGCCCTCAACTGCCAACAAGCCCCGGAAAGCCAGCTGGCTTTCCGGGGCTTTTTCTTGGCGACGCCGCGCCTGGTGGGGCTCAGCTCAGGAACCAGCCGTAGCTGTGCAGGCCGATGCCCAGCAGATTCACGCCGATGTAGCAGACGCAGATCACAACCAGGCCTGCCGAGGCCACCAGGGCCGGCCGGCGGCCCTGCCAGCCGCGGCTCAGGCGCGTGTGCAGGTAGGCGGCATACACCAGCCAGCAGATCAGGGCCCAGGTCTCCTTCGGGTCCCAGCTCCACCAGCTGCCCCAGGCCTCATTGGCCCACACCGCGCCGCTCACAATGCCGATCGAGAGCAGCAGAAAGCCCACGGTGATGGTGCGGTAGCTGAGGCTGTCGAGCTGCTCGCTGAGGCTGATGCTGGCGCTGGAGAGCTGCAGGGCCGGCGGCGGCGCGAGCGTGGCGGTAGCGGAGGCGCGTGCTGGAACCACGCTGGCGTAGGCCAGCACCTCGGGCTGGGGAGCGGTGGGGGCGATCCGCTGGGCCTGGCGGAAGCCGCCGCTGCCGATCGAGCTACTGCGCAGTTCCAGGCCCTGGCCCCGGTCAGTGACCAGCACCGCCACCGACAGCAACGAGCCCACCAGCAAGGCCGCGTAGCTCACCATGATCACGCTCACGTGCATCACCAGCCAGCTGGAGCGCAGCGCCGGCACCAGCGGAGCGGCCTGCTGCAGCTGATCGGGCAGCGCAAAGCTTGCGAAAGCCACGCAGCCCAGGCCCATGGGGGTGGCGGCGGCGGCCACGATCGGCGAAGGCCAGCTGCGCTCCACCAGCAGCTGGGTGAGGGTGCAGGCCCAGGCCAGAAAACAGAGCGACTCGTAGAGGTTGCTGATCGGGAAGTGGCCCGACTGCATCCAACGCAGCACCAGCTGGGCCGTGAGGCTGAGGTTGGCCGCCGCCACCATCAGGCGGACGGCGGTACTGCCCTGGCCGCCGCCGCTCACGCTCCAGAAGGCCAGCGGCAGGGCGACC
This sequence comes from Vulcanococcus limneticus LL, assembly GCF_002252705.1. Lineage (GTDB taxonomy): Bacteria > Cyanobacteriota > Cyanobacteriia > PCC-6307 > Cyanobiaceae > Vulcanococcus > Vulcanococcus limneticus. The sequence goes on from NZ_NQLA01000007.1 coordinate 65,035, forward strand.
AGCAGCAGGGCGAAGGCCGCCAGGCCGAGGGCAAGCACCGGATCGGTCACGGAACAGGAGTGGCGTTGGAGGTGCGCTCAGTCTGCCGCGTGGGGCGGGCCATCAGGGCTCCAGCGGCGACGCCCCGCCTCAACGGCTGGCCTGGCGTAACAACCACAGCCCCCCGGCCAGGCCAATGAACACGGGCATCCAGGCGGCCATGAAGGGCATCAGCGTGCCCTTCACCCCCAGGGAACTGAAGATAAACGACATCAGGTAGTAGCCGAAGATCAGCAGCACACTGATGCCGAAGCCCTGGCTGCGGCTGGTGCGGGCATTGGGCCGCACCCCCAGGGCACTGCCGATCAAGCCGAACACCAGGCAGATGGCAGGGAAGGCAAACTTCTCCTGGATCCGTACCCGCAGCCGCCGGGCCTCCTTCTGGTTTCCGGCCTGGTTGAGCAGCCGTTCGGCCTGCAGGGCCTCAGCCACGCTCATCTGGGTGGCATCGTTCGGCAGCTTGCCGATCGCGATCGGAGCCGTGGTGAAGGGATAGAAGTAGCGATCGAAATTGGCCGTGGTGGTGCTGTTGACCGCCGCGTCGATGTTGACGATACGGCCATCGCGGAACTCCCACATGCCCCGGGCCTCATTCCAGATCCCCTTGTCGGCAATCAGCATCTGCTGCTGGCCCTCGCGTGAGAAATCCAGCAGGGTGACGCCGAACATCTCGCCCTTACGGAATTCGCGGGCGTAAAAGAGCTGGGTCAGGCCCCGCTCCGAATCGCCCTTGGGATCGCGGGCCCGAACCCGGCCGAAGCGGGAATAGACGATGTTGCGGCCGCGCTCCGAGGCCAGGGCCCTCCCCAGCGCCCGATCCAGGGTGTCGGAGGCCGAGAGGTTGGTGGCCGGCACGATGGCGTCGTTGAACATGAAGGTGAGACCGCTCATCAACGTCGCCACCAGCAGGCCTGGCAGCACCATGCGCCAGGTGGCGACGCCGATGCTGCGTAGGGCCGTGAGCTCGCTGGTGCTCGACAAGCGGCTGTAGGCCAGCAGGGTGGCCATCAGCGTGGCCATCGGGAACGAGAGCACCAGAAAACCCGGCAGCCGCAGGCCGAGCACCTGCAGGGCCGTGGCCACGGGCAGACCCGCCTCGGCCACCTTGCGCACCAGCTCGAACACCACTCCCACCGACAGGGACACTGTGGTGAAGGCGGCCACCCCGAAAATCAGCGGGCCGGCCAGCTCGCTGGAGAGCCAGCGGTCCATCAGGGGCAGCTGCTCCCACTGGCGCCGGAGGCGCAGGCCCAGGCGCTGCAGGGGATCGGTCAGAGCAGCGATCACAGGCGGAAGCCCTCCCCTAGGTAGTGGCGGCGCACCTGGGGATCCTCCGCCATGGCACGCGACGGGCCGGCGGCCAGGATGCTGCCCTCGGTGAGGATGTAGGCCCGATCGGTGATCGCGAGGGTTTCGCGCACGTTGTGGTCGGTGATCAGGATGCCCATGCCCCTCTGCCGCAGCCGGGCGATCAGCTCCTGAAGGTCGGCGACAGCCAGGGGGTCCACCCCGGCAAAGGGCTCATCGAGCAGCAGGTAGCGGGGCCCCTCCTCTCCTACCGCCAGGGCGCGGGCCACCTCGCAGCGGCGACGCTCACCGCCCGAGAGCTGGAAGCCCTTGCGGTGTTCGAAGGGCCGCAGGTGGAAGTCGTCGATCAGCTGTTCCAGGCGCTGGCGGCGCTGGCCCAGGGGGGTGCCGCTCTGCTGCAGGGCCAGCATGAGGTTATCCCGCACGCTGAGGGTACGGAACACACTGGCCTCCTGGGGCAGATAGCCGATGCCCAGCCGCGCCCGCCGGGGCATGGACAGACCCTGCACCTGCTGGCCCTCCAGCAGCACCCGGCCGGCGTTGGGGCGCAGCAAGCCCGTCACCAGGTTGAAGGTGGTGGTCTTGCCGGCGCCGTTGGGGCCAAGCAGGCCCACCACCTCGCCGGGTTCCAGGTCCAGCGTGACACCCTTGACCAGCGGCCGGCCGCCGATGGTCAGGACGACATGATCGAGTTTGAGGCTCATGGCGTGGGCTGAGCCGGCTGGGTCGGCGATGCCGTGGGGGTGGACTCGATGCGCAGGGTGCTGAACACCTGGCGGCCCGCCGCGGGGTTCGCCAGGACTCGCTCGGTTTCGACGAAGTAGGTCACCAGCTCGGCCCGCAGGTGATTGCCGCCCTCCTGGATCACATCCACATCACCGCTGAGCACCACCCGGCCCTCCTTGCTGAAGTACTGGGCCTGACGGGAGGTGGCCACGACGCGGCGGTCGGGATAGACGATGCGCACGTTGCCGGTGGCGGTGACCACCCCGGTGACCTGGTCGGCCCGCTGCAGGTCAGATTCGATGGTGACCTGACCCGTGGTGGGCGTCACGGCAGGGGCAGGGGCAGGCGCCGCAGCCGGGCTGGCAGGGACTGGCGCGGACACAGGCGAACCCAGGCCCTGGGCCCGGGCCCCAGCAGCGGCCAGGGGCAGCAGCAGCAGGGCCAGGGCTGGCGCCAGCAGGGAGCCCCAGGCCGCTGGAGAGGGCAGCAGGGAGCGGCTCCCTAACGGACCCCGGCGAATCGGGCTCGGCCTGTGTACTGCTGCCAACCCGGCCCCCAGACGCGCAAGGGACCCAACCTAAGGCCAACGGGTCCGATTACCCGGGGGCAGGCTCCAGTCGTGGCAGCGGTTCTGCATCGGGGTCGCGCTGTTCCTGCAGGGCCCGTAGGCGAGCCGCCACGATGGTGGTGAGAGCCTGCAGATCGAGCCCCAGGGCCGAGGCGCCGTAGGGCCGCAGCCGGCCGAGCCCCTCCCCCAGCAGCACCGTGGCGCCGCGGAGGTTGCCCCGCTCCAGGTGCAGGTGGGCGACCGCCACCTGCAGGATCCCCTGCAGAGCGGCCCGCTCAGGCCCCTGGGTCTCGTGCCAGAGCTCCTCGAAGCCGTCGTGACAGGCGTACCAGTCGCCGGCATTGAAAAGCCTGACGGCCTCCGCGAAACGCGGGTCGGCCATCAGGCGGAGATCCTCATCCAAGCCGCTGCCCTCAGCGCTTGGCGGCTTTCTTGGCGGGCAGTTTGCGCAGGCGGATCGACTCGGGGGTGACCTCGAGCATCTCGTCGGGACCGATGTACTCGAGGGCGCGCTCGAGGGTCATCTGGATCGGCGACTGCAGGGTATCCAGCACCTCAGCACCGGCGGAGCGAATGTTGGTGACCTGCTTGGCCTTGCAGACGTTCAGCTCGAGATCGGGCGGACGGTTGTGCTCGCCCACGATCATGCCCTTGTAGACCTTGGTGCCAGGGGTAATGAAGAACTGACCGCGATCCTCGGCACCCTTGAGGGCATAGAAGGTGGCGGTTCCCTCCTCGAAGGACACCAGCACGCCGTTACGGCGGGCCTCCAGATCGCCCTGCATGGGGCGATAGTCGAGGAAGGAATGGCTCATGATCCCCTCACCGCGGGTGGCCCGGATGAACTCGCCACGGAAACCGATCAGGCCCCGGGAGGGCACCACGAACTCCAGCTGGGTGCGGCCGTCGTTGGTGTTCTCCATGTTCTGCATCTCGCCCTTGCGGACGCCGAGCTTCTCGATGCAGCCACCCACCGATTCCTCGGGCACATCCATCACCAGGGTCTCGTAGGGCTCACTGGGGGTGCCATCAATGGTGCGGAAGATCACCTGGGGCTGGCTCACCTGGAACTCATAGCCCTCGCGGCGCATGGTTTCGATCAGGATGCCCAGGTGCAGCTCACCGCGGCCGCTCACGGCGAAGCGGTCGGGGGAATCGGTGTCTTCCACCCGCAGGGCCACGTTGGTGAGCAGCTCCCGCTGCAGGCGGTCGCGCAGCTGACGGCTGGTGACGAACTTGCCTTCCTTGCCGGCGAAGGGCGAGTCGTTGACCACGAAGGTCATCTGCAGGGTGGGTTCATCCACCTTGATCAGGGGCAGCGCCTCGGGGTGATCGGGGCAGGCGATCGTCTCGCCGATGTTCACCTCGTCGAAACCGGCCACGGCCACGAGGTCGCCGGCCCGGGCCTCGGCGATCTCCACCCGCTGCAGGCCCTGGAAACCCAGCAGCTTGCTGATGCGGCTGCGCTTGATGCTGCCGTCGTCACGGATCAGGGCAGCGGGCTGGCCGGCCTTGATGGTGCCGTTGTGGATGCGGCCGATCATGATCCGACCCAGGAAGTCGGAGTAGTCGAGCGTGGTGACCTGCAGCTGCAGGGGTTTCTCGGGGTCGCCCACCGGGGGCGGAACGTGGCGCAGGATGGCGTCAAAGAGCGGCTTCATGGTGTCGCTCTCGGTCTTCATGTCCGGCTTGGCGTAGCCGCCCATGCCGCTACCGAACAGGTAGGGGAAGTCGCACTGGTCGTCGTCGGCGCCCAGCTCCAGGAACAGGTCGAGCACCTTGTCGACGGCCTGCTCGGGGTCGACGCGGGCGCGGTCGATCTTGTTGACGAACACGATCGGCCGCAGGCCCTTCTCCAGGGCCTTCTTGAGCACGAAGCGCGTCTGGGGCATCGGGCCCTCGTTGGCGTCCACGATCAGCAGACAGCCGTCGACCATGCCGAGCACCCGCTCCACCTCACCGCCGAAGTCGGCGTGGCCAGGGGTGTCGACGATGTTGATGCGGATGCCGTTGTAGTCGACGGCAGTGTTCTTGGAGAGGATCGTGATGCCGCGCTCCCGCTCCAGGTCATTGCTGTCGAGCACGCAGGTGGGAACCGCCTCGCCGTCGCGGAAAATGCCCGACTGGTTCAACAGGGCATCCACCAGGGTGGTTTTGCCGTGGTCAACGTGGGCAATGATCGCGATGTTGCGGATCGGCGTGGCCTTGTGGTTGCCGTTGGCTGTGGGCTCGGCGCTCATGCAGGTAATGACAGGGAGGATTCTTCTCAGGGCACGTGCCGACCAGGCCGGTGAAACGGCGATGGCGGTGGTCCCGATGTCAGAGCCGGGCGGGAATGGCGGATGCCATCGCCGGGACGTCGGACATCGGCGGGGGAGGACTTGGACGGATCACAGAACAGATCACAGAGGCTGCTTGGATCAGGCTCCAGGGAAACCCCAAGGAGATCCAAACGCTGCGATTGGGTAAGACCCGGTATCGGATAGACCGATGACCCCTACGGTGCTGATGGGTTAATGCTATCGCAGTGCCCCGTCCGGCCTCAGGCTGCCGCGGGTCACACCCAGGCGGCTGTCGAGCTGCTCCTGCTGCCACAGCTGGCGGCCGGAGATCCGCCCGGCCAGGGCGTCGAGGTAGAGGCCGACCCGGCGGCCAGTGTCGGCCGGGGTCTCGTCCAGCAGCTCCAGCCGGAAGTGACGAACTCCGGAGCGCAGCAGCTGGGGAATGGCCTCTGCGGCGGTCTGGGCCTTGCCGTTGAAGAGGGTGTTGCGGCAGCCCAGGTCCGCCTTGAGGGGATGCTCGACGCCGCTGCGATCCCGCAGCAGGACGGTGTGGTGCTCGCAGGGGCGGCCGCAGTCGGTGTGGTCGTGGCCGTTGGAGAGGAAGGCGCAGAACAGGCAGTGCTCCATATGGAACAGCGGCATGTGCTGGTGCAGGGTCAGCTCCAGGGAGCCGGTGGGGCAGCCGGCCACCAGGGCCAGCAGCTGGTCGAGGGCCAGGTCGTAGCTGGCGGTGACGCGCTCCAGGCCCCAGCGCTCCAGGAACCAGGCGGCCGTGAGCGGGTTGGCCACGTTGAGGGAGAAGTCGCCGATGCAGGGCGCCTGGGGAGTGAGGCGCTCCAACTGATCGGCATTGCGCACCAGGTAGCCGTCCGGCTCGGCCCGCAGCAGCGGCTCCAGGCTCCAGGCCTCATCGGGCCGCACGATGCGGGGCCCCGTCAGCCAGAGGCCGCCGGGCCAGCGGCCCCGGCCCAGGGCCACGGCCTGGCGCAGTTGGGCCGGGTGTTCGATGTCGGCCACCACACGGTGCAGGGCGGAGCCGGAGGCCGCAGGCACCTCGGGAAGCTCCACCAGGGCCTGGAGCTGCTCCAGGCTGCGCACCAACACAGTGAGCTGGGGCTCGGTTTGGCTGGGCGGAATCGGGGGGCTCACCGGCGAGCCGGCGCTGGAGGCCAGAACGCTGAGGGCTGAGCCGCTGGAATCCGAGCCGCGTGAATCTGAGCCGCCGGAAACTGAGACGGGCTGCAGCTGCCGCAGGGCCTCCGCCAGGGGCAGGCGGGCCCGCCCGGACTCCGTCTCCGCCTCCACCGCATCGGGCCCTGGGCCGCCGCCGGCCGCCAGGGCCCGATCCAGCTGCGCAACGAGCTCCCGCCGCAGCTGGTTGAGCTGGGCCACCGGCAGGAACAGACCGGGCGGCAGAGCGAGCTCCAGATGCATCAGCTGCCAGCGGGTGCCGCCGAGCCGGCCCAGCTGGGCGGTGAGGCGCTCGGCGTCGAGGCCGGCGCCGGTGGCCGGCTGCAGCGCAGCGGCCGACTCCACCTGCCAGGGGCCACCCGCCAGCCCTGGCACCTGCTCCAGCCGCAGCCGCAGGGGCTCTCCGGCCCGGCCGCCCACCTGCAGCCGCAGCGGCAGCCGCCGCTCGGTGGTCTCCTGCTGGGCCATGCGGGCGAAGCGCTTGTCCAGCTGGGGATCGCTGGTGAGCCAGGCGGGGCTACCGGGGCCCAGGGCCGCGGTGTCGATCCGGCCGGGACCGAGCCGCAGGGCCAGCCGGCCAGCGGGCCGCCGTTCCACGGCCATCACCCTGGCCCCCACCTCGATCGGCGGCGCCAGGGGATCCCGGCTGGGGGCCTCGAACACGACCCCATCGCCGGGCTTGAGGGCCAGGGCCGTGGCCAAAACCAGCCAGCCGCCCCGCTCCTGGGCCTCCAGACGCCCCAGCCAGGGGCCGCGCTTCTTGCTCCAGCGACCCTGCACCAGGCGCCGGTGGTTCACCCCCTCCAGCCAGCCCGTGCCCAGCCCGCGGGAGAAGCTCAGCTCCAGGTGGCGGCGAAGCTCGCCGGCGGCGGTCTCGGCCTCCGGCCGCTGGGCCTGGGGCTCAAGCCGGTCCAGGCCCTGGCGGTAGGCGTCGGTCACGGCTGCCACGTAGGTGGGGTCCTTGAGCCGACCCTCGATCTTGAGGCTGGCCACCCCGGCCGCCGCCAGCTGGGGCAGCAGGTCCCAGGCGGCCAGATCCTGGGGAGAGAGCAGGTAGCGCTGCTCGCCCAGATCCCGTTCCACCCCATCCACGATCAGCTGGTAGGGCAGCCGGCAGGCCTGGGCGCACTCGCCCCGGTTGGCGCTGCGCTGGCCCAGGGCCTCGCTGGTGAGGCACTGGCCGGAATAGGCCACGCACAGGGCCCCATGAACGAACACCTCCAGGGGCATGCCCAGCCCGCGGGCCTGCAGCTGGGCCTGGATGCGGCCGATGTCCCGCAGGCTGAGTTCGCGGGCCAGCACCACCCGCTCGCAGCCCAGATCGGCGGCCTGGGCCACCCCGGCGGCACTGGTGATCGACATCTGGGTGGAGCCGTGCAGGGCCAGATCCGGCGTGAGCAGGCCCGCCAGCCGGGCCAGGCCGATGTCCTGGACGATCAGGGCATCGACGCCGGCCCGCTCGGCCGCCAGCAGCAGCTCACCCGCCTCGGCCAGCTCGCCTGGGAACACCAGCACGTTCACGGTGAGGAAACCCTTGACGCCCCGGGCATGCAGCCAGGCCATCACATCGGGCAGATCACGGCGCCGGAAGTTCTCGGCCCGCAGCCGGGCATTGAAGGCCTCCACTCCGAAGTAGACGGCATCGGCGCCATTGGCCACCGCCGCCTTGAGCGACTCCCAGGAGCCGGCCGGCGACAGAAGTTCGGGGCGTGGAGCCGCTGCCATGTCGTCGTCGCTCATCGGCGCGCCAGCCGCTGGGCGGCGGCGAAGGTCTGCAGGGCCTCGGCCGAGCCCTCGAAGCGCCAGTGCCAGGGCTCGTAGTTCACCCCCTGGCGGTTGCCGGCGGGGAAGGAGAGGTGGAAGTGAAAGCGATTGGCGTTGGCCTCCAGCCAGGCGAAGGCCTCTGTGCGCTCAAAGGCGGGCGAGAGATTGGTGGTAGGCACCCGGCCGTCACCGAGGTCCACCGCATAGCCGGTGCTGTGCTCGGAGAAACCCGGCGGTGCGCTGACCTGGGCCCGCTCCTCGGCGCTCTGGTTGCGCTCGGACTTCACATCAAAGAAGAGGTGCTTCTGCAGGGCGATCGAGCGGAAGGCGCTGAGCACCCGCAGGTCAACCCCATCGGCTTCGGCGGCCCGCTGCATGGCGAGCAGGGCCTCGGCCGCGTCGCGCTGCAGCTCCAAGCCAGGGGCGATCGCCACCAGCTCGCTGGCCTTGGCCTCGCCATAGGGGAAGTGGCCGAGCAGCCGTCCATCAGCGCCCAGGCGGGCGGCCAGGCCGGCTACCGGCGGCGGGGCCAGCAGCCGGGCCAGGGGCTGGCGGAACACGAGCAGCGCAGCGCCCACCGCCGTGAGCACCAGCGTGGCGGTGACCAGGGTCTGGCGCCTGCCGGAGCGGCGCAGCGCCGGCGACACCGTGCGGCGGGCGACGGGAATCTCGTCAGGGCCGCTGGCAGCTGCGGCACGGGAGTCGCGGCGGCCCTGACGGCGTTCCATGGGCGCTGGCCGCGGCACCGGGATCTCAATGGCTTCGGTGGTGGAACGATGGTAAAGGGATACCCCGACCCAGCCGACGGCGACCCACACAGCGGTGTTAGCTTCTGGCCAAAGATCCTTCTGCCGGAGCGGGTTTCAAGATGTTGCGAGTCGCGGTGGTGGGCGGCGGCCCGAGCGGATCCTGTGCTGCGGAAGTGCTGGCCAAGGCCGGCATCGAAACCTGGATCTTCGAGCGCAAGCTGGATAACGCCAAGCCCTGTGGCGGCGCCATCCCCCTGTGCATGGTGGCCGAGTTCGACCTCCCCGAGTCGATCATCGACCGCAAGGTGCGCAACATGAAGATGATCTCCCCCTCCAACCGCGAGGTGGATATCAATCTGGAGAACGAGAACGAGTACATCGGCATGTGCCGCCGCGAGGTGATGGATGCCTTCCTGCGCAACCGCGCCGCCGACCTGGGCGCACACCTGGTCAATGGCCTGGTCACCAAGATCGACACCGGCGTGAACCGCCAGGGCCCCTACACCCTCACCTACTCCGACTACGCCGCGGGTGAGGCCACCGGCGAGACCAAGACCCTGGAGGTGGATCTGATCGTCGGCGCCGATGGCGCCAACAGCCGCGTGGCCAAGGCCATGGATGCCGGCGACTACAACGTTGCCATCGCCTTCCAGGAACGGATCAAGCTGCCGCCCGAGGAGATGAAGTACTACGAGAGCCTGGCCGAGATGTACGTGGGCACCGATGTGTCCCCCGACTTCTATGCCTGGGTGTTCCCCAAGTACGACCACGTGGCCGTGGGCACCGGCACCATGCAGGAGAACCAGGCCCTGATCAAGAGCCTGCAGGAGGGGATCCGCGAGCGGGCCAAGAAGCGCCTCGTGAACGGCGAGGTGATCAAGGTGGAAGCCCACCCGATCCCCGAACATCCCCGCCCCCGCCGGGTGGTGGGTCGCATGGCCCTGGTGGGCGATGCCGCCGGCTATGTGACCAAGAGCTCGGGCGAAGGCATCTACTTCGCCGCCAAGAGCGGCCGCATGTGCGCCGAGCAGATCGTGGAAGCTAGCCAGGGCGGCAAGCGCATCCCCACCGAGGCCGATCTCAAGAAGTATCTGAAGAAGTGGGACCGCCAGTACGGCGCCACCTACAAGGTGCTGGAGATCCTGCAGAACATCTTCTACCGCAACGATGCGGCCCGCGAGGCCTTCGTGGAGATGTGCGATGACAAGGATGTTCAGCGCCTCACCTTCGACAGCTACCTCTACAAGCGGGTGGTGGTGATGAACCCCTGGCAGCAGCTCAAGCTCACCCTGCTCACCTTGGGTTCGGTGCTGCGGGGCAACGCCCTGGCTCCCCAGGGCTACAAGCCTGTGGACAGCGCGGTTCGCGATGACGCCGAGGTGAACGCCATGCTGGCCGTTAGCACCATCAAGGGAGGCATCAAGGTCAAGGGCCAGAAGAGCGCGGCCGCTGCAGCCAAGGCAGCTGATGCCTCTGCATCGGTGGACGCCGCTGGAGCTGCCCCCTCCAAGGCAGGAGACGAGGAGCGGGAGCCGGTTCTGGCCGGAAAGGGCTGAAGCCCGACCCGCGAGCCCGACTCGCGAGGATTGACCCCACCGTATGGGCCAGCTGGACGTTGTTCAGCTGGCTTTTTCTTGTGGGTGGGTTTGGGCTTTGAGGTGCGAGGGCATGGGACTGAGGTACAGCATGAGCCCCGCCGATGAAGTCATGGCTGGGTGAGGGCCTGCTCCAGGCTGATCAGCCTGAGTGCCTGGTCGTCCCAGAGGATGTAGCGGAAACAGCTCGGAAACTCGCTGATCCGCAACCGATGGCAGGCGGCCAGCAGCGGGGCGTTGGCCGCATGGCAGGCGCGCAGCCGGTAGTTGGGGATCCGCTCGCAGAGGTGGTGGATGCTGTGGAAGGCGATGTCGCAGGAAAACCAGTTCAGAATCTCCGGCATCTCCAGGTTGCTGCTGCCCTCCAGCGCCCCCTTGAGGTAGCTCCAGCCCTCGGTACCACTGGCATAGGAGCCCTCGTAGTTGTGCTGCACGAAAAAGATGCAGAGGAAGATCGCCGCCGAGAGCGTCATCACCGTGAGGTAACAGGCCCAGAAGAGACCTGCGCCGAGCCAGGCGCCCATCAGCCACCAGCTGGTGAGCACCACCGCGTTGTTGGCCACCAGATCCCGGCATTCGCCGGCGGTGTACCAATGGCTGGAGCGGAAGTGGCGAGTCTGGGCCGGTAGCTCCGCCAGGCCCCGCAGGCCGTTGCGACTCACGTGGGCACCCATCGCCCCAAGCCACTCGGCGGTGCCCAGCAAGAGCTGGAGCCGCGGCCGGACCAGCAGGTAATAGCAGCCCCCCGGCAGCAGCATCAGCGGATGGCGGCTGAAGCCGTAGAGCCAGCGCTGCCGTGGGGTGAGGTCCAGAAAGGCCCGGCGGGTGAGCAGGGCCGAGGGGCCGCGGTAGCGCTCCCAGTTGCCGTTGTGCTTGTGGTGAAAGGCGTGCCCGCGGGACCAGGGGTGCTGGGGGATGCCATTGAGGCAGCCCAGCAGGAAACCGGCCAGCTGATTGAGGCGGCTCGTGCGGAACAGGGAGTTGTGGCCGCAGTCGTGCATCAGGGCGAAGGAGCGCGCCGAGAACAGCACCAGCAGCGCCAGTACCGGCAAAAGCAGCAGCTGCAGCCCCGCTGCAGGGGAGCCCAGCAGCGCCACGCAGCCCCAGAGCAGGGCGATGGGGCCCACGGTGTTGATCAGCTGCCAGGCGGCGATGCGGTCATCGCTCTGGCGGAAGGGCTCCAACACGAAATCGCGGCGACGCACTGGGCGTGCCTGCGCCGCGGAGAGCGGAGATGAGAGAAGAGTCAGGCGGAAGCCCCAGAGGAAGCAGGGAAGGGGTTCCGTGCCGGTCACTCAGCCTAGGCAGAAAGAGCCGGGAGTCGGCAAGAAGGGCGGCCGCCCACTGCGATCACCTCACCACGGGCCCCTCGCCATGACCCTTCGCGGGGAACCTCGTGCTGGTGCTCCGGCGCCAGGCTCCCCAGTGCTCAGCCGGCAATGCGGCTGAAGTCCGCCAGGACTGAGGCCTGGTTGCGCAACACCCCCAGCAGGTTGAGCCGGTTGGTGCGCACCGCCGGCTCGTCGGCCATCACCATCACACTCTGATCGCCATCAAAGAAGGCCGCCAGGGTGTCGCGACTGGCCGCCAGGGCCCGGGCCAGCTCGCCATAGCGAGCGGCTCCCTCGCCGGCAGCGATCGGCTGGAGCTGCTCCAGCACCTGGAGCATGGCCGCCTCACTGGGCTTCTCGAACAGCGCGGCGTCAACCACGCCGGCGGGGCTGAGCCTGGCCGCATCCAGGCTGCCCTTCTCGGCCAGCCGCGCCGCCCGCGTCACCACGGCCTGCACGCCGGCCAGCTCGCCGCTGGCGCGCAGGGCAGCCAGCAGGTCGGCGCGTTGGCGGGCATCGGCCGGATCGCTGAGCACCCGTTCGATGGCCACACCCTCACCGGCCACCGCCTGCACGAGATCGCCATCCACCCCCTGCTCCTCCAGCAGGCTCACCAGGCGCTGGCGCAGGAACTCCGCCAGCTCCGTCGCCAGAGCAGGCGCCTGCACCGAAAAATGGGGCAGCAGCTGGGACCAGTGGGCCGTGGCGCGCCGCAGCAGCGCCTGCAGATCCAGGCTCCAGCCGCGCTCCCAGAGGATCTGGAGCAGGCCGTTGCCGGCGCGGCGCAGGGCGTAGGGATCGGAGGAGCCGCTGGGCCGCTCGCCCTTGGCATAGATACTGAGCAGCAGCTCCAGCCGCTCGGCCAGGGCCACCACGGCGCCGGCATCGGAACTGGGCAGATCGTCGCCGGCGCCGCGGGGCAGGTAGTGCTCCAGCACCGCCAGGGCCACGGCGCGGGGCTCGCCCTCGGCCAGCAGATACTTGCCGCCGATGATGCCCTGCAGCTCGGGGAATTCACCCACCATCTGGCTCACCAGATCGTGCTTGCACAGGTGGGCGGCGCGGCGGGCGTGGTCGCCCGTGGCGGCGCCGAGCTGCAGCTGCTCCAGCAGCACGTCAGTGAGCCATTCGATCCGCTCGACCCGATCCAGCAGGGAGCCCAGGCCTTCGGCGAAGGTGACGCGGGCCAGCTGGTCGCGGCGGTCGATGCTGGGTACGGCGCGATCGGCCTGCACAAAGAACTCGGCATCGGCCAGGCGGGCCTTGAGCACCCGCTCGTTGCCGCGGCGCACCGTGTCGCTGGCGGCCGGCAGGCCATTGCCGATGCACAGGAACCGCGGCAGCAGTGCATCCTTGGCATCGAGGGCCAGCGGATCGCTGGCGGCACCCGAGCGGTAGAGGGGCACATAGCGCTGGTGGGCGCGCATCACGGTGCTGAGCACCTCCGGCGGCAGGCCGAGGGACTGCTCGGCCACCGACCCCTCGATCAGCAGCGGCGCCTCCACCAGGTCGGTGAGCTCGTCGAACAGGTCGTCCGGCAGGTCGGGGCGGGCGCCCAGGGCAGCGGCGGCCTCCAGCACGGCGGAGCGGATGGCAGCGGCCCGGCCAGCGCGATCCACCTGCACCCCCACGGCGGCCAGGCTCTCGGCGTAGGCCCCGGCACTGGGGATGGTCACGGATTCGGCCAGCAGCCGGTGGCCGCGGCTGGTGTTGCCGGCGCGCACCTCCGGATCGCTGCCCTGCAGCGTGACGGAGATCACGGTGGCATCCAGCAGAGCCACCAGCCAGCGCACGGGCCGGGAGAAGCGGCTCTCGCCCTCCCCCCAGCGCATGAAGCGACGGCCCTGCAGGGCGCCGATCCACTGGGGGATGTGCTCGGCCAGCACGGCGGCGGTGGGGCGACCCCGCTCCAGCACCCGGGCGAACACGAAGGGGCCCTTGGGGGTATCGCGCAGCTCCAGGGCCTCAGGGGCGATGCCGCAGCGCTTGGCGAAGCCGATAGCGGCCGGCGTAGGGACGCCGTCCTTGAAGGCCTGGCCGGCGGGCGGGCCCTTGCGCTCCTCCTCGAGGTCGGCGGCGGCGGCGGGGAGACCCTCCACCAGCAGGGCAATGCGGCGGGGCGTGCTGGTGGTGGTCACCACGCCGTGGCTGAGGCGTTGTTCAGTCAGATCGCGGCGTACCAGCTGTTCAAGCTGGGGCAGGGCCAGGCGGGCGAAGTCGGCGGGCAGCTCCTCGGTTCCGATCTCCAGCAGAAAGGTCGACAAGGGGCAGGCCACGGCAGCCCCCAACTTTATGGAAGGGGCCTGCGGCGGCAGCGCAGGGGCCTGGGGCCACAGCCCCCGTCCGGCCGCTTCGCTAGCTTCGACCTACGACCGTGGCGCCGCTGTGACCGTGACTGGAAGGCAGACCTCTGGATCCAAGCCCGGATCCAGCAAGAAGGGCTCTGCCACTGTCCAGGCCACGGTCAAGACGGTCCAGGCCACTGCCCAGACGCAAGCCGCGCAGCCCGCAGCAGCCCAGGCGGACATCCTGCAGCCCGGTACCGCCCAGCCAGACGCCACTACACCCGCCAAGGGCGCCAAGCCAACGGGCTCGCCGAGGCCAGCCGGCGTCCCCCCCCAAGTCAGCACCCCAGCCGGGCCTTTCCCGAGCATCGCCGCCGGAACGGAGCGCAGCAAGTTCGAGCAGCTCAAGGCCGACAGCGACTACCTCAAGGAACCCCTGCGCACCGAACTGGCCAACGACAAGCCCAACTTCAGCGAGGGGGGCGTGCAGCTGCTCAAGTTCCACGGCAGCTACCAGCAGGACAACCGCGAGAACCGCCAGAAGGGCAAGGACAAGGACTGGCAGATGATGCTGCGCCTGCGCAGCCCGGGCGGGCGGGTGCCAGCCCAGCTGTTCCTGGCCATGGATGAACTGGCGGACCGGCTTGGCAACGGCACCCTGCGGGCCACCACCCGGCAGACCTTCCAGATGCACGGGGTGGCCAAGGCCGACCTGAAGGAGGTGATCGGCACGATCATCCGCTCCCTCGGCTCCACCCTGGCCGCCTGCGGTGACATCAACCGCAACGTGATGGCCCCGGCCGCGCCGTTCGAGAAGGGGGCCTACCCGGCGGCGCGCCAACTGGCCAACCAGATCGCCGATCTGCTGGTGCCCGTGGCGGCCGAGGGCTCCTACCTCGACCTGTGGGTGGACGGCGAACTCAGCTACCGAATCAAGCCCCAGGCGCCGGTGAAGGCGGTGCGGAGCCGCCAGCAGGAGGGCGGCGTGTTCAGCGGCGATGCCAACGAACCCCTCTACGGGACCACCTTCCTGCCGCGCAAGTTCAAGGTGGCCGTGACGGCACCGGGTGACAACTCGGTGGACCTGCTGACCCAGGACATTGGCCTGGTGGCCTTTACCGACGCCAGCGGCAGCCTGCGGGGCTGCAACGTGTACGTGGGCGGCGGCATGGGCCGCACCCACAACAAGGAGGAGACCTTCGCCCGTACCGCCGACCCGCTGGGCTACGTGGCGGCGGAGCACGTGCTGGATCTGGTGCAGGCCATCGTGGCCCTGCAGCGCGACCACGGCGACCGCCAGCAGCGGCGTCACTCTCGCATGAAGTATCTGATCCACGAGCGTGGCATCGCCTGGTTCAAATCCGAGCTGAAGACGCACTACTTCAGCCACCCGATCAAGGGTCTGCGGCAGGAACCGAAAGTCAAGCTGGAGGACTACCTGGGCTGGCACCGCCAGAGCAGCGGCCTCTGGTTTGTGGGGATCCCGCTGCTGAGCGGCCGCCTGGCCGGCCCGTTCAAGGCGGGGCTGCGCCGGCTGGTGGAGACCTACCAGCTGGAGATCCGCGTCACCCCCAACCAGGACCTGCTGCTCTGCAACATCGGCAGCGCCCAGCGCTCCAGCGTGCGGGAGGGCCTGGCGGCCCTGGGGGTGGAGAGCCCCGAGGCGCCGGCAGCCCTGGCGCGCCACGCCCTGGCCTGCCCGGCCCTGCCCCTCTGCGGCCTGGCCGTGACGGAGGCAGAGCGGGGCCTGCCGGCGATCCTCGAGCGCCTCGAGGCCCAGCTGCAACGCCTGGAGATCGAGAAATCGATCCTGGTGCGTGTGACGGGCTGCCCCAACGGCTGCGCCCGCCCCTACATGGCCGAACTGGGGCTGGTGGGCAGCGGGCCCGACCTCTATCAGCTCTGGCTTGGCGGCGCCCCCAACCTCACCCGCCTGGCCGAGCCCTACCTCGATCGGGTGCCGCTGGAGGATCTGGAGACCACCCTCGAGCCGCTGCTGCTGAGCTGGAAGGCGGCCGGCGGTCGCCGCAGCCTGGGGGATCACGTGGTGAAGCTGGGCCGCGACGCCGTTGGCGCACTCCTGACTCCCACCACCTGATGCCGATGGCCCGTTCCCTGCCACCCCTGCCCATCGGCGCGCCGCGCAGACTCGCCCTGGCGGCCGCAGCCCTTGGCCAGGCCCTGGCGCTGGCTCTGGCGGGGCCGCTCGACGCCGCCTCGGCGAAGCCGCCCCCGGATCCGGAGGCCGATCGTCGGCCCGATCCGCCGGCCTCGCGGGTGGAGCGCTTCGACCCGGATGCCAGCACCTGCCGGCCTGAGAACCTGCTGCGGGGCTACCGCAACCAGCTGGCCCAGTTCGCCGACCAGCCAGCGGCGGCCCAGGCCCAGCTTCGCCGCCTGCAGCGGGACCTGGCGGTGGGCAGCATCAACGGCTGCATCCAACGGGGGCTGCTGAGCAAGGAGCAGGCCAGAACGTTGGCCGCCTCGATGGGAATCGATCGGGACGGGACGGCCAAGCCATAGCCCGCTGCGCCCCCCTGACGAGTCCCCGGATCAGCCCGTCTCCAGCCAGCGTCCGTAGCGGGCGCAGGCTGCGCCGCTGCGCCAGGCCCAGAGCTGATCGCCCCAGCTGAAGTGCCACCACTCGTTGGGGTGCTGGGCGAAACCGGCCGAGGCCATGGCCTCCCGCAGCAGCGTGCGGCGCCGATGCCACTCCCGCGCCTCTGCCTCCATCGCCTGTGCCTCAGCCTCCGATGCGCCGGCAGTGCCAGCCGTGGTGGCTGGGGCACCTGAAGCGAAGTGGTCCGGCTCGGACACGGCGCCGATCGCATCGATCGGAGAACCCAGGTTCAGCTCCCGGCCCTCGGCATCGGCGAGGGTCAGGTCCACGGCCGCCCCGGTGCTGTGGGGCGGCGGGGTGGTGGGATCGTCGCTGGGGGGGGCCCAGAAGCGACCCACCTCGGCCTGCACCGCCGCCAGGGCCGGCGAGGGGCGGTGCGGATCCACGCCCCTGAGCCGGCATTCCTCGGCGATGGCGTGCTCCACCATGAAGCGCTGCACCGCCAGGGGCCGCCAGGCGTCAAAAATCGTCAAGCGCCACCCCGGTTGCTGGCGCCGCAGGGCCGCGTCGGCCAGCAGGAGCCGCTCGATCACGCCACTGCGCAGCCGGAAGGGCGAGGCCCCGATGCCATAGGGGGCGCCAAGGGCGGCGTAGGGATGGGGCTCCAGCCGCGGCAGCGCGCCCGGCAGCTCCAGCAGCGGCTCGCCGCAGTCGGCGATGGGGATGGAACTCCAGGGGCGCAACGGGCTGGCGAGCGGCGGTCCCCATTCAAGGGCGACGGCGATCGGCCCGGCCGCCGTGGGGAAGGGACCTCCATGGGTACGGTGCGCCCATGGACAGCCCAGCGCCCACCCCCTACCTCGACCTCCAGGCGGTGGAGACCTGGCTGGGCCCCCGGCGGGTGTTCGAGGACCTCACCCTGCAGCTGCATCGGGGGGAGCACACCGTGATCCTTGGCCCCAACGGCTCCGGCAAGAGCTCGCTGATCAAGCTGCTCAGCCGGGAGCTCTACCCCGTGGTGAAGCCGGGCTCGCACCTGCGCCTCTTCGGCAGCGACTGCGTGAACCTCTGGCAGCTCCGGGCCCGCATCGGGCTGGTGTCAGCAGACCTGCAGGCCACCCATCTCAGCGGCGGCGTGGGGCGCACCCGCGCCAGTGACGTGGTGCTCTCGGGCTTCTTCGGCTCGGTGGGGCTCGGCCGCAGCCAGCAGCCCAGCGCCGCCCAGCACGCCCGCGTGGCGGAACTGCTCGAGCAGCTCGGGCTGACTGATCTGGCAGCCCGCCCCTATGCCGAACTCTCCGACGGTCAGCGCCGCCGGCTGTTGCTGGCCCGCGCCCTCGTGCACGACCCCGAGGTGCTGGTGCTGGATGAGCCCACCAACGGCCTCGACCTGAAGGCCAGGCACCAGCTGCTGGACCAACTGCGCCGGCTGGCCCGCGCCGGCACCACCCTGCTGCTGGTGACCCACCAGATCGAGGCGATCGTGCCCGAAATCGAACGGGCCGTGCTGCTGCGCCAGGGCCGCGTGGTGGGCGATGGCCCCACGGCCGACCTGCTCCAGGAGGGGGTCCTGAGCGAGCTGTTCGACACCCCCTTGCGGGTGCTCACGTCCAACGGCTATCGCCAGGTGCTACCGGCGGGCTGACCTGAGCTGGCCCTGCGCAGGCGGGCGTACGGCCGTGACGGACGACACAGGGACAGGTATCGGCGGGCAGCCGATAACCCAGGCCTAACCAGGGTCCTCCCTCCCCTTAACGACCGCTGCACCGACCTGGGGAAGGCTTGACGCGACTGCGTTTCCGGTCGATGCCCCCCTGCCGCCCGCAGCTGCCGCCCCTGCCCCTGCTGATCGGCGGACTGTGGCTGCTGGCCGTGGCGACCGCGCTGGTGGGCCTGGGGGATCTGCCCCTGCGGGACTGGGATGAGGGCATCGTCGCCCGGGTGGCCCTCGAGACCAGCCAGGCCCCCTGGAGCCAGAAGTTGCTGCCCACCTACTGGGGCGAGCCCTACCTGAACAAGCCGCCCGGGCTGCATCTGCTGATCGCGGCTGCCATCGGCCTCTGGCGGAGCCTCACCGCCGCACAGGCCGCAACCCTGCCCCCGGAGTGGGTGGTGCGCCTGGTGCCAGCGCTGCTCTCCACGGCCCTGGTGCCGCTGCTGGCGGCGATCCAGGGGCGGTTGCGACCCGGCGATCGCCCCAGCGCCCTGGCCACCGGCGCCATCGCCCTGACACTGCTGCCCCTGGCTCGCCACGGCCGCCTGGCCATGCTCGACGGCTGCCAGCTGGTGGCGATGGCACTGATCTGGTGGGGCCTGTTGGGCGCCACGGCCCCGCGGCCACGGCTGCTGCGCTGGGGTCTGGTGGCGGGGCTGGGGGGCACGGCGCTGCTGCTGCTCAAGGCGCCCACGGCCCTGCCGGTGCTGGTGATGGCCCTGGCGCTGCGGCTCCTGGATCGCGATCTGGGCCGCCGCGACTGGGCCTGGCTGCTGGCCGTGATCGCCCTTGGGCTGCTGCCGGGGCTGGCCTGGCATGGCTTCCACGCCCTAGCCCGCGGCGACGGGGCCCTGCAGATGTGGACCAGCCAGGGGTTTGCGCGGGTCAGCCAGGCGATGGAGGGCCATGGCGGCGGACCCCTGGAGCCGGTGCTGGAAGTGCTTGAGGGCGGATGGCCCTGGCTGCCGCTCTGGCCCTTCGGCCTTGGCCTGGCCTGGCGCCAGCGGCGCAGCCAGGCCGGGCGCTGGTGCCTGGGCCTGACCCTGGGCACCGCGCTGCTGGTGCTGCCGCTGCGCACCCAGTTGCCCTGGTACAGCCTGCTGCTCTGGCCGAGCTTCGCCCTGGTCTGCGGCCCGGTGTTCGCTTGGCTGGTGGTTCGCGGGCGGGAGCTGCGGCCGCCCTGGACCCGGCAGCTGGCGCGGCTGCCCAGGCTGTGGGCCCTGATTGGGACCGCGGGCCTGCTGGCATCCCTGTTGGTGGTCTCGGGGCTGGTGGGCCTCAGCAGCGGCCATGGCCTGGTGGCCCTGGGCCTGGGCCTCGGGCTGCTACTCGGGGGGCGGATGCTGGACTCGCGCCGGAGCCCGCGGCGATGGGCGGGAGGCCTGGGGGCCGTGGCCGGCGTCTGGCTCAGCCTGCTGGTGCTGATGGCGAGTCCGCTCTGGCTGTGGGAACTCAACGAGAGCTGGGGGACGCCCGCGGTGGCCCGGATGCTGCACGAGCGCGGCGTGAGCGGGCCGGTGCGGATCTGGCAGGAGAGCGAGCGGCCCAGCCTCAACTGGTATGCCGGCCGGCGCATCCGTGGCGCCAATCGCAGCTCGGACCTGCGCAGCGGCGAGGACCCGGGGCCGGAGCTGCTCAGCCGCCAGGCCCCGCGCCCGGAGGAGCTGCGCTGCCGCCAGCTGGAGCAGGGGGAGAGCCTGGGCCTCTACCGCTGCCGGGCCGAGCCCGCCAGCGGCGACCAGGCCCGGGCGGACGCGCCCCCAGCCCTGCGCTCCTGACATACCCCCGCCGGCCAGACCCAGCAGGGCCGCCTCAACCAACCTGCGACTGGCCGGCGAGCCCCTGCTCCTGGCGCACTTCCTGGCGCCGCTCCTGGCGGTGCTTCACCCGCGCCGCATGCAGGTCATGGCGGGTGATGCGGAAGCCCAGCAGCCGGGCCGACTGGAGCAGCTCCTGCTCGGAGCGGCAGCGGCGCAGGTTGCGTCGCAGGCCGCGGTCGGATTCGGCCTGGTCCACCAGGCGCTGCAGTTCAATCCAGCTCATCAAAAGGGATGCCGGGAGCCCAGTATCCCGACCCTGCCAAGGGGATTCCAGGCCCCACGCGGTCACAATTGCGACCAGATGTGACCGGCGCCCGGTGGGCAAAACCCGACGCCGCTGCCGCACCGCCACTGCCGAACGACCAGAGCGCGGCTAAACCAGGCAGGACAGAGCGAATCCCCATGGCCAGTTACACCATCAGCCTTGAGGGCGGCGAAAGCTTCCCCTGCGCCGATGACCAGTACATCCTCGATGCGGCCGAAGCCGCCGGGGTGGACCTGCCCTACTCCTGTAGGGCAGGGGCCTGCAGCGCCTGCGCCGGCCGGATCCTCTCCGGCAGCGTGGATCAGGCCGACCAGAGCTTCCTCGACGACGACCAGATCGCCGCCGGCTTTGCCCTGCTCTGCGTCAGCTACCCCCTGAGCGACTGCAGCATCCGCAAGGACGTAGCCGAGGAACTGGGCTGAAGCGACAGCCGCAGGCCCGTGCGGGAGCCTCAGCTCAGCTGGGGCACCGCCGTGGCGGAGAAGCTGAAGCGCCGCAGCAGGGCATCGAGGGCCCAGCCGATCAGGCCGATCACCAGCAGGGCGGCCGTGAGTTCGCCGTAGGCCAGCCGGTCGCGGCAATCGAGGATCAGATAGCCCAGGCCAGAGCTCACCCCCAGCATCTCGGCCGGCACCAGCACCAGCCAGATCAGCCCCACCGCCACCCGCAGGCTGGCCAGCAAGCTGGGGCGGATCGCCGGCAGCACGATGCGAGTCACGATCTCAAGGGGCTCGGCGGCAAAGCTGCGGGCCACCTGGATGTAGAGGGGATCCACCGTGCGCACGGCGGTGGTGATGCTGAGCAGGATCGGCCAGATGGCGGCGATCGCCAGCAGGAAGAACACCGGCAGATCCCCCACGCCGAACACCATCACGGCGATCGGCATCCAGGAGAGGGGCGAGATCATGCGGATGAACTGGAACACCGCCGAGGTGGTGAGCTCCAGCCGGCGCTTGAGGCCCAGAAGCAGACCGAGGGGCACCGCCACCAGCACCGCCAGCACCAACCCCACGCCCACCCGCAGCAGGCTGGCGCCGGCATGGCGCACCAGTACGCCCGAGGCCAGGCCGCTGGCCAGGTTGGCAAAGCCCGCCTGGGGCGAGAACTCCAGCAGGATCGGCACGCTGCGACCCAGCACCGCCACGGCCAGTCCCCAGATCCCCAGGCCGATCAGCAGCCCCAGGGCCGGCAGGGCACTGGCCTGGAGCAGGGCCGGCACGGGCCGGCGCAGACGCAAACCCAGCACGGTCGTCATGCGAAGGCGATCTGCTCGCGGCGGCTGAAGCTGGCGGGGAGGTTGAAGGCCCTGGCACCGCCGTTGGCCTCGATGGCCCGACGCACGAAGCGATCGGTCACCAGATCCCGCGCCACCCGGTTGGGATCGAGATTGCGGAGGAAGGCATTGTCGCCCTCCACCTGGGTCACCTTGAGCAGGCGCACCAGTTCGCGGGTGTAGGAGGCAAAGGGATAGGGCTGGAAATCGATCCGCTGGTTTCGCCACTCCGGATGCTGAATCGCGCCGTCCTGGCGATACTCGGCGCCGCCGTAGAAGGAGAGGGCGCGGTTGAGCACGGCCCGGCTGTGGGGGGTGTAGTCGCGACCGCCCTCCTGGGAGAGGATGTCGGCCACCTCGGGCCGGTTGCCCTGCATCCAGCGCTGGGACTTGACGATCGCGTTCACCACGCGCTGGGTCCATTCGGGCCGGTTCTTGACATCATCCTCGTGGACGAGCACGACGCAGCAGGCGTGGTCATTCCAGATGTCGCCGGTGAAGCGCAGCACCTTGCCGATCTTGCGGGTCTCGGCGGCGGCATTAAACGGCTCAGCCACGATGTAGCCGGCGATCTTCTTGCTGGCCAGGGCCGGCACCATCTCGGCCGGCGGCAGCACCACCAGATTCACCTCATCGGCGGCCAGCTTGGCCTCGATCGGCCGCCGCACCACCTTCAGGCCATTCTTCTGCAGCAGCTGCTGCAGAACGATGTTGTGGATCGAATACCAGAAGGGAATCGCCACCACCTGGCCGCCCAGATCCCGGGGCTTGTCGATCGAGGGCAGAACGGTGAGCGCCGAGCCATTGGTGTGGTTCCAGGCCACCACCTTGGCCGGCACGGACTTGCCGTAGCGCATCCAGATCGTGGTGGGGAAGAGCATGTGCACCACGTTCACCTGCCGCGAGAGGAAGGCCTCCGACAGCTGGGCCCAGGAGCGGAAACGGGTGGGATCGGGCGCTGTCAGGCCCTCGTTCTTGAAGGCGCCGCGGGCATGGGCGATCAGCAACGGCGAGGCATCCAGGATCGGCAGGTAGCCGATCTTCACGGGCTGGTCCTGCCCCTTGGCCAGCGAGGCCGCCTGCAGCGGCGACTGGCCGCCCAGCAGGCTGAGGCCGGCGGAGGCGGCCAGCAGGCCACCGAATTGCAGGAACTGGCGGCGGCTCATGCCGCAGCAGTCGCAGGTGAGGGGGTGGTGGGTCATCGCGGCGGAGACGGGAGGTAAGGGCGCGGTAGGGGGGGAGCAGGAGTCGGGCCAGGTGAGGCGACCTCAGGGATACCGAGGAGCACTCAGCCCTCCAGAACGGCTCCGAGCTCCTGCAGGATCTGGGCCCGCAGCTCGGGGTTCGAGGCGGTGGAGTCCGCAGCAGCGGAATCCGTAGCTGTGGAATCCGCAGCCAAGGAATCCGCAGCCAAGGGTTCCGAAATGACGGGATCGCGCACGCCCCGCCACTCGCGCCGCAACCGGCCGGGGTGCCGTTCCATCAGCACGATGCGGTGGCCCAGGGCGATCGCCTCCTCCACATCGTGGGTCACGATCAGCACGCCGCAGCCGGTGCGGGCCACGATCGTCTGCAGCAGCTGCTGCATGCCGGAGCGGGTCACAGCGTCGAGGGCACTGAAGGGCTCATCCAGCAGCAGCAACCGTGGACGTCGCACCAGCACCCGGGCCAGGGCGGCCCGCTGGGCCATGCCACCCGAAAGCTGGGAGGGATGGGACGGGCCGTGGCCCTCCAGGCCCACCAGCCGCAGGGCCTCCTGGACCCGCTGGCGCCGCTCGCCCGGGCTGAGCCGCTCGGAATGGCGCAGGGTGAGGCCGAACTCCACATTGCGGTGAACCGAGAGCCAGGGCAGCAGGGCAGGCTGCTGAAACACCACCCCCACGGCGGGATGGGGGGCATCGGAGCGCTTCCCGGCCACCAGCACCCGGCCCTGCTGGCGGGGAATCAGGCCCGCGGCCAGCCCCAGCAGGGTGGACTTGCCACAGCCGCTGGGGCCCAGCAACACCGTGATTTCGTGGGCCTCCAGGGCCAGGTCGATGCCCTGGAGCACCTTGCCCTGGGGGGCCTGGCTGGGCCGACGGGGGTAGCGGAAGTGCAGGTCCTGGAGCTCCAGCAGGGGGAGCGGAGCGGCGGAAGCGCCAGGCCCCTGCTCCCCGACAGGGCGGACCGTCAGGGGCGCCTGCGCGGCGGGGACCCCGCTCATGGACAGAGAACGGCGAGGGGCGAGGCTGCGAAGGCCGGCAAGATCAGCGCTAATCCCATCGACTTTTAGACCTAGGCTGGCCGCGACCCTAGGTCGCTTGCCCCAGCGGCCCCTGTGGTCCGGGCTACACCCCACCCAGAGCCGACGTGCTCAGAGCCACACCCCCCGCCCCGGCTCGCCGCGCACAGTGCCATGACCCCCAGCATCGGCATGCCGCCCGCCCCACTCTCACCCCCTTCCGCGGCAGAGCCTCTGGCGGCAGAGCAACCGGATGGATCCGAGCCGACTCCGACTGCCCAGACCCCCGGTCCAGAGATCCTGGAGCGCACCCGCCTGATCACCCGCCGCCGCCTGGCTCCCCTGGCGGAGGCGATCG
Organism: Vulcanococcus limneticus LL; assembly: GCF_002252705.1. Taxonomy (GTDB): domain Bacteria; phylum Cyanobacteriota; class Cyanobacteriia; order PCC-6307; family Cyanobiaceae; genus Vulcanococcus; species Vulcanococcus limneticus. Next base: position 89,084 of record NZ_NQLA01000007.1, read on the forward strand.
ATCGCGAGGGGCTCTATCCCCGCGAGGTGCTGAGCGAGCTGGCGGCCGCCGGCGCCTTCAGCGGCCACCTGCGCAGCCACGGCCAGCCGGGCGATGTCGGCCTGGCGATCGAGACCATCGCCGCGGTGGCGGAGGTGTGCGGCTCCACGGGCTTCGTGGCCTGGTGCCACGCCGCCTGCGGGCTCTATCTGGAGGAATCCGGCAACCCAGCCCTGCAGGGCCAGCTGCTGGCCGAGCACATCGCCGGCCGGCGCCTGGGGGGCACGGGCCTCTCCAACCCGATGAAGACCTACGCCGGCATTGAGAAGCAGCTGCTGCGCGCCGTGCCCGATGGCGACGGCTACAGGCTGAGTGGTTCACTCCCCTGGGTGAGCCATCTCAGCGCCGATGGCTACTCGGCCGTGGTGGCCGAAGTCGTGGAAGCCGATCCCGGTGGCGCGGCCCAGACGTCCAGTGCAGTCGGCCCCGCAGGTCGGCAGGTGATGGTGCTGCTGCCCGGAAGCGCCCCCGGTGTGGAGCTGGTTCCCTGCCCCACCTTCTCCGGCATGGAGGGCACCAGCACCTACGCCATCCGCCTCAAGGGCCACCACGTGGGGCCCGATCGGGTAATCGCCGATCCGGCCCTGCCCTTCATCCAGCGCATCCGCGACGCCTTCGTCCTGCTGCAGTGCGGCTTCGGCCTCGGAGTCATCCAGGGCGCCATTGCCTCGATGCGGGCCGTGCAGGGTCCCCTCGGCCACGTCAACCGCTTCCTCGACGACGGCCCTGACCAGCTGGATCAGGAGCTGGCAGAGCTGCGCCAGGGCCTGCAGCGGCTGGCCAGGGACCTGACTCCAGGGCCCACCAACCCCTCGCCGGCCCAGGCGACAGAGCGCACGATCGCCGTGCTCGAAGCGCGGGCCGCCAGCTCCGAACTGGCGCTGCGGGCCGCCCAGTCGGCGCTGCTGCACCAGGGGGCCCGCGGCTACCTGGCCAGCTCGGAGGCCCAGCGGCGGGTGCGTGAATCCCACTTCGTGGCGATCGTGACCCCCGCCCTCAAACACCTGCGCAAGGAGATCTCCCGGCTGCGCAACCTGCCAGTGCCGGAATCCACCGGCACCCCTCTTCCCTCCCCTGCCGCCCACTAAGTAACGCCCCATGAGCGACGCCCCTTCCCCCGTGCAGACCGTGACGGCCCACCTGCGGCCGATCGATCGCGACGGCCTGCTGGCCTTTGCCGCCAAGGGCCGGGCCAATCCCGGGGCCCGCGGCACCAACCGGGTCCACACGGTCACCGAGGGCCAGTACCGCACCCTCAGCTACGTGGGTGACCACGAGCCCGTGGTGGTGGATGAACCGCTGCACCTGTTCGGTCAGAACACCGCCCCTGCGCCGGGGGAGATCGTGCTGTCGGGTCTGGGTGGCTGCCTGGCGGTGGGCATCACCGCGGTGGCGACCTGGAAACAGGTGCGGCTCACCCGCCTGGAGCTGTTCCTGGAGGGCGACATCGGCAACCCGGCTGCCTGGGGTGCAGGCGGCGCCCTGGACACAACACCACCGGAGATGGGCTTTCAGGCCATCCGCGTGCGGGTGCTGGTGGAGGGCGAGGCGTCCCGGGAGGAGCTGGAGGCGATCGTGGAGCAGGCGAATGCCTACTCGCCGGTGGCCAACACCCTGCGCAATCCGGTGCCCTTGGAGATCGCCCTGACCCCGGCCCCCTGAACCCGTCCCCCCTGAACCCGACGATCGGATCCCTCCCGCCTGAACACGAACGGCCGGCAGGCGCCGGCACCCGGGCCATTGATCACCCCAGGCCATGGCAAACGATCACTAAAAGTGATCAACCGCATCACCCATCGGTTTTGGGGGTGAGCGATCCCTAGCCTCAGCATCAACAGCCGATCAGCTCCGGGAACCGCCTCCGCGCCAGCCACCTCCGCTCCAGCCCGCCTCCAGAGTTTTCACCCCCTTTTCCCCATGGGTATCCGCGTCTCCGGCGTCACCAAGCGCTTCGGTTCCGCCACCGCCGTCGACAACCTCAGCCTCGACGTTGAGACCAACTCGCTGGTGGCGCTGCTGGGGCCCTCCGGCTGCGGCAAGAGCACGCTGCTGCGCATGATCGCCGGCCTGGACAACCCCGATGAAGGCCGCATCTGGATCAACGGCGAGGAGGCCACCGGCCGCTCGGTGCAGGACCGCCAGGTGGGCTTCGTGTTCCAGCACTTCGCCCTGTTCAAGCACCGCACCGTGCGCGACAACATCGGCTTCGGCCTGGAGCTGCGGGGCTGGAAGAAGGACGCCATCCGCCGCCGGGTGGATGAACTGCTGAACCTGGTGCAACTGCAGGACTACGGCAGCCGTTTCCCCTCCCAGCTCTCGGGTGGCCAACGCCAACGGGTGTCACTGGCGCGGGCCCTGGCGGTGCAGCCGCGGGTGCTGCTGCTGGATGAGCCCTTCAGCGCCCTCGACGCCAAGGTGCGCAAGGAACTGCGCGGCTGGCTGCGCAACCTCCAGGAGGAGACCAAAGTCACCACCGTGATCGTGACCCACGACCAGGAGGAGGCCTTCGAGGTGGCCGACAAGATCGCGGTGATCAACAAGGGCCGGATCGAGCAGATCGGCACCGCCTCGGAGATCTACGACCATCCCGCCACCCCCTTCGTGATGAACTTCGTGGGCGAGGTGAACGTGCTGCCCAGCGAGCTGCACAGCCACTCCGGCGCCGACCTGTTCGTGCGCCCCCACGACATCGAACTGCTGCGCGACGCCAACGGCGACAGCGTGCCGGCCGTGCTGCGCCGCGTCACCCACCTCGGCAAGGAGCTGGTAGCCGAACTGCAGCTGGAGAACGGCCAGAAGCTCAATGCGCAGCTCCCGCGTGACCGCCGGGATCTCGACGGCCTTCAGAACGGCGACCGCGTTCACATCCGCCCAAGGGCCGGCCACCAGTTCTGAGGCCCCGGGCGGGCCTCGCCAGCGGGGGGGCTCGCCAGAGCGCGCCCCAGCCTCAACCCCGCACCGCCTGCTCGAAGGCCTCCAGCAACCTCGATTGATGCCGTTGGGGGTGGCGGATCATCAGGATCGGCTCCTCCATCTCCAGCTGCTCCACCCGCACGGGCCAGAGCAGCTTCAGCGCGATCTCGTGCCGCACCATCGACTCCGGCAAGGCCGCCGCCCCGGCGCCGTTCAGCACGATCGTCTTGACCATTTCGCTGCTGTTGAGCACCAGGGCCACTGGCAGGCTCTCGAGGGCCACACCGGTGCGGGCCAGGCCGGCCTCGAACATCTGGCGGGCGCCGGAGCCGCGCTCCCGCAGGATCCAGGAACTCTCCGCCAGTTCCCCTGGCAGCAGGCGTTCCCGGCCATACCAGGGGTGGCCGGGGGCCACCACCACCTGCAACCGCTCCGTGCCCACCTGCTCCCCCTCCAGGGATCCGGGCAGCCCATGCACGGCCGAGCCGCTGACGAAGCCCAGGTCGAATTCCCCCTTGCCGGTGCCATCGAGCACCTGTTCGGCATTGCCCAGGCCACACTGCACCTCGATGGCGGGGTGGCTGTCGTGGAAGCGCTTGAGGGCCGCCGGCAGCCAGTAATTGCCCACGGTGAAGCTGGCGCCGATGGTGAGGGCACCACGTTTGAGGGCGTTGAACTCCAGCAGGCGACGCTCCAGCTGGTGCACCTGCTCACTGAGGCGCGTTCCCTCGATCACCAGGAAACGGCCGGCGTCGGTGAGCTCCACCCGCCGGCCGATGCGGTGGAACAGGCGCACGCCAAACTCGGCCTCCAGCTTGGCCACCGCCGCGCTCACCGCCGGCTGGGTGATGTACAGCTCATCGGCGGCACGGCTGAAGTGCAGGTGGCGCGACACCACCAGGAACACGTTGAGCTGATCGAGATTCACAGGGCAGGCAGCTCCGGCCACCCGCTCTGAAAGCCGTCGAGCTGCCAGTGGGGATCCGCATCCAGGGCGGATCGCAGGGCCCGCACCAGCTCCCGCTCGGCCTGGGAGGGCACCCCGCTGCTACTGCGGCGCAGGTGCCAGCGCACCTGGGTGGCCGCGTCAGTCAGGGGGTAGAAGTCGAGCTCCAGCAGCAGCAGCGGCGACTCGCTGGTGGCCAGCAGGTGGCTCGACTCGCCGTAGGACACCTCCAGCCCCAGATCCTCCAGCCAGGTGAGGGCCACGGCCTCGGCGGCAGCGCGGGAAAGGGCGGCATGGGCGGTGAGCACCGCGACGGACATCGGCCAGCACAGGGACTAGCCGGAGTATGGGCTTGATCCCCGGCAGCGGGGTGTCACTCAAAATGCCAGCCAGAGGGCCAGCGCCGGGGTAAGGAGCGCCAGCAGCAGCGTCAGCGGCAGGCCCATCCGGAAGAAGTCCCGGAACGAGTAGCCGCCCACCGAGTACACCATCGTGTTGGTCTGGTAGCCGATCGGGGTGAGGAAGCTGTTGGAGGCCGCGAAGGTCATCACGCCCATGGCGGCACTTGATTACCCAGCTCGCTCCGCAGCGCAGGACCTGAGCCCATAGACTGGTACACAAATACCAGTCCGGCCATGGCCCGCAGTGCGATCCAGTTCCA
>NZ_NQLA01000058.1 GCF_002252705.1 Vulcanococcus limneticus LL
AGAACAGGGGACCGGTCCGCTCCTGCTGGCCGCGCATCCGTTCAGTGCCGTTGGGCCATTCTCCCGCGGATCGGTTGGTTTTTCAGCAGCCTCCTAGGCCTGGATGGCGGACACCAGCTCGCGGTTGAGCTTGCCGCTCACCAGGCCCTCCAGGTCCAGGCTCACGGCGCTGAAGCCCAGCTCCCGGAAGGTCTGCACCAGCTCGTGGCGCGCCCGGGGCTCCAGCAGCTCGCCGATCCGCTGCTGTGGCAGCTCGATCCGGGCCGTCTCCCCCTGGCTGCGTACCCGCAACTCCTGGAAGCCCCGTTGGTGCAACCAGGCCTCGGCCGCCGCCACCCGCCGCAGGCGCTGGGCCGTGATCGCCTCGCCGTAGGGGAAGCGGGAGGCCAGGCAGGGCTGGGCGGGTTTGTCCCACCAGGGGAAGCCGAGGGCCCGCGAGATGGCGCGTACACCGGCCTTGTCGATGCCCAGTTCCGCCAGGGGTGAGAGCACGCCCCGCTCGCGGGCGGCCTGGATGCCGGGGCGGTGGTCGCCCAGGTCGTCCAGGTTCACTCCATCAAGCACCTGGGCCGCAGGCTCACGCGCCGCCCCCGCCCCGGTGGTCCACTCCGCCCCGGCTCCGGACGCCCATTCCCCAGCGGCCCCTGGGGGCTTGGACAACTCCCCCACCAGGGCCGCCAGCAGGCCGTGCAATTCCCGCTTGCAGGCGTAGCAGCGGTTGGCCGGGTTGCTGGAGTAGCTCGGGTCCTCAAGCTCGGCCGTTGCCACCTCGCGGTGGGCCAGGCCCAGCCAGCGTGCCTGTAACCGCGCCTCCTCCAGCAGGTGCGGCGCCAGGGCGGGCGACACTCCCGTGACCGCCAGGGCGCAGGCCCCAAGCTGCTCAGCGGCGATGGCCGCCACCAGGCTGCTGTCGACGCCGCCGGAATAGGCCACCACCACTGGGCCCAGGCCGGCGATCCGCTGGCGCAGCCGCGTCAGGGCGAGCTGCAGGGCCTCCGGCAGGCTTTCGAGCTGGGGATGCTCCGCCCGGTCAGGTACCCGCTGCGGCCGCTCCACCGGGTGCGGCGCCGGCGGGTGGTGTTCCCGGCCGAGATCCATGGCGCCGCAGGCGCTGGCGCCGGGACTCGTGGGGATCGGGCTTGGCTGCATGCCGGGGGGCTGCCCTCGTTAGGATTCAACGGTAAGAGGGCCGCTCATGGCGCCGCAGGCGACCTCAGCCACCAGTTCCCCCCGCTCCGGCCGCCCCACCGGCACGGGCCGCGGCATCGGCATCCGGACAGCCGCCGGCGGCAGCGAGCGCAGCCATGGCCAGCTGCACGTGTACGACGGCGAGGGCAAGGGCAAGAGCCAGGCCGCCCTTGGGGTGGTGCTGCGCACCATCGGCCTGGGCATCTGCGAACAGAAGCGCACCCGCGTGCTGCTGCTGCGCTTCCTCAAGGGTCCCGGCCGCTCCTACGACGAGGACGCTGCCATCGAGGCCCTGCAGCAGGGCTTTCCCCACCTGATCGATCAGGTGCGCACCGGCCGGGGTGAGTTCTTCACCGCCGAGGAGGCCACCCGCTTCGATCGCCAGGAGGCCCAGCGCGGCTGGGATATCGCGAAGGGCGCCATCGCCAGCGAGCTCTATTCCGTGGTGGTGCTCGATGAGCTCAACCCGGTGCTTGACCTGGGCCTGCTCGACGTGGAGGAGGTGGTGCAGAGCCTGGCGGCCAAGCCCGACGGCATGGAGGTGATCGTCACCGGCCGGGGGGCACCGCGCTCCTTGGTACAAATCGCCGATCTGCACTCGGAGATGCGGGCCCATCGCCGCCACGACGCGAGCCTCGAGGGCCTCGAGCCCGGTGAGGACGACGGGGCGGCGGCCCTGGGGCTCGATGGAATCGAGATCTACACGGGCGAGGGCAAGGGCAAGAGCACCAGCGCCCTGGGCAAGGCCCTGCAGGCCATCGGCCGCGGCATCAGCCAGGACAAGAGCCACCGGGTGCTGATCCTGCAGTGGCTCAAGGGTGGTAACGGCTATACCGAGGACGCCGCCATCGCCGCCCTGCGCGAGAGCTATCCCCATTTGGTGGATCACCTGCGCTCCGGCCGCGACGCGATTGTGTGGCGGGGCCAGCAGCAGCCGATCGACTATGTGGAGGCGGAGCGGGCCTGGGAGATCGCCCGGGCCGCCATCGCCAGCGGCCTCTACAAGACCGTGATCCTCGATGAGCTCAACCCCACCGTGGATCTGGAGCTGCTGCCGGTGGAGCCGATCGTGCAGACCCTGCTGCGCAAGCCGGCGGAGACGGAGGTGATCATCACTGGGCGCTGCAAGCACCCGCCCGCTTACTTTGATCTGGCCTCGGTGCACTCGGAGATGGTGTGCCATAAGCACTACGCCGAGCGCGGCATCGATCTCAAGCGCGGCGTCGACTACTGATCACCGATCGATCACGGATCCCTGGGTCCCGGCTGGTCCGGGGACCGCTCCGTACCGGTCCGCTCGTCGTTGGTCGCCAGCCTTGCGCCCAAAGGGGTTGTGGGGTCCTCCGCCTCATCCACCAGCGCCTCCAGCTCGAACTCCAGCTCTTCGGTGGCGATGAAGCGCCCCAGCAACAGCCCCACCAGCAGTACCACATACAAGGTGCTTGCCACGCTCAGCAGCACCACGAAGCGCTCGCCGGTGGCGTTGGTGGGCACGATGTCGCCGTAGCCCAGGCCGCCGATCGTCACGAAGCTGAAGTAGGTGAGGCGATCCAGCAGCAGCTCGTGGGAGGCATCGCTCCCCAGGCTGAAGCTGCCGCGGTGGAGCACCTGGATGGCGGTCGCCACCAGGCCCCCGGTGAGACCGAGGTAGAGGTAGCCAGCGGCGGCTCCGGCCATCACCAGCACGTTGACCCGCGGCACCCGGGCCAGCAGCCGCACCAGCCGAATGGACGTGGCGACGGCAAAGATGGTGCAGAGCAGCAGCACCACCAGCCGCACACCCGGTATCGGCCAGCCCCCAGTCAGCACGGGCAGCCACAGGCCCCCCGCCGCCAGGACCCCCAGCAGTCGGTAGGCCCGCACCAGGGTCATAGCCCCGGGGGAGGGGCGCAGCACCGGCAGGGTGCGGATCGACTGCTGGATCAGAAGTGAGTACAGCAGCGGCACCAGCCAGGCGCTGGGTCCCGTGCGGTTGGCCGTGAGCGGCAGCAGCAGGACCGGCAGCAGCGTGGTCAATAGCAGGCCCAGGAACCGGGGCTCCAGGCTCACCAGGTGGCGTTGCTGACGCAGGAGCCGTTGCCGCGCCGATGGAGCCGGCGGGCTGCCATCCCGCCGCTGGCCTGCAGGGCCGTTGCTGGAGCTGGGGGGCATGGACCGCACCGGGGCCGGCGACCGGCTCAGTAGCGCGGCACCGAGGGATCCACCTCCTGGCTCCAGGCGTCGATGCCGCCGCTCACGTTGGTGCCCGTGATCCCGTGGCGGCCCAGGGCGATCAGGGCCTTGGCGCTGCGGCCGCCCAGCTTGCAGTGCACGTAGAGCTTCTTGCCCTCGGCGAGCTGGCGCACCTCGTCGATGGCCTCGCCGCTCTCGATCCGATCCAGCGGCACCAGTACCGCCCCGGGGATCACGGCGATGTCCGCTTCGGGAGGGTTGCGCACATCCAGCAGCAGGAAGTCCTCGAGCTGGCCATCGATGACCGTCTTCAGCTCGGCCACGGTGATGCTGGGCACCGCGCCCGCCTCCTCCTGGCCCGGGGCGGTCCCGCCCACGCCGCAGAACTCCTGGTAGTCGATGAGCTTGTCGATCACCGGACGCTCGGGGTTGGGCCGCAGCTTCAGCTCGCGGAACTTCATCTGCAGGGCGTCAAACAGCAGCAGCCGGCCGCTGAGGGTGGTGCCGATGCCGGTGATGATCTTCACCGCCTCGGTGGCCTGGATCACGCCGATGATCCCGGGCAGCACCCCCACAACACCGCCCTCGGCGCAGGAGGGCACCATGCCTGGTGGCGGCGGTTCGGGGAAGAGATCCCGGTAATTGGGGCTGTTTTCATCGAGGTTGAACACCGTGGCCTGGCCCTCGAAGCGGAAGATCGAGCCGTAGACGTTGGGCTTGCCCAGCAGCACGCAGGCGTCGTTCACCAGGTAGCGGGTGGGGAAGTTGTCCGTGCCGTCGCACACCAGGTCGTAGGGCCGGATGATCTCAAGGGCGTTCTCACTGGTGAGCGCCGTCTCGTAGAGATCCACCTGGCAGTGGGGGTTGATCTCCAGGATCCGCGCCTTGGCCGATTCGATCTTGGGCTTGCCCACCCAGCTGGTGCCGTGGATCACCTGGCGCTGCAGGTTGGAGTGGTCCACCACGTCGAAATCGACGATGCCGAGCCGGCCCACGCCGGCGGCGGCCAGATACAGCAGCAGGGGAGAGCCCAGGCCGCCGGTGCCCACGCACAGCACCGAGGCGGCCTTGAGCCGCTTCTGTCCCTCCATGCCCACCTCCGGCAGGATCAGGTGGCGCGAGAAGCGAGCCACCTCGTCGGGACTCAGCCGGACGGCGCTGGTGTCGAGCGGAAGCATGGGCGGGGAGTGCTTGCCAGCTCCCTACTCTCCCAAACCGAAGGGCCCCGCGCCTGCGGGGCGCGGAGGGCCGGGACCGGCGCGTGCGGGTTTGGCAACCGCGATCGGCAGCTCCCGGGGGGCGCCCGCCCCCTCGCCGGGGATCCACCAGGCCCGGACCCCCTCGGTGCCCGTCGCGGCCATACCGTTCGCCCCGCCACGATCCGCCCTGCCATCGACCGGCTCCAGGCCGCTGCGGATCAGCATCAGGGTGGGGCCCCAGCAGAGCGCCAGGTCGGTGGCGGAGGGCACCGCAGCGCTGGTGGGGTGGCTGTGGGCCGTGCCGATCACCTGCAGGCCTCGGGCCCGGGCCCAGCGCTGGGCCAGCAGCTGCTCGCGGGGATCGAGGCTGAAGCGGCGATGGCGCTCGCCGGCCGGCTGCCAGCGGTTCAGGCAGGGCCAGCTCTCCACCAGCGCCAGCCCCGCTCCATCGCCCCGGCCCAGCAGCAGCGCACAGCCCTCCTCGGGCTCAGCGCTGCTCAGCGTGCGCGCCAGAACCATCAGGCAATGCCGATCCGCGCGCAGCTGGTCTGGTGTGGGGGCGGGCACCCGGATACCTTATGGGCGCTGAACCCACAAGGCCTGGTTCCATGAGCGACGAAACCCCCGACCTGAAGGAGCCGGTGAGCGAGGCGATCGATGACGCCGCCGCCAGCTTCAGCCAGCGCTACAGCGAGATCCTGGGCAAGGTCAACCAGACCCTCGACCAGGTGGACTGGTCCCAGATCAGCCTCGTCCTCAAGGCGGTGGGGGTGCTGGTGGCCGTGGTCGTGGCCCAGGTGCTGATCAAGGGTGTGCTCGACACCATCAACCTGCTGCCCGTGGTGCCCGGCCTGCTGGAGCTGCTGGGTCTGGTGGTGGTGGGCCAGTGGAGCTGGCAGAACCTCACGACCAGCGAGAAGCGCAGCGCCGTGCTGGCGCGGATCCAGAGCCTGCGCCAGGAATACCTGGGCTGAGGGGCTGGTTCCCGACCGCTCTGTCTGGGACCGCAGGGTCTGAGGCGGCTTGGTCTGAGGCGGCCTGGTCTGTAGCCGCCGGCCGGCCGCCTGTCCCCCCGCGACTCAGCCCAGCGGGGGGCGGCGGAGCAGGCGCTGCAGGCTCTGCTGGCTTTGGCTCCAGTAGCTGCCTCCGAACAGGTTGGCGTGGTTGAGCAGGTGGTACAGGTTGTAGAGCTCAACCCGTCGCTGGTGCCCCTCCGGTAGCGGCCACGTCGCCGCATAGCCGGTGAAGAAGGCCTCGGGGAAGCCCCCGAACAGCCGCGCCATCGCCAGGTCCACCTCCCGATCCCCGCGGTAGACCGCCGGATCGAACAGGGCACCGCGGCCGTCCTCCAGCAGGGCGGCATTGCCGGACCAGAGGTCGCCGTGCACCAGGCAGGGCTGGGCGCCGTGGCCCTCCAGCCACTGCGGCACCTGCTCCAGCAGCGCCTCGGCTCCCTCCAGCCGGCGGCCGGAGCGGGCGGCCCAGGCCAGCTGGGTGCCGAGGCGCTGCTCTGCGAAGAACGCGCCCCAGCGCAGCCGCCAGCCGTTGGGCTGGGGACCGGCGCCGATGACGTTGTCCCGGTGCCAGCCGAAGCGGCCATCGCTTTGTTCCAGGCTGCGCCGATGCAGGCGAGCCAGGCTCGCCCCCAGGGCCCACCAGCTGCCCCCCGGGCTCCGCGCCAGGGGCAGCCACTCCAGCAGCAGCAGGGCCTGGCCGCCCCGCTCGCCCCAGTGCAACGGCCGGGGCACCACTGGATCGCCCGCGGCCGCGGTGGCCAGGGCCGTCAGGCCGTCGGCTTCGGCGTCCAGCAGGGGCAGGTGCCGGGCGTCATTGGTCTTGGCGAACAGGCGCCGGCCATCGGCCAGCTCTAGGGCCCAGGCGCGGTGGATGCAGCCGCCCCCCACCGGCCGCTGCGCGGCCACGGCGGTTCCCAGTTGCTCCTGCACCCAGGTGGTGAGTGGCGACGGCAGCACGGAGCCACGGCCTCGGTGGGGGCGTTGCCAGCATGCCGCCAGCCGCTCCCCCTTGGCCGTTGCCCGCCGTGCCGGATTCGGATCGCCCTGCGGATCGCGACGACGATCGCCCTATTGACCGCAGCGCTGACGGCGACTCCTGCACCAGCTCCGGCCGCGACGTCATTCGCTCCGACGTGATCGTGATCGGTGCCGGCATCGCCGGCCTCACGGCGGCGGCCCTGCTCGCCCAGGAGGGCCTGCGGGTGCTGCTGCTAGAGGCCCATAGCCAGAGCGGAGGCTGCGCCGGCAGCTTCCGCCGCGGCCCCTACCGCTTCGACGTGGGCGCGACCCAGGTGGCGGGTCTGGAGCCGGGCGGCATCCACTGGCGCCTCTGGCGCCACTTCGGGCTGCCGCTGCCGCCGGCCAGCTCCCTCGATCCGGGCTGCAGCGTGCAGCTGGCGGGGGAGGCGGAGCCGATCCAGCTCTGGCGCGATCCGCAGCGCTGGCGCGAGGAGCGCCTGCGCCAGTTCCCCGGCAGTGGCCGCTTCTGGGCCCTCTGTGCCGCCCTGCACCACAGCAACTGGGCCTTCGCTGCCCGTGACCCGGTGCTGCCGCCCCGCACCCCCTGGGACCTGGTCCGGCTGCTGGCGGCTCTACGCCCCGCCACCCTGGCCAGCGGCCTTTTCACCACCGCCACCGTGGCGGACCTGCAGTGGCTCACCGGCTGCGGCGGCGATGGGCGCCTGCGCCGCTTCCTCGATCTCCAGCTGAAGCTCTACTCCCAGGAGCCAGCCGACCGCACCGCCGCCCTCTACGGCGCCACGGTGCTGGCCATGGCCCAGGAGCCCCTGGGCCTTTGGCACCTGCAGGGCTCCATGCAGGTGCTCAGCGACGATCTGGAACGGGCCCTGGCCGCCGCGGGTGGCGTGCTGCGGTTGCGGCACCGGGTCATGGGGCTGGAGCGGGCGGCCGGGGGCGGCTGGCGGGTCACGGGTGAGGGTCCGGTCCGGCGTCCCTTTGCACTGCAGGCAGCGGAGGTGGTGTGCACCCTGCCGCCCCAGGGGCTGCCTTCGCTGCTGGGCGAGCAGCTGTCCGCGGGCTATGGCCGGCGCCTCGCCGGCTTCGACGATCCCTCCGGTGCCCTGGTGCTCTATGGGGCGGTGCCGCGCCAGGCCCTGCCCGCCGGCGCCGGCCTCCATGCCCAGCTGGAGTGGGGCGAGCCGGGACCTCTGTTCGTGTCCCTCAGCGCCGAGGGTGACGGCCGGGCGCCGGCGGGGCAGGCCACCGTGATCGCCAGCGTGTTCACCGCGGCCCGGCCCTGGTTCGGGCTGCAGGAGCCGGAGTACCAGCTGCGCAAGGCGGCCGCCCTGGCCGGGATCCAGGCTGGGCTGCAGCGGCTGCTGGGGCTGGAGCCCCGCCACTGGCTCCACGCCGAGCTGGCCACGCCCCGGGGCTGGGCCGGCTGGACGGGGCGTCCCTTCGGCTTCGTGGGCGGCCTGGGCCAGCACCCCAGCCGCTTCGGGCCCTTCGGCCTCGCGAGCCGCACGCCCCTCCCTGGCCTGTGGCTCTGCGGCGACGCCATCTATCCGGGTGAGGGCACCGCCGGAGTGAGCCTCTCGGCGCTGATGGCCTGCCGCCAGCTGCTGGCTGGCCGCGGCCGGGAACTGGTGCTCAGAGAAACTCCGGACGCAGGGCCTGACTGCGGCTGAGGGTCCGCTGCAGGCCCTCCCAGTCGTGGCCCTCCACCAGGCCCTCGAGCTGATCGATCTGGCGGCGGTAGTGGCCCAGGGCCGCCAGCAGCGCCTCCCGGTTGCAGCGGGCCATCAGGGTGCCCAGCTCCGGGTTCCCCCCGCCGACGCGGCTGGTGTCGGCGAAGCCGCTGGAGGCCAGGGCCCGCACCAGCTCCCCGGCGCCTGCCTCGGCTCCACCGGTGGCGGCGGCCTCGATCAGGGCGGCTCCCACCAGCACTGGCAGGTGGGAAATCAGGGCCACGCTGCGGTCGTGGGCACTCGCCTCGCAGGTGAGCCAGCGGGCCCCCACGGTTTCGGCCAGCTGGCGCACCGCCGCCAGGGCGGCGGGATCCGTGTCCGCCTCCGGCGTCGCCACCCAGGGACGGCCCTGGAACAGCCCCGGGATTCCCGCTTCCACCCCGGCCTCAGCCGTCCCTGCCATCGGGTGGCTGGCCACGAAGCGCTCGCGGCCGCGCCAGCGCCGCAGCACCGGTGCCTTCACCGAACCCACATCCGTCACCGCGGCGCCGGCGGGCAGGGTCGCCAGGAGCTCGGCGGGGGGATCGAGCAGCCGGTCCAGCGGCAGGGCGAGCACCACCAGGCCGCAGCCCTGCAGCACGGACGGGTCCGTGGCCACCGCATCGGCCAGCTGCCGCGCCCGGGCCCGCTCCGCCGTGGCGACTCGGTGCACCAGGGCCTGTACGCGGATGCCGCGCTGGCGCAGGTCCAGCCCCAGGGAGCCGCCGATCAGGCCCAGGCCCACGATCCCCACGGGCCCATGACGCCAGGGTTGGGTCTCGTTGCCGGCGGCGGCCGGGACGCCGGTGGGTCCTGACACCTCTGGTATCCCTTGACTGGTCATCCCCCGCACAGTCGGCTGGAGCCAGCTTCCTACGATTCCTCGATGCTGGAAGCCCGGGCCCACGCGCAGCTCAAGGCACTCCTCCGCCTGGAGGGGGAACCCCGCTGGCCCCACCACCTGACCCTCAGCCGCTTGGTGGCCCGCAGCCTGCGCCGCGGCGACCAGACCCTGGTGCGCCTGGCCCCCGGCTCCGACCCCAGCTGGCTGCTGGGCTTGCTGGTGCCCCTGGCCCTGGCGGAGGTTCCACTGGCTCTGGTGGTGAGCCCGGAGCTGCGGCAGCGGCTGCTGCAGGTGGAGCTGCCACGCCTGCAGGCGGCCGGCCTGCAGCTGCCCTGTTGGGAGGGGTCGACGGCCCCTCCGCCGGATCGGCTCTGGCTGCTTCAGCACGCCGATCTGGTGGCGGCCTGGCGCCAGGGGCTGCTGGCGGACCGGCAGTTGGTGGTGCCCGAGGCCGAAGCCCTGGAGCCCCAGCTGCGCCGGGCCCTGGGCGTCACCCTCGACTCTGGCGACTGGGAGGTCCTGCGCCGCAGCCTGCCCGCCGCCTCCGCCAGCCTGCTGGCCCTCTACGAGCGCCTGAGCCGGCGGATCCTGGCGCGCCCCTGCGGCCCCTTGCAGCAGGTGGCGATCGCGCCCGAGGAGGAGGCGCCCCTGCGCCAGCTTCTCGGCCTGCTCACCCCCCTGCCGGACCCATGGCCCGAGTGGCTGGCGGCCGCCGGTGACGGCTGGGCCAGCTGGGCCCAGGTCGATCCGGTGCTGCTGCAGTGGCAGTGGCTGCGCCAGCCCCTGGAGCCCCTGGCGGCCATGGCCGGTCTGTGGGAGCAGCGGGGCGCGGTGCTGTTGGGCCAGGTGCTCGAGGGCGGCGGCCTGGGCTTCCGGCCCCAGGTGGAGGTCCGGCTGGCCGATCCACCGCTGCAGGATCCCCTGCCCCTGTTTGCCCCCCAGGGGCAGGCCCTGCCCAATGCCCCCCACTACGGCAGCCACCTGCTGGAGCAGTCGCGGCGGCTGGTGCTGGGGCAGGCGGGTCTCACCGTGGTGCTACTCGACGATGAGGGCCTGCGCCGCGGCCTGGCCAGCGGCCTGGCGGCCGAGTTCGGCAGCCGCGTCGGCCATGAGACCACCGCCCCCGAGGCCAATGGGGTGCTGTGCTGCAGCTGGAGCTGGTGGCTGGAGCACCAGGGGCGGCTGCCCCTGCCCTGTCAGCTGGTGGCGGCCACCCTGCCGATCGCCAGCCTGGAGGATCCGCTCACGGCGGCCCGAGTCCAGGCCCTGCGGCTCCAAGGGCGCGATTGGTTCCGGGAGTTGCTGCTGCCGGAAGCCCTGGGGCGACTGCAGCGGGCGGTGGCGGGCCTGCGGCGCAATGGCGGCCGCCTGGCGGTGCTGGATGGGCGGCTGCGCCGTCGCGGTTGGGGCCGTCAGGTGCTCCAGGCCCTGGAGCCCTGGGTGGCTCTGCAGCGCCTCCTCCCCAGCTGAGGTCTGCGACGGCCCGGCCCTCTAGCCTGCATCCCGCAGGATCCAGGGGTCATGGGAGAAGCAAAACGCCGCGCCGAACTCGGGGCCCCGCCCCGTCCCAGGCCCAAGGCCACCAAGGCGAAGGACACCTCGCCCCGCATCGCCCCCTGGCTTCCCCTGACCCAGAAGCAGGGCGAGCAGTTCGTGCAGGTCACCACCAAGGGCGCCTGGATCGGTATCGGCGCCCTGGTGCTGTTCTGGATCACCGTCCGCTTCCTGGGGCCGGCCCTGGGCTGGTGGACCCTGGCGGACGGCTGAGGGGCAGACGGCAGAGGCACCGCCTGTGCCCGCCACTCGCGTCCGCCATCCATGACGACTCGCAACAAACGGAAGAAAACCTTTAGACTAGGCGAACTCTTTGCCTGGGGACGATGTTCGCGCGTCTCGCCGAGCACTACCGCTCGGTCGTTGAAGACCTGGTCATGAGCCTCCAGGCCCTGGCCGAGGGGCTTCAGGCCCAGGGCTTGGCGGCCACCTGCTACGTCTGCGGCGATGGCCGCGACGGCCAGGGTGCCTCCTTTGTGGCCGATCTGGGCGATGGCCACATGGTGCGCTTCCTCGTGTCCGACTACGGCATCAGCTGGGTCGAGTCCCGCCATGGCCATGAGCTGGTCAAGTTCGAGGGTGCCGAGGCGATCCAGGAACTGCAGCGCGTCGCCGATGCGGTGAGCGGCGGCCAACCGCCGGCGCGTGCTGCTGCCATGGTGCCCGTCTAGGGCTCAGCCGGCGGCCGCCTCGGCCACGTCGGCCACGTCGGCCACGTCGGCCACGTCGCCAGTGGGCGTGGTGGTCCCGGCGGCGAGCTTGGCGGCCGCGGCGGCCACCGGGCGCAGCGATTCGTTGCCCTCGCTCAGCTTCTGGCGCACCTTCACCTCGATCTCGTCCTTCTGGTCAGGGTTCTGCTCCAGCCAGGTGATCGTGTTGTCGCGCCCCTGGCCGATGTTGTCGCCCTCGTAGCTGTACCAGGCGCCCTTGCGCACCACCACGCCGTGCTCTTCGGCCAGGTCCAGCAGGCAGCCCAGGGTGCTGATGCCGCGGCCGAACAGGATGTCGAATTCGGCGATGCGGAAGGGCGGTGCCACCTTGTTCTTGGCCACCTTCACCTTGGCCCGGATCCCGAATTCCTCGGTGCCGCGCTTGAGGGTCTGGATGCGGCGGATATCCAGGCGCACCGAGGCGTAGAACTTCAGTGCGTTGCCACCTGTGGTGGTTTCGGGGTTGCCGTAGGTGACGCCGATCTTCTGGCGCAGCTGGTTCAGGAAGATCACGGTGCAGCCGGATTTACCGATGTTGCCAGTGATCTTGCGCATCGCTTGGCTCATCAGGCGGGCCTGGCTGCCCACCGCCAGATCGCCCATTTCCCCTTCGATCTCAGCCCGGGGGGTGAGGGCGGCCACCGAGTCCACCACAACGATGTCCACGGCGGCCGAGCGCACCAGCTGGTCCACGATCTCCAGGGCCATCTCGCCGGTGTCTGGCTGGGAGACCAGCAGGTTGGCGATGTCGACCCCCAGGGCCGCGGCGTAGACCGGATCGAGGGCGTGTTCCGCATCCACGAAGGCCGCCACGCCGCCGCGGCGCTGCACCTCGGCGATGGCGTGCAGGGTCAGGGTGGTCTTGCCGGAGCTCTCCGGGCCGTAGATCTCGACCACTCGGCCCTTGGGATAGCCGCCGCCAAGGGCTAGGTCCAGGGTCAGGGCGCCGGTGGGGGTCGTCTCGATCCGCATGCGCGTGGCATCCCCCAGGCGCATGATCGAGCCCTTGCCGAAGTTGCGCTCGATCTGGTTGAGCACCAGGCCCAGGGCCTTGTCCCGCTCAGCGGCGGCGCGGGCCTCGGCGGCTGCGCTGGCGGCGCTGCTGCCGCCGGCAGCGGGGGTGCGGGCAGCCTTGGGGTCGGGGGTTTTGTCGTCGGCAGGCATGTCTGCGAATCAGCGATGGAGTGGGCCGCGGGGCTGGTGGGAGGCTGGGCTGGAGTTGGGGGCCATCCTGCGACCTCGCAGGAACCAGTGCCACCAAAACCGGCCTCTGTTCCGCTGGTGGCATCACCGGTGGCGCCACGCGTGGGGCGCGGATCTCCGGCTCAAGCGGATGGCAGGGCCCAAGCGTCGTAGTACAGACGTACGCTAGCGCGTCAGGGCCATCGTGCCAGGGGGGCGGCGAACTGCTGCGGCTCCAGCAGCTGGATGCCCGGGGGTAGCTCGTGCTGATCGCCTGGCCCCAGATAGCCCCACGACACCAGAAAGCAGCGCACTCCGGCCAGGCCGTCGGTGGCGCGCACGCGCTCCAGGGTGGGACGGCGGTCTTCGATGAACCACAGAGGCCGCAGCGCCCCCCGGGCCGGTGGCGCTTCCGCTCCCCGCGCCCCTTGGCCCAGGGGCTGCTCCCGGCTCAGCTGCAGCAGCACCTCCGGCTTGCTGCCCCGCTCGTGGCCGTAGACCGCCAGGGGCTTCAGGCCGGCGGCGGCCAGAAGCTCCCGGGCGAAGGCCTCGCCCTTGGTGGTGAGCACCAGCCAGGGGCTGCCCTCGGTCTCCAGGCGCCGCAGCCGCTCGGGCACACCGGGGTAGGGCCGGTGCAGGGCCAGCCAGCCGTCGCGGTCGTCCCGCAGGGCGGCGTGGCGGACGGCCTCGAGGCTCCCCTGGAGCTGGGCGGCATTCAGCTGCCAGCGCTCCAGGGCCGCCTCGGTGTGCGCGTTGTACTCGGCCAGGAAGGCAGCCAGATCCAGGTCGGATCGGCTGAGTTCGAGGGCGCACAGCACCATCTCCCAGCCCTTGTGGATCTGGGGCCGCAGCAGCCGGAAGCCCGCGGGGGCCTGCTCCGGCAGGCACAGCTGCGGCCGCAGGGCCAGGGCGGCGCGGCGGGCACTCCACCAGTACTCGGCCATGCCGTCGACAAGCACGCCGTCGAAGTCGAACACCAGCAGGGGGCTGAGGTGCACGGCAGGGAAGATTTGAACTGGGCCGCTAGGATTCGAACCTAGGAATGGCGGGACCAAAACCCGCTGCCTTACCACTTGGCGACGGCCCAATGCATTCGGGCTTCGATTGACTTGGAGTCAATCGGCTTGGCTCGATCAACTGAGGTCGATCTCGTCAAGCTGCTTGCAGCTGTGCTGGTGCTGCAGCCCTGAGCGCCCAGGCAGGCCTGAGCACTCAGATAGTTACCCATAGCGGGGTGACCTTCGTCAATCTCGGCGCCCTGAATCCCGGTTCCTTGCGGCTCGCTCCGAGTCCTGGCCTGTGCTGCGGGAGCCGCCGGGTCCTCAGGCCGGAAAGATCCGCAGCCGCTGCTGGCCCCCGCTGCCGAACACCGCCGAGCCGAGCCTGTAGCGGGCCGCCAGTTCGGCCTGCAGTTCCCGCACCCGCGCGCTGCGGGGCAGCAGTTCCACCGGACGCCCCTGGGGAAGCACCAGCTGTTCCACGGCCAGGCGGCACTCCTCCAGGGCCGCCAGCGCGTCGTCCTGTTGGCCGGCGGGCGTGGGGTTGTTTGGGGCCACCGCGCCGTGGCGGCTCAGCAGCCGCTCCAGGCCCCGCTGGATCTGGGGCAGGGTGTCGGCCTTGATCACCAGGATCGGCACCCCATGGGCCTGGGCCTGCTGGCGCACCGCCGGGTCGCGGCCCAGCTGCTGGCGCACGCTCAGCACCGCATCGGCCTCCGCCACGGCCTCCACCTGCTGCACCGGCAGGCGGCGGCTGCGCACGGCCTGCTCCACCAGCTGGGGACTGACGCCGGCGGCGTAGAGCTGCAGGGGTAGCTGGGGCCTGGCTCCGGCGGGCTCGGCCCCGTCCTCCAGCCCCGTGGTTGCCGCGTCGGGCGCCCCGTCAGCGCCCCTGCCCGACGCACCTGCCGGTTGGCCAACCCCGCGCCGCTCCCGCCCGGGAGCACTCGGATCCGGCAGCGGCACGGGGGCCAGGGCGACGGCCCGCGCACGCCGCCCCGGCGTCCAGGCTTCGCCCTCCCCAGGCTGGGCCAGGGGCCGCGGAGGAGGTGGCGAAGGGAGTGGCGCGTCCTTGAGCCGCAGCTGGCCGTCGCCATCGAGCTCCCGCACCTGGGGCCGGGGCAGCTGCCCCCGCAGCAGCAGATCCACGGTGCGGGCCACATCGCGGTGCACCAGCCAGCGGCTGCGGCTATGCATCTCCACGGCCAGGGGGAAGGTGGGCTCGGCGGCCCGCTCCAGCACGGTCTTCTGGGTGCGGCGGCGGCGGGCCTCCTCGTCGCCCAGGGTCACCGATTCGATGCCGCCCACCAGGTCGCTGAGGGTGGGGTTCTTGACCAGGTTGGCCAGCTCGTTGCCGTGGGCCGTTGCCACCAGCATCACGCCCCGTTCGGCGATGGTGCGGGCCGCCTGGGCCTCGAGCTCGGTGCCGATCTCATCGATCACGATGACTTCCGGCATGTGGTTCTCCACCGCCTCGATCATCACCTGGTGCTGCAGCTCCGGCCGCGCCACCTGCATGCGCCGGGCCCGGCCGATGGCGGGATGGGGGATGTCGCCGTCGCCGGCGATCTCGTTGCTGGTGTCGATCACCACCACCCGCTTGTCCAGCTCATCGGCCAGCACCCGGGCGATCTCGCGCAGGGCGGTGGTCTTGCCCACGCCGGGGCGGCCCATCAGCAGCAGCGACTGGCCCGTGTCCAGCAGGTCGCGCACCATCGCCACGGTGCCGAACACGGCGCGGCCCACCCGACAGGTGAGGCCCACCACATCGCCGCTGCGGTTGCGGATCGCGCTGATGCGGTGCAGGGTGCGCTCGATGCCGGCCCGGTTGTCGCCGCCGAAGGCCCCCAGCTGCTCCACCACGGCCGCCAGATCGCCGCGCGTCACGACGGCCTCGCCCAGGGCCTCGGCCCGGCCGGGATAGCGGGCCTCGGGCACCCGGCCCAGGTCGAGCACCACCTCCAGCAGCTGCTCGCGGGCCTCGGCCGGCGCCAGGGCCTGCTGCACGGCGGCCGGGAGTACCTCCAGCAGCCGGTCCAGGTCGTCGGTGACCCGCTGGGGCGCGATCGGCTCGCTCGGGATCAACCCCGCCGGGGGCGGGGATAGCGGGATGGGGGCTGCGCCGCTGGGCGCGGGGGAGGCCGTCACGGGCGGATGCTCTGCCGGACCTGCGTTCTAGCCAGCGGCGTCACGGCCGCGCTGCCGCCAGGGCTCCACCAGCGCCCGGGCCAGCTCCAGGGCCTGCCGCCGCAGCTCCGGCAGCTCCCGCAGCGGCCGGCCGGCGGCCTCGGCCTGCTGCAGCAACGGCTGGAGCTGGCGACGGGCCACGCTGCCGAAGGCCACCCCGGCGGCC
>NZ_NQLA01000059.1 GCF_002252705.1 Vulcanococcus limneticus LL
TGGCGCTGTTCTGTGCCCGGCCCCAGGGCCGCATCGACGACGCCGTCAGCCAGGGGCTCAGCATCCTGGCCGGGCTGGCGCTGGGGGGCTCGATGGGCCGTGAACGCCCGGGTGAATGACAGACAGAGATGCAGGTCGCATAGCCTCTGATCCATCGATCACAACAATGACCTCCACTGTTCCGAGCCTGTGGGTGGGCACACGAGCCATGGCTTCGTCGCTTGGGATTCATCGCGTCACACTGCAGCGCCTCAAGCAGTCGGGCTACTTCCGCGATGGCCACCACTTCAGGAAAGCGAACCCCCTCGCCCCCCGCTCCAACACCGTGTGGCATCAGCAACGGGTGCTGATCCGCATGAATGCGGACTAAGCCTCGTCTCATCAAGGCGAATCCAGAACGGGCTGACCCCGGGGATGAGGCGGAGACGGAAGCTCTCGCAGGTCAGCCCCTGCCACTCCTGAATGACAATCCGTGCGGCGGCGAGGTGGCAACTTCAGCTCTGTCGTCCCTTCCGTAGTCGGAGCTGCTCTCCCGCAGGGCATCACGCCGGAGTTGGTCGCCATGGCCATGAAGCTGAAGGCGGCAGGCATCGCCTGAGCCAAGCTCCAACCTGGCTTCGGCTGGTGGGTCTGCTGCTCAGTCCTGCCAGTCCAAGAGGCCCATCCGCTCCAGCCAGACGTCGCTCTGCTCAGGGGCCCAGCCTTGGTACTGCTCGAGCCGATCGGCGCTGAAGAGCATCAGGTCAAACACGTCCCCCTCGTAGCCCCCGTGGCGTCCAGCCAGCTGCTCCAGGGCCTGGGCCAGACGGTGGAGCTCCAGCTCGGCCAGGAGCGTGGCTTGCGCGGCGACGGCCTGAGTGCAGGTGGATTCGGTGCGGGCGGCATCGGTCGTGCCGAGCGGTGGGAGCAGCCATCCCGGGCATCAGGCGAGGAGGTGGTGGACACGCGGCACGGGCGCGACGTCAGGGGCCCTTGAGGGTTCCGGGGCACCGCAGTGGGCCATAGCGGCCTGGGGGCTGGCGGCAGCGTGGTTGCGAGGTGGTGGGGGTAGGTCAGCTCTGCTCTCAAGCAGCGGACTGACCTATGGGCCGTCTACGCCCGGACTCCAGCGCGCCGAGGCCTGGCTCTGGTGTGTGTTCAGCGGGAATTGACCCAGCCAGAACAAGGCGGCCTGGGTTCGGTTGCTCACCTGCAGCTTCTGGAGAAGCACATGCACATGGCTGCGAACTGTGCCCTCACCGATTCCCAGACGTCGGGCAATGGTGCGGTTGTCATCGCCATCGGCGATGCAAGCCAGTACATCCCGCTCCCGTTGGGTGAGCAGGCCAAGTGTTTCGCTTCTCCATTCAGGCGCGGGGCTTGGCATGGTGCTGGCCTGTGAAAAGATCGCTGTGGCGGTCTGATCCCACCAACTGGCACCAGCCTGCAGGGATGCCAAGGCCAGTTCCACCTGCTCAAAGGCCCTTTCCTTATGGAGATAGCCACGGGCGCCCGCCTGCCAGATCTGCTGCACCCACTGGGGATCGTCATGGCTGGTGAGGATCAGCACCGGGGTTGCCTCAGTGGAGGTGATCTGGCGACAGGTGGGCAGTCCACCCATCCCCGGCAACACCAGATCCAGCAGCACCAGATCCACCGGTTGCTGCTGCAGCAGGACAAGCCCTTCCTCGCCATCGCTGGCCACGGCCACCCGATCCACGGCCGATAACTGGCGGAGATGGCCGGCCATTGCCAGCTGATAGGCCTGGTCGTCCTCAATCAGCAGCAGGCGCATGCTCAGCCCCCCGCCTCAGGCAGATGCACCACAACCCTGGCGCCACCGCCGTGGCAGTTGCTGGCCCGGATGCTGCCCCCGTGGGCCTCACTGATCAGGCGGCAGAGGTATAGCCCCAGGCCAGTGCCGCGGGACCCAGTGCCGGTCGTCCCGAAGCGTTGAAAGAGCCTGGCTAGATCCTCTGGTGGAAAGCCAGCCCCACCGTCGCGCACATCCACCTGCCAACCACCCGGCTCACAGCTCAGCTGCAGCCACACCCTCTGACCCCGCAGGCTGTGATGCACGGCATTGAGCAGCAGGTTCTCGATCAGGCGCCGCAGAAGGGAGGAATCGCCGTTCAGAGTCAGCCGGCTGGGGCTTGCCTGGGGCTGGCGCAACACCAGTGCAATCTGCCGTTGAGCCGCGATCGGCTCCACGGTGCTCACCGCCTCCTGGGCAATGGTGAGCAGATTGCAGGGTTGCAGCTGCGGCTGAAGTCCTTCCTGCTCAGCCCGGAACACCTCCAGCAGGTCGTTGATCAGGCGCAGACAGCGCTGCTGGCTGCTGCGCATGGCCTCCACCACTACCCCGCTGTCCAGCAGTGCGAGCGAGGCCAGGGTCCCGAGCACGGGGGTCTTGAGGTCGTGGGCGAGGGTGGCGATCACATCGCTCCGCAGCTGCGCCTGCGCGAGGTCCACCTCCAGGGCAACGCGCTGCCGTTGGAGTGTCTGGTTGTTGAGCAGCAGGACGGTGGTCACCGTGAGGGCCAGACACACCAGCAGCCGATCCACCAGCACCGGAACGAGGTTGTGATGCACCGGCAGCGGGACATGCACATTCACCAGGGTAGCCGCGCAGCTGATGACCAGAAATCGCCAGGCCTGGGCTGTTGAGCGCTGAGACGCCCCCAGCAGGAGCGGCACCACGTAGAGGATTCCGAGCACAACACTTGGGGGTGTCGCCAGCTCCAACAGCAGAATCAGTAACCAGATCGCCCAGACCAGGCCGATCGGTGGGGGCGTTCCCCTCATGGCGCCGTGTCGTGGGATGGTTGGACGGGCAAGCCTTCCGATATCAGGTGCAGATCGATGCTGAGGCTGCGCAGTTGATGCTGCAGGCGCTCGGAGAGGGGCCGGCGAAACAGGGCCTTGAAGCGTGAGCGCATGGTCTGCCCCAGCACGATCTGGGTGATGCGCTTCTCCTGGGCCACCCGGGCGATGGTGGGCAGGATCTCCGCGCTTTCCTCCCGCAGGAAGGTTCCGCCCACGTCGTCGCAGAGCTGGCGGCATTCCTCCAGAATCAGCGACTCCTCGCGGCTGAGAAAGCGGTTGGGATCCTGCACCGTGAGGGCCAGCAGCGGCGCGTCCATGGCGGCGGCGAGGCGCGCGGCCCGTCGCAACAGGCGCTTGCTGGTGTGGTAGTTCGCCAGACACACCATCACCCGCTCGCGCAGTGGAGTGAGCGAGGGCAGGATGTCGTTCTCCACCCGATCCGCCACTTCCCGCAGCGACAGCTCGCGCAGGGCCACGAGATGGCGCCGCTGGAAGAAGTTGGCCAGGGCCTGGCCCACCTTCTCGGGGGCGTACACCTTTCCTTCCTTGAGGCGTTCCTGCAACGTCTCCGGGGTCACATCGACGAGAACCACCTCATCGGCGAGTTCCAGCACACGGTTGGGGATGCGTTCGCGCACCACCACGCCGGTGAGTTCTGCCACCAGGTCGTTGAGGCTTTCAAGGTGCTGGATGTTCAGTGTGGAGTACACATCCAGCCCGGAGAGCAGCAGCATCTCCACATCCTGCCAACGCTTCTCCCGTTCGCTGCCCGGCACGTTGGTGTGGGCGAGTTCATCCACCAGCACCAGTTGAGGCCGGCGGGCCAGCACCGCCCCCACATCCATCTCCTCCAGGTCCACGTCCTGATATCGCATGCGCTTGCGTGGGATCTGCTCCAGTCCCTCGGCTTGCCGCGCCGTTTCCAGCCGCCCATGGGTTTCCAGCAGGCCCACCACCACATCGGTGCCTTCCCGCAGCATCTCCTTGCCTTCCTGGAGCATGCGGCAGGTCTTGCCCACACCGGGGGCCATGCCGATGAACACCTTGTGGCGGCCGCGCCGATGGGTGGAGCGGATCACGGGGCTCGCAGGGCGTTGAGGGCCAGATTGAACCTGAGCACGTTCACGACGGGCTCAATGGCCTGCAGACCCTGGGGGCCTTCCTGGGCCTGGCGCAACAGGCCCTCCAGCTCAGCCACGGACATCTGACGTTCGCGGGCCAGGCGCGGCAGCTGCTGGCGCGCCGCCGCAAGGCTGATGTGGGGATCCACGCCGGAGGCTGAATCCAGCAGCAGGTCGGGGGCGGACTGGGCTACTCCAGCGATCTGCCAGAGGCTGGCGGCATCGGCCACGCGTTTCGCCAGCTCAGGATTGCTGGCGGCCAGGTTCGGGGCACCGGCTGGCCGGCCATGCAGGTAGCGGTTGGAGCGAAAACTCTGGCCGATCAGGCGTGCCCCCACCACCTGATCGCCCGTGCGCAGCAGGCTGCCGCTGGCCGCATCCGGTGCCACCAGCCGCGCCAGGGCGAGCATCGGCAGCGTGACCACCACCACAGTGAGCAGCCAGAGCAGGAGGGTGACGCGCAGCCCCCGCAGCAGTTGGGCAGTGAAGGACATCAGAACTTCTCCGGTTGGGCGATCACGGCGAACAGGTAGGCCGAGAGGGCGGCGGTGCCGCAGAGCAGCAGGGCCAGGGCGTGGCTCTGCAGGGGGGGCTGGCTGCTGCGGAACAGCGGCGCGAGGAGGAGGGTGCCGGCCACGAGCAGGAGCGGCAGCCAGAAGCGAATGTGCAAAAAACGGGCCATGGGGATCGTTGCGGTGGTGATGGGTTCAGATCAGATGCAGGGCCCCGATGGCCAGATCGATCAGCTTGATGCCCACGAACGGCGCCACAACCCCACCGGCGCCGTACACCAGGAGATTGCGTCGCAACAGCTGCTCGGCGCTCAGGGGCCGGAACTTCACGCCCTTCAAGGCCAGGGGCACCAGGGCCGGAATGATCAGCGCGTTGAAGACCATCGCCGAGAGAATCGCCGACTGGGGTGAGGCCAGCTGCATCACATTCAGTGCCTCCAGGCCCACCCCGGCGAACAGGGCCGGCAGGATCGCGAAGTACTTGGCGATGTCGTTGGCGATCGAGAAGGTGGTAAGCGCACCGCGGGTGATCAACAGCTGTTTGCCGATCGTCACGATGTCGATCAGCTTGGTGGGATCGCTGTCGAGATCCACCATGTTGGCCGCTTCCTTTGCGGCCTGGGTGCCCGAATTCATGGCGACTCCCACGTTGGCCTGGGCCAGGGCCGGGGCGTCGTTGGAGCCGTCGCCGGTCATCGCCACCAGCTTGCCGAGCTTCTGCTCCTGCTGAATCACGGCGATCTTGTCCTCCGGCGTCGCCTCGGCGATGAAGTCGTCCACACCGGCTTCCCGGGCGATCACACCGGCGGTGATCGGGTTGTCGCCGGTGAGCATCACGGTGCGGATCCCCATGCGCCGCAGCTGATCGAAGCGCTCACGGATGCCTGGTTTGATGATGTCCTTGAGGTAGATCACCCCGAACACTTCGGCGCCGCGGCACACCGCCAGGGGGGTGCCCCCCAGCCGCGACACCTGCTCGAAGCACTGGTCGAGCTGATCGGGCACCTGGCCGCCGCGGGAGCGCACGAACCCCTTGATGGCATCCACGGCCCCCTTGCGGAACTCGATGCCATCCGGGGTGTCGGAACCGCTCATGCGGGTGCGGGCCGAGAAGTCGATGCCGCTGGCTGTGCCTGGCCCAAAGGGGAGGACAGCGCCCAGCTTCTCGGCCAACCGCACGATCGAGCGCCCTTCCGGCGTCTGATCGAAGCAACTGGCCCCCAGGGCTGCCTCGGCCAGTTCGGCCACACTGTGGCCTCCCACCGGCAGAAACTCCTCGGCAAGCCGGTTGCCGAGGGTGATCGTGCCGGTCTTGTCGAGCACCAGGGTGTTCACATCGCCGCAGGCTTCCACGGCCCGCCCCGAGGTGGCGATCACGTTGAACTGGGCCACCCGGTCCATGCCGGCGATGCCGATGGCACTCAGCAGGCCGCCGATCGTGGTGGGAATCAGCGCCACCAGCAAGGCCACAAGCGTCACCACCGAGGGGGCCACCTGGAGGTAGTTCGCCACCGGGGAGAGGGTGGCCACGGCGATCAGGAACACCTGGGTGAGTACCGCCAGCAGCACGGTGAGCGCAATCTCATTGGGCGTCTTGCTGCGTTCCGCCCCTTCCACCAGGGCGATCATGCGATCGATGAAGCCCTTGCCGGGATCGGCGCTGATGCGAAGGGTGAGCTGGTCGGAGAGGATGCGGGTGCCGCCGGTCACCGATCCGGCCACATCCGAACCGGCTTCCTTGAGCACCGGAGCCGATTCGCCGGTGATCGCCGACTCATCGACCGAGGCCACCCCGGCGATCACCTCGCCGTCGGCAGGGATGACATCGCCTCCTTGAACCAGCACCAGATCGCCACGGCGCAGATCGGAGGAATCCACCAGTTCGATGGAGCCATCGGCCAGCTGTCGTCGGGCCTGGGTACGCGCCTGGGTGCGGCGCAGGGCGTCGGCCTGGGCCTTGCCCCGGCCCTCCGCTAGGGCCTCGGCGAAATTGGCGAACAGCAGGGTGGCCAGCAGGGTGAGGCTGATCAGGGCGTTGAAGGCCCGCTCGCGATCTCCAGCCTGGACATCCAGGAGCCGTGGTTCCAGGGTGAGCGCCAGGCAGAGCGCCGTGCCGCACCAGACCACAAACATCACCGGATTGCTCACCGCCTGGCGAGGGTCGAGCTTGCGAAACGCCTCCACGACGGCTCGTCCGACCAGGCCCTGCTGGCGGGGGCGTTCGAGATAGCGCCGCTCCTGACGGGGACCCCGGGGCATGCGGGGAAACAGCACACGCGTTGAGGTGGTCATGTCAGGACGCCAGGGTGAGCGCTTCCGCGATGGGCCCGAGGGCCAGCACCGGGAAGAAGGTGAGGGCCCCGAGGATCACCAGCACCACCACCGTGACGCCGGTGAACAGGCCGGTGTCGGTGCGTAGGGTGCCGGGGCTGGGTTCGAGAACCGGTTTTTGGCGAAAGCCATCGGCGAGGGCCAGTAGAGCCGCGATCGGTAGGTAGCGGCCTCCGAGCAGGCTGAGGCTGGTGGTGAGGTTCCACCACGCCGTGCCATCGGACAGGCCCTCCAGGCCGCTGCCGTTGTTGGCGGCCGCCGAGGCGTACTCGTAGACCACCTGGCTGATGCCATGGGAGCCGGGGTTGGAGATGCCCGCCAGAGTTGCTCCCCCGGCCAGAGTGAGAGCGGCGGGAATGAGAACGAACAGCGGGTGGATCAGCAGAACGAGGCTGGCCCACACCACCTGGGGCTTCTCCACCTTGCGGCCCAGGAATTCGGGCGTGCGGCCCACCATCAGGCCGGTGAGGAACACCGCCAGCAGGGCGAACACCAGCAGATAGGCCATGCCGGTGCCCTGGCCACCGAACACCACCTGCAGGAACAGATTGAACAGGGCCGTGAGGATCGTCAGCGGCATCGCCGCATCGATCGAGCCGTTCACAGCGCCCGTCATCGTGCCGGTGCTCACCACCGTCCAGAGACCGGTGAGGGCGGATCCGAAACGCAGCTCCTTGCCCTGCAGGTTGCCGCCGCTGATCCAGTTGGAGAGCAGCGGGTTGCCGGCCTGTTCGGCCGCCATGGCCACGCCAACGCCGATCACCAGCAAGCCGAAGACCAGGGCCAGCAGCAGGTTGCTCTGGCGCCGATTGCCCACAAAGCGCCCGAAAGCATCCAGCGTGGCTGCGGGAATGATCAACATCGCCCAGGTGCTCACCAGGTTCGTGAGCAGGGTGGGGTTTTCATAGGGGTGGGCGGAGTTGGCGCTGATGAAGCCCCCCCCGTTCTCGCCCAGCTGCTTGATGGCCTCGAACAAAGCGATCGGGCCGCGGGGCAGCCACTGCTTCGCCCCCTCCAGGGTGGTGATCTCCAGCGGCGGGGCCAGCGTCATCGGCACGCCGCTCACCAGTAGGAACAGGGCCAGCAGCAGAGAGGCCGGAATCAGTACCCGGGTGAGGGAGCGCAGCAGGTCGCGGTAGAAGTTCCCGATCGGCCGACCACTGAAGCCGCGGATCACCGCGAAACCAACTGCCAACCCCGTGGCCGCTGACACAAACATCAGGAACTGGATGGCTCCCAGCTGGGCCAGGTTCCCCAGGGTCTGCTCCGGGATCAGGTGCTGCTGATCGGTGTTGGTGAGAAAGGAGATTGAGGTGTGCAGGGCCAGATCCCAGCGCAGGCCCCCAAATCCGAGCGGGTTGAACCAAGCGGGTTGAAACAGCAGGAGCGTCAGGGCCAGGAGCCCAAACAGGGCATTGCTGATCAGTAGCGGCTGCAGGTAGGAGCGGGTGTTCTCAGCGCTGCGGCCGGCGTCGCCGATCCAGCGCAGCAGTCCCGTCTCCATGGGGTTCAGCCATCGGTCCCAGGCCGGTTGGGGCCGGTCATCGAACACTTCGAACAGGTGGCGCCCCAGGGAGGGAGCCGTGAGCACAACCGCCGCCAGGGTGACGACGGCCAGCAGCCAGGGGAGCATGCAGGCGAGCGGGATGGATCAAGCCTGTTCAGCCTGGGCGCGTTGTCGCTGCGGGCGCAACTGCCAAATGGCAGAGGCCCCAGCCGGTGCCAACAGCCGCCCGCGCCACGGACGATGACCCGCGCCTCAGCCCCCTGGCGGCAGCTGGGGCGCGGTCTATTGCAGACCACAGGGTCGCCACCCCTCCTGCCGCTTCTGTCACCAGATCTACGGATGGGCTGTCGTTTGAATTGCTATTCGTTGTGGCTGGGCTCGATGGCCAACTTGCTGTTGCGTCGCCGCTCCCCGTCAGGGTGACCCGTTCACTGGCTGGCCCCGGAGCGTGTGCCGATCAGGCCGGAGACGCCTCTACTCCGCTGCAGGCCGGCGGCGGGCGGAAGCATCCTGCCCAGGCTTCCGGGCTGATCTGCCGACTCACCAGATCGATACCGCTCCACTGCTGCCAGCTCTGGAGGCTGCGGGCCCGGCCCAGGCCATAGGGCTCCTCCAGTCCGTCGCCCTGAATCAGGGCCTGCAGCCGCTGAACGGACCGCTGGTTGAGCTGATCCCAGTCGGGGTGTTCGGCCCAGTGGGTGATGTGGCTGAGGCCGGCAGCTTTGTAGAGATGAAAGATCAGAACGCGATCAGGGTTGTAGAGATTGAAGCCGCTGGTCCACAGGCGCAGCGCCAGCGAAATCTCCTCGCCGTAAAAATAAAGATCCGGGTCGTAGGGCACCTCCTCGATCATTCGCCCCGGGCCGAACAGCATGCAGCCTCCGATCAGGGCCCCGGGCAGGGGCCGATCGGGCAACTCCCGGGGATTGGCAAACGTGTTGATCCCCTGCTGGCGCAGCAGGCCGTCATGGGCATCGAAGCCGAGGGGCGCCAGCAGCGGTAGCTGGGCCGTGTCGCACTGTTCCGGTAGCGTGAAGGCATTGGGATAGCCGCTGATCATCGCAGCGGGATCTTCGCAGCGGCGCCACATCGCCACCAGCTCCACGTCCCAGTCGGGCACCACGCGCATGTGGCTGTCGATCTGCAGGGTGAAGGGCTCCCCCCGCCAGAGCCTCTGGGTGCGGGCCCGGGCCCAGCAGCAGCCGCGGCTGGTCTCGGCGGGTGTGCAGTCGAGCCGCAGTTCAGCGCCGCGAAGCGCCTCTCCCCCGGGCAGGGAGGCCACCCCGCACGCCTCTCCATCAGCATCGCCGGTCTGCAGGCAGATCCCCAGCCGCAGACGCTCGGGATGGCGGGCCCTGGCGAGCAGATCGGCCACGGTGGGGCCGAGCTGGGGATCGCGATAACTGGCGATCTGGATGAACAGCTCTGCCGTGTCCACGCCGTTGCAAGCCCGCGCTTGGTTAGCCTAGAAGGGACGAGCCAGGTCGCCGGGCGCCGCAGCGTGGCTCTCCCTCTCCCCCCCGAGTGGCGCGACTGGTTGCGCCTCAATCGCGATCGCGGCTGCGACCGGCATGAGTTGCTGCGACGCGCTCTCGCCCACGGCTGCGATGCCCGTCAGGTCGCGGAGGAACTGCAGGCGCCAGAGCTGCTGGGTACATCCAGCGGCGATCCAGTCCCGCCAGAGGCCTGCACGGACCCGGCCGAGACGCCCCTGCTCGATCCCGCCCATCAGCCACGGGCCTGGCGACTCGATACGCCGCTGGCCCAGATCCTGGAGATCCCCGAGCTGCTGAGCCGCGAGGAATGCAGCGAGCTGATCCATGCGATCGATCGCTCCCTGGTGCCCTCCACCGTGACCACAGGCGCCGCCGACTACCGGACCAGCCAGACCTGCCATCTGACGCAGGTGGCCCCCTCGCTAACTGAAAAGCTTAATCGCCGCTTCACGTCCCTGTTCTCGGTGGAATCTGCCCTGGCGGAACCGATGCAGGGCCAGCGCTATGACACCGGTCAGTGCTTCCGTGCGCACACCGACTGGTTCACTCCCGGCACGGCGGAATACGAGGAACACGCCAGTCTCGGAGGACAGCGCACCTGGACGCTAATGGTCTATCTCAATGCGGTCCAACTGGGCGGCGAAACCGCGTTTCCACGGATCGGCCGTCGCTTCACGCCGGTGGCAGGC
Source organism: Vulcanococcus limneticus LL (assembly GCF_002252705.1). Lineage (GTDB taxonomy): Bacteria > Cyanobacteriota > Cyanobacteriia > PCC-6307 > Cyanobiaceae > Vulcanococcus > Vulcanococcus limneticus. Next base: position 10,462 of record NZ_NQLA01000059.1, read on the forward strand.
CTGGGCCTGGCCTGGAACAATCTCCACGCCGACGGCAGCGTCAACCACGCGACCCTTCATGAAGCCCTGCCGGTGCAGGAGGGCCGCAAATATGTGATCACCCAGTGGTTCCGGTTACGCCCCGGTCGCAGGCCCACCGCGTAGCCCCCGCGTCCGGCCCGGCCACCGCGGAGGTGCGCCATAGCATTGCCTACAGCGGCGTAGGGGTTGGGGTTGGTGTGGGGGTAGGAGTTGGCGTTGGCGTTGGCGTGGGGGTAGGAGTTGGCGTTGGCGTTGGCGTGGGGGTAGGCGTTGGCGTTGGCGTTGGCGTTGGCGTTGGCGTGGGGGTAGGAGTTGGCGTTGGCGTTGGCGTTGGCGTTGGCGTGGGGGTAGGAGTTGGCGTTGGCGTTGGCCTGGGTGATGGCGTGGGAGTTGGCGTTGGCGTTGGCGTGGGAGATGGTGTTGGAGTTGGCGTTGGCGTGGGAGTTGGCGTTGGAGATGGAGATGGTGTTGGCGTTGGCGTTGGCGTTGGCGTGGGAGATGGTGTTGGAGATGGCGTGGGGCAGAGATCCGGATTGGTGCAGGGTTCCGGGGTCGGCTCGGGAGGCAGCTTGTCCTCGGGCACCACGTAGTTGTCAGCCCCCCTCAGCCTGGGCATCGGATCACGGGCCTTCACATACCAGTTGACACCGGTGATCGAGAGCAGCCAGGGAATGTAGCGATTGAAGAGCTGCGTATAGAGCATGCCGATGGCATAGCTCTCCGGCAGCAGGTTCTGTCCCTGGAGGTGGGTGACAATCAGCTGACGGAAGGCCTCCTCACTCAAGCGAGACCGGGAGAGGAGCAGGCCGTTGGCATCAAACCGGGCCGATTCCCCGGCGCGGATCAGCACGCTCCCGCCCCCATCGGCCTGCAGCCATCGATCACCATCATTCTGACTCCAGAGGGTGGGATCCCAGCGCACCGTGCTGGCGCCGAACGGCTGGCCAGGGGCCTGGGCGACCAGGCCGGCATCGCGAGGCGTCTGCCGGCTCTGGGAGGATTGCCAGGGCAGGGGCGACTGCACGGCCGCGGGCTTGGCGTTGGGATCGGAGACGAAACCGCCCCTGGTGGCGAAACGGATGCGGATCTGCCCCCCGATCGTGGTGTCCAGCAGACCGTCGTACTGGCCGTAGGCCAGCAGATCCACCTGGGACCCGAGCGGCACATCCAGTGACAGCCGGCCGCCGCCGTAGGTGTCCCCCATGCCCGTGAGCAGATAGGGACTCAGCCCAAGCACCACGTTGTTGGTGCCCAGGTTTGCCAGGGGAATGCCGACACCGGCGGTGGCGTAGCCCAGGGAGTCCTGGCAGCCATCGAGAGGAACGCCGCCTAGGGCCGACAGCTGCCAGCCATTGCGCTCCCACTGGCTTCCGACGGCCAGCTGCGAGTGGAAGCACCCCTCGCCTCGCACCAGTCCGCGCCAGCCGTCATAGCCGACCAGAAAACCATTGAGGCTCTGGTTGTTGGAATCGAACCAGCGATAGCCGACTTCGCTGCTGATCCCCCAGAACCCGTCGAAGTTGGTGTTGGTGCGCGAGTAGTTGTAGAGAACGCGGCTGCCGTCCTGCTGCACCAGAGGCAGGAACAGGCCGATGTTGCCGAGCACCAGGCCCTCGGAGACCCCCGAATCGCCGCCGCCACCGACACTGGCGAAGGCGCTGCTCGAGATGTCGATCACTGGACTGAGCCGGGGGTAGCGGCTCAGGATGTCGAGCGAGGGGCCGGCGGAACCGCCGGACGCGACCTCGCTGGAGAGTGCGGATGCGGAAGGCTCGCCCAGCTCGGCCTCACCGTGGAGCACCGCCACCTCATAGCCGCCGTCATCGAGCACCGACAGCACATAGGTGGTGCCCCGCACCCCCAGCAGGCGCCCGCCCAGGCAGCTGGGCTGGGGACCATTGACCAGCACTGCCCCGGATTTCAGCCTGAAGCACTGCTGCCCGAGGGTGATCAGGCTGTTCCGGCCCAGGAAGCCGATCGCCTGACGGTCGAACAGCAGCTCCGCGCGGCTCTTGCCGGTGCTGATCTGCTGGCCCCGGCCCGCCGTCTGGTTGAGGCGTGCGGCCTTTGCGTCGATGAACACCTCACGGCCTTCCACCATGCGCCGCACAGTGGCCTGGTTGAAGGGCGCGGCGAGGGTGGGCAAAGGCACCGGCAGCCACAGCAGCATGGCCACCCCGTGAATCCAGCGCCGCAGACGGCGGGAGACAGGCTTCATCTCAGCTGGATAGGTCATCACCGATCTAAAAGTTGAGAAAACTTAACCCGATTCCTGCTCCAGACCGTTCTCAGTGGACATTTCATCGGACGTGGGCAGGCCAAAGGCCTCCGTTTCTTTGAAGCCCCGCAGCTCAAACCTGCCGAGGGGCTCCAACCGTTCATGCTCAGGCAGCAGCTGTGCGAAGGCGGCACTCATCACCAGCGGCCGGTTCGTGCTCTTGGCCACGCCCTCCAGGCGGCTGGTGGCGTTGACAGCATCGCCGATCACCGTGTAATCCATGCGAGTGCTGGATCCCACATTGCCGCTGATCACAGCACCGAAGTTGAGCACGATCACCTGCTCCCAGGGCTCCACGCCTTCGGCCCGCCAGCCCTCGTTGAGCGCACGCAGACGCCGCTGCAGATCGCGCGCGGCGCGCAAGGCCGCCGCCGCCTCCTGGCGTGCTCCCCGGTTGAGGGGGGCACCGAACACTGCCAGGGCGGCATCGCCGATGAACTTGTCGACGGTGCCGCCCTCGCCATGGACGGCGGCCACCACCTCGCTGAAATAGGCATTCAGCTGCTGCACCAGATCCTTCGCCCGGCCCGCCTCGCTCATGCGGCGGGTGCGGGCGGTGAAGCCGCGGATGTCGGTGAACATCACCACCACATCGACGCTGCGCCCCCCGAGCAACCCATCCGCCTCACGGGGCTGAGACGCGATTTCAGCCGCCACCGAGGGGGAGAGGTAGCGCTCCAGCGCCGAGCGCAGCCGGAAGCGTTGCCACTGCAGCCGCAGCGTCGCGTCGGCGCTACTGACGACCGCGCACAGCAGCAGCACCCCGGCCGCACCGAACAGCTGGGGCGCCAGGCCCAGCCCGCCGATCAACAGCACCGCCAGCACGGCCAGCCCTAGAGCCGAGCCGCCCACCAGCGCCAGCCGCTGTAACGGCCGCTCCCAGCGCTCCGCCAGCAGCATCACCAGCAAGGACAGCAGAGCCAGCCCCAGCGCCCAGAGCGCCCGGGGCGGCTGCCACAGCCACAGGGCCCGGCCCTCCGCCCGATTCGCCAGCTCGGTGGCGTGCAGTTCCACGCCGGGCATGCCTTCGGCTCCGGCGAACGGCCCCCGGTGCAGATCCTGGAACAACGTCGCGGTGGGACCGATCAGCACCAGCTGGTCGCGCAGCCGACCCGAAGCCCGCAGCGCCTGGAAGGAGCGCGGCTCCAGCAGGCTCCAGACCGAGAGGGTCGGGATCGTGCGAGGAGGCCCATAGGGATCCAGCAGGGGCAACCAGCGGCCAGCGAGGGCCGGAGGGCGGCTGCGATCCGCCAGGTCGCCCGCCTGCAGGAGGCTGATGGCAAACCCCTGGGGGACCGCGGCCAGTTCACGCCGCAGGGTTGAGGCCTGATCACCCGGGCGGCGCCGGATCGAGCCATCCGGCTCGGTGGGACCGTTGAGCAGGCCCTGCGCGTGCTCCCCCGCCGCCTCTCGCAGCAGGGTAATCGGAGGGCTGAGGGCCAGACCGGCCACATCCCCCTTGCTTTCCATCACCTGCGCCGCAAGGACCGTGCGGGGCCGGTGGCGTCGCAGCGCCTCAGCGAAGTGCCCGTCATCGAGGGCTCCATGGCTGCTGGGGGCGTCGAACAGCAGGTCGATCGCCACGGCCCTGGCCCCGGCCTGCTGCAGCCGATCGAGCAGAACGGCCTGGATCGCCCGCGGCCAAGGCCAGCTCTGCAGCTGCCGGAGAAGCCGATCGCCACTGAGATCGGCGTTGGCACCCTGCTGCAGGCTGTAATCGTCAATCGCGACGATCGACACCGGGGTCCGCGGCCTGCGGGCACCTCGCCACTCCTGCGCCAGACCGGTCATCGCCAGCTCCCAGGACTGCAACGGAGCGACCCACACCCATGCCCCCAGCCCAACCAGCGCCGCCACCACGATGGCAACCGGATGGGCGCGCAGGGGAGCCAGCGGCCGGAGCGGGACCCTGGGGCGCATCATCCTCGGCAGCGGGTCAGCGACCCCGGCGGCTGGTGTTCATGGAGCAACTGGAACAGTGGCTGGGTACGTTCTAGACCGGTCAGCAGGCCACGCCAAGCCGAGCGACGGCTCCCGCCACCTGCGCGCGGACGAGTTCAACACAACTGAGGCCCAGTCCTGAATGACCACCGGCGTGCCCACGGGCGTGCGCTCGAACAGCCAGCGGGCCGTGGCGCTGCTCAGCCGCACGCAACCGTGACTGCACCGCACCCCGAAGCACTGTTTCGCCTGCTCCTGCCAGGGCGCCGGGTGCAGGCAGATCGCATCCGGCTTGAGACCACCGCCGCCCAGGCAGAGGACGTCGTGCACCTTCGGGATGCGGTAGCCGCTACCGATGAGGGAGGTTGCGGCATAGCGCCCGCCACCTGAAAACGGCCTGTGGGTGTCGGACTGGCGGGCAGTCCGGTGGACACCGGGGCACGATAGATCAGGTGCTCCTCCGGGTCCTAGGCGCGCATCTGCTTAGGCGACAGATCGACCACCAGGCTGGCCAGCACCTCCAGCGCCTCTGACGTGGACCCCGGAAACCGGTCCAGGGTGAATGAGAGTCCTCATCCGGCCAGACTGGGCCGGGGACTCGACCATGAAACGCACCAGGCACACAGC
>NZ_NQLA01000060.1 GCF_002252705.1 Vulcanococcus limneticus LL
ATCGCGGGGCTCCAGACCTGAACTGGAGCCCTGTTGTCGCGTCCTGAGACCTGCCTATGTAGTTGCGCGGTCCCGCCTATCTAATCGTCGCCGGACAATTGCTACTGGCGGCTCATAGGGCCTGAGCTGCTGGGCGGTGGCCTCCAGGAAGGCCACCAGGATCGTGATCAGCAGGATGTAGTCCCGCAGGGCTGGCTCCAGGGGGCCGTGGGCCGAGGGTGGCTGGGCAGCCAGCACCGCCTCCAGGGGAGCCCAGAGGGGGTTGGTGCGGGCCTCGGCATAGATCTCGGCCAGACGGGCGCTGTGGGCAGGATCAGCCAGCGACGCCGATTCAGCGGAATGGGCAAAGGCATTACGCAGCTTGCGCAGGGCAGAGAGAGCCCGCTCCACCGGGGCGTCGATCAGGCCAAAACGGCGAGCGAGGGCGACCTTGGCGCCAAGAGAACCCAAAGGCCGATCCGGCAGGAAAAGGCCATCACCACGGTTGAGTGCCGGGGCCATCAGGGCCTGAAGCAGGTGCTCAAGAGCGGCATCGACCCGGGCCACCCCAACCAATACCGCACCACGCCCGCGCTCCTGAAGCATCTGCAAGGCAATGGTGCGGGCGGCGGAAGCTGGAACAGGTTGAGGGCTTTCAAGCATCAGTCAATGAAGGGAATCACGCAGGCGCGCTCGATTACTTGAATGAACTCGTGACATTGTGTTCAGTCAGCCAAAAACAAGAGTTATACAACTTCCCTCGTAGAACACAAGTCGCATCGCAGGATACAGCTCTATCACGTTGTGATTGACCTGGTAGTAGAAGGCGCTGGGATTTGCTCCGATTTTCTGGATGCTTGAAAAGGCATGACTTGCCAGCTCTCGCAGCCTCCGCTGTGGATGATTAAACTCGCCAAAAAGATCATTTCCCGGGTTGACCAGGAATTCAATATGAGCGCTTATTTGTCCAGTAAAACGTTTTTGATTAAAGTGATGCCAATACAGGCCTCGGCCAATGTGGTCAAAGCATCGCTTCAAGCGTTCGGGGTCAACCGTCAATGCTGCTGTTTCCAAGATTAGCCTTCTAGATGGATCGTAAATATGCCGCCTCACCGGATTATTTAGTGCCGCGAGCTTTAAACCATCTGACCTCAGAAGTGCGCGCGCAAGCTTGGTAGTTGCTTGAGTTCGACCAATTTCGTTATTGTCACAATTCATCGATAGAATAGCAAGAAGATATTCGTCGTCCGTCGATTTCGAAAGGTTGTGAACGTGGCACGATGGGACTGTCAGCAGACTCTTCCTAAGGTCTTCTTTGACTCCCGAGTCTTTCTTCTCTGGGAAGATGCACTTGGGTGGTACATGCTCTCTGCTCGTTGCGGGAGCTCCGCAGAAGTAGCAGTACTCGACACTGGAGGATGGCATAGGGGCGCCAAGGCGTGTGAAGACCGATTAACCAAACAACCGATCCCACGCCTCCAGCACCAGCCGCTGGGTACGGTACTCGCCGAACTGGCGGAATTCGTTGTTCTTGAGCACGCGGAAGGTTTCGCTGGGGTAATCGGGGCCCATCACATCGGCGGGATCGAGGATGTAGCGCAGCTCATCGCGGCTGAGGCCGTAGAGGTGGGCGTAGAAGGCGTCGAGTTCGGCCCGCAGCAGAGCGCGGCGTTCGGGATCGAAGCGGAAGGGTGGGCCGTCGTAGCCGAGGTCTTCGGCCCAGCTTTTTAGAGCATTGCTTGTGTATGTAAGTTCAATAACTCTACTTAAAATGAATTCAAGAGATGCATCACCAAATGATGATGGCGGAACCATGGCTATCTGCTTTAGGCTAAACTGCTTCAATGAAGTTCCGCCAACTTTTTGGCGAGCGATGTAGTCACAAGGGATGGAGGATATACAGCCCAAAAGCGCTGCTGCAAGACTTGGCTTTAAGCCAATCAGTAAAAGCTGAAACTTATCCCCAACAGCGCTTATGGGAATGACTCCAGCGATCAGAGTCCGATAATCTGTATTCCTGCAAATGTCTCTCCAGCCAATCAGCCATTTGTGCTTCCAGTTCTGGGCAGCAAGGCGCCTATCTACCTCGGCTCTCTCAACCCAGTAGCGCGGTCTAGGTTCATAGGAAAAGTCGCATTTCGTTGCATCGCTTAGCCCGTTGACCGACCCTTCCAAATCATATTCAGCCCACCTATGATCAAAGTGATGAATCATCTTTGCTTCGTAGAGGGGAAGGGCGTCCGCCAGGGGCTCGTCAAGAAATAAATGACTATCTGTATTCATCATGAACATGAGATTGAACCTAATCTGCCATGGATTCCCTTGATTGCCTTTGTCATCGTCCAGCAAGACCGAGCTGTTCCTGAATATCTTCTTTGTGAGCTCGGCATCCATCTGGCTTCTGAATACAGGGCAAGTGCGTGTATTAGGGTTGAGGAGCTCAAAATCGCTTTTCGTAAGTGTAAAATGACGACGAGAGTCGACTATGTCAGATGCACGAAGAGAGAAAAAGGTAAAGTCTGCTGACTCTGCAGATCCTAAAGTAATCAATGAGAACTTGAATCTTTGATGGCCAATGTCCGCGAACAGGCCTGGTCCCGTGCGAAAGTCGTATAGGCTAACAAGTTTTTGCGATTCAAGGATATGCCTGCAAAAGTATTGGGTAAATGAGTCTGTGACTATGCCGGTCGGGACAATGAGCCCGGCCCTGCCGCAATCATGGATTAGCTTTAGAGAAAGCTCTGAGAAAAGAGGGGCCAGGTTAATCCTTCCAAAGCTTGCTAAGGGGAAGCGGCCAGAGTCGTGAACGAAGCGTTGGGTGCCGTCCACCCCGCGACGCTGCAGCATGTACTCAGTGAATAACTCTGGGTTTTCGTCTTCAAGTGCTGCGATCATCCTGTTTCTCGCCGCCATATGTTTAGCGGTTGATATTGAACTCAGTCGTAATGCAAAGAACTCCTGGGGATCTAGCTGAAGCATGTCCCACGGTGGATTCCCCAGCACGCAGTCGAAACCACCCCTTCCCATCACCTCGCCAAAGCGAAGGTGCCAATGGAAGAAACGAAAGTCTCTGGCGGCTTGTTCCACAGCCAGCTCCAGTTCACCGGGGATCTCCTGGCCGCTCTGCAAAAGCAGAAGATGCTCGCTGGTAGGCACCTTGGCACGGCAGTCTTTGATCTTTGGCAGGAAGAAAGCCGCGGTGTAGAGATCGGCGGCAAGAGTCTGGGGATCACTGGAACGCTCCTGCTCCCAGGCTTCGTAGGCAGCCTGTTTGGCTGCGCCTTCCACCAGGGTGGTTTCGGGCATCGTCTCGATCTCCTGGAGCCGTTGCTGGCTGCGGCTGATCGGTGGGCTGCCCTGCAGATTGAGCGTGCCTTGCAGGGTCCCCTTCTGGCCTGCCTTGCGGAAGCTGGCGTTTTCCTTCTTCAGGCTGGTGCAGGTGGGTTTGTCGTCGCCGGTGAGTGGCTTGTAGGCCTCATCGGGGATGCCCTGCTCCAGCACCTTCGGGTCGAACACGCCCACCAGCGAGTCGCCGCACTGGATGTGTGCATCGAGGAAGCTGAGCGGCTTGCCGGGATCCACCGCCTCGATCCAGAGCGCCACCTTGCACAGCTCCACCGCCATCGGGTTCTTGTCGACCCCGTAGATGCAGTGGGCTACCACCTCGCGCAGGCATTCCTGGCGCAGCTCCTCGCTGGGCTCTTCGTCGCCGGCGCGGATGCGGGCCAGCTCCAGGGCCAGGCGCCGTGCGGCCGCCAGCAGGAAGTGGCCGCTGCCGCAGGCCGGATCGAGCACCCGGATCGCCAGCAGCGCCGCTTCCAGTTCTTGTTGCTGTTCCTGCTGCGTGGTGGCCTTGCTGAGGCGACGGGCTGTTTCCAGACGATCAGCAATCACCGGAAGCAGGGCCGACACGATCAGCAGCTGCACCAGCTGATCCGGCGTGTAGTAACTGCCGGTGGTCTTGCGGTCGCTGCCGGCTCCGCCCCCGTAGCTCAGCTGCCAGCTGCCCCCAGCGCGTTCCAGCTGGGGATGGAGCTCCAGCAGCCCCTCATACACACTGCCCAGCTCCTCGGTGTTGAGGTCGCGGTAGTTGACGCGGGTGAGCGTGTCTCCGGCCTGGAACCAGCCGATCGCCCGGATCGCCCGCAGCAGAAAGCGGTTGGCCAGTTCGCATGGCTCCAGCGACCTGCATAGCGGCTCGGCGAACAGGCCCCCCAGACCGGGCAATCCCAGCGGTGAGCTGCTCTGGCGCAACTGCAGGAACACCAGCTTCTGGGTCTGCCACAGATCGCCATAAGGCCCCTCCGAGGCGCTGCGGCGAATCGCCAGCTCCCGCAGCCGGCCGACGCTGTAGCCCTCGCGGTAGATGCGGCGGCGCGGATCCTCCTGGCCCAGGGTTCTGGGGAACAGCAGATCGCGGTCTTCCGCGGTGAACAGAAACAGGAAGCGATACACCAGCCGCAGCAGCTGGCGATGCAGCTCCTGGCCGCTCAGGGCTCCACTGGCCAGCTGGTGGCGCAGCGCGTCGTTGTCGGGATGCTGGAGCAGGCCATTGCCCAGGGCTTCGAGGGCCTGCTGCACGCCGTTGCGCAGCTGCCCCAGCACCCGTTCGCCCGCCTCCTGCGCCTGCTCCTTCCAGGTATCGAGCACGCAGCTCCCCGTCTGCGGATGGCGGAAGCGGCTGGCGTGCAGCAGCAGCCAGAGCACCGCGAACTCATCGAACAGCTCGCCCTCCACCAGCAGCTCCAGATCCACCGCCAGGTAGGCGGGCTTCACCAGCGACGGGTTGTCGTGCAGCAGCCGCAGCCGATCGCCCGTGAGCAGCAGCCCCCAGTTGGCGTTGTCATCGGCATTGAGGCATTCCTGCAGGCAGCTGTGCGGAGAGCGGCGGCGCCCTTCCTGACCGAACTGGCTGCTGCCCTTATCGAGCTGATCAGCCGCGATGCCCCGCACGATCAGGGGCACAGCACCCTCAAACGCCCGGTGGGTGATCGGGAAGTGGGCGTCGCCGTGTTGCCAGCCGCTGCAGGGCTGCAGATCCGGCCAGCCCAGCACCTCGTGAAGGATTCGCACGGAGGTATGCAGGCCGGTGACGCCTTGTGCCGCCCGCTCCCGTAGATCCTTGTATTCCTCCCAGATCTCTTTCAGCCGCACCCAGGCCGCGTCGATTCGTTCCCGCAGCCGTTCACCTTTGGGCAGTCCGTAGTCGGCCTCCTTCTGCAACGGGGCCTGCAGGCGGGCCACCTGCTCAAGCAGCGACCCCGGCAGCAGGCTGCCCTTGAGCTCGATCGCCTGGAAGCTGACGGTGGCGGTGGTGCGGGCCATGGCTCAAAGGGTGGGGGCAGGGAGGAGAACAAACACGCCGATCACATCCACCGGCAGGCTCGGCTCACAGCGGAAGCGCATGCGGAGTGATTCGCCGGTCCGCAGCGAGGCCTCCCGCACCCGCCGGTGGTCTTCTTCCGCCAGATCGGCACGCCGCTCGGCCAAGGCCGCCAGCGCGGGCTGCAGGGCATCGATCTCCGCCACCGCCTCCTGCAGCCATTGCTGGCGCTGTCCCGGATCAATGTTGCCGCTGGCGGGTGCTTCCAGCAGCTCCAGCGCTGCGGCACCCTCCAGTGGTTCCAGTCCATCACCGTTCACCCTGGCGGTGAGGCATTCCTCCACCAGCAGATCGGGCAGGGCCTCGTATTGACTGCCTGTCCAGCGCGACTGGTGCAGCTGGTGCCGCAGCCGCAGCACCAGCACCTGGGTGCGTTTGGCCACCGCCTTGGTGCGGATCACGGAGGCCCGAGCCGCCAGGTCCGGCTCCAGGCCGCTGAGGGCGCGTTCGGCCACGAAATCCGCCAGCTCCACCACCAATGGATGGGAGCGGCTGAGCAGTTGGCTGCCGTCACGAGCTGGTGAGCGGAAACTGAGTCGCAGCTTGCCGCCGAGGTCGTGGTTGCGCAGGCGCTCGTTCAGGGCCTGGCGGTTGTCCTCCAGGCGGGTGAGATCGAGCTCCCAACCGCCGCCCGATGGCAGGGGGCCGATCGGCAGGTTGAGGCGCCGGCAGGCGTTGAGCACCAGGCGCTCCACCGCATCTGCGCTGCCGAGGGATTCGCGCGTGCGGTTCCATTCGCGCAGGGCTTCCTCCGGTTTGAGGCTGCGCTGGGCAAAGATCGTGCGGGTGGCTTTGGCGTTCTCCTTGGCGCTCTGCCATTCGGCGTCGATCACGGCATCCAGGTCCGATCCGGAACCCCCGAAGCCAGGCAGGCCGAGGTTGAGGAACCCCTGAATCGCCTTGGCGGCCTTCCCGAAGATTCCGCCCAGAACCGCCTGGGTGATGGTGTTGGCGTTGCCGGGGATCGGCACACTCACCCCCAGCTCCTTGCGGATCGTTTTCTCCTTTTCCAGGATCACCGTCCGCACCCGCTCATCCACCGGGTTGGAGTCGCCGCCGTGCAGCATCAGCGCCCGTACGGCACTGCGGGCCTGGCCAAAACGATCCACCCGCCCTTCGCGTTGTTCGTGGCGGGTGGGGTTCCAGCACAGGTCGTAGTGGATCACCGCATCGAAGATGTGCTGCAGGTCGATGCCTTCTGATAGGCAGTCGGTGGCCACCAGCACCGGCACCTTGCCGTTGGCCAGTTCGTTCTGCAGCTCGCGGATGCGCTCAACCCGCTCCTCGGGTGGCAGATCACCGGTGACGGCCATCACCACATGGGCTCGCTTCGGCAGTTCCTCCTCCAGTTGCTCCGCCAGGTAGTGGGCGGTGGGCCGGAAACGGCAGAAGATCACCGGCCGGAAGCCCTCCGCCAGCAGAGCCTTGAGCTCTTTGAGCAGCTGCTTGAGCTTGGGATCGTGGGCCTTGCCGCGCAGGCGATCGGAGCGCCCGATCAAATCCTTCAACAGCCCGGCATCAGCCGAGTCCGCCAGATCGGCCCCAGGGGCGGCTTCTTCTGCGCTGAACTCCTCTTCCGCACCGTCGAGCACGGCGAGCGTGGCCATGGCTTCGAGGTCATCGGCCAGCTCGTCATCGCTGGGGGCTGCGGCTGGATCAGCGCCGCTCTGGAGATTGAACAGCTTGGTGCGCAGGGAGGCCGAGGCGGCAGCGGGGCTGCTGCTCACACAGCGCAGCAACGCCAGAGCGGCCCACCAGCTCATCCGCTGGCGCAGCTTGCTCTCGCCAACGCTCCGCTCCACGAGTTCACGGGCATAGGCCAGCACGTCATCGAACAGACGCCCCCAGTCGCCACTGAGGGTGTAGGTGGCCTCGCGGGTTTCACGATCGGGGAAGTCGGCACCCTCGGTGCCCCATTCCTCTTTGAGATCGAGCCGGCGGCGCTGCACGAAATAGTTGCCCAGTTCATCGCGCAGGTCCTTGCGGCGCTGGCCCTCGGGCATTTCGCTGAGGCCCTCGAATTTCGGATCGAGCAGCCCGAGCAGGTTGTCGAACGCCTCCTTGTCGCCGCTGTGCGGTGTGGCGGTGAGCAGCACCAGGTGGCGCTGGGGATCAGCGGCCAGGCCCCGAAGCAGCTCATAGCGCTGCTGACGCCCGCCACCCTTGCGCGCAGCGCAGGTGTGGGCCTCATCGACGATCACGAACTCGCCGCAGCTGCGCAGGAAGCCCTCGCGGTTGCGGTCGCTCTTGATCCAATCCAGGCTCACCACCGTGAACGGAACCACGTCAAAGATCGACTTGCCGGCCGGCAGTCCCCGCTCCAGCTTCTGGGCGGTGCCGGGCCGCACCACCTCGGCCGCCAGGTTGAACTGGCGGATCATGTCGCTCTTCCACTTCTCACACAGGTGCGGCGGGCAGATCACCGTGACCTTGCGGATCTCGCCCCGATCCAGCAGTTCGCGGGCGATCAGCAGCGCCTCCACCGTCTTGCCGAGGCCCACCTCGTCGGCGATCAGCACCCGACTCACCTCCTGCTTGAGCGCCATCAGCAGCGGCACCAGCTGGTAAGGCCGAGGCTCCAGCGCCACGTTGCCGAGGCAGCGGAACGGTCCCGCACCGGCGCGTAGCTTGAGCAGCAGCGCATCGCGCAGCAGCAGCGCCGAGCTCTGGGAACCACTCAGGGCCGGATCCGGCAGGGCAAAGCTCGCCGGCTGCACCTGCTCACCCTCCAGCGGCCAGAACAGGGTGGCGATCGTCTGATCACCGCCGCCCAGGGGCCGCAGCCGCAGCACCTGGTCCTGCTTTTCCACGCGGCTCTGGGGCAGCGTCACCCACTCCCGTCCCCGCACCTTCACGATCGAGCCGGGGCTGGGGATGTCGGGCAGCGCTGGGGGCTGGCTGAGGGTGCTGGTCATGGCTGGGTCTCCTTGCCGAACAGCTGCTGGTGCTGCGCGAACACTGCATCAAGGGCTTCACCCAGATCCGGTCCTTGGGGTTCGGGGCCGGTGGCGGGGCCTCCTGACGGCTGTGGCGGCTGCGGAGGCGGACTGCTGGCACCACCCTTCCCTTCCCCGAACAGCCAGGCGTGCTCGCGGAACACCGCCGGCCATTCATCGCTGTGCTGGTCAAAGACCACCACGCGGATGCCGGCGTCCTTGAGGTCCCGGCGCTTCTGTTGGTCCAGCCGCTGCTGCAGGGGTTTCTGGTGGTGGGGGCCATCGATGAACACCAACGCCCCGGCCTCGCGGTAGGTGAAATCAGGCGTCACGAAGTGACCGCTCACCTCCTTCTGGGCGTCATCGGGCAGGTGATGTCCCAGCCGGAAGGCTGTCTCCAGCCAGAGGCGCTCCAGGCCGCTCTGGCAGAAGCCACGCAGCCGTTCCAGGCGTTCGCTGCGGCTGTCGGCACCGCCCTGGCCCACCAGCTCACCGCGGGCAAGATCCAGCAGGAACTGCTTGAGCTCAGGGATGCGGCGGTCGATCCGGTCGTGCTCCCGCTGGTTGTGATAGCCGAGCAGGCAGCGGTAGCAGCCAGCCTCACACTCCGGGTCGGCATCCTCCAGGGCGGCCTCGATCACCGGCAACGGATCGTTCAGCCGCCAATGGCATACCTCCAGGGCGGTGCGGCCCAGCTGCCGCAGCGCTGCGGGGCTCTCCACCAGGCGGCTCAGCACCCCGGCCCCACCCTCGGCGCTCTCATAGAGCAACAGGGCGCTGGCCTCCTCGTCGTTTGGCATCAGCTCAGCGGCGATCTCGCTGCCATCGAGCTGGAAGGCCACCTCGATCCCGCGCTTCAGGGCGTTCTTCAGGCTGAGTAGCTGCAGCGCCGTCCAGTTGCCGCTGGATGGCTGATTGGGGAACTGCAACAGCAGGGCGTTCTTACGGTCCTGCACGTAGGGCGTGATCTTCACGTAACCCACTTCGGCCGCATCGTCCTCTCCCTCGCCGGCGGTGGCGTTGCCAGCTTCCAGTTGTTTCTCGCCGCCCCAACGCCCGCTGATCGGGTGGATGGGGAAGCCCATGTCGCTGCGGTTCTCGCGCCGCCGCCAGCCGAGGTTGATGCGGCTGATCGTGGTGGCCGGTGCATAGCTCAGCTCCAGCAGCGGTTGGCCGCCGCTGCTCACCTGCGCCCGCGCCACCTTCACCACGCCGTTCTCCTGCGGGAATTCATAGGTGGTGAGCAGTTCGTAGCCCAGCCGTTGGCGCTCCTCGTCGTCGGAGGTGATCCGCTCCGCTCGCCGGGTGTTCACCTGCTCGATCTGATACAGCCGTGGCACCCGCACGGCCTTGCCCTCCGGTTGCTCCTTCAACGGCGCGCCGCAGTGCCGGCACAGCTCGAGCTCGATCGCAGAGCCCAGATGCGCGTGGCCGCAGGCGCCGCAGAGCAGGGCGTCCTGGGTGGCCAGGGTCACGCTGCCCGCTGCCACGGCGTTGTCCTGCAGACCGAGGATGGCGCCCCGCACCTTGTAGGTGTTGCCCTCGTGATAGATCAGCGAATGGGGCCCGAACTCGCTGATGCCCACAAAACGCGGCCGGGTGATGAAGGTGCCGCCTCCCACCTGCTCACGGCTGCCTGGGATGTAGGCCATCAGCGGCAGCCGCGGGAAGTTGTAGCCCGGCATGAAGCCCTGGCTGGCCAGATAGCGGTAGGTGCTGAAGTCGTTGTTGTTGTTGCCGCTGCCTGGCTTGTCGGCCAGCAACAACTGCTGCTGCAGCCGTGCCGCCCGTTGGCGTTGATCCGCCGCCTGCCGTTCCCGCTCCGACAGGGCGTGGTTGGCCAGATCCTTCTGGGCCTGGGCGAACTGGCTGTCGACCGCCTCCAGCAGATCACGCCAACGCCGCAGCGCCGCATCGAAATCGAGCGCCGCGCCACGAATCAGGGCATCCAGCCAGCTGCCGGTGAGCCAGGGCGGCGGCGAGCTGCCCAACCAGTGGTTCTCGATCAGGTCATCGACGATCGCCTGGCCATCGGCCTGGGCACTGCGGCAGGCGTCATCGCTGGCCAGGGATTCGCGCAGATCCGCCACCAGCGGCCGCCCGCCTGCGGCCAGGTCCACCAGTTCCTTCACCTTGCCGGGCAATCGCTGGCGCGTGGCCGCCAGCCACAGGGCCCGGAAATGCGCTTTCAGCAGTTCCTCATTGGCCAGCTCCAGCGTGGGCGCGCTCACTGCGCCGGCCACCATCCGGGTGGGGTCGGAGAAGAAGTATTGATCGTGCGGCGACGTGGCACCGCAGTAGCTGAGCACCAAGGCCGGCTGCCCGCTCCGCCCTGCCCGACCACTCCGCTGCGCGTAGTTCGCCGGCGTCGGCGGCACATTGCGCAGGTACACCGTGTTGAGCGAAGCGATGTCCACGCCCAGTTCCATGGTGGGGGAGCAGTAGAGCAGCCGCAGGCGGGCATCTCGGAACTGCTTCTCCCGCTGTTCCCGAACCCCGGCATCCACCTGGGCCGTGTGTTCGCGGGCTTCCAGGGTCTGCACGAACGGTCTGCCTTCCGCCTGGCCGGGGTTGGCGATCAGCGAAGCAAGATCCTCATACAGGTTGCGGAAGTAGGCATTCACGGGTCCGCGGCGGCCGCTGGATTCCAGTTGCTGGCGCAACCGCTCGTCGTAGGCGTCCTGCGCTGGAGCATCAGGATCCACAAGGTTCCAACGCAGGGCTGAGCTGTTCAAGCGCCAGCCCTGCAGCACCTCGCTCCTGCGCTTGCCGACCTTCACCTCCTTGGGCTTGACCAGCCCCCAGGCCGTGAGCATCGCCAGCAGATGACCGGTGATCTCCTGATAAAGGTCGTCCTTCCACTTCAGGCCGCGGTGCAACTCCTCCACCGACAGCCAGCGTTCTCGTGCCTTGAGCCAGCGCCCAAAGGCCCCGCGTAGCGACAGACCCTCCAGGCGCTGCAGGCGCTGCTCGGCCGTGACCGGGTTCATCAGTACGGTGCGGGCCAGCTCGGGCTGCTCTTCCGCCCGGATGCCCCAGACCTCCTCCAGGTCGAAACAGGCCTTGCGGCGACGCTCGAACTCCTCCAGTCCCAGGGCATCGCAATCGATTGCCAACCGCTCGCGCAGTTCCTCCAGCAGCCGGTGCAGGATCAGGAAGCGCTCCTCACTGCTCGCCTGGGCCAGCAGCGGATGGCGCTGCTGCCAATCGGCCTGGTCCTCGGCGCAGTTCACCAGTTCGGCGTAGTCGATCTCCAGCAGCCGCAACTGCTCAAGGTTGGGGTTGGTGAGTCGCCAGCCCTTGCGCAGATCCACCAGCAGCCGGTACTCCAGCACCCCCCGCAATGCCTTGCGGCGCTCCTGCTCCACGTTGGGTTTGACGCCCTTGGTCGCGATGAAGTCATCAGCCGACAGGCGCAGTGCCTTCTCGGTGTCGAGCGCCAGGGTCTCCAGGCTCAGCTCCTGATCCGGCCTGGCCCGCAGCGCCGCCACCAGTCCGGCGCGCAGCTGCAGTACCCGCACAAAGTCGTTGAAGTGGCCCGCCTGCAGCGAGGCGTCCTGGCGGTTGTCGCTGAAGGCCAGCAGCTTGCGGGCATTGTCCGGGATCTCCTGCTCCGGGAAGCTGAGCAGCTGGCGCAGCACCGCCAGGCTCAAGGTGGTGGTAGCGGAGCTGCGGCCCTCGGAATTCAGGCCGCAGAGCTTGCGGAACTCACTGCCGCGCACGTTGTGTTCCACCCCGCAGCTGGGGCAGAAGCGGAAACTGCCTTTGAGGAACCAGGCTGGGGTTCCGTCACTGCTCGTGCCTCCATCCGCTTTGATACGGCACGGCACCGGAGCGAACTCCCTGTAGGTGCGCTTGAGCACAAGCTCGCCATTCTTGTCGGCCTCCAGCCAGCCATCGGGGAACCTGGCCTTCTCCAGATCCTCCACCACGTACACACCCTCTGCATCGGGCATCAGGTAGCCGTTGACCACATCCCGCTCGCGCAGGCTCGATTCATCGGAGAACTCGCGCGGCTCGAAGCGCTCCGGTCTGCGGTTGTTCAGATGCGCCCAGACAGGGTGGAACTCCTGGCCGCAACTGCGGCAGAAGACCACCGGATAGAGCAGGGCCTGGCGGCCGGCATTGGGCTGGTACTTCTGACCCTTGAGGGTCAGGTAGCGCCGCCCCGGTGCCTCCAGGCTGGAGTGCACATCACCGCCAGCCGAGACGAACTGGTGCAGGCGGAAGGCAAAGAAGCGGCGGTTCGGCCCCACCTCCACCTGATAGGCCGCCAGTAGAAACTGGCGCAGAATGGTGAGCACCGCCTTGCGTACGTGCTGCCCGGCTTCTGAAGCGGGGTCTGCATCCGCAGCCAGACGCCCACTGGCGGTGGCGAGCTCCAGGGCCGCATCCTGCAGGGTGCGGGGCCGGCAGCGCACCCACTTCCCATCCGCACGGCCGTCCTCCCGTTCCAGGCCAAGCCGCAATTCCACCCAACGGGCCAGGGGGTGGTGGCGCAGATCATCCGCTTTCCACGCAGCGGTGGTTCCCGGTGAGTAGTCCGCATCGAGAGCCGACTTCAGTTCAGTGGCATCGGGTAGATCGCCAACGGTGAGGCGCTCCAGCGTCTCGGTGACGACGTTCTCCACCGGGATGCTGGTGCCGAACAACTTGCTCGCCACCTGGGCCACGGTGCCATTTCGCTCGGCTGCGGTGCCTTCCGAGGCCATGGTGGCGGAGGTGCCGATGCAGACCAGATCGGCATTCAGGCGCTGCCGCACCCGGCGCACCAACAGGGCCACATCAGCACCCTGGCGCCCCCTGTAGGTGTGCAGTTCATCCAGCACCAGGAACTCCAGGCCCTGGGCATCGCTGATCACCTTCTGATCCAGCGGATCCTGCCTGGTGAGGATGTACTCCAGCATCACGTAGTTCGTGAGCAGGATGTCGGGAGGATCGTTCTTGATCTTTTCCCGCTCTTCCTCGCTTTCCTGGCCCGTGTAGCGCGCAAAGGTGACACGGGGTCCATTGGGATAACCCCAGCCGAGATATTTTTGCAGCTCCTCCATCTGGCTGTTGCAGAGCGCATTCATCGGGTAGATGACGATCGCCCTGATCCGCTTGCTCTGGTCGCCGCGCTGACGCTCTTCCAGCACCCGATTGATGATCGGGATCATGTAACCCAGCGACTTGCCGGAGCCTGTGCCGGAGATCACCACCAGGCTGGCGCCGGCGCGGGCGAGCTCGATCGCTTCCCGTTGATGGCGATGCAGGAGCAGCTCCAAGCCCTCGCCCCTGTCCTTGCCCCAGCGGAAGATGCGGCTGCATTCCGGGTGCAGCAGGCCCTCCTCCACCAAGGTCCCGATGCTGCCTCCCCCCACGAAGCTGGGGTTGAGCTGGATCAGCGGTGAGGGCCAGTACTCACCCGCCCCGTAGCGGCCGTCAACAAAGTCCCGCAGATCAGGTGCCTTGATCTGCGTGAAGCTGCGGCTGAACTGCCCGTAGTCCTCGACGACCCGGTCGCGGAAAGAAAAGACGTCCATCAGAGGGCAGCCTCCGGAAGCTGGGGCGGCCAGGTCGGCATTGAGAGTTGGTGGGGGCGTCTCAGCGCAGTTTGGTGCTTGTGGGCCGTCCTGGGAACCCGCCATCCCAGGCACTGGACTTGAATCCGCACCGCTATGCACCTGGCGCATGCTTTCGCGCCCAGCCGCACGCCCTGCGTGGCTGTTTTCCCTATCGCAGGATCCAGGTGGCTCATGCTCGCTCCTCCTCGCGCAGCGCCGGATGAGCCTGCAACTGCTCGGCCGTGTGGGCCAGCACCGTCTGCTGCTGCCAGCCGGTAGGAAGCACCAGCCACAGCGGCAGGTACAGCGGCTGCGGCAGGGGCTGCCGTTGCAGGGGCTGCCACCAGTGCGCCGGCTCCAACACAGGCAGGGGCATGGCCAGGGAGGAGCGGGCCAGACGATCCAGCCATTGGGCCGGCGTCTGGCAGGTGTTGCCGGCGGTCTTCAAGGGAAGGCCGCACGCCGCCAAGCCCCGCTGCAGACCCTGCGCCACCGCGCGGTTGGGCACCAGCACCGTGGGAGGTGTGGAGCCGAGGCCGATCACAGTGCCTGGAGCAGTGGCCAGGCCCATGGGCAGCTCTCCCAGGGACAGGAGCTCCAGCCCATGGCCGGTGGGCGGCCCCCCGCCCTGAAACTCCAGCCCGGAGATCAGCGCCCCATCGAGCACCCCCTGGCGCACCAGCTCCAGCCAGCTCTCCACTGGCCGGAACCGCGGCGGAGCCGGCAGCAGCCAGCCACAGCCCGCCAGCAGCGGCTGCAGGATCACATCGGCCCCCAGCCGTGCCACGCCTGCCATCAGCCGATGGGCACGACAGCCCAGGCGCAGCAGCTGCATCGCCGGGTTGCTGCCGTAGCGACAGCCCACCAGCCGGCGGCGGTTCACCTCGAGGGCGAAGTCATGGGCCAGCAGACGGGTGCGTCGGCTCACGGTGGGCTGGCTGAGCTGCACCAGCCGGCTCACCTCCAGGGTGGTGCCGCTGAGCTCCAGCAGATCCAGCAGGCGGATGTCCTGCAGCAGGGTTGGCAGGCGGTAGCGGTGCGCCGGCCGAGGCACGGCTTCAATCGAGAGGACCAAGGGGATCTCTGGGGCGCTGCTGGAAGCTTCTGGCCCCTGAGGCTGTTAAAGCCTGATCCTCCTGCGAAAGAGCAACGGGCTCGGGTGGAACCCAGGCCCCAGCTGCAGGAGTATGTGCTTCTTCGCAGGAGAGGCTTGCAAGAGGTGGCCGCAGCGGCCAGGCTGCGCAGATGCCTGATCTCCTGCCCGGCGACCGGCCCGCTCCCCTGCGCTGCCACCTGCTGATCGGCCCGCCCGCCAGCGGCAAGACCACCCTCGCCGGCGTTCTCGCCGGCCTCACCGGTGCCGTGGTGCTCTCCACCGACGTGGTGCGCGGCGAGCTGTTCGGCGATGCGGCCGTGCAGGGCCCCTGGCGCGACATCGAGGCCC